>JBBRYQ010000013.1:0-83904 GCA_038237425.1 Verrucomicrobiales bacterium
ATGAAAAGGAATGAGCAATAAAGCGTTTACAATGTACAGACTGTTAGTTTTTTCGTGCGCTTATTCTATTCGCAACACGTTTACAGTTAATTGATTACAAATAGAAAATATTTTCATTCAATGGGTGCGGAATGCGTGATCCAACGTGCTATTTGCGCTGTTTACGAAAGTTGCTGGAAATAGTGAACGGTTATGCGAAATTACTGAATGATCGCGCTCCGATTTGGGTCGCGGTTTTTCTAACCAATACCAACATACCATGAAACTGCCATTGATGATGTCGATCTGCCTGTTCCCGTTAGTCGCCACTGTTTCCTCCTGCAAGGAAAAGGGTCCTGCTGAAAGAGCGGGCGAGAGCATGGACAAGGCCGTCGAAAATGTGAAGGACGCCGTCGATCCGAAAGGCCCCGTAGAAAAGGCCGGCGAGAAGGTGGACAAAGCGCTCGGCAAGTGAGAATCGCGCGTCATGGGTTGCGCCGTCGGATTCCACGCTTAACGAGCGGTCATGGATCTAATGAAAGCTGCCCATGACGGAGCGCTCGCCGCGGACGCACTCGCGATGCCGGTGCATTGGTATTACGATCGCGCGGCTTTACGGCGAGACTACGGCGCGGTCGATCATTTCATGGCCCCGCGGAATCCCCACCCGGGCAGCATCCTCTGGCGGTCCAGCTACACACCCCTGAACGAACGCGGCGACATCCTGCGAGAGCAGTCGGAATATTGGGGACAGCGAGATGTGCACTATCACCAATTTCTCAAAGCTGGGGAAAACACGCTGAATTTCAAACTCGCCTCTGAGCTCTTTTCGCTGGTGCGCCAACGCGGCGGCTACGATGCGGATGCTTGGCTGGAGCGTTACATTTCACGAATGTTAGAGCCAAGTTGGCACCGCGATACCTACGTGGAGGAATACCACCGAGCGTTTTTCACCCGCTACGCGCAAGGGAAGCCGCCCCGCAAATGTGGAATCAGCGACGAACACATCGGCGGGCTCGCCACCGTGCCCGCATTGATCGCAGCACTTGGCGAAATTCCGCGCGAGGAGCTGCGAAAGATCGTGAAGGAACACGTTGGCCTCACGCACGCCCACGCAAACGTCCTCCGCGCGGCGGACACCTTAGTCCGGCTGCTTTTTGCGCTGAATCAGGGCGAACCACTACGAGAGGCGATCCGGCGGGAGGCAGGCGATTGGATCTCCGGCAACAAAGCGGAATCATGGCGGGACCAGCCGGACGAGCAGGTGATCGGTGCCCGCTTCAGCCCTGCCTGTTATATCGCCGAGGCCATGCCAGCAGCGCTCTACCTCACGTGGAAATATCACGATGACTTCGCTTCCGGAATCACCGCCAACGCCATGGTCGGCGGTGACAACTGCCACCGCGGTGCATTCATCGGAAGCTTGTTAGGCGCGGCGTGTGGAGTGCCGGAGATTTTTCAAAATAGACCAGCGTGAGATCCTGGCAAAAAAACGGCCGCCAGGGAGTCCCTTCCCTGACGGCCTAAATCGTCTTACCCCACCCACACCCGTAGGATCGGCAGACAACTGTGCTGTTACACCCTTACATGAAAACGCGATCGCTCGTCGCTTTCATAGTGATAAGACATTCAGGATAACCAAACGTTCAAAGGTTTCTGAAATTTTTCCAAAATCCCCATCAAATCGCCACCCACCTAACACTTTTGCCACTCGGGCAAAAAAAAAGGCCGCCGGGGAGTCCCTTCCCCGACGGCTTAAATCGTCTTCCTCACCCACACCCGTGGAATTGTCAGACAACTATGCTGTTGCACCCTTACGTGCAAAAGAGCGATTGCTCGCTGCTTTCATAGGGATAAGACCCTTAACCTTTCCGGACGTTCAAAGAATTTGAAAAAAGTTTCCGCAGTTTCTCATTCGCCTCACTTGGCACTTGGAAAAGCCGACCCATTTCAAGACGCTCCGCCCATGTCGCACAGCCACATCGATGTCCGCTACGTCGCCAATCTCGCCCGCCTCGAACTTTCCGACGCGGAGGTTGCCGAGTTCCAGCCCCAGCTCGAAGCCATTCTCGGCTATGTGGAAACGCTCTCAAAGCTCGACGTTTCCGGCATCGACGCCTCCGCCCACTCCACCAATGTCTTCGGCCGCATGCGCGATGACACGCCGCACACCAGCCTCACCCCAGAAGCCGTCCTGCAAAACGCCCCGGACCAAGCCCAAGGCCAGATCCGCGTCCCGAAAGTCGTCACCGACGCGTAAGGATTTCAAATTTCAGATCTCAAATCTCAAATCCCCTTCCATGACCATTTCCCAACTCCGCCAGCAACTCACCGCCGGAGAAATCACGCCCGCCGCCATTCTGGAAAAACTCGCCGGGGAAATCTCCGCCCGCGATGGAGCCACCGGTGCCTACCTTTCCCATAACCTCGAAGCCGCCCTCGCCGAAGCCGCGAACGCCGATCTCTCGCTCCCCCTCGGCGGCATCCCCATCGCCATCAAGGACAACATGAATGTGCTCGGCCAGCCATGCACCTGCGGCTCAAAATTTCTCGAAAACTACATCGCGCCCTACGACGCCACCGTCATCAAGAAACTCCGCGCCGCCGGCGCCATTCCCTTCGGCCGCCTCAATCAGGACGAATTCGCGATGGGCTCCTCCACCGAAAACTCCGCCCTCGGCGTCACGAAAAACCCCCACGACCACACCCGCATCCCCGGCGGTTCGTCCGGTGGGTCCGCCGCCGCCGTCGCTGATCATACCGCCCTCGCCGCCCTCGGCTCCGACACCGGTGGCTCCATCCGCCAACCCGCCTCGCATTGCGGCGTCGTCGGCCTGAAACCTTCCTACGGCCGCGTTTCCCGCTACGGCCTCGTCGCCTTCGCCTCTTCGCTCGATCAGATCGGCCCGCTCACGCAATCCGTGGAAGACGCGGCGCTCATCCTGCAAGCCATCGCCGGATTCGATCCTGCGGATTCCACCAGCCTCGACGTCCCAGTGCCCGATTATTTGGCCACTCTCAATGACGGCGTGAAAGGCATGAAACTCGGCATCCCGAAGGAATACTTCGGCGATGGCATCGACCCCGGCGTCCGCGCCCAAGTGGAAAAAGCCATCCAGTCCCTCGCCGCCCAAGGTGCCGAGTTGGTCGAAATTTCCCTCCCTCACACCGAATACGCCGTCGCCACCTACTACGTCATCGCACCGGCCGAAGCCTCTTCCAATCTCTCCCGATTCGATGGCATCCGCTACGGTCACCGCGCCGCCAACCCCGCCGACATTCTGGATCTCTATAAAAAATCCCGCGAGCAAGGCTTCGGCCCGGAAGTGAAACGCCGCATCATCCTCGGCACCTACGTTCTCTCCTCCGGCTACTACGACGCCTACTACAGCCGCGCCCAGAAAGTCCGCACCCTCATCCGCCGCGACTTCGAGGACGCCTTCCTGAAAGTGGACGCCATCCTCTCCCCCGTCGTCCCCAGCCCGGCCCGTAAAATCGGCAGCGCCGGAGCCGATCCGCTCCAGGAATACCTCTCTGACATTTTCACCATCGCCGCCAACCTAGCAGGCATCCCCGGCATCTCCGTCCCCTGCGGCACGGTTCTATCAGACGATGGAAAACAACTCCCCGTCGGCATCCAAATCCTCGGCCCGCATCTGGGAGAGGCGAAGCTCCTCCAAATCGCAAAAGCGGCCGAGGCGTGACACAGGCATTCCTTGCTTCCTGATCTTGGGCAGCTAAAGGAAAAATGCTTAGTTCTGCATCCACTTCAAACGCACGAATCCCGATTTCAACTGCGGAGCCGTGATCGCAGCATCAACGTTATCAATCACAACGCCATCGACAACTTGTGTCGAGAGAACTGATTCCGAGACGCTTCCAACCGGTGACCAGATGGCGAGATCGCTGCTGATTTCGTAGCCGTAGGCGGGCATCACAATCCCCGCTCGGCGCGGGAAAGTGACGTGAATGACGGTCTGTTCATTCGTAGTGACTGTGCTGAGTTTCAGCGGATTCGCGTTAAACTGCGTGGGCGAGGTGCCATACAGATTTTCGAAGACATCCGGTATGCCATCACTATCGGCATCGATGGTGAAATCGACTGGCAAAATTCCTGACATATATTTCGCCAATTTTGGCGAAACCACGGGAGCGGCCAAGGACCATCGTCCCACAATCATTCCATCGTAGTTTACAATTGAAAACCCGTCACTTCCCCAGCGCGCAAAGGAGTCCGCACCAATCTCCCAATCGTAGTCAGCCAGTTTGAATGATCCGAACGAAGAACAAGTTAGAGCATCAAATCCTTGAATGGTCTTCTCTCCCACGACGAATACTTTATGGTTGGCGGCATCATAAACAGACGCCTGGTAGATTCCCCATGGTATGAGGTCAAATTTCTCCCCGAGACCCTCCACAAACATCAGAACTTTTCCCCAGAGCCATAACTCGCCATCTCCCAAGGTTCCTGGGCGCACCCCATAAGGCTGTTCGCGCCTCCGAGTGACTCTCACTCCGTCGCTCGCCAAAGAAAGCTGGCATAATTTATTCTGAGCATACCCAATAAATAATTGCGGATCCGAAGTCCGCCGGAGTTCCCTCACCTCATCTATCCCCATCCCAGCATTTTCAATTACTTGGACAGGCCGCGGAGTTATCCCGTCGATCACGGTCACGGACTCCCCCGCGCTGCTAGTTAATAAGATGCTGGTGCCGTCTCCATCAAGCACCTCAATAGCACCTGCATCGTAGGTCCATCCATACGGATTAATCGGCAAATTGATCCGCAGGATTTCGACTGGGTTGGCTTCGAGGTCGATGCGACATACCTCCCCCGCATTTTGAATTCCCGCGTAAAGATAGCGGCCGTTTGCAGATAGATTCATAGATCTTGAACACGGATCTCCGCCCAGCGCAATGGGATCGGAGACCCATCCTGTGCGGGGATCAATGGAGACAACCGACCTAGAGAAGGGAGGATCGACGCGCCTTGGGGGATTGAAGTGACGGTCAAAAGCGGGCACCGTCACCCAAATCAAATTCCGCTTGGGATCATAAACCTGACTATTGACCACCAACCCAATTTTGTTGGTCACGTCGGTTCCTGTCCGATACCCGAAATTCACCAATCGAGATGCAGCGCTGTTTGAAAAATCCGGATCGATGGCATCCGAGCCAGGTATCGCATTACATACCACGCTTCCAGCTACCGCTGAACTCACCGTAATATTAAATGAAGCTGATAAACCAACAGGTAGATCACCCATCGCGAAGCTGATTCCTTCCCCCTTGATTTCATAAAATCCCTTGGTGGCTGATGCACTTTTGATTGTCACTGCACCAGTAAATCCGGTAGATAGAAACGCATCGCGTGCGATATCAGGACCATGGTTCGTCACGTTTATCTTGAAGGTGACCGACCCTCCAACGGAGACAGGATTCGGCAACTCACCGATGGTAGTAGCGAGAGCTGCTGTAGCACCGCTGGGCACAAGGCGGGGACTATGAACGAGGGTGATCCCCGCCGCCGTAGTGTAAGCCAGACCGTTTTTCCCCCATCGCATGAAGTTATGAACGTCCTCTGTTATTTTAGGCAACGCAAGCTGGCGGATCAGGTTCTGCGTGGACGGATCGTAAGCCACGATCCTAGAAGCAGTGAAATTGTCGGCTGAACTTAATTCCATCCAGAAAATTCGATTGCCATCCATATCCGGACAGATGGGCCCTCCTATTGAGTATTTCGCAAACTTTTTCATCGTCAGACCGTCGAGCGCCGCACCACCGTTAGGAAAATAGATTGTGTTGCCCGCGCTGCGTTCGTTGGTTGAAAGCGATGTGAATTTTACTGAATTCATGCTCCCCTCCACCTCCGCTACGCCGTTTGCGTTGAGTTTGAGGAGGCGGTTGGATTCATAGAGGTTATCACTATATCGGCTGTTCAGGTCAAAGAAAACCGTGGGATCCGCCGACGGAAGGAGAAAATCAAAACCATCAATGATCGGCGTTGCGGCAGCCCTCGCAATGCCGTTGTCATAAACTGCTACCGTATTCCTCACCGCTCCTGCTAGGATGGGCTGCCGGGTCGCGACGATCAGATCGGGCTGCCCATTCACCGCCTCTAGATCAGCCGCATAGAGCGCCCCCATCGTCTCCTCACTGCCCACCGCGAAGGTCGAGATAACTGTCATCGTCGCAGGATCGATCTTCGCAATAGTGCCATTCGTTTTAAGCGAGACATACAGATATTCCCCGCCGCTAGTCATCGCCATTTTGAACGGATCCTGACCGATGGCGATGCTGCCGGTAATTTGTAACGATTCCGGATTGATCGCCACCACCTGATTGGCACGCGCTCCGGTGGAGTTGGCAGGGATACTTGCCAAAATACGGTGGTGGGTATCATCCCACAACATATCGGCAGGCTTGAGATCAAGGGTGCGCAAGGTGTCGAAATCGACCGTGCTCCCTTTCACACCAAGTGTGTCACTGACCCCTAAGCCGGTTATCAGGGACGCCGTAGCAGGCACCGTCACATTTCCGGTCCACAATCCGGCTTTCAACATCACCACGGATGGAGCTAGCGACATACTAGCACCTCCGGCCATGATCGCATTTAGATTCACAGTGCCAGAAAATCCCGCGATCACATTACCTTCCACATCGATGGCGGTAACTGTGATCTTCAGCGGGACACTAGGATCTAGAATGCGGTCAAATCCAGAAATGCGATAGCTGCCCAGATCATTGTCCAGCACTACCAGCTCATGGATGATGCTTGTGAATTTTTCGGCTTTTGCGGAAACGGTGATTCTCCGACTCCCGTCACGCAGCTTGTTATCTGGACTGGAGAACGCGAAAGTCGCTGATGTTTCGCCAGCAAGAATAATTACAGTGTCCGGCAGCTTCAGGCTCGGGTGATTCGCATCTGAGAGAGTCACCACAAGGTCCTTGCGGAGACTTCCCGAAATGCTCACCGTTCCGTTGCCTTTCGTGCCTTCCACCAGGTTAGCGGGCAGTGTAAGATTCAGTTGGCTAGTCTCGTTGTCCAGCACCTTGACTTGCCTTTTGGCCATCTTGCGAGTTCCCACCATCGCGAACACTGAGACAGCAAGGTCACCATCGATTTTACTGTCATCTTTTGCCGACATCGGGATTTTCACCTGTGTCTTTCCCGCCCGAACCAAAATTTGGTTAGGCATGTCTAGTTGATCCAGCGGCGATTGGACGAGGTCGATAAAACCATCTTGTGTCAACGAATGATTCAGCGTGATCGTACCTATCTGTTTGGTGGAGTCCCCTTCCTTAAACTCGGTGGGCAGCGTCATAGTTATAGTCGGCGGGCTCTCGTCATCGAAGAGGCGCGTCACGTTGGAAGCATAGAAATTGTAATCAACACCATACAATTCGATGCCTACAAGCCTATTCAAGCAGGTAATCTTATCATCCTTGACGGTGAATTTGAAACTCAACGAAGTTTTCCCAGCCCCCATCACCACCGTTTTTGGAGCGCTTACAAGTTTCTTAGGCTTGGCGACAACTTCAAACTTGAATGGAATCGGCAAAGGATAGGCAAATCTCACTGTTACTACGCCAGGGCTGCCGCCTTCCACCACATAGGATGGCAGGGTAAAATAGACCTCGTTCTTTTTCTTCGACGGTTTGAGCACTGCATCCTGAATTCTTTCAGGAATCGATGCTTCCGTTCGAGTCATCACTGATGGAATATCTACTGCACCGTGTACTTCGCACAGTCTTGTCCACATCGCTGCCGCACTTACCGGGAGCTGAGCAGCATGCAAGTCGCAGAAAGCCGATGAAACCACCGTAATAGCCAAATTCCAAAATGTCCTCATTCTCAAATTTTCCCCAAGAAGATCCGAACCCATCGTGACTTTGTCAATGGATTTGTCTCCCGCTAAGCAATATCGGCACGACGTTTGGCTGGAGGCTGGTAATCAAGAAAGCCATCGAAACCATCGAACCATGAAAACGTCTGACCAATATCACAAATGGGTGGAATGGAGCGAAGAGGATCAAACTTATCTAGGAAAATGCCCCGATCTCATCACTGGCATTCATGGTGCCGATCCAGTCCAACACTATGGCGAGCTCTGTGAAATCGTTGACGATGTCATCGAGCACCTGAGTTTATCTGGCAAACCTCTGCCCAAATCCCGCATTCATCCAATGATGGAGGTTGCCTGAACCGGCCTTCACATCGGAGAAGCGAAGTTGCTTCAAATCGCCAAGGCGGCGGAAATGGTGTGAACCCGCGTGCTTGACATCCTGCACCCCAGCTGAGCAACAAACGAGACGATGAGTTCATGGTATTTCAGTAAGGACGACCAACAAGAAGGCCCCGTCACCGCCGACCAGATTGTGGCTTTGGACTATCCCGGTATCGGCAGACTGGCTTACTTCCTCATCTCGATGGCGCTCTGCATCGTTTTCTACGTCATCCTTATTGCGATCATCTTTGCCGCATTGGGAACCAATCAAGGAGGTGGTGCCGCCGCGGCCGGATTGCTGGTCGGGCTTCTGTTTGTGATCGGCTTCTTCTTCCTCGCGGTGAAACGCATCACCAACCTCGGCATGTCCGGTTGGGCCATCTTATGGGCATTGGTTCCCTTCATGAACATTTGGATTCACTGGCGGTTGATTGCCTGCCCCGCCGGTTACCAGGACCACCGGACTCTGGACACTGCGGGAAAGGTCATCACCGGTCTTTGGATCGGCATGTTCGCCCTCGCCTTCCTCGCTCCGGTGATCGGCGGGTTGGCCAGAGGGTGATCCCGTCATCCAACTGCTAGCACGCTCACCCGATACGCGTGCGGCGGTTGGCCGGTGAAGCGCTTGAAGCAATTGCTGAAGGCGCTCTGATCGCTGAAACCGAATTTCAAGGCGATCTCACTGATGCCTGCGCCGCCAACGGTCAATTCGTGAATGGCGGCGTTGATGCGGCTCGCGATGATATATTGTTGGATCGTCTGGCTGAAGACCCGGCGGAAATTTCGTTGGAGCTGGCGCTCGGAATAGCCGGCCAGCCGGGCGATTTCCCCCACTATCAGAGGTTCTCCCAGATGGGTGCGAATGTGATCAGCGGCATCACCGACCGGCCCGAGATGCGCATACCGCTTTTCCCGGATGTCCAGATTCTGCAAAATCGCGATTACCCCGACGACCTTGCCATCGCCATCCCGCAGCGGATATTTGTGGGTGGCGAGTTCGGGCGGGAGGTATTCGCCAGGGAGTTTCCCCAGCACTTCGTTTTCGTGGCGGTAGCCCATGCGCTGGACCGACTCCGGACTGATCGCGACTACCCGGCTGAGATGATCCTTCACGATGTAAAAAAGCCCGGTAATCCCATCGAACGGCCGCAGGATCTCGCGGATGGAGACATTCGGCTGAAACGCGCTTGCCGGGGCAGAATCTGAGGACAGCGGCATGAGTGGGTTTGAAACGGTATGCCCGGCCGGTCCATTTCATCAGTGTCCGGATTTTGCAAAAGATTGACGCAGGTGTGCAAGATTCCCCACCCCAAAGAAATTATCGTGCGCCCTGTTATTTTGTGCTCTTAGTCCGGTGATCATTCCGGCGATCCGGCAAACCGGTTTCCAAAAACCCAACACTCCAACCTCATGCGCCTCCTCCTCACCTCCCTCACCGCGCTCGGACTGGCCTCCACCACGGGTGCATTCGCCCAAGACAGCCAGCCATTTCCCGTCAACATCACGGTCGATGCGTCGAAGCCGCTCGGCCCTCTCAAGCCGATCTGGCGCTACTTCGGCGCGGACGAGCCGAACTACGCCTACATGAAGGACGGCAAAAAACTCATCGCCGAGCTCGGTGAACTGAAACCGAAAGGCGTCTATTTCCGCGCCCACAATCTACTCACCACCGGCGATGGCACACCCGATCTGAAATGGGGCAGCACGAACGCCTACACCGAAGATGCCGATGGAAAACCGATCTACGACTGGACCATCACCGACCGCATTTTCGACACCTATCTGGAGCGCGGCGTGCGGCCGTATGTGCAGCTCGGCTTCATGCCGCAGGCCCTCTCTATCAAGCCCGAGCCCTACCGCCATCATTGGACGCCGGAGGCGAAATACAACACCATCTATCTGGGCTGGACCTATCCGCCGAAGGATTACGCGAAGTGGGGGGAACTCTGCTATCAGTGGACGAAACACTGTGTCGAAAAATACGGCCGCGAGGAGGTGGAGACGTGGTGGTGGGAACTTTGGAACGAGCCTAACATCGCCTACTGGCGTGGCACGCAGGAGGAATTCTATCAACTCTACGACTACTCCGTGGAAGGCGTGCGCCGCGCCCTACCGACCGCACGCATCGGCGGCCCGGAAACCGCCGGCGGTCCGGGAGGAGAAAAACTGGAGAAATTTCTCCAACATTGCGTCTCCGGCACCAACGCGGTGACGGGCAAACAAGGCACGCCGATCGATCTGTTATCATTCCACGCGAAGGGCCAACCGAAGTTCGTGGACGGCCACGTGCGGATGGGGATTTCCAGCCAGCTCAAGGACATCGACGGCGCATTTTCCGTAATCGCAAAATTTCCCGAACTCAAGGACAAGCCCATCGTCATCGGCGAGTCCGATCCCGAAGGCTGCGCCGCCTGCCAGGGACCGCAGAACGGCTATCGGAATGGCACGATGTATTCCAGCTACACCGCCGCGAGTTTTGCTAGAAAATACGAACTCGCCGACAAACACGGCGTGAATCTCGAAGGTGCGCTCACCTGGGCGTTCGAGTTCGAGGACCAGCCGTATTTCGCTGGCTTCCGCGTGCTCGCTAGCAACGGCATCGACCACCCGGTGCTCAACGTCTTCCGCATGATGAGCAAGATGACTGGCGATCGCCTAACCACCACCAGCGACAGGGAAATCCCGCTGGATGATATCGTGAAAAACGGCGTCCGCAATCAGCCCGACGTTGCCGCGCTCGCCAGCCGCGATGGGAAAAAAATCAGCGTGCTCGTCTGGCACTATCATGACGACGACCTCACCGGCCCAGACGCCGCGATCAAACTAACGGTCCCCGGTCTGCCCGCCGCCAGCGCCCAGGCGAAGGTGACCCACTACCGCATCGACGAAACGCACAGCAACGCCTTCACCCTATGGAAAGCCCTCGGAGAACCTCAAAAGCCGACGCCCGCCCAATACACCGATCTCGAAGCCGCTGGCAAACTCGCCACCCTCGAGCCTGAGAAAAATACGCCCATCGCCAACACCTCCGCGACCGTGAATTTCGCCTTGCCGCGTCAGGGAGTCTCGCTGCTGGTGATCGAGTGCGAGTGAGGCGGCCGGGAAAAGCGGATTGCGTGATTCTTCCAAAACTGCTATCTTTCCCAGCATGAAATCAGAAACCACTCCAGCGATAGATCCAAAACTGCTGGAAGATCCTCTGTTCCAGCAATTGGTCGCCGAAGGTTTGAGAATCCAACACCGCTTCGTTGCCGAGCCGATCTACGCAAAAACTGGAAAAGGTTATTTGAAGAGTGAGGGCGTGGAGGAATTGCAGCGCATCAAGGACAACAGCAAAACTCCCAAAAAGTAGGCCGTGGAAAGCATCCAACCATGGCTGGCACGATTTACATGGGAAATGGTGACCGCCCAAAATGCCATGCTCTGTGCAGCGAAAAATGCGCTGCACAAGCCCACCTCCGACGGCCACGAAGCGACCAAGATTCTGTGGGAAAGCCGGTATCACGAACCAATGAGTCTAGATGATGCTGTGGACTTGTGCCGCCGGTGCCACCGGATGGCACCATTCTGTCTCTACAATGGAAACACTTTCAGTTCGGTGATTGCCTTGGTCATCCGTAATCTCGATCTCCCGCCCGCCCAGCATCAAATCGTCCACAGCCTCGCCGGGCATATCGTGGCTGGGGTGGCGAGCGACGAGGAAACGCGGGCGTTCCGGGAGTTCTGCGCTTCTCTGGCGTAATTCCCCCCCTCCCACGCGCCCTCTATTCCGCTTGCCCGGGGGCGGTGGGTTCGTTACGGGGTGCCTCGCTGGTCGGCTACCTGCCGATTGGAAATCAACTCCGAGAACGAACTTTTATGCCCATCACCCGCGCCCTTCTCTCTGTTTCCGATAAAACCGGCCTCGCCGCGTTTGCCAAGGAACTCCACGATCTCGGAGTCGAACTCCTTTCCACCGGCGGCACCTCCAAGGCCCTGCGCGAGGCGGGCCTCCCAGTCATCGACGTTTCCGAATTCACCGGCGCGCCCGAACTTTTCGACGGTCGCCTCAAGACGCTCCACCCGAAAGTCCACGGCGGACTGCTCCATCGTCGCGACGACAAGGAGCACGTCGCCCAAGCCAAGGCGAACGACATTCCGCCGATCGATCTGGTGGTCGTGAATCTCTATCCATTTGAGGAAACCGTCGCCAAACCCGACGTCACGCTGGAAGAAGCAATCGAAAACATCGACATCGGCGGACCTTCCATGCTCCGCAGCGCGGCGAAAAACCACGCCAGCGTCACCGTCATCGTCGATCCCGCAGACTACGCGAAGGTGATCGAGGAAATGAAGGAAAACAACGGCAATACCACCAAGGGATTCCGCGAGCAGTTAGCCGTGAAGGTTTTCCTCCGCACCTCGCAATACGATGCTGCCATCACCGATTTCCTCGGCCAATGCCGCACCGGCACCGGCTGCAATTTCACCCTCAGCCTGCCGCTCGAACAGGAACTCCGCTACGGTGACAATCCGCACCAGAAATGCTCGCTCTACGGCGATTTCAAACAGTTTTTCACCCAAGTCCAAGGCAAGGAACTCAGCTACACGAACATCCTCGATATCGAGGCGGCATCCGATCTCATCCTTGATTTCGTCCGCCCCACCGTCGCCATCCTCAAGCACACGAACCCCTGCGGAGTCGGCCAAGACGACGAGGATTTGCGCGTCGCCTGGCAGAAAGCTTTTGAAACTGATAGACAAGCCCCGTTCGGCGGCGTGATCGTCTGCAATCGCCCACTCACGCTTGAGCTCGCTCGTGTAATTTCGGAAATTTTCACCGATGTCATCATCGCTCCCGAGTTTGAAAGCGACGCCCGCGCCCTTCTCCAGAAGAAGAAAAACCTGCGTCTCATGAAAATGAACGACGCCTACATGACCGAGAAAAAATCCGCCGTCATCCGCTCGTGCCCCGGTGGCATCATGGTGATGGACCGCGATCACACCGCCCTCGGCCTCGACAATCTCGAAAGCAAAGTCGTCACTAAGCGCCCGCCCACTCAGGAAGAAATGCGCGCCATGCGCTTCGGTTGGCGGATCGTGAAACACGTGAAGTCGAACGCCATCGTTTACTCCAGTGCCGACCGCACACTCGGCATCGGTGCCGGCCAGATGAGCCGCGTGGATTCCTCCCGCATCGCGATTTGGAAAGCCAAGGAAGCCGGCCTCGATCTGAAAGGCAGCATCGTCGCCTCCGACGCCATGTTCCCCTTCGCGGACGGCCTGCAATCCGCCATCGACGCCGGTGCCACCGCCTGCATTCAGCCCGGCGGCTCCGTTAGGGACGCGGAAGTCATCGCCGCCGCAGACGCCGCCGGCATGGCCATGATCTTCACCGGCCACCGCCACTTCAGGCATTGAAAAAGTAGTCCAGGACTTCAGTCCGTCCTTCTCTCCAAGACTGGCGATCAATCGTCTCACACGATCGCCGGGTCCTCCCAAGAGCGATGCTATCGGTTCTTAACGATAGCCCCGAACCGCCGCCGCACCCGCGAGTGGAGCGGTTTCTGCGTGCTCGACGAGGCGAGCGTCATGCGGGAGAATACACCATCACCAATTAACCCATGCACCGCCGCAACTTCTTCAAAACATCCCTCGCCGCCTCCGCGGCCGCCACGCTTGGCACTGCGACCCAACTCAGCGCTGCCGATTCGGAATCATCCGCTGGCTGCGACTACTACGAACTGCGCTCCTATCGCCTGAAGCCGGGCAACTTGCCCACCGCGCTTGATGGCTACCTTGAAAAAGCATTCATTCCCGCAGTCAATGCGCGCGGGGTGAAACACGTCGGCGTCTTCACCGAAGTGGAGGTGGACAAAAAAGTGCTTACAGCGACGCCGAAAGTCGATACGCCGATCTGGGTTCTCGTGCCTCATCAGTCGATCGAGTCGTTCGTCAGCGTAAGCGCCGATCTCAACGCCGATCCGAAAGTGCAGGAAGCTGGTGCTGCATATCTCAATGTTCCCAAGGCCGAACCTGCGTTCGACCGCATCGACACGTGGCTCTATCGCGCCTTTTCCGGTAAGCCGAGAATGGAGCTGCCTGCCTATTGCACGGACAAAGTCCCCACACGGTTCTTCGAGATGCGCGACTACGAAAGCCACAGCGAGCGTGCCGCACTGAACAAGATGGCGATGTTCAACAGCGGCGAGATTTCGCTAATGAAAGAGCTCGGTATGGGTCCCCTGCTGTTCGGCCAGGGCATCGCCGGCCCGAGTCTGCCACACCTCCGCTACTTCACCAGCGGAGCCGATCTCGCAGCGCACTTTACAAGTTGGGCGAAATTCGGACCCAGTGCGGTTTGGAAACAGCTAAGCTCCGACCCGCAATACAAGGATAACACTTCGAAAAACACTTCGCGTTACCTTGTTCCAACAGCATACTCGCAAATCTGAAATTTTCTCGTTAGGAACTACTTCTATCCGAACCCATCATGGCGCTCATTCCTCGTTTAGCCTGAGCTGAATTCCTCCTGTGAGTAACACATGCTCTTCCGCGCGAAATCAACGCACAGACCTACCCCTTGAGCGGCCACCGAGCTTCTCGTATTTCGCAGCAAAAGGGAAATCAACGAGATGCAGACATCAGCTCTCGGAATCCGCCACTGGCCGTCCCGCCGGGTGGAACTGATTCATCTGGCGGATGCGGTCCACTAGCACTTTCATCACGTGCTTCGCGAAAAACGGGTTCTGTTGGATGATGAAATTGAAGCGCTTTTCATCCACTTTCGCGAGGCGGGAATCTTCGGTGGCGACGACCGATGCACCACGCGGCGACTGGTCGATGAGCGCCATTTCACCCAGCAGCGCGCCGCGGGTGGAAGACTCCACGATTTCGCCTCCGACGATCACGTCCATCGCTCCTTCAAGCAGAACGAACATGCAGTTTCCCTCATCGCCTTCCCGGAAAAGAAATTCGCCTACCGCGATGTGGGTGGTGTCCGGTTCGTGATTGAAAAGATTGGCCGCGTTCATCTCGGGGAGAGTGAGAACGCGTGCTAAAGTTTCAAGGATTTTCCTAAGCCTGCCACCATGGGCCGTGTGAAGCTATTGTCACAAAAGCCCGCTTGCAGGGACGCGGCGGCGGTAGTTTTGCATTTACGGGGCGGCTTATTCCGGCTATCTGCTTCGCGATGTCACCACTTCTCGAATTCGTTGCCACGCACGCTTCGCGCCAGTTTGAAGCGGGAGAAATCATCATCGAACAAGGTGAGTGGACGGGCGAACTTCTGGTGCTCGTATCCGGCGAGGTGGAAATTCTGCGGGACGAAGTGCGTCTGGCAAAGGCGAAGGAGCCGGGTGTGGTCTTCGGCGAAATGTCCGTGCTGCTTGGCGGACCGGCGACGGCGACCGTGAAGGCACTCAAGCCCGCAGTTCTCTCGGTGATTGAAAAGCCACGCGAATTTCTGATGGAGCATCCGGAGGTGAGTCTTTATGTGGCTGAGCTGTTAGCCCGGCGACTGGACGCGCTGAATAAATACCTCATCGATGTGAAGCGCCAATACGAGGGGCACGACCACATCGGCATGGTGGACGAGGTGCTAGGCTCGCTCATGCACAAGCCGCGCGCGCACCCGAAGCTCTGAAGGTTTTCTCACACCAGCTCGCGAACGACTTCTTCCTCGATGGAAACCCATTGCGCGGACATTTTATCGAAATCGATGATCAGATAGGACGGCTGCGGGCCGATCTGCCTGCCCGGATTGAACACCCACGTTTTCCCCATCTGATCGATCCAAGAGCCAGCGGCATAGAACGGCGCGTTATGGATGTGGCCTGATAGAACCAGGTCCGGCGAGAAGCGGGCGATCCATTCTGTCAAAACCGCATCGCCACCCGGCGCGCGGCCGGTCCAGCAGACGGGCGAGCCAGCGGGCGGCGCATGATAGATCCAGACCCACTTCTGTTTGGCGCGGGTGGCATCACGTTCGAGAAGTTTTTCCACTTCCGCACGCGTTTCATCGCCGTCCCACCACGGGCAGATGGTGATGAGTGTTCCATCGATGTCCAGGCTGTCTCCATCGACATAGAGTTCTCCCTCCTTCGCTTCGTGCAACCAGCGACAGATAGATTCCTCCGCAGCATTGCGGCCGTCACCATCGTGATTTCCGGAGCTGACGAGCAGCCGCGAGCGCTGGGAAATGCGGAGAAGGTATTTTTCAATGACCACGATCTGAGTTTCGAGATCGAGCGGCGAGGCGAGGTCTAAAAGATCGCCGCCGATGACTACCGTGTCGAACTCAGGAGCCTTTGCGAAAAGCCAGTCGAACTGCTTCAGCGCGTAGTGGAGATCGGCGACGAAAAGCATTTTCATAGGCGTGGCGATTTCCCGCAGGGTCTCACGAAAGGGTCACTCCGAAAACGATTAGCAGCGTGTAGGCCAGCTTGCAGTTCACGTGCAGCAATTGATCAGTGACGAGCCCGAATTTCTCCTCGCCCTTGCCAGTGTCGATTAGCGAGTGTAGGACGAGTTCCACGAAGCCAAATGCCAGCGATCCCGAAATCAGCCACACGCCGCCGGCATGGATGATGCTATGGGCTGCTAGAGCGACGATCCAGGTGCTTTTGCTATCCGCATGCCGGCGGGCTTTCTGTTTGGCGATGTAGTCACCCTGCAGCGGGAAATCCGCTAGAGCGTGAATGACCACGAACGCCGCGAACAGGGCGAGTGGCCCTTGTTGGACGAGCGGGCTCAATGTTGGCGGGAGGTCCAGAAGTTTTGAATCGAGGCACGCTGCTCGGCGGTGGCCAGCTTTTCATTCATGCTGCGGATCCGCCGGGCCACTTGCCGGAGCAAACCGCGCATGACAGAAACACCGGCTGCGGGATCGGCGGCGAGAAATCCCTCGAGCTCCTCACGGGAAAGGCTCCAGATCAGCCCGGCTTTGCGCACGATCGCCGTGGCGCTCGCCGTCGCAGGATCGAACAAATTGATTTCGCCGATCGAATCTCCCTCACCGAACGCCGCAAGCAACACCGGGCGGTCATCTGCAGAAGCAACGATGTGCAGGGTGCCGGAAAGAATCACGTAGAGCGATTCCTGGGCGTCGCCTTCCGCGATCAGAATCTCGCCGTTCTCAGGCCGGAGGAATTTCCCGAAACACGCGAGGAATGCGCGGTGCTCGGAGGAAACATCAGCGAGGAAACCGACAGCAGGAAGTTCTGTCGCGGGTGAGGGAGCGGGTTGCATACGGATAACGCGGCGGGGATTTGATGGAAATTGTTGCCAGTTCAATTAGCAGAGTCAGTTCCGAATCCAAGGTGATTTTAGGATTCCCTCCAAACACTCTCCACTCGGGAACGCGACCTTGACATGCCAGCCCCGGCATTTTGACTCAGTGCCATGGAAGAAAACGGTCCCTCACTCGGCGATACGGACCTGCGGACCGCTATCCTAACAGGTCTGGTGGCAGTGGCGGAGCTGGAGGCCAGGTTTCGCAAACCGCTGGAGCGCTTCCTCGTCGGCATGTGCGACAAAGGGGACGGCCGCTCGCAGGAAAAGGCCGTGGAGATCGCCGGCCAGATCCTTGCGGAGTGCTTTACGAAGTCACCCTCTTTGTTGGAAAAATGGCAAGGCGGCGACAACCTCGAAGCCTTCCTGCGCAAGGCAGCCGGCAACCGCCTCAAATCGTGGTGGGCCTCGCCCGAGAAAAAACGAACCGATGTAAACAGCGATTCTCTATCACTTTCGCATGCGGCGGGAAGCGACTCCCGCAGTGACCCAGAAGAGGTGGATCTAGCGGAAAAGGCGTTGCGTGCCGGGGTGGAAGAGGCGACGAGAAAATCTCCCGAAGGTCTGATTTTCATGCGTCTAAAGGGCCTGCATGGCGTGGACCAGCGCGCGATTTCCCAATGCTGGGGCCATCACGAAGCCCAGACTTCGCGACGGATCAAGGAGGCCATGGAGATCATTCGCACAACAGCCGGGGAAGTGGCCGCACTGCCGATGGAGGTGCTACAAGAAGCGCTGCAACGCAATCCTTCCATTTTGTTAGGTAGCAGAACCTCCGCCGGAAATGAAGCCAACTATCAATCACTGCGTCTCGTCGCAGACGGCGGAGCCGATGCGAAAACTAGACGCACGGCGGTCGAACAGATGTGCGCCGATCCATCAATACTTGCGTTTTTCGCAGAAACCCTGAACCGCCGGAGCAGACTCGACCCGTTGATTGTTAGAGACCCCGAGCTTTCCGGAGTTTCCGCCCGTCTGACCGAATGCGTCCGGAGATCACTGGAAATTCTCAACCCCGCCGAAGCCGCAGGTCTCGTCACGCCATCGATGTCCGAGTGCTTCGCGGACCTTCTCACCCTCGCCGGAGCCGACGGTGGGACGCTGTGGATGCTCTGCCCTGGTGCCCCCACGCTTGAGGCCGTGTTCAATCCCTTGGAGCCGGAGATCGCCGGAAAACGACAGCCACTGGTGTCCGGAATCGTCAGCCTCGTGCTCGCCACCGGAGAGCCTGTGTGTGTTTCCGGAGTGACCGGCCATCGCAGCCACTCGCCCGCCATCGACATTGCACTCGGAAAGACCACACAAGGAATGATCGCCGTTCCGTTCGTTCTGGCAGGAACCGCGCGCGGGGTTCTGACTGCTGTAAGTCTTTCACGTGACGAGGCTTTCGGCGAACGGGAGACTCGCATCGTCGCCCGATATGCAGAGATACTGGCCAATCTAATGGAGCGAAACCTGATCTCTAAAATACTCGGTTAGACCAGTTCACACGGGTTTCTGATTGCCCTAAATCCCGGAAAATGAGAATTGCCACAGAGTGAGAAGGCATTCTCCCCCCTTCGTTCCTGAGCTGCGGAAATTTTCGCAATTTTTCCTCCCCCGCCCGTCTTGCCCTTGCCATGCCCACACGAACCGCTTCCCGAACGCTCTCCATCGCCATGGTTCTCACGCTTTTCAGCGGAAACACCCGGGCGCAGAACGCGACCGTCCTCGAAGTGGAAAACATCGTGCAAGCGTCCGCCGGTGGCAAAAGCGAATGGGCTGCGGCCACTCAGAGCCAGTCACTTGCCGTGGGCGACCGCATCCGCACCCGCCACCGCAGCCGGGCGACCGTGGGGCTTACCGGACTCTACACCGTGCGGCTCGACCAATTTACCACCGTGGAAATCACCCCCGGCCTAGTGGATGCGGAAAAACCGAAACTCGATCTGCTAGGCGGTGCGGCGTTCATTTTCAGCCGCGAAAAGAATGGCGAGATGGACGTGCGAATGCCCGCCGCGAACGCCGCCCTCCGCGGCACCCAGCTTTTTGTGCAAGTCGGAGCTGACGGAAAATCCTCCATCCAAGTGCTAGAAGGTAGCGTGGAGCTGAACAACCCAAAAGGAAAGCTCCTGCTGGAAGCGGGCGAAGCAGGCGAGGCAGCCCCAGGCCAAGCACCGCGCCGGACGGCCGTGATCGAGGCGAACAACATCCTGCGCTGGGCGCTCTACTACCCGGGCGTGCTCGAACCATCGGAACTCGGAATGACCGGAGCGGAAACAGCAGCCGTCACTAGATCGCTCGCTGCCTATCGAAGCGGCTCCCTGCTAGAAGCGGTGAAGAAACTCCCGCAAAACGCACCCGCAGGAAACGGTGGCAGACTCTATCATGCCGGAGTGCTGCTCTCCGTGGGGCAGGTGGACGAGGCCCGCGCGATTTTTTCCACCGTGCCCACGGATCACCCCGGAAGGCGAGCGCTGGATCGCATGATCGCCGCAGTTTCCCACAAGCCCGCTGCGGAGTGGCCGTTAGAAAACATCCGCACCGCATCCGAAGCGATGGCGGAAAGCTATTTTCTCCAATCTCAGACAAAACTGGCTCCAGCAACCGCCGCCGCACGCCGCGCCACCGAACTCGCGCCGGAGAACGGCTTCACTTGGACGCGTCTCGCGGAGCTGGAGTTCTCTGCCGGCCGCAATAAGGAGGCTCGCGCGGCGATTGAAAAAGGCCTCTCCCTAACGCCTGCGAGCGCCCGCGTTCACGCGCTCTATGGCTTCATCCTCAGTGGGGAGAACCGCATTACCGACGCACGCACGGCGTTTGAAAAATCCGTCGCTCTTGATGGATCGTTCGGCAACGGCTGGCTCGGCCTCGGACTGACAAAAATCAAGAAGGGCGACCTCGAAGGCGGCCGCGTCGATCTCCAGACCGCTGCCACCGTGGAGCCGACGTCGTCGATTTTCCACAGCTACCTCGGCAAGGCGATGAGCCAGAACGGCCGCAAACTGGAGGCGGAAAAGGATCTAAAACTCGCTAGGCAACTCGATCCTAACGACCCCACGCCACTGCTCTACATGGCGATCGAAAACCAGCTCAACAACCGGACCAACGCCGCCATCGGAGATCTGGAAAAATCCATCGAACTCAACGACAACCGCCGTCTCTATCGGTCCGAGTTCCTGCTCGACCAAGACCGCGCAGTGCGCAGCGCGAACCTCGCAAAGATCTATCAAAATGCAGGCATGAAGGACGTGGCAGTGCGCGAGGCGACGCGCGCCGTCGAGAGCGACTACACCAGCGCTTCCGCCCACTTGTTTCTCGCGAATTCCTTCGACGCCCTCCGCGATCCAGACCGCACGCTGCTGCGCTATGAAACGCCGTGGTTCAACGAGCTGCTTCTATCAAATCTGCTCTCGCCCGTCGGCGGTGGGCCACTTTCACAGTTCGTTTCCCAGGAGGAATACTCGAAGCTATTTGAGGCGGACGGCATCGGTGGCAGCGTCACCTCGCAATGGCGCAGCACTTCGGAATCCCGCACCAACGCGTCCGTCTTCGGTGCGCATGGAAACGTCAGTTATGGGCTCGACGCCTACTATCGAAACGATCCCGGTGATCGGCCGAACTCCGACATCGATCTTCAAGAACTTTACGGCCAGCTCAAGTGGCAACCGAACCCGGACGACATCTTCTATTTCCTCGGAAAATGGGCAAAACAGGACCAAGGCGACCTTTTCGAAACCTATGACAACAAGCCGCTGTCACGCGATTTCCGTTTCGAGGAAAACCAAGAGCCCGGCCTGCTGCTCGGCGGTTGGAATCACCGCTGGGGCCCTGGCTCCAACACATTACTTCTGATAGGGCGGCTATCCGCCGAGCAGACCGTCTCAGACCCCACATCGAACCAACTCCTCATCCAGCGGGACACCAGCGGAATGCGACCGGGTTTCATCACCACGGACTCGAATGGTTTTGATCGCTTCACCGATCCCGCTCTGCACGGTTCCATCACCACCGGGGCCGATGGCGAGTCGCTAAATTACACGCCCGAGTTGCTGCGTGCGATCCAACCCTATCTCGGTAGCGGAAACGTCGAGAGTCTGGCTGACGCACCCTTTGATTTCTACACCCACCGCGAGTTCACGATCTACTCCGGCGAGGTCCAGCACATCCAACAATGGGAGAAAAACACGCTGCTGCTAGGCGGGCGCTGGCAGCAGGGCACCATCGATACGGATACCCGCCTCAGCGTCATCCGCCCTAACTTTTCCGGCGGTTTCCCCACACCTGCGGCGGAGCAGCATATCTCTTCAGATTATCTCCGGACGGGCCTCTACGCCTACGATTATTGGCACGTGCTGCCATCACTCACCCTGATCGGTGGTGCCTCGTGGGATCTGTTGGATCATCCTGAAAATTTCCGTAACCCGCCGGTGAGCGACAAGCAGAGGACGGACGACAAGCTCTCGGGGAAACTCGGCTTCACTTACAATCCATCGCGCTATCTGACCGTGCGAGGCCTTGCGGCGGAAGGCCTCGGCGGCCTGACATTCGACGAAAGCGTGCGGCTCGAACCCTCGCAGCTCGCGGGATTTAACCAAGCTTACCGCACGGTCATTTCCGAATCGCTCGCAGGCTCGGTGGAAGCGCCCGAGTATCAGATTTTAGGCCTCAGCGCGGAAGGCAGCCTGCCTTCTAAGACATGGTGGGGTGTCTCCGCGAATGTGATCAAACAGGATGTGGACCGCACGCTCGGCGCGTTCACTGGATACGATTTGGGAGCGGAGTCGCCCACCGGAGTCAGCTATTTCCCGGACGGCACGCCCCAGCATCTAGAGTATTTAGAAGAGTCCTTGAGTTTCACCGTGAATCAACTGATCGGCGAGGAATTCTCCGTCGGTGGACTCTATCGGGTGACCCGCTCGGATCTGCAGAGCGAGCTAACCGATCTCCAGAATTCCCCCGGCACTGACACAACGGATAAGGCTACGCTTCAGGAAATCTCCCTCTACGGAAACTGGTATTCGCCCACCGGTTTTTTCGCCCATGCCGAAGCAAATGGATACCATCAAAGCCTCGACGACGATCCTTCCTCGGCGGTTTCCCGCTCCGGCGATGAGTTCATCCAGTTCAACGCCTGGGCCGGTTACCGATTCGACCGCAATCTCTGCGAGATCACTGCTGGCGTGCTCAACATTGGCGACACGAACTATCAGTTAAGCGCCCTCAACCCGCACGCGGAGATCGCCCGCGAGCGGACCTTCTTCGTCCTCTGCCGCCTTAGCTTCTAACTCAATGCCGCCTTCTAGCCAAAAATCCGCGGGCATGGTCCGCCGCACCGAGCGGGGCACGCGCATCGTCGCTGCTTTCGTCGGTTCACTCCTGACAATATTCGTTGGCTACATCGCACTGACGCGAGCTGGCAAATCGCTGGTATTGGCGAGCTATGACATCCCCTTCGTCATTCATCGGCCTGATACCAAGGACCAACTCCGGATCGTCTATCTGGACCAGCTCGATGGCGAATCGCTCGACCGCCGCCCGCAGGCAAAGCTGTTGGATAAGCTGGGGCAAGCGGGAGCCAAGGCCGTCGTGTATGACCTGATATTCGACCAGCCGTCCAAGGATCCGCAGATTGACGCGGACTTCGCCGCTGCGATGCGCCGTTTCAGAGGGGTGGATGCGGAAGGCAAACCCATCCCAGGAATGGCACGGCACTTCGTGTTTCTGGCTTGTGGCAGGGAAAATTTTAATTCCACGGGATTTGCGGGTGAGCAGCTCGTTCCCCCAGTCGATGCCCTATTGGACGCAGCGGATGATTTCGGAATTGTGGCGGTGAATGACGAATCCTACGTCATCAGAAAGCTTCCCGCCGGAACGCTCGACGAGCCATCCATGATCTGGAAAGCAGCGTCGGCCCTCGGTGCGCAACTCGATGAAAAACAACGCCTGCAAGAACGTTGGCTGAATTTCCTCGGCCCGCCACCCGATGAAAAAAGCGTGCCCGCGATTCCTAATTTCGGGGCGAAGGCACTGCTGGACCGTGATTTCGAAAGCAGCCTCTTTCGTGACAAGATCGTAGTCATCGGCGGTAAGCCCGGCATCGTCGGCGAGGCGCTGGGCAAGGATTTGTTCTCCACACCGTTCCATCGATTCCAAGGAAAACTCCCACTGATGAGCGGCGTGGAGGTGCAGGCCACCGGCCTAGCAAATCTGCTAGAAGGAAACTGGCTCACCCGCACCAGCCACCGCACCGAAGTGATGTTGATTGTTATTGCTGGCCTGCTCATCGGCGCGGGACTCACTTTCTTCCGGCCTTTTAAAGCAGTCCTCATCGCCGTCGCTCTAGTCGCCGCCTGTGGTTGTGCGGGCTATACATTGGTCGGCTATCAGAAAATTTGGGTTCCTTGGACCATCGTTTCCTTCGCGCAAGTCCCCGTCGCCCTCGTCTGGGGAATCGCGGCGCATTCGTATGTCGAGCGCTTTTTCCGAATGAAGATTTCCGCCGAGCAGGAAGCGATCCGTGCTGCATTCGCGAAATATCTATCACCACAAATGCTCGACCGGCTGACACGCGAGGGCTTCAGCACTAACTTGGGCGGCGAAAAAGTCCAGGCTGCCATGATGTTCACCGACCTCGAATCCTTCACCGACATGTGCGAACGGGTCGGCGATCCGGAACGCATCGTCGAGACGCTCAACGATTATTTCGAGCGCACCACCGGCAGTATTTTCGACCACGACGGCGTGGTGATCAAATACATCGGCGACGCAATTTTCGCCGCCTGGGGCGCACCAATCCAAGATCCCGAAGCGGCGATCAAATCCGTCCGCGCCGCGTGGAAACTCTTCAAGAGCGATAAATTGATGATCGACGGTTTGGAGCTCCGAACCCGCATCGGCCTCCACTACGGCGAAGTGGTAGCTGGCAACATCGGTAGCACCCGCCGCGTGGATTACACCATGATCGGCGATGCCGTGAACCTTTCCGCTAGGCTGGAGGGCATTAACAAGATGTTTGATACCAGCATTCTGATGAGCGACGCCGTTCATGCCCACCTAAACGGCGAGTTCCGCACCCGCAAAGTGGGAAATTTCCGGGTCAAAGGCCGAAAGGAGGCTGTTGTGGTCTATGAACTGCTTGGCCCCGTGGTGCAAGAAAGCGAACCCGAATGGATCACCCTCTATCATCGGGCGATTGATGCGCTGAATGACAACGACACCCAAAAAGCCCTCGAACTCTTTTCCGCCGTCGAAACCGGGCGCGAACCGCGCGGCGACGGGCCATCGCGCTTCTTTATCAAACAGATTAATGCTGGCGAACGGATGCCTGACGGAGTTTTTGAAATGAAAGAAAAGTGAACTATTTACATCCAGTTCTAGCGACGTCAGCACAAGGCGGAGATTACTTTCACCTTGTCGTCTGGGTCTTTACTGGAACTTATTCCCTACGAAAACGCTAGTTTCCGGCACAGGAAAGCCCCCCAACCCCAATGCCATGCTCCCCCGGTTCCATTCCGCAGCAGCCATCGTCCTCGCCATCGGCGCGGGGGCGGGGCTTTCTGATGGAGCATTTGTCATCGATCAAATCGGCAGCGTGGCCGCATACGATTTCAATATCGGGTCCGGCCCTACGCCCTGCCAAATCTTCACGGATTTCCCGGCATTCTCCTGCGCGGTATTGGAGGATTTCACGGTCACACCCGACCAACTTGAAATTACCGAGGTATCCGGATTGTTCAGGGCCCAGAGTGGATTCGTTGGCTTCCAACAGGTGGATGGCTACGCACTCAATATTTTCTCCGACCCATTGCAGGCGTCGTCGGGATTAGCCGGAAATGTGGCGAGCCTCTTCGTGCTTGCTGGCTCCGGCGCGGTGGTGACTGAAGTGGTCGATGGCGGCGGCAGCCACCAATACGGCTTTGTTAGTCTGCTGGTGAATGTCGATCTGCCGGCTGCCGGTCAGTATTGGCTCAGCCTTTCGCCCGTCTGTGCCAGCTCCGTCAGCGGGCAGTTTCTCCTCATGAATAGCGGTGCGTCCGGCGGCACTGCGGGAAATGCAGACGCACGATTCGCCAATCCAGGCGAAGGCTTCGGACTGGGCGCGGTTTCCTCTAACACCCTCGACTACGCTTACTCCCTCACCGTCGTCCCAGAGCCATCAACCGCCGCCATCGCACTCCTCAGCGGATGCATGATCGCCCACCGCCGCAAGCGTTCACCCCATTTGCTAAAAAAGTTCAGAATTCGGTGAAATTTCCGCAAGTTCTGCGATTTAACATGTCATCCCACCGCCATGCGCCCCCCCAGGTCAGTTTGGATTATCCTCGCCATCGTCACCTTAGGCCTCCCCAGCCTCTGGTGGTCGATGTCGCATTCCGTTGGAACGAAGGAACTTTCGGCATCCCCCCCGCCGCAGCCCCCCCCACCTGTTATAGTGTCCCAGCCTGCGGAAAACCCGCTGGTCCCGACGTTCGAACGGTTGGAGAAATCCACTGACCCGCTGGCAACCCTCAAGGCCCTCCAGGCTAAGCTCGGCTCGATGAATCCTGCGGAATCCGTGGCGTGGATCCGCGATTTTCTGAAATCCGGCAAGGACAAGCCTACCGGTCTGCCATTTGAAATCGCTGCGGACCACACGATGAAACAATGTCCCACGTTCCGCACCTTTTTGCTCGATGCCCTGCGCGGCATCGATCCCGCCGCATCTGCGGAAATCAGCCGTGAAATTCTAGCAAAACCCACCACGGCTGATGAATGGGCGCTCGCCCTGCGCAACATCGGGCTAACTGACCAATCCCCGCAGACGAATACCACTCTTCGCGAGAAGACCGAGGCACTCATCACCAATCCCGCATGGCAAGCGAATCCCTCCGTCGGCTACTTGAACTCATTCGACGTGCTCGTCCACACGCAGGCCGTCAAAAGCACACCACTTCTATCAAGTCTCATCCAGCGCAAGGACCGCAAGGATCTCGGGCACGCCGCATTCCTAACACTCGATCGTCTGGTCCAGCGTGTCCCGGAAGAAGTCCTGAGTCGTCTGGCCTCAGATCGCTCACTTCAGCAAAGCCGTCCCGAAATGACCGCCCAGCAGTTCGCTCGCGCCGACCTGCGAGATCCTGCCCAACAAGATATCCTAAGATCCTGGCTGCTCGATCCGGTCCGCACTGGCACCGAGCTGACTTCCTTTGCAGGCGTCTATCCGAATAACAACCACTTTATTTCCAACAACCTTCTCACCACCGAACCGACCCAATCCGGCGCCGACCTCGCCGCACACGACCGCGCTGCCTTAGAAATTCTCAATGCATGGTCCGTCGATCCAACATTCGCTCCGGTGAAGAATCACCTCAATACGATGATCTCGCGGCTCAATGGATTCGTCGCCAACCCTGACAATTTACCGCCATGAAATCCGCTAGAATATTGGCAACTCTCGCAGCTTTCGCGTTTCCGGTATCGGTTGGCGCACAGCTTGCCCTACCTTCTCCCTTCCACGCAGAAAATATTGTCGTAAGCCGGATTGGGACCTCCTTAGCACCACTCGCCAGCACGGGAAACCCGGTTTACCTCGACGAATACGATCCCAGCGGTTCCTTGGTGCAGAGCATTGCGTTGCCGACTGCAAGCGATGGTGCCAACCGCCGCCTCGTCGTTGCCGGCAATTCCATCGCCGAGGGTGGACTGAGCCGCTCGGCGGACGGGCGCTATCTCGTCGTCACTGGCTACGACGCTGCCATCCCCTACCCGGTTAGTATTTCCGCCACGGCAGCCACCACGGTCCGGCGCACGATCGGCCGCATCGATCATAAGGGCAACATCGACACTTCTACCTCGCTAACGGATTTCGCGAGTGCTGGCTCGCCTCGCAACGTAGTGACAGTAAATGGCAGCGCGTTCTGGATGGTCGGCTCGAGTGGCGGCGTGCGATACGCCCCATTCGGCGGGATCACATCCACCCAACTTAACAACGATGCCCAGGGGACCAGCCACCTCGGGATCTTCGGCGGCGGGCTCTACCTGAGCACCGAAAACAGCTCGCCTCGGATTTCCTCCGTCGGCACAGGCCTGCCCACCACCGGCGGACAAACGCTGATTGGACTCCCCGGCATTCCCGAAAGCGGCAGTCCGGACGGCTTTTACCTTGCCGATCTCAGCCCTTCGGTTCTCGGGCTCGACACGCTCTACGTTGCGGACGACACCATCGGGTTGCAGAAATTTTCCTTGGTAAATGGCCTCTGGGTTTCCAACGGGACCATTGGCGTGGATGACGATGACTACTATGCACTGACGGCAAAAATCACTAGCAGTGGTGTCACCCTCTATACGGTCCGCAGGGCAGAGCGCAATGAAGGCGGCGGAGTGCTGGTCAGACTAACGGACACCAGTGGCTATAACGGAGCCTTCACCGGCACACCCGTGGTCCTTGCCACCGCAGCGGCGGACACCGCCTTCCGCGGCGTTTCGTTGGCACCGAATATCCTGCCGGACCTCAGCGTGGAACTCGCGGGTCCCACCCATGTCACTACGAACGAGGCGTTCAACTACACCTTCACCGTTCGTAACAACGGACTGGCGGAGGCGACAGGCGTGACCGTGCGATTCTCTCTTCCATTTGGAGTGCAGGTGCTGGACGGGCAGAATGCGGATGGTTTTATCGGACCCGGTGTGACAGGCAGCGTCTCGATGGTAAATTTCACCAATGGAACACTCGGGCCGGGTGCCACCGCCACGCTCGTTCTGAGCTGTTCAGCGATTGTGGATGGAACATTCCTAACCACTCCCGGCACGCCGATGGTGGACCCGGACGGCCTAATCGAGGAAGGCAACGAAGAGAACAACACCGCATCCCAGCCCATCCGGACCGTGGCTTCGGCGGGTGCTCCGTTAGCCACGGTGTTCACTTGGGTTGATGGTCAATCGGGTGACTGGAGCGACGCGACGAAATGGACCAACGAGCTTGCCGACGGAACCGCCCCTAGTGCAGGCGGGCAGTCCAATTACATCCTTAACTTCAACGCATCCGGAAACAACTACGCCTACAACAATTTCGCCAGCGGCTTCAATTTGAACCGCATGAACTTCAGCGGCTCCGACGTGTTTCAATTCGCCGGCGCTGCGGTTGAGTTCACAAGGGATGGAGCGATCCTCCCTGCGATCACTCAAAGCGGCGCGGTCGAGACTCGTGTCACCTCGTTGATCGGCATGACCGATGATCTCACGGTCGCGGTCAATGGCTCCGGACCACTCACGCTTGCCATCGGGGTCTTCGGTGATGGAGCACTCGTCAAGACCGGCCCTGGTAAGCTGCTGCTCACAAGCCCCAGCACTTACGCCGGAGCCACGTTGATCGAAGGAGGAACCCTTGCTCTATCAGGTGAGGGTGGTCCTGACCGGAATGTTATTTCGGATGGCGGCTTCGAGAGGCCGAGATTCGGAGCAGAAGGATGGAGCTATACTCCCGGCTTCTTCGGTTGGACCATGACGGGAACCTCCGGCATCGCGAGTAGATACAGCCCTTGGGTGGATGAAACCCCGCAAGGTGCCCAAGTAGCCTTCCTTCAAGGTGAACCCAGTTCGATTTCGCAGACGGTTACGTTCCCCACCGCAGGGCAATACACTTTGAGATTTTCCGGAGCCAACCGGCCCGGCTTTGGTGCTAACGGCGTCATTTTAAAGATCGATGGCAACCAATACGCTGCGTGGGACAACACTCAATTCGAAACCGGCGGATCGTTCGTTGAAATAAGCCAGACCATCGTTCTCGCCGCCGCCGATTACACCATCGAACTCGTCGGCTGGAACACCGCCGGCGGCGATGTCACCACGTTGATCGACGCGGTCTCCATCACTGGTCCGCACGGCAACCTGCCGCCCGGTTCGCCTGTCATTCTCAATGGTCCTGGAGCAACCTTCGACATCGGGAATTCCGAGCAAACCCTTCCTTCTTTAAGTGGCGTCGCCGGAACATCCATCGTCAACAACGGCCGCCTCACCGTCGATACGATCCAGAGCACCAATTTCGCCGGCGTGATCAGCGGCAGCGGGCATTTCGTCAAGAATGGATCCGGCACCCTTACTTTTGGAGGATCCAACACCTACACCGGAGGAACCAATGTGTATTCCGGCACTCTAGTCCTCAATGCGCCGACTCTCAGCGACACTGCGCGCGTCAGCATCGACTACGGTGCTACTCTTGAACTCAATTTCACCGGCAATGACATCGTCTCCAGTTTAAACATCGGCGAGAGCAGCTATCCACCGGGTATCTACAACTCGGCCTCACCCGGTTTCTCCGGGCGCATCTCCGGCAGCGGTTCCATCGAAGTGATCCCACAACCATCCGTGCCTGACATCGCGGTGGAAATCCCGGAGGGAACGGACCTCGCCAGCGGAGGGACTCAGGATTTCGGCATCATCGAGGTGGGGACTCCAGGCGACGACACTAGGATTTTCCATGTTAAAAACCGGGGAAATGCGGAACTATACGTCGACGCCTTCAACCTCGGTGTCATTGGTGCCAACAGTGCCGATTTCGAGTTCTTCTATTCTGGATTATACGACGACTTCTACTACCTGACGCTCGCCCCCGGGGAGACAGGTATTTTTGTGGTTCGCTTCAAACCGACCGGTCCGGGAGTTCGCACGGCACAGTTAGTGATTCCCAGCGATGATCCGGACGAAGGGACCTTTGTCGTGAATCTGACGGGAGGCTCGCCTGCGGCCCCGGTTTTCACCACGCAGCCGGACAGCTTCACGATTGTCCACAACTCGGCTGTCGCTTGGATCGTAGCCGCCAGCGGCGTCCCCGCGCCTCAATACCAATGGTATCTGGGGGAAAGCGGCGACACCGCGAATCCCATCTCCGGCGCGACCTCACCGAACTATCAGACTCAGGTCCTCTCCACCAGCACCAACTACTGGGTCCGTGCCAGCAATGCCTCCAGCTTTGCGAATAGCAACACCGCCTTCATCACCGTCAATCCGCCCTCGCTGGCCGATATCATCGTTTCCGAGGCCAAGGGCTCTGATTTTTTCAATCTCGCCAGCGATGACACTCTGGACTTTGGAAATGGCACACTCGGCAACTTGATCCAGCCCAAGACCATCAACGTCGGGAACCTCGGCAGCGAAATGCTGGAGATTCCGCAGGTGGTCATCACCGGGCCCGACGCCGCAGAATTCGGTCTCGAACTCACCGGATTTCCCTCCACCATCGGATCTGGCTCGTCTGAGTTTTTCACGGTCTATCTGATTCCCGGCACCGAGGGGCCAAAAAACGCCACTCTCACCATCTACAGCAATGACGCGGATGAAAACCCGTTCACGCTCAACCTAACAGGCAGCGGGGTAGTCCCAACCCCGCTAGTCACTACCAATGCCGCTACGGGAGTCACCGAAGCAGTCGCCACGCTTCGGGCAACGGTGAACCCGAATGGCAACGCCACGACTGCGGCGTTCGAGTTCGGGACCACCACCGCCTACGGCAATACCCTGCCGGTTTCGCTCTCTCCGAACAACGATAACGCAAACCAGAACATCAGCGCTCTCCTCACCGGACTCACCACGGGCCAGACCTATCATTTCCGCGTGGTCGCCTCGAACTCATGGGGCACAACCTACGGCGTGGATCGTAGTTTCATCGCCCAATCTAGCACGAATGAGTTCACCTACACAATCTCTGACAATCAGGTGGTCATCACTGGATACACCGGCCCCGGTGGCGTAGTGGTGATCCCCGACATGATCGAAGGGCTACCGGTAGTTTCTATCGGAAGCGATGCCTTCTATAACAACAATACCATCACCAGCGTGGTGATCCCGGTAGGTGTCCTCAGCATCAGCATGAATGCGTTCAGCTACTGCGGAGCGCTCACTTCCGTCACCCTTCCGAATACCGTCACCTTTATCGGAAGCGCGGCTTTCCGGGGTTGCTCTGCCGTCACGAGCCTCTTCATTCCATCAAGTGTCACCTACATCTCGATTTTCGCCTTCGACTTCATGTATGCTCTCGCAGGGTTCACAGTCGATGCAGACAACCCGAACTACAGCAGCCTCGATGGAGTGCTTTTTAATAAAGACCAGACCACGCTGCTCATCTTTCCCGGCGGCCAGATAGCCCCCTACGCGATTCCCGGCAGCGTGACACGGATCGAGAACTATGCCTTCTATCGGTGTATTTCACTCACCGGTGTCACGCTTCCTAACGGTCTGCAAAGTATCGGATACGGGGCATTCGAGGACTGTGACGGTCTTACCAGTATGACCATCCCTGCCAGTGTGACGTCGCTTCAAGCGGGTTCGTTCTCGGACTGCAACAATCTCACCGCGATCACGGTGACGGAGCCGAACGGTTCCTACACCAGCCAGGACGGTGTCCTCTTCAATGACGACCTGACCACATTGATCCAGTTTCCGGCAGGAAAATCCGGCTTCTATACCGTTCCTTCCACTGTCACCACCATCTCAATTGTTGCCTTCATCAATGCGGATGGCCTCACGGGAGTCACCCTGCCCGATGGACTGACCATCCTCGGCTCTGGAGCCTTCTATTCTTGCGGAGCGCTACTTTCTATCAACATCCCAGGAGGCGTCGCCGTCATTGGTCCGACGACTTTCACCTACTGCTCCAGCCTTGCCACCGTCATCTTGTCGGAGGGGTTGGAGGAAATTGGTGAGTCGGCATTCGAAGGTTGCAGCAGCCTCACGAGCATCATCATTCCCTCCACAGTCACCCGCATCGGCAGCCGGGCGTTCCAGATCTGCACCAGTCTGACGAGTACCATCTTCTACGGCGAGGCTCCGGCGATGGGTTCGAACGTTTTCCAATATGTGGGTCCGGGTTTCTATGTCGGCTACTTTGACGCCTACAGCGCGGGATTCATCGCTCCAACATGGCCGGGCTATCCGGTCACCAACCTCGGAGTTCCAACTCCGCAGATCCGCGTCGAGCAACCGGCCGGAACGGCATTGGCAAATGGGGCCGGTCGGAATTTTGGAACCGTTTACTTGGAAGCCACTGCGGGGGCGACAAAGACTTTTACCATTCGCAATATCGGATTCGCGACGCTCAACATTTCCGACGTGACTTTGGATGGAGAAAGTCCAGCAGATTTTTCGATCATCGGTGGGGGTGCCACGAACATCGCTCCCGGCAACTCTGCGCAGTTCACTGTCTCTTTCAAACCCACAACTTCCGGCGCGAAAACCGCCACACTATCGATCACCAGCAATGACGCCGATGACGGGCTCTTCACTGTTGATCTATCAGGAAGCGGGACTTCATCCTATCCTTTTACCTATACCAACGACGACGATCGGCTCACCATCACAGGCTACACCGGCCCCGGTGGTGCGGTGGTCGTTCCTGCCAATATCGGCGGCGTGCCGGTGGTGTCCATCGGCGAATTCGCGTTCTTCGATAAAGACAACATCACCAGCATCGTTCTACCCGAAGGCATCGTCTCCATCGGGTTGGAAGCATTTCTCTCCTGCGAGGGCCTGACCGATTTCACCATCCCTGACAGCGTCACCTATATCGGCACCTACGCCTTTGCATTTTGCAATAACATTACGCAGATCACGATTCCAGAGAATGTCAGCACAATCGAAACCCTCGCATTTGCTTCGATGACCAGCTTAACGAAATTCATCGTGAATCCCCTCAATCCGAACTTCACCAGTGACGGTGCCGTGTTGTTCAACGCTGACCAATCAACTCTGATCCAGTATCCCGGAGGCCTCTTCGGCACCTACACAATCCCATCAAGTGTCACGCGGATCGGAAATTTTTCCTTCTATCTTACCCTTGGATTGACAGGTATCACCATCTCCGAGAACGTGACCAGTATCGGTTTCGGCGCTTTCGAAAGGTGTAATGGACTGACTGAAGTTGCTGTCCCTGCCAGTGTGGCGAGCATCGAAGGAGGAGCCTTCGGTCATTGCTCCAGTCTTCTATCTATCGACGTCGATGAATTCAACCCGTCATACAACAGCGTGGGCGGAGTTTTGCTCGACGAAGCGCTGACCCAATTGATCCAGTATCCGGCGGGAAAACCAGGTAACATTTATACAATCCCCTCCACGGTTGACACCCTCGCACACAGTTCATTCATCGGTGCAGCCAACCTAACTACCGTTATTATGCCTGCGGGTCTGACCACCATCGGGGCGCAGGCTTTCTACGATTGCAGCGGTCTTACGAGCGTGACGATTCCTGCTGGAGTCACCCGTATCGCCGCCGTCACCTTTGCATACTGCTACAATCTTGCCAGCGTGACGCTGCCCACAGGACTCACCACCATCGAAAACAATGCATTCCTCGATTGCGACGATCTCGTCAGTATCATCATCCCTGCCAGCGTCACCCTGATCGAAAGCAGGGCATTCTATTCATGCGACACTCTTGGAACTGCGACTTTCCTGGGCGAAGCACCTACTATGGCCACTGAGGTTTTCGACGCCGTAGGAGGTGACTTCTACGTCGCCTACTACAATCCTTACGAGGCTGGATTCCTCGCACCAAGCTGGCCTGGCTATCAGGTAGTTAATCTTGGAAATCCCCCGGCGCCTGCCAGCGCCAATCTCGCGAATCTGCAGGTCAGCACCGGCTCACTCACTCCGTCTTTCGCACCGGCAGTCACCGCCTACTCGCTCTCCGTCCCGAATGTGATCGCTGCGATCACCCTCACACCCACTCCAGTTAGCAACACGGCAACCATTAAGATCAACGGCATTTCCACACTTCCGGGAATCCCCAGCAATCCTCTAACACTGCAAGTGGGAAACAACGTCATCACTACCGTGGTAACTGCTCAAAACGGCACGACCACGAAAACCTACACCCTAACCGTGACCCGCGCGCCCTCAGCGATCATCACGACGAATCCTGCCGAGTTCGGGGCGAATCGGACCATCCAGCTCAAAGGCGCGGTGATTCCCAACGGCACTGCAACAGTCTATTTCGAATACGGCGTGGCCAGCGCATTTGATAACCAAACGGCTCGGCAAGTATTCCTGGGCACTTCTTCAAATAATTTCGGTGCAACGCTCTCCGGGCTACCCTCCGCAACGACCTTCAGATACCGCGCCGTGGCAACCGGCGCATTCGGCACCCTGTATGGCGTCGAGGAAATATTTACCACTGTCCAAGAGCCGCCCATCGCTGCAACCGGCGATCCCTCTGCAGTCAGCGGTAACGCCGCGACACTCGTCGGTGCGGTGGACCCCCGCGGCCTGCCTACGGAAGTGCGGTTCGAATATGGCCTAACCGCTTCCTACGGAAAAAAGACCGAAAGCCGGACAGTGACCACCGCCGGAGGTTTCCAAGATTTCCTCACACCCAGCGGCGGACTCATTCCGGACGCGATCTATCACTATCGCATCGTCGCCACCAACGAAGCGGGCACCAGCTACGGTGATGACGTGACCTTCCGCGTGGCAGTGGGAAGCGGCGTGACCAATCCCATCCCTACCACCGCACCCGCTGTGAACACCGGCGCAAGCGTGGGCGTCACCTCCGGCTCCGCCATTCTATCTGGAACCGTGAACCCTAACCGGGGCACGACGGTCGTGCAGTTTCAGTTCGGACCCACTTCGTTCTATGGCCGCGTCACCTCGGTGCAGGGTGTGGGAAATGGCACAGAACCCGTCGAAGTCTCGCTGGCCGCGAGCGGATTGCTTCCTGGCACGACCTATCATTATCGTCTCATCGCCTCGAATAGCGCCGGCGCCACCTTGGGAGATGATGCCACTTTCATCACCCAACCAGCACCACCCTCAGCCGTCACCGGCGCAGCCGAAATCCTCAGCACCACCCGAGTCCTCATCACCGGCTCCGCGAAGTCCGAAGAATCCACGGCGGATGTCTTCATTGATTTCGGCACCGATCCCTATCTATTTTCTGGTAGCATCCAGACCACACCCGCAACGGTTGGTGGACCTGCGGTCGCTCCAATCCGTGGCGAGCTGGAAGACCTCCAACAGGGCCGGGTTTACTATTATCGAGTGCGCGCGGTTGGACCGGCAGGCGTGACCGGATTTGGTGAAACGAAATCCTTCCAAGTCGCGTTGCTTTCCGGCCTGATCCAACAGTTTCCCGACGACGTGCCACTTGCCGCACGCCAGGGCGCGCTGGCCGTCGTGATCGATCCCCCGCTGCCGGCAGCAGGTTGGCGCTTCCTCGGCGAGAAGCCGTGGCGATCGTCCGTCACTCCCGCCACCGGCCTGACCAGTGGCGATCGAGTGATTGAATTCCGTCCCGTCGCCGGTTTTATCCAGCCGCCTAACGAAACCGTCGCCATCGTCAGCAGCGGTGTCGTATCAACCATCACCCGCGGCTATACCTCGTCCGGCAATACCGGCAGTGGCGCGGTGAATGTCACCCTGCGGCCGGAAGGACTCACGGAAGATACGCGGCCATTTGAATCGATGGCGAAATGGGCAATCTTCGGCGAAGTTGACAGCCTCGGCGAACCAATCTGGCGGGATAGCGGCAGCAGCCAGTCCGGTCTACTTCCTGGAAACCACGTCATCATCGCGAAGCCAGTAACCAGCCGCAGCACACCGCTACCCATCACCGTTAGAGTGAATGACGGTCAGACCAGTTCCGCCACCATCACCTACTTCGTGGCTGAGGACGGCGTCGGCACACCGCCCGAAATGATCAATTTTGAAACCGTAGCTGGTTCGGCAAATCGTCCTTATTCCTATGTCGGCCAGTTCCGCAGTGACGCCGGAGCGGGCAGCGGTTTCGTTGTGCGCCCTGGTGTGGTCGCCACCGCCGCGCACGTGCTATTTGACGATGGCACGCTTTCCTCTGCCACTAACATGCAGTGGCTGCACCGCCACGACCAACAGGTTCATGACCCCGTCCCGCTCATTCCGCGCGGGTATTTCCTGCTCACTGGTTACGCCGCCCAACGTGCTGCCGATGACACACCGGGAAGTTCAACGCCGGAATCCCAGAACCTCGATGCCGCCGCCGCCTATTTCCTATCAGACCCGGGCAAGGGCGGATTCAGCGGTTATCTTGCCAGCGATTCCACAGGCAACGAGTTCCTGCTATCCTCTGCTCAAAAAACGCTCGTCGGCTATCCCGTCGATGGCACACCGGCACCGAACCTCAACCGCATGCATCACTCGGAGCCTGCGAACATCGCTTTCACCCAAGGTTTCGGAAAAACCTACATCACCTCCGATGTCCGCAGCAGTGGCGGCGGCTCCGGCGGCCCGTTGTGCGTGCAATATGAAAACGGAAACTACTATCCGGCAGCGATCTATCTGGGCGGCACCGCGCAGACCGTCGTCCGCGCCATCGACGGCGATGTGGCTGATCTCATCGGTTTCGCCGAAGCCAGCGCCACGCTCAGCGCGGGAAAGACTGGTGGCGGAATCACTCTAACTTCCAACATCAACATCGACGATGCATTGGAAGGCGAACTCGAAGTGGCCATCGAGCCAGCCGCCGCGCGCACCGCTGGGGCGGGATGGAGAATCCAAGCCTCCTCACCCTATCTGTCGAGCAGCTCCACTCTAACCGATCTCACACCGAACACCTATACGGTCCTGTTTGCCAGCGTGCCGGGCTTCGTGCCACCCACACCGCAGACGGTGGCAATCGTGGCTGGATTGCGAAAAAGCATCACCTTCACTTACGAGACAATCGTCCTGCCACCGGTAATCGGTTCGCTACAAAATGTCTCGGGCACGCGTGGACTGCCATTTACCTATCAAATCTCGGCATCCAATTCGCCAACCTCGTTCTCGCTCCTCGGCGGACTTCCTAGCGGCTTAGCTTTCAATAGTGATACTGGCCTGATTTCCGGAACTCAAAATGAAGCGGGCGCGTTTGAACTTCTGATCGGAGCATCTAACTCAGGAGGAGCTGATAGCAAGCCACTCGCGATCACCTCGCTGCCTGCGCTGGCAAATCAGACGGTGCTTGTCCCTTTCAACCAGCCCATGACCTACTCCATCGTCTCCAGTGAAAGTGGCGAGGGTGTGATCTACTCCACCGGCCCACTTCCAACGGGACTATCACTAGATGCAGCCACTGGCTTAGTTTCCGGCATGCCCTCGCAGGCGGGAACCTATCAAGTCCCGATCCAAGTCACCCGCCGGGGTGCAACTGCCATGGCGATGCTTCAATTGGACTTCACCGACACTCTGCCGATCATTACCGGACTGCCGGAGCAGAACCGCACCGTTCCATATGGCAGCGAAACCACGCTGAGCGTCACGGCGACTGGATCGCCAGAGCCAGACTATCAGTGGTACATCGGAGCAACCGGAAACACAGATCAACCGATTGCCGGTGGCACTTCCTCCTTTTTCACCACACCGCCTTTGAGCACGGATACAAGTTTCTGGGTAAAGGTTTCAAATAACAGCGGCTCTGTTTTCAGCCCGACTTTTACCGTCAATGTCTTACCTTCCTCGAATGCCTACCTCAGCGATCTCATCCCGAGCGTGGGGTTCATCTCTCCATCCTTCAATACGGGGATTTTCAGCTATTCTCTTGCTGTGACAAACGAGACATCCGCCCTAACATTCACGCCATTCACCGAGGTCTCGCAGTCCACCGTGACGATCAATGACGGCCCAGCATCCTTGGAAACTACCAGTAATCCCGTGGCACTCGCAGTCGGGCTCAACCAAGTCATCATTCGCGTGACGGCGGGAGATGGTGTTACCCGGAAGACCTACACGTTCGCTGTCACCCGCGACACGGCACCCACCGTTGCGACTGGCCAAGCCGGCGATATCAGCGACGAGACAACTCTGCTCCATGGCTCCGCGACTCCTCGTGGCAAGGCTGTGGTATTCTTTGAATACGGCACCGGCCTCACTTACGGCAACGCCACTACCGGACAGGAAATTTCCGGCGGCAGTGAGATTTAGATCGATGCGCCGATCTTCGGATTGTCAGCGAAAACCGTCTATCATTTCCGCATCGGTATCACCACGGGAGCAGGGACGATCTACGGCAGCGACGCGATATTTGAAACCAACGAGGCACCGCCGCTGGTCGCCACGGGAGACGCAACTGATGTTGAGACGACCAAGGTAAAGCTGATAGGAGCAGTTGATGCAGGGAGCAACTCAACCACCGTCCATTTCCAATGGGGAGAAACGATCCTCTATGGACAAACAACGCCGTCCCAAGTGGTTCCCGCCGGAACGAACGTCACTGATATCCAATTCACGGCAGAAGGCTTGATCCCGGGTAACACTTACAACTACCGCTTGGTCGCCACCAACTCTACCGGCACCTCTTATGGTGACAACGTGACGTTCGTAGCAGGTCAGGCTAACGGCGGCACAGGTTCTCCGGCAGAAGATCCGGATGCAACGACCGGCGGAGTGGCCGACATCACCACCAGCTCCGCAAATCTGCTAGGCACTGCCGATCCCAATGGCGGCACCACTTTCGTCCGCTTCGAGTATGGTCTGACGGTGGCTTATGGCAGCTCATCGGGAAGTAAGGCCATTGGCAATGGCACGGACTCTGCGACGGTGCTGATCAACGTCAACGGCCTATTGCCCGGGAAAATCTATCATTATCGCCTGATCGCCGCAAATAGCCTCGGGACCACGATGGGGGCGGACGCCACCTTCACCACTCGCTTCCTCGCGCCACTCGCCACGACCGGAAATGCCACCCCCCTCAGCCCGACAAGCGCGCGCGTCACCGGCACCGTGCGCCCCCGCGGTGCCAGTGCAAATGTGTTTTTTGAATATGGCACCGACGGCATCACTTTCTCTAACCGCATTGCAGCAACTCCGGGCTTGGTCGCTGGAGATGCAGAAAGCGACGTGCAAGTTGACCTCACCAACCTCGAACAGCGCGTGACCTATCATTATCGCCTCACCGCTGAACGAGATGGAAACCCCGCTTCAGCAACCAGCGGTGAAGTTAAAACCCTAGAGGCTGACGCGCTCTACGGCCTAGTCCAAAAATTCTCGCGTGAAGTCCCCGTCACTAGCCGCGATAGCGCTCTAACGATTCAACTGAGACCAACCGAAGTGGGAGCTTGGCGGTTTGTCGGAGAAACCGATTGGCGGCCGTCCGGTGTACAAGTCGGAGGACTCACCGCCGGCGATCGTCTGGTCGAGTATCTCCCAGTGGCCGGTTACATCCAACCGCCGCGCGAGCAAGTGGGCATCGTCAATGGCGAGGTCCCGCAAGTGATCGAGCGCACTTATTTCCGAACAATCGATGCGGGCAATGCAACGCTCAGAGTGGTCCTCGGACCTGATAGTATATCGGCAACTTCCCTTCCACTTGCAAGCCGCGCCCAATGGCGTCTGGTCGGAGAAACCGCGTGGCGGAACTCGAACACTGAAATCACCGGGCTTACTCCGGGGAACTATCTAGTGGAGTGCAAAGCCATTCCAGGACGTAACACTCCACCCGGAGCCAGCACGGAGCTCATTAGCAACCAGACAAAAACCGTGACGGTGACCTATCCACCGGCGAACGCACCGATTCTCAATCCGCCAGTAGTGATTCCTTTCGCCACCTCATCAAGCAGCCGGAATTTCCCATACTCGTATGTCGGCCAGTTCCGCACGGATGCCGGATCGCAAAGTGGGTTTGTGGTGAAGCCTCGGGTCGTCGCCACAACTAGCCTCGCAATTTTCAATGACACAACGCTGACGCGAAATACAGGCATGCAGTGGCTCCTTCAGCGGGACAATGGGACATACGAGCCGAATCCCCAAGTGCCGCGCGGGACCTATGTGTTCACCGGATATGAAGCGCAGCGCATTTCCGAAGGCACTCCTGGCAGCCTGTCGATAGCGTCGCAGAACCTGAATGTCGCCGCGCTTTATTTCTCCGGGGATGCAGGCCGTGGCGGATTCAGCGGTTATCTATCCAGCGACCAGCAAGCGAACGAATTTCTCCGGTCCTCCGCGAAAAAGACGATGGTCGGCTACCCAGTCAACGGTGTGTCCCAAGCGTTCGAGGGCAGAATGCATGCCACACCTCTATCGGGGGCCACGTTCGGTTGGGAACTCGGCCGCACTTATAGCAGCAGCGCCATCCGCGGATTGGGAGGCATGGAGGGTGGCCCGCTCTGCGTGCAGTTCCAGCAGGGTTCTTATTTCCCTGCGGCCATCTATCTGGGAGGCACTTCGAAGAGCATCGTGCGCGCCATCGACGGCGACGTTGTGGACTTGTTCAACCGCGCGGAAATCAGCGGCAATGGCGGCGACAACAACACCGGAGGCGGCATCACACACTCCAGCTTCACGTCCATCGGTGCCACCACGACATCCGCCCTGAAAGTGGTCATCGAACCAGCCGCCGCCCGCAACGCGCTCGCCGGCTGGAGGCTCAGCCCAGAAACATCCTACCGTCTGAGTGGTGCGCAGAAAACAGGACTCGCCGCTGGTAAATACACTCTGGAACTCAGGACAGTGGCCGGTTTCGAAGCCCCCGTTACCCTACAGGTTTCAGTCACTGCTGGCCAGCTCCGTGAAATCACCTTCACCTATCAGGAGGCAAACGTCGCGCCTACCGTGAACAACGTCGCGAATGTCACCATCAGCGAGGACACGACCGCTGGCCCCCTAGCAGTCACGCTTTTCGATGCGGATGACGCCGAAAGCCTGCTCACACTAACTGCTTCATCATCAAATACCGGGCTGATCCCGAACGCAAACATCACCCTCGGCGGGAGTGGAGCGAGCCGGACAGTCACCGCCACTCCAGCAGCGCAGCAAAGTGGAACGGCTGTCATCACGCTGACCGTTAGCGACGGCAAGCTCACCGCCACGGACACCTTCACTCTTACGGTGAATCCGGTGAACGATCCGCCAACGCTCTCCGCCATTTCCGACCAGACGATCTCAATCGGTACTTCCACTGCAGTGATCCCGCTGGTCGTCGGCGATGTGGAAACTCCAGCAACTTCTCTCACCCTAACCGGAGGTTCATCGAACACCGATCTCGTTCCTGTTTCCAACATCGTCTTCGGCGGCAGTGGCGCGAACCGCACCGTCACCCTCACTCCCCTCCCCGGCCGGTTTGGGAATTCTACAATCACCGTGAACGTCAGCGATGGAATTCTCTCCACCAGCCGGACTTTCACGCTCATCGTCAACGGCAGCGCGCTCGAGTCCTGGCGCTTCGAAAATTTCGAGACCACCAACAACTCCGGCGACGCGGCCGATGGCGCCGACCCAGACGGTGACGGTCAGACAAACCTCGCCGAGTTCGCCGCAGGAACCAACCCGAACCGGGCAGCAGACGTGTTCAGAGTATCCTCAGCTATCCGGGCCGGAACGGTGTTTTCCGCATCCTTTTCGGGAAAAGCCGGGCGATCCTACTTACTCCAACGCCGCGAGAACCTAACTGTAGGGGCTTGGGAAAATATCGCGAACTCTGGATCTTTGGCAGCGGACGGTGGGGTGACGCTGACCGATCTGAATGCCACCAACGTCCGCGGATTCTACCGGGTGATGGTCGAGTCAGCGAATCCATGAGTGGAAATTTTCTGCTGGATCCACGCGTTTTTACCCGGCTGGAGCGGTTTGGGTATGCGAGCTGCTAATACGCCGCGACCTTTTCCATGAAATCCCCCGTTTCCCAAGTCCTCAAAAACCTCCACGAACGCTACGCATCCCTCAATGAGGGCCACGTCGCGGACTATATCCCTCAACTCGCCAAGGCCGATCCGAACCTATTCGGCATCTGTATCGCCACTCGTGACGGACACGTTTACGAAGTCGGGGACACGCGCCACAAGTTTACCATCCAGTCCATTTCCAAGGCCCTCTCGTACGGCCTCGCACTGGAAGACCGCGGCGAGGAGCACGTGCTCTCGAAGATCGGAGTGGAACCTTCGGGAGACGCTTTCAACGCGATCAGCCTGAAGGCGGACACCGGCGCACCGTTCAATCCGATGATCAACGCCGGGGCCATTGCCACCTGCGGACAAATCCTCAACCTGGGCGGCGAGTCGCGAATCCAGCGCATCGTGAACTATCTATCGAAATGCGCGGGCGGACAGTTAGACATCGACGAAGAGGTTTACAATTCGGAAAGCGCTACCGGCCATCGCAACCGCGCCATCGGATGGATGTTACGGAATTTCGGCATCATCGACGAGGATCCACGCGACATCGTGGAAACCTATTTCCTGCAATGTTCACTGCAGGTCACCTGCGCCGATCTCGCGGTGATGGGTGCCACTCTCGCGAATCAGGGAATCAATCCGATCACCGGGGAACGCGCAATCGCCCATGAATATGTGGACAACGTGCTCGGCGTAATGGCGAGCTGTGGGATGTACGATTGGTCAGGCGAGTGGATCTATCGAGTAGGGCTGCCGGCCAAAAGCGGTGTGGGCGGCGGCATCCTCGCGGTGCTGCCCGGGCAGTTAGGAATCGCGGTTTTCTCTCCACCCTTGGACGCCCAAGGTAACAGCGTGCGGGCGATCCGAGTGTGTATGGACCTCGCGCGCGAACTATCTCTGCACATGTTCAATCCCAGCGCGGTACCGCCACCAGCACTGCGGCGCAGCTACAATGCCTCGCAGGTAAACTCACGGCGGAGGCTACCAACAAAGGCGTTCCACACACTGAGGCGCTTTGGCGACCGCATCCGGGTGATGGAGCTGCAAGGGCCGCTGCTGTTTTCCACCTTCGAGCCAGTCATACGCATGCTGATCAAGCAAGCACCCTACTGCCAGCACGTCATCCTGAATTTCAGTTACGTTTTTTCGATCGACGATGTCAGCGTGCGCATGCTCCGCGATGTCCGACAGCAACTCGCCGAAAGTGGAGTGAGACTGGTCTGCTGCCACACGGTCAGAGTCGCAAGGGCCCTCGCGTCAGCAGGTCTCGACGAGCAATCGCTTTTTCCTAACGAAGATGCCGCGCTCGAGTCCTGTGAGAACGAGGTGCTTTCCAAGGTGATGGACGACCACCGACTTGAGCCGCCGCCAGTTTCGCTATCAGAATGCTTTGTGCTATCCAAATGCGATGAAGCGGAATTGCGGTTTCTCGATGATGAGATGGAGTCGAAGTCATTCTCCCCGGATGACGTGATCATCCAGACCGGAACCAAAGCCGACGAGCTGTTCATCCTAGTGTCCGGCAGCGTCGAGGTCCGCCTGCGGCTTGAAGGGAACCGACACCAGCGCCTTGATGTTTTCTCCGCCGGTATGAGTTTCGGCGAGCTGGCATTCCTCGACGGCTCGCCCCGCTCGGCGGACATCGTTGCGACCGCAGCCGTGCAGTGCCGGGTGATCAAGAGGCCATTTTTCGATGCGATGGATGCGCAGTTTCCAGAACTGAAGGCGAAGATTCTCAACGAAATCGCCCTCCAGCTCTGCGATCGCCTACGTCAGGCAAACATCGAAATCTCGGCGTTACGAAGCTGAACGCCGTGTGTTTTCGAACAAGATTCCAATCTGAAGGGTTGGACGATCATTGTGAATCCCTCCTCTGCGACGGGCTTTCCGGTAATCATCTTGGACAACGGAGCGGCCGATCAAGCGGGGGTGAAAACACAAAAGTCCGCCGCCATTGAGGAATCGATGGAATCGAAAATGACTACGGGAAACGGCGGGAATCAAGGGCTTCAGCCTGATGCATCAGGTGCCGCCGCGCTCCAAATCACATGCCCGGAACTTGGACGAGCTTGGTGTATTGATAGGAATTTTTGATCAGGAACTCGGCCTGCTGGGATCCGCTGAACGTGCGCGTGCGAAGTTGGTCGATCCCGAAGTCAGAAACTACGGTGAGAGCAATCTCGACCGCCGTGAGTCGGCCGGCTTTCAATTCAGCCGAGGTAGCAGTACCGCCGGAGACATCGGCGATGAGACCGGAGCCTTGGACCCGGAATTCCTTGGATACTTGCCCAGCTGCGGTCTTGCCAACGGTAACCGGCACATCAACCAGCGTGGTGGTGGCGGCTGTTCCGGCACCGTTGACCCTGGCGACCTGAACATGGAAGGTGAGCGAAAATTGATAGATATTCTCACAAACGAAGTTCTCGGGTCTCGATAGGTTGTTACTGTAGGTGGCGAACGCTGTGGTGAGGTCGGTTTTTCCCAACAGATCTCTGAATGTATCATCTGGATTCACCAGCAGACGGTTCAAAACGAAAGTATCGAACTTGCCGCTGGTTCCTGCGATTGGGTCGGAGTACTTCAGGCCATAGGCGGCACAGGAAACATCGCCGCCTTTGTCAGTGGGGGTGCCGATTTGACCGTCATAACGGTCGGTGGCGGCGGTGAAAAAGATCAAGTCGCAGGCGTTTGTGCTTTTCAGTTTGTCGCCCGGCAGAGTCGAGGTGGTGATGGCGGAGAGCCACTCATTGACGTTGCCGCGGCGGGTCACGAGGGCCTCGAAATCACGAGCCATTGAGTCGACCATGGTTTTGCCCTGGCGTGCGGCCCGGAGTTCGGAACGGCTACGGTTCCAAGTATCGAGCGCGATGGAGGTGATGGAAACCAGAACGGTGACGATAATGGTGGTGATGGCCATGGCGACCATCAGTTCCATCAGGGTGAAGCCACGTTTGGCGGGAGAAGTCCTAAGGGTTTTCATAATTGAATTTTGTCAGTAACTCACCGGCGGACTGCCAGGTTACGGGTGAATACAGGGTTTTTCGCCTTAGTAAAGGCTGCAGAGAATGCGGACCCGGTGAAGAACGATTTCGACTTAGAGGGCAGATTGTAGAAATCGGCGGCGAAAGCGATTACTGCCTCAGGATAAGTGTCCGGACCCGAGGCCGCAGAGCCTCCGGAACTTTTCGGATCAACTAGCTTGTTGGAGGTACTAAGGATCAGTCCTCCACTTGCCGCTGGGGAGAAAACGAGCTGGGTGCATTTCACCAGATAGATACCACCTTCAATCGCATCGAGATCGTCATTGAACTTCGTATCGCCGCTGACGCGGGCCATGGGGATAACCACGTAATCCTCGCCCGGTAGTTTGCCTTTCACATCGACCACTGGCGCGGGCGTTCCGTCATTCCGAGAGGTGCCGCCCAGTTTTCCACGATATTGATAGACAAGGATCGCGCTGCTCGCGGTTCTCGAATCTTCGATCCATTTATAGGCTTTTTCGAATCCGGTTTTAAAATTGTCGCCCGTCCGTGCGGTGACGAGTTCCTGCTCGATGGTGGAGGCAAGTCGGTCTGCTTCCTGCACGTTGATGGACTTACGGATGCCTGCGGCGGCTGGAGCGAAGACCACCATGAAACCTGTCAAAAGGACAGCGAGAACGCCGATAGCAATGACAGTCTCAAGGAGGGTAAAACCGCCGCGGCGGATGGATTTAAAGGATTTCATAGCTTAAAAGTTGGTTCCAGCGTTCAAGGAGCTGACTCCACTGCCCATCTGGTCGGGGCTGCGGAAGACCGACGTTCTGCCGTTACGCCAGACGACGAATCCACCAAAGTCACGCCTGCCGGAGGTGGTCACGCGAGGCTTGTCGGTGTCGGCAGGCTTGGAGGAGTTCCGCGCTCCAGTGCCGATGATGAAGCTAGCACCCGGAGTGGTGCAGATGCCTTGGGAGTTGAACACGTATAGATAGTACTCGCCAGTCAGGGCTGCTTTGGCTGTGCCCACGAAATTGGTGGACCTAACGGTATCAATCGTGCCAGTTCCAAGTTTATGGTCCTTTTTACTCAGTTTGGTGCTGTAAAAAGTCTGGTCTGGAAGGACTGCCCCGCGGCTGGAGAGTTCCCACTTGGGAGTGGGGGTGATAGGGTCCTTGGCTTGGCCGAAGTTGGGACTTGTGGCGTTTGTCTCCGTTTCCTCGAAAGCGACAATGATGCGGCGGAGGTCCTCAGAAGAATTATTATCCAGCTTTTTGGCGATGAGCACGCAGGCACGCAAATTTTTGCCGATTGCAGTGGCTCGCGCTTCGTCAAACAGAGACTCGGCGGACGCAACCCCACTGGTAACTCCCTTGCCACCCATACCGCCTAAGCCGATGGCTCCTGCGGTCATGAGGATGGACATGATGGCGATGACGACGAGCATCTCGACCAAAGTGAAGCCGTGGCTGCGCCGTCTGACTTGGATTACAGGAGATAGGGAATTCATGGGTTTGAAAATCGGTTTGGATTAAGGTGACGCTATTTTTTCTGACCGCAAGCGCAAATGTCAATACATCGCAGTTACTTAGGATTGGTGTTGGAAGGGTATCTTCCTGAATTGGGGCCGCTCATCCATGTCCAAGCAGGGCCCACCATATCGCGGATATCCTTGCGACTGGCAACCCAGCCGAGAAGCTCTTTCGCAAGCTTGGGATCGGCTACCAGCGAGGCAGGATCGCCTGCACGGCGTGGTCCGTATTTCACGGGAACTGCCTTACCGGTGATTTCCTCGACTGCGGAGATGATCTCTTTCACCGAGACGCCGACTCCGGTTCCTAGATTGCAGCGAACGGAAGCACCGCCAGCCGCCAGATGTTCTAGGGCGCGGGCATGGGCGTCCGCCAGGTCTTCGACGTGGATGTAATCGCGGATGCAGGTGCCGTCCGGAGTTTCATAGTCGGTGCCGAAAACTTCGAGATATTCGATTTCTCCGGTCACCGCCATGAGGACGCGGGGAATGAGGTGGGTTTCAGGATTGTGATCTTCGCCGATTTTGCCATCCGGCGAGCATCCACTGGCGTTGAAATAGCGCAGGCAGGCACTGCGCAGGCCCCAAGCGGTGTCGCAATCGGCGAGGATTTTCTCCACCATCAGCTTACTCTGGCCGTAAGGATTGATCGGGTTTTGCTGGTTTGTTTCGGTGATCGGCAGCTTGTCCGGCACACCATAAGTGGCGCAGGTGGAGGAAAAAACGAACACCTTGCATCCGAACTCCTGCATGACTTGGAGCAGCTTGATCGGCTCCGCAGTGTTGTTTTGGTAATATTTCAGCGGATTTGTCACGGATTCACCGACGTAGGCGTAGGCGGCGAAATGGATCACTGCGGCGAAGCCGTGTTTGCTGAAAAGTGAACGCACCAAATCCTGATCCCCCACATCGCCAACTACCAGCTCGACGCCCGGATCCACGATCGCCTGATCGTGGCCGAATACGAGGTTGTCCAGCACCACCACCTTGCGCCCTTGCCCAGCGAGAAGGCGGACTGTGTGGGACCCGATATAGCCAGCCCCTCCTGTGACAAGTATCGGCGCGTTTAGATTACTCATGTTGTTCTTGGGGAGAGGAAACCGAAGTATACCGACTCCTGTCAACTCATGGCAGCAGAGTGGTGAAAATTACCTGAAAAACCATTCGAATAAAGCCAGGTCCCGTGCTGTCGTAGGTGCATGAAGAAAAATCTTCGCTTGTTGGCCCTCGTGGCAGTGGGAGCTGCCGCGTCACTTGGTTTCAGCTCCTGCGCCTATGATCCCTATTATGGCTCCACATCCGTGGGAGGCTCCTACAGCTCCGGCGGCGGCTACAGCGTGGGAGGGAGTTACAGCAGTGGCTATGGTGACGGCTATGGATATGGCGGCAACAATTTCAGCACTTCGGTTTTCGTTTCCACGGGTGACCCACGCTGGGGCTACGATCCTTATTGTTACAGCTACTATGACTACAGCCGCCGTTGCTACTACGATCCTTATTTGAACGGCTACTACCCGATTGGGTACCGTCCGGCCGTGGTTTACGGCGTTCCTCACCCATACGGATGGAGTGGCCGCGGTTACTGCCCGCCGCCGAGACATGTCTCCAACATCACGGTCGTGAACTACCGCAACCGCGAATCCGCCTACCACAACACAAACTACGGATGGTCTAAGCAGGTTCGCCAACAGACCCCCAGCAACAACAGGGCTCAACAGCAGCGGTCCAATCAGTCGTCGCAAAATTACAGCAGGCCCACCAGCAGCTCGCGGCCGCAGGCCAGTGGCGGCTATCAGAACCAATCGCGCCCGCAGGCCAGTGGCGGTTATCAGAACCAATCGCGCCCGCAGACCAACCAGCCATCGCGCTCTGGTTCGCAATCCGCCAGCCGCCCGCAGTCACAGTCGCGCTACAACTCGCCAGTGACCACCTACTCGCAACAGCAACCGAAGAACTCCCAAAAGAACAACGGTCGCGCCCAACCCCAAATGAACCAACGCCCGCAGCTTGGAAATCCAGGAAGCGGCCGCAGCCAACCCGTCCCTCAGCAAACCCGCTCGCAAAGTGGGAAAAATAAAGGACAGGGAGCCACTGATGACAACGGCAAGCAGATCCGCGGTTACCGCTGATTCACAACTACGTTAGAACTTACTCGCCTCCCGCCGCATCCGTTCGGCACGGAGGCGTTTTAGCGAAACACGGGGACGCAACAACCACCGGCCATATAGCCAGCCAACGATTCCCCCGCCGAAATGACAGGCGTGGCCCATGTCGAACCACGATGCCAGGCCATGCCCCACCAGCCATTTTCCGATAGTTGAAAAACCTGGCAGATCCAACGCCGGATTGGCCAGCGCCAGCAGCAGTTCCGCCGTCAGAATTCCCATCCCCAAACTTCTACCAGAAACAGGCAGCGGCATCATCCGCGATTGCGGCGAGAGCGTCGTGAGCATCAACAGCAACGCCACGCATCCTCCGGAGAAACCCACCAACAATGGTGCACGATGCCCTCCCGCAGCTAGCAGAAGATGCCCGATACCACCGCCCAGAACACCCAGCAAAACGGCTCTCAGCATCACCCCGCGGCCAACCATGTATTCGATCCGCGAGCCGACCAGCAGCACGAAGAGTGCGTTCAGCGAGACATGCCACCACGATCCATGGAGCAGTCCGTACGTAAAAATCTGCCAGACTTTTCCCGTCAGCACGCCCTCGCGCGTCAGCCCCAACGTTTCATAAACCGACCAAGCTGGCTGGCGAACAGGCCCACCTGCCAGACTCACTCCAAGGTGGATCAAAAGGATAATCCCCGCGACCGACCACGAAGCAGGCGAGCTGCCCAGTTGTTTCAGGTTTCTGCCAGCGTTAGAAAATAGTCCACCAGTCGATGTCATGACGGCGGCGCGTGGGAAATTTTAAAAAGCGAAACCGCTGATCACTCCACCACCCGGGCACGCGGCTCGCGGCGGACGGTATCCTCGGCACCGGCGCTGGTCACGAACGGCCCGCCTTCTAACGGAGCCACTCCGGTGAACGCCACATCCGGCATATCGGTCGGACGGCCGGCCAGCGGAAAATCCTTGCGCAGCGGGAAAAACGGATAGCCCTCCCACATCAGGATGCGCTTCATGTTAGGGTGGCCGCTGAAGGGAATTCCCATCATATCCCAAACCTCACGCTCATGCCAATCCGCGCCGACCCAGATGTCCGTCGCGCTTGGCACCGTCTCATCCTCACTCACCTTCGCCTTGATCCGTAGGTGCTTGGAGTCGTCGAGAGTGGCGATTTCATAGACCATCTCGAACCGCGGATCGTCGCCGAAGTGATCGAGGCTGGAAATATCGAGGATCATCTCGTAGCCGAGGTCCTTGTGGCACTTCACCAGCACGTCGTGCAGCGAGCCGAGCTCGACCCTCACAGTGTGTTCGCCCCGGAATTCGAGCGTTTCCCAAATTTTTTCTCCGAACGATTCGCGGAGTTTCGTCACATCGGCTGCTGCTGACATCTTTGAATTCTGTGCTGAAAATTATGCCACCTCGTCGATGAACGACTGCTTTTGCGCCATCGTGGACTCCTCGCCCTCGATTTTCGTCTGAAGTTTCATCAGGCCTTCGATCAACGCCTCAGGCCGTGGCGGGCATCCGGAAATATAGACGTCCACCGGGATGAGTTTGTCGATGCCCTGAAGCACCGCGTAGCTGCGATACATGCCGCCGGACGACGCACAGGCGCCCATGGCGATGCACCATTTCGGCTCCGGCATCTGGTCCCAGACGCGTTTCACCGCCAGCGCCATCTTGTAGGTCACCGTGCCGGAAACGATCAGAACATCCGCCTGGCGCGGCGAAAATCGCATCACTTCCATGCCGAAGCGAGAAATGTCAAAGCGGCTCGATGCCGTCGCCATCAGCTCGATCGCGCAACAGGCGAGGCCCATCGGCATCGGCCACAGCGAGTTTTTCCGCATCCAGTTAATGGCTGCATCCACGCGGGTGATGATCACGTTTCCTTCGATTTTAGAATCGTAGGCAGTGTGGACGGTAGTAGGGGAAGGGCTGACCATGGGACGTTGCTGCTGCGGGGACAATGCCCGCGCCATGCCAACCGCTCAAGTCGTTTGTGAAATTTTTCACAAGCCTCCGAACGGACCGCGAAATTCATTTCGCCAGCATCGCGGCTGCTTCGCCGCGTGACAGTTTCGTCAGACAACCGCTCTCGCCGCAACGCCTCCGCGTGACAATCCTGCCCCATCGCCCACATGGAGCTGTTTCTCATCGATGCCATCGGCCCGTTTTTCCGCGGCTATGAAAAGAGCCGGGTGAACTGGTCCAAAATCCCCCTCATGCACTGGGTGGATGCCGGGCCGGAAAAATGGGAGCAGCTCGAAGCCGATCTCCGCCATTTCGCCCGTCAGATCATGGAACAAGGCTACAACGCCGTCACCCTCGATGATCTCGCGCACCTCGCCCCCCACCCTCTCCATGAGCCGGAAATCGCCCAGCGCATCGCGTTTTTCCGGGAGAAATTCGCACGCCTCTTCCACCTGCTCCACGCCGAGTTCGGGCTGAAAATTTTTCTCACCACTGATATCCTGCCGATGACCGCCGCCATCGAGGCTGGTCTCGGTAGCGACCCGAAAAAACTCGAATCTTATTACCGCAGCCTCGTCTGCGACGTCCTCGACGATTTCCCACTCATCGCCGGCCTCATCCTCCGCATCGGCGAGAGCGATGGCAACGATGTGACCGATCCCATCCGCACCCGCCTCCATCTGCGAAATGCGCGGGAGACTAACCGCCTGCTCGCGAGCCTCCTGCCCGAGTTCGAAAAGCGCGGCCGCCAGCTCATCCTGCGCACTTGGACTGTCGGAGCGCATGCCATCGGCGATCTCATCTGGCACCGAGACACTCTCGCGAAGACGCTCAAAGGCCTCGACTCGCCGAATTTCATCGTCTCCATGAAACACGGCGAGAGCGACTTCTTCCGCTACTTACCGCTCAACCCCGCGTTTTTCCAGGTGAAACAACGCAAGATCATCGAGCTGCAAGCCCGCCGCGAGTATGAAGGGGCCGGCGAGTTCCCCTCGTTCATCGGCCGCGATTGCGAGCGCTTCGTCCGCGAGCTAGCCGGCGCGGAAAACGTCGTCGGCATGTCCGTCTGGTGCCAGACCGGCGGTTGGCACCGATTCCGCCGCCTCGCCTATTTGGAAAACGACCAGCGCGACATCTGGATCCGGCTCAACACCGCCGCTGCCATCGGGATTTTCAAACACGGACTCACCGTGGAGAGCGCCGTTGCAAATCTGCTAGGAGACGACCGCGCACCCGCCGCGCTCGAACTCCTGCGCCACGCGGACACCGTCATCCACGAGGTTTTTTACATCGAAGACTACGCCCGCCAGAAGCTGTTTTTCCGCCGAGTCCGCATCCCGCCGCTGTTGCACGTTTACTGGGACTCGCTGTTTATCAATCATGCAGTTAGAAAAACGCTCGGTCATTTCGTAGCCGATCACGCACATGCCGTCCGCGCCGGCGAGGCTGCAGCGGAGTTGTTTCCCCGCATGATCACGCTCGCCCGCGACGCCGGACTGCCAGTGGACGACATCAAGCACATGCGGGATTTTTTCTCACTCATCCTGCTCGCCCGGCGCTACTATTTCCTGCCCTTCGACGAACAGCTATCCGCTCAGATCCAGGCCGCGAAAAAGCACTACAAGCTGCGCTGGCCACGTGGCAGCCGCTACCGGGTGAAGGTTTCCTTCGAGCGCTTCAGACTCGGACGGCGCACTCTATCATGGACCGCCGGCCTCCTTCTCCGGCGGAAACGTGGCTACCGGATCATCGACCGCGTGTTCACGCTTGGATTGTTAGGACATGTATTCCGGCTTTTCCAGCCAAGGAACCCGGAGTCGATGCCGAAGTTCATGCGCAAGACAGCGATGGGCGTGGACGTGCTTTTCAAATGAACTTTGGAGTGCGGTGAGCATCACCGCTTTGAGGGGCAGGATTGCTGCGAAAAGTCGGTAAAATCATCTAAAACGCCCGCATACACGCTTTTTTCCCGAAACCCAGCCCCAAAAGCAGCGCCGAAGCCCACTCTCAAAGCGGTGATGCTCACCGCACTCCAAAGCTCCGTCAAAAATCATCATCGATCTTCAGCTGATCGATCTTAAACGAAGCAACCGTCTTCTGAAAAGCAGTCGTGGCGTTCTGCTCGAACCATGCGGCAGAGCACCACTGATAGTCGGTCGCCAAGTTGACTAGCCCATGCTTCACCGGATTCAGAATCACGTAATGCAACCGGGCCAGATAGGATTTCTCAAACGTCAGACGGGTTTCTCTGAAGTTATGCCACACCTCCCGGCCACGCGTTCCGTCCAGCCCATTCACGAAACAGGCCGACTCGCGATGAACCGCGGCGATCCATCGATTCAGTGATTCCGCTCCGTCGTCTGGGGATCTGCCGATCCAGTGATAGTGGTTCGCCATTACAGCCCATGCTTCCAGATTCCATCCAGAGTTCTCAGCGGCGGAAAGAATCAGCTCCGTGAGAAAACGCAGGCGCTTCCTTGATCCGAAATGATGGGCCCGTTCATGAGTTGCAGCCGTCACCATGAAGGTTCCGCTTCCTACCAAGAAATGCGGCGGTGCGTGCGGCCAACGGATTTTCCCGGACGATTCCTCCATATACCTTTGCTAACCAAACCTCCCCCGATTGACGAGAAGGAACTTTGGAGTGCGGTGAGCATCACCGCTTTGAGGGGCAGGATTGCTGCGAAAAGTCGGTAAAATCATCTAAAACGCCCGTATACACGCTTTTTTCCCGAAACCCAGCCCCAAAAGCAGCGCCGGAGCCCACTCTCAAAGCGGTGATGCTCACCGCACTCCAAAGTTGACCCTGCGGGTCTTGCGGATGAGATTCCGCCCATGACGCGTGAGAACATGGCCGAGGTGCTGGAGGAAATCGCCCTGCTGCTAGAACTGAAGGATGAGAACCCGTTCAAGATCCGCGCTTATCGACAGGGTGCGGAGACGGTTAGGAATTTCGATGGCGAGATCGTGGAACTCGCCGAGAAGAACGAACTCAAAGGCATCAAAGGCATCGGCGACGCACTGCGGGACAAACTCCACGAACTCGCAAGCACCGGTCGGCTGGAATTTTATGAAAAACTGCGCGCAGAATTTCCCGCAGGTCTTTTCGAACTATTCGACCTCCAAGGTCTCGGACCGAAGAAGGTAAAGGCACTTTACGAAGCTCTCCAAATTTCCTCCATCGCCGATCTGAAATCCGCCTGCGATGCAGGAAAAGTGGCGGGCTTGCCGGGCTTTGGCACGAAGACGCAAGTGAAGATCCTAGAAGCCATCGCGCTGAAGGCAACCTTCGCCGACACTTTCCTGCTAGGCGGTATCAATCCGCTGGTAGAGGAAATTCTCGAACTGCTGCGGATGCATCCTGAAGTCTCGCGAGTCACCGCCGCCGGCTCTTTCCGCCGAGGAAAGGAAACCGTGCACGACCTCGATTTCCTCGTGGCGACGAAGGAACCGAAGCTCGTCTGCGAGGATTTCACCACCCTGCCGCAGGTGGAATCCGTGATCGTTTGTGGCGATACGAAGTCATCGGTGCGTTTGAAAAACGGCCTGCAATGCGACCTTCGCGCAGTTTCTAACGCGCAGTTTCCTTTCGCCCTGCAATACTTCACCGGCTCGAAGGAGCACAACGTCGCCATCCGCGGGCTGGCGCTCAAACAAGGGCTATCGCTCAACGAGTATGGATTCACGCCCACGAATGACACAGCGGTGATTCCGGAAGTAAACGAGGAGCGGGACATCTATCGGGCGCTCGGGCTGGATTTCATCGAGCCAGAGCTGCGCGAAAATCGCGGCGAGATCGAAGCGGCGGCGGATCACACATTGCCGAAATTGGTAGAGCTCGCGCAGCTTCGGGGCACCTTTCACAACCACACCACCGCCTCGGACGGCATTCACACGCTGGAAGCCATGGCGGACGAGGCGATGGAGCTCGGCCTGCAATACCTCGGCATCGCGGATCACTCGAAGGCGTCATTCCAAGCAAATGGGCTGGATGAAACTCGCCTGCTAGAGCAGATCGAAGCCATCGCAAGACTCAACGCGGGGTTTGAAAAATTCCGCCTCTTCGCGGGTACCGAAGTGGACATTCACAAAGACGGAACGCTGGATTTCTCTGATGAAACTCTCGCAAAACTCGATTACTGCGTCGCCTCGGTGCACGCGTCGTTCACGCTCAGCGAGGAGGAAATGACGCGCCGTATCTGCCGGGCGATGGAGAACGAACACGTCACCATGTTAGGTCACGTCACCGGGCGGCTACTTTTGAAACGCGAGCCTTACGCCGTGAACCACGCCATGATCATCGATTGCGCGGCGGAAACCCGCACCATCATCGAGCTGAATTGCAGCCCCATGCGCCTGGATATGGACTGGCGCTGGTGGAAGCGCGCCCGCGATAAAGGCGTGCTCTGCTCCATCAACCCCGACGCCCATTCCACCATGGGCCTTCACCACCTCGGCCTCGGTATCCGTCTTGCTAGAAAAGGCTGGCTGCGGAAACAAGATGTCTTCAACACCCGCTCGCTGGCAGAAGTAGTGGCGTTTTTGAAGATGCCGAAGGGGAAGAGGTGAAGTCGCGGCCTTGGGAGCGATAGGTGAGCTTGGTATGGTCGAAGCCTAGCAGCTGGAGGATGGTAGCGTGGAGGTCGTGGACGTGGACCTTATCCTCCACGGCGTTGAAGCCGAGTTCGTCGGTTTTACCGTGGTCGATGCCACCTTTGAGAGCGTCCTCCTTGCGATCCAGGCGCAATTGTAATAAACTAATTCCCGCCTTGATGTAACGCTGTTAATCGTTACGATATTTCTCGTGATGAAAAATATCGTAACATTCTCCCGCGCCCTCGCGGACCCCACCCGCTGGCGGATCATCCGCCTCGTGCTCGGGGAAGCGCTCTGCATTTGCGAGCTCGCGGACATTCTGGAAATGCCGCAATCGTCGGTCTCAAGCCACGTGCAGATCATCCGCAAGGCCGGTATGCTCGAAAGTGAGAAATGCGAAAAATGGACCTATTTCCGCATCGAACCGGAATACCGAGAGCTCATCGGCACATTGGAAAAATTCTTCGACTCGGACGACGCCGTTTTGAAAACCGACGCCGCCCGTGCCGTCGCCCGCCTTGCTAAGCGGGAGACCAGCTGCTGCCCCGGCCCCAAATCCCTGAAATCATGAAGCTTTCCGAACTCAAATCCCTGCTCACCGAGCACTCCCAACGCTACTTCCGCATCGCCCTGCCTGAAGGCAACGCAGTGCCGGTTTCCTTTCACGTCACCGAAGTCGGCCGCCTCCACAAAACCTTTCTCGATTGCGGCGGCAAGCTGCGGGAAACCACCACCTGCCAGCTTCAGGTTTGGGTGGGCGAGGATTACGATCACCGCATCGAGACGGGGAAAATGGCGTCCATCCTGGAGAAGGGAAAAAACCTGCTACCGGACGATTCCATCCCGGTGGAAATCGAATACGAGGACCGCGTGATTTCTCAATACACCATCGCGGGCCACGAACTAACCGAGGAATCGGTGATCCTGAAACTGGCAAACAAACACACCGAATGCCTCGCCCCCGAACTCTGCGGCCTGCCCTCGCTCCGCCTTCCCGCCATCGGTGAAAAATCCACCTGCTGTGGACCGAGCGGCTGTGGCTAACAAATATTCACGATGTCCAATTCCGTCTCGAAAAACATGTCGTTCCTGGACCGCTACCTAACGGTCTGGATCTTCGCAGCCATGGGACTCGGTGTCCTGTTGGGAAATTTCCTCATCACCGATCCCGCTAATTTTTTCGCACCGTTGACGGTCGGCACCACGAACATTCCCATCGCCATCGGGCTCATCATCATGATGTATCCGCCGCTGGCGAAGGTGCGTTACAGCGAGCTGCCTAAGGTTTTCGCAAACACGAAAATCCTCAGCCTCTCGCTGTTGCAGAACTGGATCATCGGCCCGGTGCTGATGTGGGTGCTGGCGGTCATTTTCCTGCGCGATCAGCCGGATTACATGGTCGGGCTGATCCTCGTCGGCCTCGCCCGCTGCATTGCGATGGTGCTGGTGTGGAATGATCTGGCCAAGGGCAGCAGCGAATACGCAGCCGGGCTAGTAGCGCTGAACAGCATCGCGCAGATTCTTTTCTACAGCGCGTATGCCTGGCTTTTCCTAACGGTGTTACCGCCTTATGTGGGGCTGAAGGGCGTGATCGTGGATGTATCGATGGCAGAGATTTTCCATAGCGTGCTCATCTATCTGGGAATCCCGTTCGCCGCCGGAGTGCTGAGCCGGATCTTTCTCGTGAAGCTGAAGGGCGAGACTTGGTATGAGGGAATTTTTATTCCGAAAATCTCGCCGCTCACGCTGGTCGCACTGCTTTTCACCATCGTCGTCATGTTCACCTTCAAGGGCGACGCCATCGTGCGACTGCCGCTCGATGTCGTTAGAATAGCAATCCCATTAGTGATCTACTTCGCCATCATGTTCCTCGTCAGCTTTCTGATGGCCGCGAAACTTGGTGCCGACTACCCACGCTCCGCCAGCGTGGCATTCACCTCGGCGGGAAACAATTTTGAGCTCGCCATTGCCGTGGCCATTGCCGTGTTCGGCATCAAGTCCGGCGTGGCTTTCGCCGCAGTGGTCGGGCCACTGATCGAAGTGCCCGCGCTGATCGGACTGGTTCACGTTTCGTTCTGGTTGAAGCGGAAGTTTTTCCCGCAAGACGCCGGGAAATAACGCAACGTTGCGGGCTTGGATTTTTCGGAAATATGAACTATTTCCCTGCCATGGATGATCCGAACCCTTACGCCCCGCCGCCGATTCCTTCAATGCCGGCAACTGACGATATCTCCCGCCAACTCCAGGGCATTCAGTATCCACTCACCCTTTCGTTCAAGGTGCTTGCCCTCGCCAGCCAAGCCACGGTGACGGATGCCACCGGCCGCACGGTGCTCTATACCAAGCAGAAGATGTTCAAATTCCGCGAGCATGTGGAAATCTGGACGGACAAGTCTCAGGGCACCCGCCTTGCCGAGATCAAGGCGAACAAGGTGATCGATTGGTCCGCCCGATACTTTTCGACCGACTCACAAGGCGGCGAAATCGGCAGCGTCGGCCGCCGTGGCTGGAAATCGCTCTGGAAGGCACATTATGAGACCTTTAATCCCGGAGACAGCGTCCCGGATTTCTCCATCCATGAGGAAAACCCATGGACAAAAGTGTTCGACTCGCTGCTCGGGGAAATCCCAATCGTTGGCATGTTTTGCGGTTACTTTTTCCACCCCAGCTACCTCGCTAGCCGCACGGACGGCAGTGCCGCCATGCGCATCACCAAGGAACCGGCGTTCTGGGAAGGCCGTTTCCGGATTGAAAAACTCGGGAATCTGACCCCGCGGGAGGAGCTGAATCTGTTCCTTTCATTCATGATGTTGATCCTTCTGGAGCGGCGGCGCGGATGATTTTTTGAAAGATTTCCTGACAGGCTCTGTAATTACCCCGCCCGGACTTGAGGCTTGACTCGCGGCCTCATTCCTGCTTGCCTGCGGCGTCTGGCGCTTGATCCTAAGTCATTTGTCAGGCCAGCGGGCACTATCTTTCCTCATCTCCGAGGGTCCGCATTCTCCACAAATCTCCGATTCTCTCATCCTCATGGACTGGTCATCGCCTCTTTGGTACGCCTCGTATATTCTCGTTCTCATCGGTCTTGCGGGCTACGGCTCCCATCGGCTCACCATCGTCTTCCTTTATCTCAAGCACGTCCGCAACCGTCCTCAGCCCAAGGAGCTGTTTAAAGACCTGCCGCTGGTGACCATCCAGCTCCCAGTCTTCAATGAAATGCACGTGGTGGACCGTCTTCTGGACGCCGTTTCCGCGCTGGATTACCCACAGGACAAGATGCAGATCCAGCTTCTGGACGACTCCACGGATGAAACCGTCGGCATCTGCCACGAGGGCATCGAACGCCTGAAAGCACGGTGTTTCGACGCAGAGCACATTCACCGCACCGACCGCACCGGCTACAAGGCGGGTGCTTTGGAAAACGGAACCCGCTTCGCAAAGGGCGAATACCTCCTCATTCTTGACGCCGATTTCGTCCCGAATCCCGATCTTCTCCAGAAGACGATCCACTATTTCTCCGATGACAAAATCGGCATGATCCAGACGCGTTGGGGTCACCTCAACCGCACTTACAACGTGCTGACCCGCATCCAGGCGATGTTCCTCGACGGTCACCTCGAGCTCGAGCAAACCGCCCGCAACCGTTCTGGCCGCTTCTTCACCTTCAACGGCACCGGCGGCATCTGGCGGAAATCCTGTATCGCCGACGCCGGCGGTTGGGAACACGACACGCTCACCGAGGACATGGACCTCAGCTACCGTGCGCAACTCAAGGGCTGGCGCTTCATTTTCCTCAACGACGTGGAAACTCCCGCCGAGCTGCCCGTGGACATGGACGGCTTCAAGAGCCAGCAACACCGCTGGACCAAGGGCTCTATCCAGGTTTGCAAAAAAGTTCTCCCTGCCATCTGGAAAAGCGATGTGCCGCTCTTCATCAAGATGGAGGCGACCGCCCACCTCACTTCGAATTTCGCCTATCTGCTGCTGATCGTGCTCTGTTTCCTGATTTATCCAAACCAACAATGGCAGCCGGATTTCGGAAAATTTACCTACTACATCATCAACGTCCCGATCTTCTTCTTCTCCTCCGTTTCGGTGATCGTCTTCTACTTGGTTTCCCAAAAGGCACTCCGACCTGGCTCGTGGTGGAAGGAAATTCCCTACCTCCCACTGCTCCTCGCGCTTGGCATCGGAATGTCCATCAGCAATGCGAAAGCCGTGCTCGAAGCCCTCTTCAATCACCAGTCAGCCTTCGTCCGCACACCGAAATACGGCATCGACCAAGGCAAACGCCACGACTGGAAAAAGAGCAGCTACAAGGCGATGAAAACGCTCACTCCATTCGTCGAACTGTTGTTCGGTTTCTTCTTCCTGTTCATCGTCGTGGCTGCCGCTGCAGAAGCGCGTTGGTCCTCCGCGATTCTTTTGCTTCCATTCCCGGTCGGATTCTTTTATACATCCTTATCTTCTTTGGTTCGTCTTTTGCCATCCGCCTCAGCGCAACCAACTGCAAAGATCCTGAAATAAAGCATAATGACCGCGCCATGACTGGACTCATCTTCCCGCGCTTCTTTCTCACCGCCTCTCTCGGTCTGCTTGCCGCAGTCGGGCTTAGTAGCTGCGGATCCGACTCGCTCGGATACGGAAAAGACAACCGGAATAAAATGATCGTCAGCGTAAGCGACCAGAAATTGCTTCTGGTCCATGACGGCACTCCGGTGAAGTCTTACAAGATCTCCACGTCGAAATTCGGCGTGGGCGACCGCCCCAACAGCAACTGCACGCCGCTCGGCCGCATGCAGATTGCCAAGAAAATCGGCGGCAACGCCCCACTGGGTAGCGTTTTCAAAAACCGCCGCCCTACCGGGGAGGTCATCAAGCCGAACGCTCCCGGGCGCGATCCCGTTGTCACCCGCATCATGTGGCTGACCGGCACCGAGTCCCGCAATCAGAACGCCTTCCGTCGCACCATTTATATCCACGGCACCCCTGAGGAGTGCCGCTTGGGCGCTCCCGCATCCTTCGGCTGCATCCGCATGGGCAGCAAGGACGTCAGCGATCTCTACAACCGCGTCGGCACCGGGGCCGATGTCTTCGTCATCCGCGGCTCGATCCAGTCCAAAAAGACTGGCACCGCCACTGCGATGAACGGAAAATCCGGTGGATTTCCCCATGACTCGTGATTCCTTGAAACACGAGCTTGACACCCGCTCCTTAATTCCTATTTTCCCCCGCCCGCCTTCAGGCGACTGATTTTTTCCACACTACCATCATGGCCAATCACAAATCTTCCATCAAGCGCGCCCGTCAAACCGTCGTTCGCACTGAACGCAACCGCGCTGAAAAGAGCCGTATCAAGACTCTTCGCAAGAAGGTCCTCACCGCCATCGCTTCCGGTGACAAAGCCGCCGCCACTGCCGCGAGCAATGCATTTTCCTCCGTTGCAGACAAAGCAGCGAAGCGCAACTTGATTCACCCGAATAAAGCTGCTAACCTGAAGAGCAAGACAGCGAAGGCGATTGCCGCCATCGCTTGATTGGCCAGTCAGCCAGTTTCCTGAAACTCAACGAAACAAGCGGACCGGTTCACCGGTGCCGCTTTTTTCATACCGCCATGTCAGAACAATCTCCTCCCAACCGCGCTGCCGCCGCCGCAAAAATCGCCAGCAATCCCTCAGGTTATAAGGTCTGTGAGGGATGTGACTCGATCGTCGGCAGCGGAGCCGCCCTCTGCCCGAATTGCCACAGCTATCGGTTCGACTCCACGCCGGAGCGGGTGGTTCTGCAAGCCCGCATCCTCGGATCGCGCGAGCAGACATCCGTCACCGCAGACGATTTGGGCTGACCTTTCAAAATGGAGACCATCGGCTTTAAGGAATGGCAGATCGTCTGCGATGCGCTCGCCAGTGGCCGCCAGGCGATCATCCTCCGCAAGGGCGGCATTCATGAAGGACGTCAGGGATTTTCCTTCGCCCATGAAGCGTTTTTTCTCTTCCCCACCCGTTTTCACACGACGGCGGAACAAGTCCGCGAAGGTGAGGTGAAGGTCATGCCCGAGTGGCAGCCCGGCGACACCATCCGCATCACCCATCATGCCGAAGCGCTGTGGGCGATCACGCTGACGGATTGGGAAAAGGTCGCCGCTCTCGCACCCTATCACATTTACTCGGAGCAGACCGTTCACGACCGATTCGACTGGGAAGGCAAGGGCATGGCTTCCGGCAGCATCCACGTCGCCCTCGTCAACGTGCGCAAGCTGGCCGAGCCGTGGGAATTTCCTTATCAAAAGAGCCACGGCGGCTGCCGGAGCTGGGTGAATCTACCTGATCCTCCGGCTGCGTGGAGAACCTCCGCGAAACCGGCGCTGGCGGAGGACTCGCTCGCGGCTCTGGATGAAAAATTAAAAACCTGAGATGGCGCTCAAGGCTTCGGCTGCGCGATGGCCTTTTCGACCGCCTGAGCTACTTCAGGACTATCAGGCTTGGTCGTCGGCTCGAAGCGGGCGATGGGTTTTCCATCTTTACCGATGAGAAATTTCCCAAAATTCCAACGCACATCACCAGGGAATGCGCCGTCTTTTCCGGTGAGCGCTTCGTAGAGCTTGTGCTGTTCCGCACCCTTCACGCTGAGTTTCCCCAAGAGTGGAAAACTCACATCATACTTCGTTTTACAAAAAGTCTGGATCTCTTCAATCGTCCCCGGTTCCTGTCCGCCGAAGTCGTTGCAAGGAAAACCCAGCACCACGAAATCCTGATCCTTGTGCGATTTGTAGAGTTTTTCCAATGCCTCGTATTGTGGTGTTAGACCGCATTTGGAGGCGACGTTGACGACGAGCACCACCTTTCCGGCATAAGCCTTGAGAGAAGTCGGTTTTCCCACAGCATCCGCAAACGGAATTTCTGTGAGATCAGCCGCGAAGGCGTTGGCAGCCATGATCATGGCGGGGATGATAATTCGGTGAAGCATCGCCGAGCGTAACACGGAATCCGCCACGCGCAAAAAATTCCTCACTCCTCCAGCCAGCGGTCCAATTCGTCTTCCAGCTCTTCGGTGCGCTTGACGTTGAGGGATTCGTTCGCCGCCACGGTGATCCGGCGGCCGGCGCTGTTTTGGAAATGCAGCAGCACGGGCGTGGAGCCCGGATGGCCGCGGATGGTGTGGAGAATCTCATTCAGATCCCGCTCGCTGTGGCGGGTGGTCCAGAGCATGAGTTCGAGCGGGCCTTTGTTGTTGGCAGCCACTCGTTTCTGTTTGAGCTCGCCGAGTTCGTAGCCGGTTAGACGGCGTCCACCAGTGCGGTCGTCCACTTGCACGGCGCACTTGAGCTTGATGATTTTTCCGACTTCTAGCAATCCAGCGTCACGCGCGGGGACGAAGGTTTCTCCCCACAGCATGATCTCGCAGCTGCCGGTGAAGTCTTCCAACACGAGGACGCCGAACGGTTTGCCGGTTTTCGTGATTTTCGATTCCAAGCTGCGGATCATCCCGGCGAATGGATAGCGGTCGCGGGGATTGCCCAAATCAAGATCGTCCACCAGCCCGAGACGCCGATAGCGGTCGGAATCGATGACCTTGCGGAACTTATCCAGCGGATGGCCCGTCACATAAAATCCTAGCAGCTCCTTTTCATGGGCCAGTCGCTCGTCTTTGCTCCATTCCTCGATCGCCGCCTCACTGCGGCGCTTTTTCTCAACGGGAGCCGGAGGCGCAAACTCGATGGAGTCGAACATGGAAACTTGCCCGGAAGCGCGATCTTTCTGCGCGGACGATGCGGATGCCACGACTTGCTCCAGCCGGGCAAACATCCCCGCCCGTGTCTCACCGGTCCAATCGAGGGCTCCGGCTTTGACGAGGTTTTCGAGAATCCGCTTGTTCACGACCTTCGAATCAAGGCGCGAAGAGAAATCATCGAGTGAGGTGAATTTCCCGTTTTTCTCCCGCTCGGCGATGGCGGCAGCCATGGCTCCCTCGCCGCAGTTCTTGATGGCGGCGAGGCCATAGCGCACGCCTTTGTTTCCGCTCAGCGTGGTTTCCGGGGCGAAACGGAGTTGGGAAGCATTCAAATCCGGCGGCAGGATTTCAATGCCCATGCGATGGCACTCGGAAACAAAAACGCCGATCTTGTCGGTGTTGTGAATTTCATTCGATAGCAGCCCGGCGAGGAACTCAACGCCGTGATTTGCTTTCAGATAGGCTGTCCAATACGAAATATGGCCGTAGCAGGCGGAGTGGGATTTGTTGAATCCGTAGCCAGCGAACATCTCGATTTTTTCGAAAATCTGGTTCGCGAGTTTTTCTCCGATGCCGTTCGTCCGCGCCGCGCCTTCGACGAATTTGCCGCGCTCCTCGGCCATTTTCTTCGGGTCCTTCTTGCCCATCGCGCGGCGCAGAAGGTCGGCACCGCCGAGTGTGTAGCCGGCGAGGAGCTTGGCGGCGTTCTGCACCTGCTCCTGATAGATCATGACGCCGTAGGTCTTGCCGCAGACTTCTTCTAGCAGCGGGTGCTCGTAGAACGGCTTCTTGCCCTTTTTCACATCGAGCATCTGATCGATGAACTGCATCGCACCCGGCCGATAGACGGCGATAAGGTCGATGATGTCATCGATGCTATTGATGTCATACTTGCGGCAAGTCTCGACCATGCCGCCGGATTCCAACTGGAACACGCCCATCGTCTCGCCACGATTGAGGATCTTGAAAGTTTCTTGGTCATCGAGCGAAACCTTTTCAATCGTGAAGTCCGGCGTGTGTTTGCGGATGTGCTCCACCGCTTCATGGATGACGGTTAAGTTCTTCAGTCCGAGGAAGTCCATCTTCAGCAGGCCGACTTCGGTGATCGCACCCATGTCATATTGCGTGACGACTTCCCCTTCGTTACCGCGTGTTAGGGGAACATGTTCATCCAGCGGACGATCGCCGATCACGACACCTGCCGCGTGCACGCCCACGTTGCGGTTGATGCCTTCCAGCTTGAGCGCGTAGTTCCAGAGATCCAGATAGGTCGAGCTGCTTTCGATGAGTTCCTTCAGCTCCGGCTTGCTCTCCCACTCGCTCTTGAGGGTGACGCCGGGTTTCGGCTCGATCATCTTCGCGATTCTATCCGCCTCGCCGTAGGAGATTCCCATCACCCGTGAAACATCGCGCAGCACGCTCTTCGCGCCCATCGTGCCGTAGGTGATGATGTGGGAAACACTGCGCTCACCGTATTTTTTCCTAACGTAATCGATCACCTCCACACGGCGGCTCTGACAGAAATCGATATCGACGTCGGGAGGGCTAACACGTTCCGGATTGAGGAAACGTTCGAACAACAAGCCGAAACGCATCGGGCAGATGTCGGTGATGCCCATGGCATAGGAAGCCAGCGAGCCCGCCGCTGAGCCCCGTCCCGGGCCGACCGGGATGTTGTTATCCCGCGCCCACTGGATGAAGTCCGCGGTGATGAGGAAGTACGATGCGAACCCGAGTTGGTTGATGATATCCACCTCATACTTGAGACGCGTTGCGATTTCCTCGGACTCCGCTTTTTCCACGCCGTAGCGTTTCACCAGTCCATCGCGGCAGACCTTCATCATGTATTCCTCGCGCGGACTGCCATCCGGCGTGCCGAACTGCGGATATTTTTCCGACGAGGTGGAATCCAGCTTGATAGAAACATTGCAGCGCTCGGCTATCTCCAAAGTCGCATCGCAGGCACCGGGCACATCCGCGAAGATGGTGCGCATTTCCTCGGCCGATTTGAAATGCACTTCCGGCGTGTAGTGCATCCGATTCTCATCGATCAGCAAATGCCCCGTGCCGATGCAGATCATCACGTCGTGCGCTTCGTGATCCTCGCGATTGAGGAAATGCACGTCATTCGCAGCCACTGGCTTCAGCCCGAATTCGTTAGCCAATTTCAGCAACGTCGGAGTGACGCGCCGTTGCGGTTCGAGACCGTGGTTGTGGATTTCCACATAGACGTTTTCCCGGCCGTAGATATCGACGAGCTCCGCCATCGTCTCGCGGGCCTTATCATCATCGCCTGCTAGAATCCATTCGTTCACCGGGCCGGATATGCAGCCGGTGAGACAGATAATGCCTTTCGAATACTGCCGCAGCGCCTCACGATCGACGCGCGGATGGCCGTAGTAGAGGCCTTCCAAGTGGCCCTTCGTCACCAGCTTGCTGAGATTGTTCCAGCCCTCGTTGGTTTCCGCGAGGAGCGTCATGTGCGTCGCCCGTTTGCGGCCGACGACCTCCTTTTTATCCTCTGCGGAAAAGGGCGCGAGGTAGATTTCGCAGCCGAATATCGGCTTCACGCCGGCTTTTTTGCAGCTTTGGTAAAATTCGATCGCGCCGTAGAGGTTGCCATGGTCGGTCATCGCCACGGCGGGCATGCCGAGATCGGCAGCGCGTTTGGCCAGATCCTTGGTGCGGATCATGCCGTCGAGCAGGGAAAATTCAGTGTGAAGGTGAAGGTGGACGAAGGAATCGGACATCGGGCGCAGCGACTCTAGCGTGCTGCCATCTCAGGGCAAGCGGAGCGTATAGAGAAAATTCCCCTCCCCTCAGCGAGATCACAATCCCCTCAATTTCAGCACCTTTTGAAACTCACCCGTGATTTACCAACATCGGAGTAGTGGTGCCGAAGTGATCCATCGCGGCGCGGTGGCCGTATTGCATCCAGCGATAGGCGACGATCCAGCCAAGCCACATCACCGGTATGGCGAAGAACATCCCGATGCACAAGGCGAGGCAACCGGCGAGGGCGATGAGTATGCCCATGAGGGCCAGCAGAAAGAGATTCATGCGGTTGTTGGTGGTGATGGAGGAGCTGTAATTGAACGAATCCATGATTCCCATATCCCGGTCAACGATGGCGGTGAGGTATAGGCCGTAGCGCAGTGCCAGATAGATACCCGGCACGATGAGAAATAACAGCCCGATGGACACCATCAACATGTAGAGGATGCTGGCTCCCACGGCAGGGAGAAATTTCCTCCCACCACCGAACAACATCTCAACCGAAATTTCCTTCCCCGAGACGAGATTGAGCCCGATCCGTGTAGCTCCAAGCGACAGGAAAAGTGAAACGAGTTGATTGATGATTTTTCCCAGTGCACTGGCGCTTTGTTGCGCGGTGGAGTAACCCATTCCGAAGTTCACCTGAATGTTTGTTTGACCGGCCTGACCATAGCCAAGTAAGTGATCCACCATTGCCACGACCATCCCCACACCGATGGACACTGCAACATAGACAATCCCCACGAGCAGAATATTTCCGAAATTTCTAACTGCCAGATCGAATCCTCGCTTCACGCAGGCCATCACATCAATAGGCTCGCTGCCGGGGATGATTTCATCGAGCGATTGCTCCATGGCAGCTTGTGCCACAGGATTCAGTGCACTTGCCGACACGGCATATGGATTGGCGGGATCTTGTAGTGGAGAAAGGGTCCCGAAAATATCAGGCACGTTACCGGATGGAACCCAGTCCTTCATCGTCGCGTTCCAAACAAGATCTTTTGTCGGGTGTAGGCCGCCGCTTTTGGCCAATGCGACCAGTTGTTGAAACGGAACTGGCCCGTTTTGCTTCCCATCCCGCGTATAGTACCATTCAAGCATCGTGCCATCCAACTGGCAGTTGCAGCCGGTGAGAGCAAGGTTCCATTTGAAACGGCACGACCCATTTCAGCTGGATTTCGCATCCGCCCATGGTGAGCGGCCCAGACGAGGGCTGCCGAGCTAAAATCGCACTTGATTGCGGACGGGCAGCGGTTTGCATTCACGCGTGAACAGAACTGCCCCGCGATCCCTGCACGACCTCGATTTTTCCGAGCTCGCGGACATCTTGGCAGCCGATGGCGTGATCTTCCATCACGTGAAAGCCCTCTGGCGCGCGGTCCATCGTGAGGGCGAGCTGGATCTCGCTTCGCTCAATTTCCTCCCACCGCTGAAACAATGGGTGGAAAACTCAGTCGGCGAGGGCAAACCGTTTTTCCTCGATGCACCGGAAATCGTCGATGAAATCCGCAGCGGCGACGGCCTGACCCGCAAATTCCTCCTACGCCTGCGCGACGGCCAGACGATCGAAACCGTGCTCATGAGCTACGACGGACGTCAAACAGTCTGCGTCAGCACCCAGGCGGGTTGCGCGATGGGCTGCGTTTTCTGCGCCACCGGGCAGATGGGATTCGTCCGCCACCTGCGCCCGGGCGAAATCGTCGCGCAGGTTTTACACGCACGCCGGATTCTCAAAACAATCGATCCGAAAAAACGCCTTCGCAACATGGTGCTGATGGGCATGGGTGAGCCACTGCACAATTACGACTCGGTCATGCACGCGCTCGGCATGATTTCCGACGTCCGCGGCTCAAGCATCGGCCCGTCGAAAATCTCCATCAGCACGGTGGGCGTCGTTCCAAGCATTTTACGACTCGCCGAAGAAGCGCTGCCCTACCGACTCGCTGTTAGCTTGCACGGCTCGACCGAGGAGGAACGCTCGGCCCTCGTGCCCGCCAGCAAACGCTGGTCGCTCGCCATGCTGATAGACGCCTGCCGTAAATACGGCGAGATCACCAGCAAGCGGATCTTTTTCGAATGGACTCTGATCGCGGGAAAAAATGATTCGCCCGAAACTGCGCATCGCCTCGCAAAACTGTTGGAAGGCATCGAAGCCCACATCAATTTAATCCCACTCAATCCAACAGGCGGATTCGCGGGAGTGGCAAGCACCAGCGGCCACGAGTTTCAACGCATCTTACAAGCCGCCGGATTCCCCTGCACCTTCCGCCAGCGCCGTGGCATCGACGTCGCCGCCGGCTGCGGAATGCTCAAGGCGGAAAAGCGGGTGAAACCCGTCTAATGTGTCGAAATCGACTCCGAAGGGAGGTCGAAACACCACCGCATGCATCAGTTATGGTGCTACGCAGGGTTTTTGTGTGACAGGATAGTCACATACGCACCCTTGAGGCACGGGCGCAGGTCGGAAGAGACTTCGCCCTCAAGTTTCCCGCCTCCGGAATGCCGCTCTCCTACCAGTCCACTTCGATTTTGCCACTGCTCGCCGCTGTGATAGCCATTTGTGGAACTCTATCCGCGCAGGAAATCACCTCATTCGATGTCCGTGAATATCGGATTTCCGGGGCGAAGCGACTGCCTCGCCTCGATGTGGAGCGTGCCGTGTATCCCTATCTCGGGCCGCGACGCTCGGCGGACGATGTCGAACAAGCCCGCGCGGCCTTGGAAAAATCCTATCACGACAAAGGTTTCCAGACCGTCTCCGTCACCGTTCCGCAGCAGGACCCACGCCGTGGCGTGATCCGGTTAGAAATCGTGGAATCCAAAGTCGGCCGGCTGCGGGTCAACGGCGCGAAATTTTTCCTGCCGTCCAACGTCCGCCGGGATGCTCCGTCCGTCGCGGAGGGCTCGGTGCCTGATTTTAACCAAGTTTCAAAGGAAGTCGTCGCTCTCAACCGCAACGCCGACCGCCGCGTCACCCCCGAGCTCCACGCCGGAATACAGCCCGGCACCGTAGACATCGACCTTAACGTCGAGGACAAGCTGCCGCTCCACGGCTCGCTCGAGCTCAACAACCGCAACAGCCCGGACACCACTGGCCTGCGCCTCAACGGTGCGCTGAGCTATAGTAATCTCTTCCAGTTAGGTCATACCCTTGGCCTGAATTTCCAGATCGCCCCACAGCGGCTCGATGACGCCCAGGTTTACTCCGGCTACTACCTCGCCCGCGTTTCGGAGGGAACCAGTCTGATGCTCACCGCCACCAAGCAGAACAGCGACGTCAGCACCATCGGTGGCGCAGCCTCCACCGGCCGCGGCGAAATTCTCGGCCTGCGCGCGCTTTACGACCTGCCAGGGACCGACACGTTCTACCAGAATTTTAGCATCGGCATCGATTACAAGAATCTCTCAGAAAACCTCGTCATCGGCAAGGACACTGTCGCCTCACCCATCGAATACTATCCACTCAGCGCCATGTATGGGGCCACATGGATGGGGAAAAACGGCTTCACCGAAATGAATCACACACTCACCTTCGGCCTGCGCGGCATCGGCAGTGATCAGACGGATTATAATAACAAGCGCTACAATACCGACGGCAACTTCGTCACCCTGCGCGGTGACCTCGCCCACACTCACGATCTGCAAGGTGGCGCACAGCTTTTCGGAAAACTCCAGGCCCAAGTCGCCAGCCGCCCGCTCGTCAACAGCGAGCAGTTCTCCGGCGGCGGACTCGGCACCGCCCGTGGTTACCTTGAATCCACCTCCCTCGGTGACAACGGCGTTTTCGCCACCACTGAGCTGCGCAGCCCCTCGCTGATAGGAAGCCCCAAGCCCGGCGACTCCACCGCAGACGAATGGCGCTTCCACGCCTTCGCAGACGCTGGGCTGCTAGGCATCTGGGACGCACTTCCCGGCCAGCAATCGCAATTCGGCTTCGCCAGCATCGGCATCGGCACACGTCTTCGCGTCGCAAAACACTACAACGGCTCACTCGATGTCGGCACCCCGCTCATCGAAAAACAACCCACCGCCGACCAAGGCGATATCCGCGTCACCTTCCGCAGCTGGGCGGATTTCTGAAAACTCATTTCCCCTCTTTCTCCATGAAGCAAGCATCCCACATCCTCACCGCCGCCCTTCTGCTAACACCCTTCGCACACGCCGAAGAAAGCAAGGATGCCTGGTGGAATCCCGCCTGGACCCAGCGCTCGAAGATCACCCTCGACACCGCCGGGGCCACCACGCCCGCCGGAACCGCCACCGTACTCGTCCGCCTCAGCGATAACAATTTCGCCTTCGATTCCGCCGCGGAAAACGGCGCGGACCTCCGCTTCATCGCCGCCGATGGCAAGACTCCACTCGCCTATCAGATTGAGAGCTGGGACGGCATCCTCCACGAGGGCTACGTCTGGGTGAAACTCCCCGATATCAAGCCCGCCGCCAAACAAAGCTTCTTCCTCTACTTCGGCAACACCGCCCCCGCTGAAGCCGCCCCGAAAGTCACCGACACCTACGATACCGACACCGCGCTGGCCTATCACTTCGCTGGCCGTGGTGCCGCCCCCGCAGATTCCACCGCCAACGCCAACAACGCAGACGCTCCCGCCGCCACTGCGGAAGGCTCACTCATCAGCAACGGCCTGCGTCTGCCTGGAAACACTCCCGTCTCCATCAAAAACTCTCCGTCCCTCGAATGGAAAACCGGCCAGACACTCACCCTCTCCACTTGGATCAAGCCTGCCACCCTCCAGCCCGGCTCCATCCTCTTCTCCCGCGGGGAAGGTGCTAACGTTGTTCAACTCCTCCTCGATCAAGGCATCCCAGTAATCAAACTCGGCGGCAAAATCAGCACACCCTCTGCACCTATCAGCACCGGGGCCTGGTCCCACCTCGCCCTCGTTGCCGATGGAAAAACCCTCCAACTCTTCCTCAACGGCACCCCCTATGCCAGCCTCGATGGCGCGCTTCCCGCCCTCGCCACACCTATCAGCCTCAGTGCCGCCGAAAACGGATACGCCGGTGAACTCGACGAACTCACCCTCTCCAACACCGCCCGCCCCCTCGCATGGATCCAGCTCGTCTCCGCCAACCAAGGCACCACCCAGAGCCCGCTCAACCTTGGCCCCATTGAAGGCGACGGAGCAAAGGAACAAAGCAAGTTCATGGAACACCTCTCGCTCTTCGGTGACATTGCTAACAACATGATGTTCGACGGCTGGATCGCCATCGGCGTTTGCGCCATTATGATCGTCGTCGGCTGGACCGTCGCCATCCGCAAGTTCCTCTATCTGAATTCCATTGAAAAAGGCACCAACGAATTCCTCAAACAATGGAAATCCCTCTCCACCGATCTCACCGCCCTCGATCCCGGCGATAGCAAAGGCGTCGGCACTCTCAGCGGCGCAGACCCCAGCCAACAGGCACTTGTCGAAAAATCCCCCCTCTATCACATCTACCACATCGGCTCCGAGGAAATCCGCCACCGCCTCGACAAGGAAAACAACCGCGTCCAGGGCCTCTCCGGCCGCTCCATCCAGGCCATCCGCGCCAGCCTCGACGCCGGACTCGTCCATGAAAGCCACCGTCTTTCCGATGGCCTCGTCTATCTCACTATCAGCATCGCCGGCGGCCCCTACGTGGGCCTGCTAGGCACCGTCGTCGGCGTCATGATCACCTTCGCCATCATCGCCAAGTCCGGCGAAGTCAACGTCAACTCCATCGCCCCCGGCATCGCCTCCGCCCTCCTCGCCACCGTCGTCGGCCTCGTCGTCGCCATCCCCGCCCTCTTCATTTACAGCTATCTCAACGGCCGTATCAAGAACTCGTTAGGCCTCATGCAGGTCTTCATCGACGAGTTCGTCGCCAAGATGGCCGAGTTCTACCGCCCAGCCCAAGAGCCGGACCAAACCAACGGCGACTCTCGTTGATCAACCCGGTCTCCCTCTTCCCATCAACGATCAACTCTCAACCATCAACTCCCACCGATGGCCTCCGCCGACGATAAAAGCTACGACGACATCAACGTCACCCCGATGGTGGACCTCTATCTGGTACTACTCCTCATCTTCATCATCATGACCACCGCCGGCGTCCAGGGCGTGAAAGTGAACCTGCCATCCGCGAGCAGCAAACCCGCCACTGCCAAGTTAGACCAGCCCAAGACCCAGGCCATCACCATCGACAACTCCGGCAATATCCGCCTCAACACCCAGCCCGTCACCCTCGCCGATCTCGAAACCAAGCTCGCCGCCCTCAAGGCAGCCACCCCCGAAGTCCCCGTCGTCGTTAGAGGCGACCGCGCCAGCCAATACCAAGGCGTCATGGACGTGCTCGACGTGCTCGGCCGCGTCGGTATCACTCAGATTGGCCTCGCCACCCAGCCCGCCAAGTAAGCCGTTTCGCCCACCTCCTTTCTTTTCAGTTTTTAAGAATTTCAGCTTTACCCCCATGTCCCCACCGCCCACCACCACCCCAGCTACGAAAAGCAAGCACCGCCTCTTCATCGGCATCCTGCTCGGTGTGGTCGCACTCGGAGGCATCGTCTCATTCCTCACCACCGACGCCGCGCCTCGCCGCAAAGCCACTCCCCGGGCGGAAATTGTCACCATCACGCCGATTCCACCGCCACCCCCGCCGCCGAAGATCGAGCCGCCCAAAGTCGATCCACCACCGGACGACAAGAAGGAAGAAATCGTCGAGGAGCAACCCGTCGATCTCACGCCCCCAGAAGCCCCCGTCGAAAGCCCCTCCGAAGCCCTCGGCACTAACATCACTGGCGGCAACGGCCCTGACATGGGCCTTTCCCGCGGAGGCGGCAACGGCACCCCCGGCGGACGCCGCGGCGGCTTGGGCGGCACCAATGTTTTCGCCCGTTATTCCCTATCCGCCAAAGCCACCATTGAGGAAGCACTCCGCCGCGATCCCGCCACCCGCAGCGCCATTGCAGAAGGCCTCAAAATCGAGTTCTGGCCAGATGCCCAAGGCCGCATCACCCGCGCCGAAGTCATCGGCGGCTCCGCCGGCTCCACGCTCGACCAAGCCGTCAAGCGCGTCCTGCTAGGCCTCCAGACCCAGCCCGTTGCCAATCCCAAGGAAATGCCGCCTTCCGTCAAAATTCGCATCATCGCCCGCAAATCGGCCATCTAACCTTCGTCTCATGTCTCACAACCGTTCACTCCCAGCATCTTCCGCTAGCCTTGGCAACACGTGGCTGGGGCGTCTCGCCCTAGGCCGTTGGGGGAGCGTCTCGCTCCCCGCATTCCTCTTCACCGCCACGCTCCACGCACAAGAACCCGCCGCCAAAAACCTCGCGGACAGTCTCGATCCCACCACCGACGCCCCGCTCTCCACCGACCTCCCCGCTGAGCCCGCTCCGGCCGTCGCAGCCACTCCCTCGCAGAACGTCACCGTCAACCTCATCAACCGCCTCGTCCAAAAAGGCATCCTCTCTCAGGCCGAGGCCACCGAGATTATCCAGCAAGCCGAAGCAGACGCGCAAAAAGCCGCCGCCCAGGCCGACATCGCCGCCCTTCCGCCCGCTCCCTCAGAAGACGACACCCGCGTTTCCTACATCCCCGAAGTCGTCAAAAACGAAATGCGCGACCAGATCAAACAGGAACTCATGGCTGCTGCTAGGGAAGAAAAGTGGAGTGAAAAATCCTCCCCAGACTGGACCTCGAAATTCAAACCCTTCGGCGATATCCGCGGCCGCTACGAAAGCACTTTCTTTGCCGATAGCAACGACAACACAGGCTCCTTCCCTAACTTCAACGCCATCAACACCGGCGCCCCATTCGACACCTCCGGCACCCAGTTCTCCCCACAATACAACGTCGATCAGGACCGCAACCGCGCCCGCCTCCGCGCCCGCATCGGCACTGAAATCATGTTAGGCGATGGCTTCAACGGCGGCATCCGCCTCGCCACCGGCGAGTCGAACAGCCCCACCTCTCCTAACCAATCCCTCGGCGCCAACGGCGGCAACTTCTCCAAATACGCCATCTGGCTGGATCGGGCCTTCCTCAGCTACGACGCCGGCCCCCGCCTTGGCGACGGCCAAGAACTCACCCTCTTGATCGGCCGCTTCGACAACCCCTTCTTCTCCACGGACATCCAGTGGGATGACGACCTCGGCTTCGACGGCCTTGCCGTCCGTGGAAAAGTCCGCATCAACGATAAAGCCTCCACCTTCTTCACCGCCGGCTACTTCCCCGTTTATAACACCGACTTCAACTTCGCCTCCAACCAACCCTCCAAGTTCGAAAGCACCGACAAATGGCTCACCGGAGCACAGATCGGCGTCGAATGGAAAATTGCCGACGACCTCTCTGCCAAGCTCGCCATTGCTTACTACGACTTCAACGCCATCGAAGGAAAACTCTCTGACCCCTACACCCCTCTAACCAGTAGCGACGCCGGCAGCACCGACTCCACCCGCCCCGGCTTCGCCCAGCGCGGCAATACCTACATGGCCCTCCGCGACATCGTCCCTACCGCCGCCAATGACTTCGGAGCCAAATACCAATACCAATACTACGGCCTCGCCTCCCAGTTCAGAAACCTCACCATCACTGGCCGACTCGACTACGACCACTGGGATCCCTACCGTCTCACATTGTTAGGGGAGGCCACCAAGAACCTCGCCTTCGACGAAAACGGCATCGCCAAAAAAGCGGTCAACAACCGCGGCCCCGCCAGCGGTAGCAAAGCCGGCACTTTCGAAGGCGGCGACAGCGCCTGGAATCTCGCCCTCCAGTTCGGCAAACCTTCCATGGAGCGCCTCGGCGACTGGCAAGCTGGCTTCGGCTACCGCTACGTCGAATCCGACGCCGTCGTCGATGGCTTCACCGACTCCGACTTCGGCGGCGGCGGCACCAACGTCCAAGGCTTCATCATCGGCGGCAACGTCGCCCTCACCCCCGCCGTCCGCGTCGGCCTCCGCTGGATGAGCTCCGACGAAATCATCGGCGCCCCACTCAGCACCGACACCCTCCAGATCGACCTCAACGCGAAGTTCTGACCATCGAACATCGAACGCACACCATTGAACATTGAAGTGAAGAGCAATCACGAAAGCCGCAGCTCTTCCTCTTCCCTGAAAACTGAACACTGAAAACTAGCAACTCCCGCTCGGTTCCTGATGAAAACACTACTCCTCCTTCCGCTCCTACTCGCAGCTTCGCCCCTCCACGCCGCCGAGCCCGCAGACCCATCCGCCAAACTCCGCGAGCAACTCCGCACCGTCACCCTCCAGCTCCGCACCGCCCAGACCGACGCCGCCAACGCTCAAGCAGCCCAGCTCGCCGCAGACACAAAAAACAAAGAACTCGAAACCAAAACCGCCACCCTCACTAAACGCATCGACACCCTCACCCTCGAGTCCAACAAATCCAAAGCTGCCAGCGAGCAATCCATCGCCACCCTCGAAGCAAAAATCGCCGACCGCGAAAAGCGCCTCACCGAGTTCCAGACCGCCCTCGAAAAGTGGAAAGACGGCTATCAGAAAGCCGCCGCTGTCGCCCGTACCAAGGAAGACGAACGCGCCGCCCTCGCCGGCGAAATCATCACCCTCAAACGCACCATCGCCGATCGGGAAACCAAAAACATCTCCCTCTTCAACACCGCCAACGAAATCCTCGACCGCTACCAAGGCTACGCCCTCGGCAAAGCCCTCGCCGCCCGCGAACCCTTCATCAGCACCACCCGCGTCAAAGTCGAAAACCAAGTCCAAGGCTACAAAGATAAAATTCTCGATAACCGCATCCAAGCTCCCGCCGCCAAACCGTGATTGTGACACAATCGTCACTTTCCATCCGCCATGAAAGAGCGGATGAATAGAGCCGGTTCATTTTCCACAAAACAGTTGGAACCCGGTCCATCTCGAAATTTACTCTCATGAAAGCCCGCCGCTTCCTCTTCCGCGCTCCCACCATCTTCGGCACCCCGCTCAAATACGGAGCCCCCGTCTTCATCGGCTTCACCGTGATCGTCTCCGGGCTATCAGATGCCAGCGCCGGAGACATCCTACGCGGAGGCAGCGCGGCCGCCCGCCCAAAACCTGGCCGCAGCAGTGCAGCAGCAGACACCCCGGATGCCACCGATGCCGCCCGCGCCAACGCCCGGGACACCCTCGCCCGCACCACCCGCACCCTCGACGCCATGCGGGCCATGCAGAATGCTGCTAGAAACACCGCCCTCGCCAACGGCACCAACCACCTCGGTAAAAATCCCAACAACCTCACCGTCAATTTACCCAAAGTCCCCAACGGACTTGGACTCGGAGCCCTCAACCCCACCACCGACCCCACCAAATGGACCGGAGCCAACACCCCCGTCCAGACCGTTAAAAACGGTAAAACCACCGTCACCATCAAGCAAACCACCCAGCAAGCCCTGCTGGAATGGCAAACCCTCAACGTCGGCAAAAAAACCACTCTCACCTTCGATCAAACCAAAGGCGGCGCAGACTCTAGCAAATGGATCGCCTTCAACAAGATCACTGACCCCAGCGGCAATCCCACCCAGATCCTCGGTAAAATCAAAGCCGACGGCCAAATCTACCTCATCAACCCAAACGGCATCATCTTCGGCGGCAGCAGCCAAGTCAACGCACGCGGCCTCACCGCTTCCTCCCTTCCCATCAACGACAACCTCGTCCAACGCGGCCTCCTCAACAACCCCGACGCGCAGTTCCTGTTCAGCGCCCTCGCAATTCCCGCAGGAATCAATGGCACTCCGGCATTCACTCCCGATCCAATCACGGGAGAATATGGCGATGTGGTCGTGAATGAAGGAGCGAAACTAACCAGCACAACTGATGCCTCGAAAACAGGTGGCCGCATCACCCTCGTTGGGGCGAATGTGACAAATAACGGTACGATCTCCACACCCAACGGCCAAGCCATTCTCGCCTCCGGACTCCAAGTCGGTTTCAAAGCCCACGACACAACCGATGCGAGCCTTCGGGGCCTTGATGTCTATGTCGGCTCCGTTGGAACCTACGCTGGCACCACTAGCAACAATGGAATCATTGAAAGCGAAAGAGGGAGCATCACGATTGCGGGAAAGAACATCAATCAAACTGGCGCTCTTACCAGCACCACCTCCGTTTCCCTGAACGGGCGCATTGACCTACAAGCGCAGTTCGACGCGCTCAGCGTATCCCAAAACGGAACGTTCCTTTTCCAGAAAACCGGCAACATCGATCTGAGTTCAGAAAGTTTGATCAGCGTTCTCCCGGAACTCGGAAGCAAAGAGAAGACCATTGGGACAAAACTCGCGCTTTCCTCCCAAATCAACCTGACCGGAAAAACTGTCAGGATCGGCGAAGATTCCCTTATTCTAGCAACAGCGGGGCAAATAGGTATCAATGCTGGGAACTATAATTATATTCCGCTCGGAGCCAACTCCACTTCCAATTTTGTTCAAGCAGGTGGCCAGGTCTATTTGGAAAAGGGGGCCGTGATCAATGTCGCTGGATTGAAGAATGTTAGCGTCCCTGTTTCACAGAATATCATAGAAGTGCAGTTACGCGGAGCGGAGCTTGCGAACTCGCCGTTACAACGCCTCGGCAATCTACGCAACGCCACCATCTTTGTGGACATTCGAGACGCGGGAATCTATCAAAACGAACAATGGATCGGAACGCCGCTGGCGGACATCTCGGGTTTCGCCAATCTGATTCAAAAACCAGTCGGCCAGTTCATGGTCTCAGGTGGAGAAATCAACATCCGGTCGGGTGGCTCAGTCGTAATGCAAACGGGGTCCAGCATCGATGTATCTGGAGGTTCCATTAAATACACCGAAGGCACCGTCAGAACCACTAAACTAATTTCAAACGGCCATCTTGTTGACATTCGTGATGCCAGACCAGACGAGGTTTACAGCGGCATCCTCAACGATGTATCGACGATAGCCAATTCAAAATTTGGAGTTTCAAAGACCTATCATAATCCACTAACTCCAAGCGCGGGTCATATCGAAGCGACTTCGATCTACGGCGCGTCAGGAGGTGCTCTCAACATTTCCGCTCCTTCGATGGCACTTGATGGAACGCTTCTGGGAAAGACCTTCACTGGTGATGAGCAAATCGACAGCCCTCCTACAGCGGCTTCGCTCAGACTATCATTTCTCGCCCAGGATCTTTCCTACAGCAATGTCCCCTTCCATTCTCCGACCCCTCCAAAGGTCATTTTCAATTCCATATCCGGCCAGCAGGCTGCGACTCCGTTCCAACTTGATGCCAACGGAAATCCCATGGTGCTGTCCGCAGAGCGCCTTGGCACCGTATATCTGGCTCCCGAACTCCTCACCAGTGGCGGCTTCGGTTCATTGACGGTGGAGAACGATGGCGGAGATGTCATCGTTCCAACAAATGTCGCGCTTTCTGCTCAAGCGATGGGAAGCATTACCCTAACTGGAGCAAACATCACTATTGACGGTAGCGTGACCTCGGCCGGCGGAAAACTGGCGTTCAACACGAACAACATTTCCCTCGATTTCATCAACTCGAACCCTACAGCACTGCCATCTCCTTCGATGGTTCGAGGCACGTTCATTCTTGGGTCCACAGGGGTCATCAGCACGGCCGGACTCCTCGTGGATAACCGGCTGGACTCTCCCGGTGCCGGAACCGTGCCGCTGGCAATCAATGGCGGCGACATCAAAATCGCCTCTTTTTCCTCAGAACTTTCCGAAGGTGGACTGATCGACGTATCCGGTGGCGCATCCGCAAGCCCTCTGGGCAAGATCAGCTATGGCGCGGGCGGCTCGTTGACGATACTTGCGGGCCAGGATCAGAACTACAAAGCCTTGCTCGGTGGCACACTGGAACTTGGCGCCGAACTTAGAGGATACTCGGGAATCAAGGGCGCGTCGATGTCGCTCGTATCTGGGGCATTCCAGATCGGCGGAACAACTAACAATGATTTGGTGACACTGATCAAGCCGGACTTTTTCAGTAAGGGTGGATTCGGAAATTTCTCGATGACTGGCATTGGCCTAATAACCGATGCATCCGAAGTCTATGTTCCCGGATTGCTGATTGCGTCAGGAACTCGTGTCCGACCTATTATCGATTCCACGGTTGCAACTCTCAAGGCTGGAGGGGGCCTGCGACTCAAACGAATCGACCGAGGCGAGGGAAATCGCACCCCCGTCAATCTTACCCTTGGGGCTTCTGGAGCGACCAATAATTTCACCAGCCAGATAGCAGTTCGTGGTGACCTGATCGTGGAAAGAGGTTCGTTCATTAAGACAGATGCGAAAGGCAGCGTCTCATTCAAGGGGCAAACAAACACCATTTTAGGTTCTGTCATTGCGCCCGGTGGGACGATTTCTATTTCCGGAGCCAGGCGCTATCCATCCGACGAGGCAAATCCGGCTGATGCATTGATAACAACCCATTTAGGTTCAAGCGCAGTTATTTCCACGGCAGGCAAGACCCTCTTGGTTGATTCAAATTTCGGACTGCGGGAGGGAGAAGTCCTAAAAGGCGGGACCATTTCCATTTCTGGAAACATTCTTGCTGAAACAGGTGCCGTCATTGATGTTTCTGGAACGAAAGGTGTGCTCGACCTCGTGCGGGAAGCCGGTTCATTTGAGCCCATCGTAACCTCGGCTCAAGGCGCAGAGCAATACGCTCCTGTAACTATCGAGAGTGATGCGGGCAACATCGTTCTAAACGGAGGTCAGATACTCTATTCCGATGCCACACTGATCGGGCAGGCAGGTGGAAAATCCGCGACAGGCGGTATACTCTCCGTGTCTTCAGGTCGCTTTATTCCTGTCGGAACCGCATACACCAGTGCGGATGTGAATCTGGTGGTTACGCAGAACCGACTCGATTTGAGGAATGACCAAGGCGTGGGAAAAGTCGCCCTCGGAGCCGCAGGCAAGGTTCTTCCAGGCATCGGCACGTTCGCGGTAGATTCGATTTCTGGTGGTGGATTTGGCTCACTCGCTCTCAATGGTAACGTTCGCTTCGACGGACCGGTTTCTATAGCGGTCGCAGGCAAACTTAAGGTGGCGGATGGAGGTGTGTTATATGCAAACGCAAACGTGCGTCTGACTGCCGCATACGTGGCTCTTGGCCAGTCTTTCCGCCCGCCTACTCTCGTTTCGGATGCGATCAATCGCTTCACCTCCACAAGCGCTGTTGGAGAAATTACCAATTTCTACACTTTCGCCCCCACATGGGGCACGGGTCATCTTACCGTTACCGCAGATCTAATCGACATCGGAGATTTATCATTGCAGGGAGTCGGGTCCGCCGATTTCATCGCTAAAAGTGGCGACATCAGGGGAAACGGCACGCTCTCCGCATCGGGCGACTTACTTTTCAAGGCCGGGCAGATTTACACCACCACCGGCGGTCGTTTCGGAATATTCGCTTACGATTATAGTTCCGGAGGCATCCAAAAAGGCTCTGTCACGATCCGCGGCGGTGCCAAACGTCCACTCCCTCTGTCAGCTGGTGGAACTCTTTCGGTTTACGCTTCAGATATCTCCCAAGGAGGGACACTCCGTGCCCCGATCGGCACGATCAACCTAGGCTGGAATGGCACCGGCACCGCTCCCGTGGATCCTATTGCCGGAACAACGCTCTCCGGTCCTGTTTCAACAACACTCACACTCGAATCTGGCAGTATTACTTCTGTCTCGGCAATTGATGCAAAGACCGGCAAGGGAGTTCGACTCCCTTACGGAATCAGTTTCGATGGCAAATCATGGATTGATCCTTCCGGAGCAGACATTACCGTTAGTGGAGTTCCCTCGAAGTCTATCAATCTCTCTGCTACGAGCGTGACCACCGAACGGAATTCCACTGTCGATATCCGCGGTGGTGGTAATTTGTACGCCTACAGCTGGGTGACTGGAAACGGGGGCCGGAACGACGTTCTTGAATCCGCAAACAGTTACGCCATTTTGCCTGACTATGGATTCGACTACGCTCCATTCGCGCCATTCAATTCAAACACGTCGGCCACCAATCTCAACGGAAATCCTGGCTATGTAAATGAAACGCTCAAGGCGGGTGATAAGATCACCTTGGGTGCGAGTTCAGGACTACCCGCTGGCACCTATACTTTGCTGCCTGCGAGATACGCCCTGCTTCCAGGGGCTTTCCTCGTGACACCCCAAAACGGCAATCCGGTCGGCACTGTCAAACGGCCTGACGGATCCAGCCTGGTTTCCGGATACCGGTCGAACGAACTCGATCCCAACCGCAAAGGCCGGACGACCATTGGCCGCTTTGAAATCGCCTCCGCCAAGGTGATACGCGAGCGTGCACAATACGACGATTTCCTGGCGAACAAGGTCCTACGTGACGCGGCGATCACCCGTGAATTTTCGGTTCCCCGCCTTCCCATCGACTCGGGCTACCTTTCCTTCAGCGCGACCACTGGCATGAGCCTCGGAGGTGTGGTCAATTCGGCAGCTCCTGACAAGGGCCGCGGGAGCGTGATTGATATCAACAGTCCGGGAAATATTCTCATCAACAAGTCCGGAACGGGAGGACCATCCGGCACGCTCGCTCTCAGCGCGTCCGTTCTCAATAGTTTTGGCGCGGAAACCCTTCTTATCGGAGGAATCCGAAGTTTCGGCACCGGAGGAGCCACTGTGGCTACCGCCACCAGTAATATAACCCTGGACAATGCCGGAATTGCCCTAGTTGGAAGCGATATCATCCTAGCCGCTAAAGACGATCTTATTCTCGCCGCTGGTGCCTCAATCACAGCCACCGGTGGAAATGAAGACACTGACGACATTATTCTTGGCGACAGCGCCATCCTCGGCAGTGGCGATGGCACGCTAGTCCGCGTGAGTGGGACCCGGACCGCCACCGTGACTCGCTACGGAGTCGGAGCATCCACCAGCCCAAGCCTCAACATCGGTAAAAATGCCAAGCTCAGAGGTGGGACAATCATTCTCGATTCCACCTTCGCCACATCCCTTTCTTCTTCTGCGAAGCTTGTTGCGAAGTCCCTGGCCTTGAGCGGCGGACAAATCAGCATCCAACTCACTCATCCAGGCGCGCTCAATCCCACAACAGGCCTCGTCCTTTCCGGAACCGCTCTAGCCAGCCTCCAATCATCTGCCGAGGCTCTGTCCCTCCGAAGCTACTCCACTTTGGACGTTTACGGGACCGGTAAAGTGGGATCCAGAACCTTGCAGCAGCTCACGCTCGATGCACGCGCGATCAGGACTTTCAATCTGGGTGGTGGAACCGCCACGTTCGCCGCGAAAAACCTACTTCTTGAGAACTCTTCCAGCCCAACGGCCCTAATCCTTTCCAGCACTCCACTGGATGGCAACCTCGCGTTCAATGCCCGGGAAATCAGCCTTGGCGAGAATCCCCTTCTCATCGGCAACGCCGCAGACGTTTCCCTTGCTGCGGACAGTCGTATCTTTTCCATAGGCGACGGCAGTCTCAATGTCATGGGGAATCTCTCGCTAGTGACCCCACTGGTGACCGCGGATGCTGCCGCAAACCACACCATTGCCGCAGGTGGAAATCTATCCGTCTCTCGTCCTGATGGAATTGTGCCAGCAGGAGCCACCGGCGGCCTCGGAGCCAAGCTCACGCTTCTAGGCCGTGCCGTGACCGTGAACAGCGATGTCCTCCTCCCTAGCGGCACTCTCACTCTCACTGCCACTCAGGGCAATGTTGTGATTGGAAATCTCGCACAGGCTTCCCTGAGCGCGGCAGGCACTACCAAGACTTTCATCGATGCCATCCGCTACACCGGCGGCGGCGCAGTGAACCTCAATTCCACCAGCGGGTCTGTGATCGTTGGTTCTAACGCCCTCATCAGCATCGCTGCACCCGCAGGCGGAGGAGACGCAGGCCAGCTTAATATTAAGACGCCGAACGGAGCCTTCCAACTTGATCCGGAAGGTAAAATTATTGGCTCTGCAAATACCAACTCCAAAAAAGGAAGCTTCTCACTCGACGCCTTATCCACCAGCAGCAGTGGTCTGTCTGTGATTGACTCCACCTTGAACGAGGGAAGCTTCACCGAATCCCGCCATTACCGCATCCGCACGGGTGATGTCACAATCGCAGGCCTGGCGAAATCGCGTGAATACACCGTCTCTGCTGATAACGGAAAGATTACCGTATCAGGACAAATCGACGCCTCCGGCAAAACCGGCGGCAGCATCCAGCTCCAGGCTTCCGATAGCGTCATTCTCACAGACACTTCCAAACTAACAGTAAAAGGTGGCATATTCAGCACCTCGGGAAAAGGCGGCACTATCACGCTTGAGGCAGGATCCCAGAGAAACGGCTCGATCAATACTTCAGCCACTCTCGATATCCAGACAGGCGCCACCCTTGATCTATCTGTTTCCGAATACGTTGCAGGAAGCGCCACCACGCCGGGAAGTAGCGCCTTCAAGGGACAGTTCACTGGCAAGCTTCATCTCCGCGCTCCTCGCAGCGGCACCAATGATGATCTCCAGATTTCTGCTATCAACGGCACGATCATGGGTGCTTCCAGCATTCAGGTGGAAGGTTACCAACTCTACGACCTCACTGATTACGGCGGCACCCTTACCGCCGCCGCTCAAAACTGGGTCCTTGCCGATGGGCAGGCGTTCCTAGGCACCGCGGGCACCACCTCCGCCAATGAAACGGCAATCACCGAGCGCATCCTCAACAATCAGTCCGCCGTGCAGAAAGCGAAACTCGCTTCCATCTTGGTCCTATCCCCCGGCGCCGAAATGATCAACACCGCCGCCCCGGCGAACACTCCGGTCACCCTGAACACCGCCGGCAGCACCGTCTCGATACCACCTGGAGGGAGCATCCTATTTCCCAACGGTACCGCAGGAAACTCCGTGCGTTCCAGCGTGGCGACTACCATCCTTTCTCCGAGCGGTGCCAGCACTCCTCTGGCAGCCAACACTCCCGCGATCATCCCCGCAGGCAGCAGCCTCGTATTCACGAACGGTACCTCAGCGGGCACCCTCACCTACGCCACCGTCACGGGTAGCCCCGGTGGCGCGATTGGAGCATCCCTCGTTTCTGGTTCCAGCTACACCACCGGCTCCACCGCAGCCACGAATTCCACTGCCAACATCACCACTCGAGGAACCGTCGTCAGCCTGAATACCGCCAGCACTACCTTCGCCAATGCCAGCTCCGTCGCCCTGAAGCGGG
>JBBRYQ010000014.1:0-82762 GCA_038237425.1 Verrucomicrobiales bacterium
GCAGAGGACAGAGGACAGAGGACAGAGGACAGAGGACAGAGGACAGAGGGCAGAGGACAGAGGACAGAGGACAGAGGACAGAGGACAGAGGACAGAGGACAGAGGGCAGGGGACAGAGGACAGAGGACAGAGGACAGAGGACAGAGGACAGAGGACAGAGGACAGAGGACAGAGGGCAGAGGGCAGAGGGCAGAGGGCAGAGGGCAGAGGGCAGGGGGCAGAGATCAGGATTTCGAGGGTTTGATTAGAAACGGCTCAGGGTTGTTGATCATTGCGCCGAGCATTCGTCCTACTTCACGGTTGAGATTGGTCAAAGCTTGGTGTTGGGGATCAGTGAGGTATCCACAGTCTTTTGCAAAATCGAGCGAGGTATCGGTCTCATTTGCTTCTCCATCACAATCGGTGAGCTTGGAAATGAAATGTGCCTCGTATCTCCTTTTTGACCAAGCCTCGCGGAGGTTCATGGAGACAGAGCGCGAGGACCGGCGGATCTGACTGGTGAGCGCGTATTTTTCCTCTGACGGAAAGCGTTTACTCATCTCAAAAATCTCCATCGCCAGTTCATAGGCTTTCACATACACCGTGAGCTCTTTCGCTGATTTGATCTGTATATTCTTTTTCCGATCTCTGCCTTCTGCCTTCTGCCTTCTGGCTTCTGGCTTCTGGCTTCTGGCTTCTGGCTTCTGGCTTCTGGCTTCTGGCTTCCGGTTTCTCAGATCACATCTGCGAACGCGCGTTCGGTTTTGCGGAAATACCAGATGCCGCCTGCGGCAATCAGGATGACCAGGGTCAGTGAAATGGCGAAACCTCCCCAGTCGAAGAACGCTGCTTTGCCCGTGATGGCCCAGCGGAAGCCGTCGATCACTCCGACCATCGGGTTGATGGAGTAAAGCAGGCGCCATTTTTCCGAGACCACACTGCTGCTGAAGCCTACGGGTGAAACGTAGAGCCCGAACTGGACGACGAAGGGAATCACATAGCGGAAATCCCGATACTGGACATTGAGGGCCGCCAGCCAGACGCCAGCACCAAATGCCGTTAGGAAGGCAACCGCGGTGAATGGAATGATGAGCAGGAGGTGCCATGTAGGGACGATGCCATAATAGAACATCATGACCGCAAGGATGCAGAGCGAGATCAGGAAATCCGTGAATGCCACGATGATGGCACTGGCCGGAACCACCAGCCGCGGGAAGTAGATTTTTGAAATCATATTGGCGTTGCTGATCAGGCTGTTGCTCGCCTCGGACAGGGCGGAGGCGAAGAACTGCCACGGCAGCATGGCGGAAAAGACCAGGATAGGGTAGGGAACCCCTTCGGAGGGCAAGTTCGCGACCCTGCTGAAGATCACCACGAATACAATCGTTGTGAGGACGGGACGGATCACCGCCCATAGCACGCCGATGACCGTTTGTTTATACCGAACGAGGATGTCGCGCCACGAGAGGAAAAGGAACAGTTCCCTGTATTTCCAAAGATCGCTCCAGTAATGGCGCTCGGACTTTCCGGCTTCTATGATTAATCGGCTCAAGGTGGGTTGGTATTTTGGGGTGAAGAAATTGCTCCGATTCAATCCCGGTGTTTGCGCAGAATGGGCAGAGAGAATGTCCAGTAAACAATCGCGGCAAGGATCAGGCTGCTTAAAAATGGCAAAGCCGTGATTGTCAGATATTTGGGAAGGTTGCCTCCTGTCGAGCCCAGCAAGAATCGTAACCAAAGATGCGGCGCCTGATGAAACAGATACCATTCGTAGCTAATTAGACCTAACCAACGCAATCCGCCGAAGCAGAGTCCCCATCGAGCCGCCACCTCTGGTTTTGCGACAAAACAAAGAAGGCAGGCGGAAGCGAGCATAGCGCTATAATGAGAAACATTCGGAGTCCATAGTGGGCGAAGTGAGGGGACTAATGCGGAGGTTCCCGCAAAGGCCAGAGTGCAGGCTAAGATTACGATCCCGACCGGGCCTAAGAGTGCCACTCGAGGGTGAAGTTTCCCCTGTTGATTGATGCCTGCGATCAATGCTCCGGCAGCAAAGGCGTCCATTTTTGTGGGGAAATTCACATGGATGAGCGGCTGAAAAGAGAATTCCATGCCGCAACTGGCATAGACCGCTTTGGCACCGAGGGGGATGAGAAGTAGTCCGAAAAAGATGATCCACAGACTGGTTGAGTAGGAAGATTTACGGAGGGGCTGAAAAATGCAAATGGCAACAAAAGGTAAAAATGTAATTCCACAATCAAGCTCCACATCAGCGGATTGAATTTACCTGAAACGGGTAACAACCAAGCGATACCACATAGCCACTCGATGGCAGTTTTTACATAGTGCCATGCGTCGCCGTAAATCCAGATATAGAAAGGCAACAATAGAATCACAGAGAGAGCTAGGGGAGGATAAATCTTCCAGAATCGGCGAAACAAATAGCTTTTGAGTTGAATGGGTTTACCTGATAGCTTAGACTTCCAAAAAGGCTGGGAAATCAAAAAACCGGAAAGGGTAAAAAATACGGTAACGCCGATGTGCCCTTCAGACCATGCATTACCCAAAAATTTGACTAATCCGGTCGCTTTTGGGTTGATGTAGAAAATGTGGCAGATGACCACTAAGAGAATTGCAATCCCGCGGATGCCATCAAGGAATTCGAGATTTTGCGAGTTGCTGGGCGCTACATGCCAGTTGTTCAGATTCCCAACAGATGGCGGTAATTTATTTTCGGCGGATTTGGGCATATTGTCTCGATAGGAGCGGTTCGATGCTTCCTGCCAATAGTTGGTATCCTGTCGGGTTTAAATGCAGGCCATCGCTAGTGATGGATACATTCAATGCGCCGTTCGTTGAAATTACAGGTGTTATATCTAAAAAAATAATGCCAAGCTTGTCACAATGTTCTTGAAGACTTGCGTTTGTGGTTTTGACGCAGGCATTGAGGCTACGGCTTCCATCCCCCGGTCTAATTGAGGCAACAGGCATGATCGACATCACAACGATTCTTTCCTTTGCCACGTCCGCGCAAACCTGTTCCAGTAATTGGCGATAGTCTTTCAAAGTATCGTCCACCGACCGTCCGGCACCAAGATCGTTAATGCCACACATAAGTATTACCATTGCAGGTTTGATCCAGAAAATCTCATCGCTCAACCGGATAACATCCGTAATTTTTGCCTGAGACAGTCCTCCATTTTGAATCGCAAATGCTCCTTGAAACAGAGCATACCAATTTCCCATTTCTACTTGGCTATCGCCAAGCATCAGAATGAGCGGGCGTTCGTCTCTCCATGGAGTATGGTAAATTTCGGATTTTTTGGTCTGAATCATTTGCTCCAACTTGGTTTCCGCCGAGACATGCAAAAACAAAGAACTGGTTTTGAGCAAAAGACTTTTCCGAAAGTGCCACGCCAGCAGGCACAACAAAACCCATCCAGTCAAAGAAGCTGTGATTTTTAATATGCGTTTTGGCATGAGGCAATTCGAGCCAAATTCTCAACGACCAATCCATTGGAGGGACAGGGCCTTGTTTTGAAACGATAAAATCATTGAACTCTGTGTCGTTAGGCCTGAGTGCTTTGCATTGCCCGCTTCGTTAGTACATAGGGTTCTCTACGACGTGCGACGTATGCTGGCAAAGGAAGATTGTTCTGAAGCAATCGGCAGATTCCCGCTGATAGCAAGAAGCCTGCGGAATTGCTTTTGAAGTCACCGAAAATAAAGACGAAAAACAGCGGACTAGAGATGAGTGGGATTCCAATGAAGAGAGCAAGGGGATACCATTCAGTTCCACGGCAGCGGAGGATCTGGCGATGGGCGTGAACGGCCACGCGGATTTGAGCCCACAAGAAAAAGAAAAGGCCGACGTACCCAATCACGCGGATGGTGGAAACCGGGCCGCTGTGGTAGTCGCCATTCGAGAGAACGGATTCCCGGTGGCCTTCGAATCCAGAGATGCCTTGGCGGGCCCCCTTACGATCGTTCATCTGAGCGGCCAATTCCGTAGCGCTGAAGCCGAGGCCATCTCCGATCCATTTGTTTTTGATCCAGCGGTCGGTCAGCAGGGCCTCTTTCCAAATCTCGATCCGCCATTCGGTGGAGCCATCGGCATCCCGTCGGTAGCGTTCCTCCCAAGTGCCGGGGAGGAAGGTCAGCGAACGTTGGATGTTCGGGGGCAGCGGGTGGATGACATTGACGACGGCGAGCAGCGCGAGACCGCCCACGCCTCCGATGAGCGATATCATCAAAGCGGGAAATCCGCTGCGATAGGCGATTCCCAAAAGGAAAGTGACTCCCATTCCAATGACTCCGTTCCGGAAGCCACCCAACATGGAGGCAACGATAGCTGATAACACCAGCAGAAGCCACAATGGCCGGACGAGGGCTTTTACGGGGGAAATGAAGGAGGAAATCCATAGAGCCGCATTGGTCCCGTATCCGGTCAGAAAGCCCACCCGAGTGGCAGCACCGGAATCCACCACTTTTCCCATATCTGCATCGCCTCCATCGCGGTTATCTTCAAACCCTGCACCGGAGTAATAAGCGATGGTGGGTATGAAAGTCCCTACCACTGAAATGAACATATTCATCAGTCCACCGAAGATCGACAGCCTCAGATACCATTTTAACTCGTTGGGCGAAACCCGCAGGCCCGCGAGGAGCAGACCGGTGGCAAGGGTGATGCCATAGATGGCATAGGGCTTTCCGCCTACCGAATCTCCACCGAAGATGTTCACCCCGACGGGATTCCGAATATATACCTGAACCACAAATGCAGTCAGAACAAAGGCCCAGAATTCCAGTTCAGTAAGTGCCAGATGAAAAGGAAGTTTCCGCATGAGGAAAAGAAGCGTGCAGAACGAGAGCACCAGCACCTGTGCTAACAGCAGGGTGGACGGTTGACCGGGCAGGCGCAGCTGGATGGCCACGGTTGTCATGAAGGGAATCAGCAGCCAGATGCGGCGGCCCAGAGAGATACAGACGATCAGGACGGACGCGCCTGCCACCCAGAGAAGCGCATCGACCTGATCGGTGACGAGCATGCTGCCCAAAACAACGGCCAGCACGAGGCCGACCACCAGAATGATGATTTTGGTGATGGAATTTGATTCAATCATGAGAAAAAGAAGGCTGAAAAATCAGTTTGAGATGGAAAGGCTATTGATGCCCTGAAGCTAGAAGATGGCAGCGGCTAACAAAATTGACGGCAGGATAGCCCTTCGGGAATGCCTGAAAAATCGACATCGGGATTGCCATGAACAATGCCGGTCAGACTGTCGCTCCGGAACAAGGTTTCCATACCCAGTGCTTCGGCCAGTTTCAACACGGCCATCGCCAATTGCCAAGGTGCGGGAACGAATATGCGCGTCCGCTGGGTTCTTGTGGCGATTGTTTTGAGGATCGCCTTGAGCGTCATCGATGTTGGATTCGCGACGGTCACGGGATAGGTGGCAACCTCTGGAAATCTCTCCAACATGACAAGTATTGCCCGGGACAAATCCTCTTCGTGGACGAGATACTGCGCAAGGCCGTTTCCGCCTGCCAATAAAGGAACGACCGGGCATTTGGCGACGAGGGTTTCCAAGGTGCCCATCACGCCGCCGGGATGATTTCCCCAAACCAGACCGGGACGGATCACGGTGGTTCCAAGGCGCAGGACTTCCTTTTCGACCATGAACTTGGCTTTACCATAGTTCGACCGGCAGTCTTCGAAAGAACTCATGGAACTGATGAATAACAGATGCTTCACCCCGGCTCGACTTGCGGCCTGAAACAAGCCGATGCTTGGATGAACGTTCCGGTCGAGAACTTCCTGTGGGGTGCGAGCGGTGAAATCGTAAGCCAGGTGGATCAACGCATCCACTCCCTGCCACGGCAAAAGCTCTGGGTCATCGCCCAAGGAGTAGGCTGCCCAAGGCCCCTCCACCGCGCGGCGGCTCAAGCGGAGAACCTCATGGGAGTGCGCCACGAGAAACTCGGAAAGTCGCGAGCCCACGTAGCCCGTCGCTCCAGTGATGGCGATTTTCATGGCTGATCGAACCGTCCGGCGATGGATGCGATCCGATGAGCATTGGCCATGACACTCAGGGTGATCGATGTGGCAGGAATGCTCGGTAAGACAGAGGCATCCACGAGATGAATTCGATCCATCCGAGGTAGCCTGCCGAGCACATCGGTTTCGAGCGGTCCGGGCTGATGGCGCATCGGAAAAGTTCCTCCGCTATGATAGCCGCTTCCCGGATTGGGAAATTTCAGGCCGGGTATCAACGGAATGGCGCGGAGGTTCAGCGATTGTTTCATCAGTTTCCATCCCACCTTTAGTGTTGTGATGAAAGCTTGGCCCGTCCTTCGAATCCGCGCATCAAGAAAGGAGCTGCCATCGCTGGATTTTTTTAAAGTTAGTTCCACGTGGCCAGATGACTTGGAGTGGATGAAGCCTTGTGCGACCAGAAGCCGTCCCAGAAAATGTCTGCGAAATGCTGGCAGCCGCAATGGCCATTTGAGAAAGGTCCTGTTGAGTTCGTGGTGCAGAAACGGGCTGTATCCGTAAATTTGAAGATGGACCAGATGATCACTGATACTCCTATCATCTATTTCCAGAAAAGCCTGCGATGCGGTGTGCGTGCGTTCGGTTTCAACTTCCGGGATCATGGCCGCACGGAGCAACGGATAGATAAAATATTGGCTATCGACGAGCTGGATGGGTTTGTCGAATGCCTGCAAGGAATTCAGGACAATCTTTGCGGTTGGCAGAACTCCAGCGCCGACGAAGACGCGTGCGGCGTGATAGGAGAATGGCGCATCGTCCGCGAGAGTGCGCCCGCTAACAATCGCGCCGGAGCCGGCCATTTCAAATTTTTCGACAAGATGATCGGGAAGGTATCTCACCTGACCGGATGCGATTAATTCATCGAGAGTCTGCGCGGTGGAGTAGATCAAACCGTATGGACAGCCCGAGAGGCAGAGCGCACAGTAGGCGCAAGGCCGATGTGAGGCGTCGCCATTGGCGCGGATTGCTAGGCGGCTGCGTCCGAAGAATATACCAGACCGGCGCAGTGATTTTTTCCGTGTTTCGAGATCATCGAGCAGGGCAGCTCCCTGGCGAGAGGGTTCCAAGGTGTTTTCCTGATCGGAGTAAGAGGGTAGAATTTCATCGAGGTCATCTTTAAAATGGGTCCCGGGCACGAACCTCATTACCGCCTGATAGTGGGAAACCAAATCGCTCAGGTTGATCGGCCAGTCGCTAATGTCCTCCTGACGGTAGGGGAGTAGTGACGATCCCCAGACATTACTCAGTCCGCCTCTGGCAAGGGAATGGTTGAAACCTTGTTTTTCTGCCCACTTGACGCCAACCGCTCCGGCGCGCGAATCAAAGCTGTAGGAAGAACCGTAGGAAAGTTTGGAATGGACGGTTTCGCTGGTGGCGGATCTTTCTCCGATGATGCTGTTGAGATCGTCCCTGTTCCAGGAATCCGGTTCTTGGTGGGACATGCGATCCACGATTTTCTGCCGGCCTTCCTCCAAACGGGTGCCTGCGTCGAGAATCGTCACATGATGTCCTTGGCTGACCAATGCCATGGTCGCCGCAAGTGCGGCCGGACCGGATCCGATAACAAGATACATCTCAGTTTATTTAATGCTTGGTCACTGATACGCGAATATGTCTAGTCGCGTCAGCCGAAACTTGTGAGCCGCCAAGTTAGCAAACGGCGTCTGGCAGAATTACAGGTAGCTAAAATAGGGCGCCTTTTCATTCCTGGACAAAAGTTGTGGGTTCAGCAGTCGACGCTGAATCCGTGGAACCTGGGACGCGCCGGAAAAGTTGAAACGGGGTTCGGGCGGATTGGGAATTTGATAGGTATGACCTCAGCTTTTTAGCTAGGAACGGAACCTCAAGGCGCGGATTGAGTAACATTGAGTCACCGAACGGCGGCGTGACGGCAACCCATTTTCCTCCCCAATACTTTTCCATTTCCGCCAACTTCGCCACCGGAATCGCAAGCACGGTAACCTCTTGTTTCTCCTCACGAGTAAAATCCTGCCCTGTGGAAGAAAGATTCAAAAAATGCCTCGAATACATTGGCGAATAGACCCGGTGGGCCACAGACTTACATTCAAAAAATGCCGGGTAATCTGCAAAAATCACATCATCAGGCTCGAGTGCCGAAGAGATCAGGTGAGTATATTCGTGACGCGGTGAAATTTCACAAAAATTCCAAGTGACTGCCAATCGCAATGGCAGGCCGAGAAAGCAAGCACCTGTCGCTATCACAGCGCACGCAAAGCTTTGCCAACTTGGTCTTAGGGCAAATGGTTGGAAGGTTCGGTCCCACAGTGCCAGAAAAGCAAGTGAAAGGGGCACATATATCATGTATTCGTAATAAAATGCAAAATGCGCGGTAAAGCTGAATGCAAAAGGAATGATGATGACCACGGCGCAAATCAATGTCAGGTCTCGATCCTGATATTTTTCCAAGCTGCCTCCGGAGCGCCAACGTGACAACAACATGGGGACCACACCCATGATCAAACAGGCGACACTTAAGTCCTTCGTGAATGCGTCAAAGGATTGACCAATACGCCAAGGAATACTTGTCCAATAAGTGCCGCCTCCGTTCCAATGCTGTAGTTCATTTGCCGCCTGGGTGACGGAAACCAGAAGGTCGCCCAAGACCCCATTGGCCAAAAAGAAAGCTAACATGGAAAAGGTGCCCAGAAGCATTCCGGCCGCGACGACGATGCAGTCGGCCCACATCTGTCGTGAAGGAAAAAACAAGAATGCCAATCCACAGGTAATTGCCGTAAATAGCGCCACTTGAATGCCGATCCAAGGAGCCGCAACCGCAGCCATGAACAACATTCCGAATCTCCACGATCTGACTTCTACATAAAAAGCCAAGGCTATCGACAACAGGCAAATCATGCCTGCAATATCAGGGCGGGAGCACCTGTAGGCGAAGCTGGTGCCGTAACCGGTTAAGAGGAGAATAGGCAACAAGATCCGGAGGCCTGCTCGGGCAATAAGTCGGGCTCGCCACGACAGAATCCACGCCAGAAAGACAGCAACTGTTATGAGCGCAAGATTGAATGAGCGGGCTGCTTGCAAATCGGTGCCGACCATTTTCATCCATGCCGCCACTCCGAAGCAGTACAGGGGCGACTGTGCCGCCCAAAAACTGCCGGCTTTCTGGAACTGCCAGACCGAGGTGGTGAAATGACCCGTCTTGATCAGATTGATTGCGGGTTCGGACCAAAGGACCTCATCTGCCCAGGCGGTGGGGTATTCGTTGAAACTTCTGAGATTGAATAGTAATGCTCCGATCAAGAATGCCAGCACCAACGCCCACTCACTAACTTTTGGTGTCATTTCGTTCGTATGTACTAAGAGTCAGTTTTTAACGACAGTCCGCCGCTCATGAGCGGACGTTATATAGGAAGATTCAGGCTTTACGTCGAACACGTATGTGCCAGTGCAGTGCAAAAATGGGACGAAGCGGAGTGAGTAGCCATTCCATTCCTGCGAGAAACGGCACCAGCACATGCGGAATAAGATCCCGCTTTGTGACACCACCGGAAATGAGATAGGAAAACCATGGAGTGAAGGTGAATTCCTCGATGACTAGCTCGGGAAAGAGTTTTTCGAAACGAACGCGGTCTCTAACGAACACCATCCAGGAGAGGGCTTGATTCGAATCCATCATCGAATCCTGTTGGCTGAACCCCCACTCCTTTCTCGCATCATCGTAGGGTTCCGGATGGAAATTCCTGAAGAAAAACCGGGCGAACGGTGTGTGGGCGACTTCGATCATCGTGATCACGCCACCGGGCTTGAGCGTGCGGGTGGCCTCCCTGAAAAACGCTTCCACCTCTGGGATATGATGGAGGACATGAGTTAGGGCGATAGCCCGGAGCGAGGCATCGTCAAAGGGTAGCTCGCACGCGTCGATCACGCGTTCCGCTACATCGGGAACCACATCAGAGGTGATGAAGGCGGGTTCCAGCTCCTTCAGGCAACTGCCACCGCTGCCGAGCTCCAATAACAATCCGGGCTCGGGGGCCGAGCGGACGTCCGCAAGCAGCCGGGAATACCAGTCGTCATAACAGCGTTTCAGCAGCGGGCGACGTTCGATGAGGGATTTCTGTAGGGAGAAGAATTCGGGCGAGCCAACTTCCATTCCCCGAAGTGACGGTTCTTGCAGGAATTCCAGCATGGGAGAAAAACGGTGAGAAGATTCCGGGCTATTATCCGGAGAAGGAATCGTCAGTTTTGCCTAACGGTGTCCTGGGCGGATGGTCGTAGGCGGACGAGGTGCCACGCGGTCGGGCCGCGGCTCGCACGGAGCGGCAGGTCCATGCTGGTGATGACTTCGGCATCGAAGCGCTTCAGCCATTCTGCGAGAGTTGTCTGTTGGAGTTCGGTAATGATGTAGTCGCTCACCAGCACTTGTTCGATGCCTTGTTTGCGCAGGGAAACCGCATCGTCAGCGTGGGTGACGTGGGCGATGCGCCGGGCACCGAACGGCCGCCATAATGAGGTTTCCGGATCATCGAAAGTCACCAGCCCGAGTAATTTCAAATCGGGTGATAGAGCTGCCCGCACAGGAGCAAAGCCATCGGATCGCTCGCCATAGACGGAATAAACATTCCAAGCCCGGCGGAGAAGTGGTGAGGACGAAGTTTCTGCGTGCATCGCCTGAAGGACGGTTCGGGCCGGCCATAAAGGGCGAGGGGGAGAAGCGATTAGTAAAAGTGCCGCGAGGGCGAAGCCGAACATGGCCAGCATCCGCCACCATTGTTTGGTCAACAAGGTGGATGCGCTTTGCCAACCTAACGCCGGAGCCAGCAGCATGACATAGGAAGGAGCAAGATAGCGGGCGGGGCATCCCAAACCCGATTGGGTGAAAAAATAAAGCGTCACGATCCAAGCTCCGGCAGGGACTGTCACGGACGGGCTTGGGAGTTTGGTTGGAAAGCCGCGCCACTTGGGGAATCGAGTTTTCCGCAGACCGAAGAACACAGGTATCAATAAGAGACTGATGCCGAATCCAAGGCCGGAGCTTTCCTCCATTTGGATTTCCCCGAGTTTGAATTTTGCTCCGCCTTCCTCAAAATGGTGGGACAGTTTGACGGCAAGATCAGCAGGAATGACCTGCTCGACCATTCCGCTCCAAGCGGAAGGGAATGGGAAAAACGTGGGATTGAGATTGTGGAGTGCCACCAGCACCGCGTTCACCTCCAAATGGAACATCGGTTCACCGGTGGATAGATTCACCGGTTCGGCTTTGAGGCCTTTCCAGTCGCCACAATAGCGAGCGTTGAGGACGGCGGTCGGTGCCAAGGAGACTAAAATGGAAACAAGCCCGACAAACAACGTGATCAGCGGGCGTCTGAGCAGCACGAAAGCCGCTGGCAACAGCGCGAGTCCCCACGGTAGAAGCAATAATAGATTGAAACCCTTGCCCGCTGTCATCAGGGCTGCTGCCATCATGGACAACCAAGCGGCTGAGGCACACCGCCCGCGCGCCGCGCGCAATGCGAAATCCACCGCAGCGAGTGCCAGTGTCGCTCCGAACAGGTCGTTACCGATGCTGCCTGCCTGCAGAAGGTAACAATAGCCCGTGGGAAACACCCACATCCAATGCCATGCGACCTTTCGGCTCACTCCCAGCTCGGTCATCACGCTATAGCAGATGCCAGGTAGGAGCAAGAACGAGACGGCATTGATTAGAAAGAACAGGCGATCTGTGCCGGTCAGCACTAAGAGCGGCGTGCTCACCCATTCGATGCCGCACCCCCGCGTGTTTAGCCTTTGGAAATCCGTGTGAATCCAATGCCACTGCCCTTCGGCGAGCCAGTGCAGAATCCGCGGAGTGCGATAGGCAAGGGCATCATAGTTGCTAGGTGCGTGGATCAATCCACCCGCAAGAGCGAGTATTGCTAACAAGCCGAAGGCGAGTGGGAATGCCCTGCGGAAGCGGTGTAAACGAAAACCACTTCGGAAATTCGGCTGCTTACAAGCATACCAACAAACTCCGGCGGCGACGGATACGATTAAAACCACTCCGTAACCCACCCGGTTCAGTTGTCCCATTGCAGAAAGCACCCAGCCAGCGACATTCAACAATGCGCACACCATCACCCATATGGCGGCAGGTGAAAGCATTTGCTTCTGGGCGTCTCTCATCCGGATGGAATCTGTTGTTTCGTAAACAATCGGGCGCTTGCCGGACCGTCCGCCACAATTTCAGCGGTTGCGCCAATGCAGCAGTTGCAGTGCGTGATTGAAGCGTTGGCCGGCGGCCAACCCATCGAGAATCACCGCAACCGAAAAGCTCAGCATCGCCAGGATGGATAACCCTGAGGCGAGAATGGCCAGCGGAATGTGGAGAATTTTGCCAGTATGAAAATACTCTAACACCGGAATTGCTCCCGCGCCAAGTGTAGCCAAGCCAAACAGCAACGAGCAAATCGAGAAAAACAACAAGGGGCGGTATTTCACAAAAATCGAGAAGATTGTCTTCAGAACAAGGATGCCGTCGGTGATGGTGTTCAGCTTGGAGAATGACCCTTCCGGGCGATCGCGGTAGTCCGTAGGCAGCTCGATGATGGAGTAACCTTTGTCGAGGGCGTGGATGCTCATTTCAGTCTCCAATTCGAATCCGTCGGCGAGGATCGGATAGTTCTTCACGAAGCGCTTGGTCATGATGCGGTAGCCGGTGAGGATATCCTCGAGTGAGCCTTTGAAGAGAGAATTGATCAGCTTGCGGACCAGGTTATTGCCGAAGTCGTGCAGCGGGCGCTTGTTCTCACGGCTGTAAACTCCGGAGCTGTGGCGGTTTCCGCAGACGATATCGGCGCGTCCGTCCAGGACCGGCGCGAGCAGGGACGGCAGGTCGCTCGCTGGGTAGGTCATGTCCGCATCGACCATGACATAGATGTCCGCATCGACTTCCATGAATGCCTTGCGCACGGCGGCGGCTTTACCCTTGCGGGGCTCTTCCATCAAACGGCCCTTGCAGCCGAGTTCCTGATAGGCCGCGCGGGTGAGCTCGTTGGTCCGGTCTGTGGAAGCATTGTCAATGACGTAGATTTCGGCATCGGGATAGACGTTGAAGAAGTCCTTCATCGTATCCACGATCGTCAGTTCCTCATTGTAAGCGGGCAGAATGATGGCGATGGATTTGGACATAAGTCGGAAATGTGGGCTGATGGAATCCGGCGTGGATTTTCAAGTGCGCAACCCGGATCCGCAGAATAGCATCGATCAGAGGGACATTCGCGTAATAGGCTTATGTCTTCAATCATAACGGCACGCTGCCGCCCTTGGTTGTGATCGTGGAATTCACGACGAAACTTCCGGTAAACACTGGGTTTTGAGACGCGGATGAAATCATCCTTACCCGGCAAGATTGGATTCTGGGAATGTTTGTTCAAGAAAATTTGAACAAACATCTTGCTTGCGATTCCGTCACATTTCCGGGTGTCACGGGAGCGGGTCTTTTGTTGGCTTGCCATTGGCCCGGCTTGCGGAGAGCGTGCGGCCCGGATGGAAATGATTCGAAAGCTTTTGTCGGACAGGAGGACTCATTGGGGGATCGCATTCCTGCTTCTGACTGCGATCGCCGTCTGCATTGCTGCGTGGAAAATGGGAGTGGATCTGGCCAGCTTGAAAGGGATGTGGATTTCGACTGAAGCCTATTTGAAAAGGAATCCTTGGGCGCTGTTTCTGGCGTTGGTCATTTTGCCCGGTCTGCCAATTCCGACGAGCGTCCTGCTGCTGACCGCAGGTGTGGTCTGGCGAGAGCATCCGATTATGGCCTGCTTGCTGTGCCTGCTCGCTTTGGCCTTGAATCTGAGCTGGACCTACTGGCTGGCAGCGTTTCCTGCGCGGCGCGTGGTGGAAAAAGTCCTTGCTGCCACGGAGTTCAAAGTCCCCGAACTGCCGCGCGGCGATCATTTGAAATTGATCCTCGTGATGAGGCTCACTCCAGGCATCCCACTTTTTTTTCAGAACTACCTGCTGGGGTTCATGCGCGCGCCTTTTTGGCTTTATCTGCCGATATCGATGCTGTGCACCGGCATTATCGGCTGCGGAGTCGTTCTCAGCGGAGCCGGACTTGCGGACGGGAAACTGAAATGGGCAATCACCGGAGTGTCGCTGATCGTGTTAGGGGGTGTGCTCACTCACCTGATTCGTGGTTGGCTGGGGAAGAAGAAACGGCTGACAGCCTCTGAGGGATAAGCGGTCAGGAATGCTTGTGTCACATTTCGCTCTCGCGATTCATTGCCTTTTCCCGGCCTTCCATGGCTGGAATAATCGCGGGAAGCCCGAAACTGAAAAGCTGAAACAAGGTGAGACACCCGGTTTCAGCTCATTGAATTTCAGATATCCGTTTCCACCTCAGATGATCATCCCTGCGGCGACGGTTTCGTTCGTGCCGGGATCGATGAGAATGAAGGAGCCGGTGATCCTATTCCGGCGGTAGGAATCGTGGATGAGAGGCACGGCGGTGCGCAGCGAGATGCGGCCGATGTCGTTCATGCTGAAGCCGGTGACGCCTTCGATCTTGTGGAGCGTGTTGATGTCCACGTGGTATTTCACCTCCTGGACGATCGCCTTGGTTTCCTGCGTGGTGTGGCGGATGACCAGTTTGGCTTTTGGCGGCATCGGCTTGTTGGAGAACCAGCAGATCATCGCCTCGATGTCCTGCTCAACGCGCGGCGGGTTGTTGGATTTCACCAATGTATCCCCACGGGAAATGTCGATTTCCTCGGTGAGGGTGATGCAGACGGACTGCGGGGCGAAGGCTTCTTCCTGCTCGCCGTCTGGGCTGTGGATGGCTTTGACGCGGGTGGTGAAACCGGACGGAAGCACGGTCACTTCATCGCCGGGTTTGAAAACACCACCTGCCACGCGGCCCGCATAGCCGCGGAAATCGTGCCACTCGTCGCTCATCGGACGGATCACCCATTGCACGGGGAAGCGGGCATCGACGTGATTTTCCTCACCGCCGACGTAAACATTCTCGAGGTGATAGAGGAAGGTCGGGCCCTGATACCAAGGCATGTGCTCGGACTTGTCCACGACGTTGTCGCCGTTGAGCGCGGAGATCGGGATGTCGGTGATTTCGACGATGTTATCGAGGCGCGAGGCGAACTCGCGGAAATCCTGGACGATCTTGTTATAAACTTCCTCGGAGTAATCGACGAGATCCATCTTGTTGACGGCGACGACGAGGTGCTGGATGCGCAGGAGGTTCGCGATGAAACTGTGGCGCTTGGTCTGCTCGATGACTCCCTTGCGGGCGTCGATGAGGATGATGGCAAGGTTTGCGGTCGAGGCGCCGGTCACCATGTTGCGGGTGTATTGGGTGTGGCCCGGCGTGTCTGCGATGATGAATTTCCGCTTCGGTGTGGCGAAGTAGCGGTAGGCGACGTCGATGGTGATGCCTTGTTCCCGCTCGGCCTTGAGGCCATCGGTTAGGAGCGCGAGGTTGACGTTTTCATCACCGCGGCGGCGGGAGGATTCCTCCATGGCTTCGAGCTGGTCCTCGAAGATGGATTTGGAATCATAAAGAAGGCGGCCGATGAGGGTGGATTTGCCGTCATCGACGGAGCCGGCGGTGGTGAAGCGGAGTAGGTCCATTGTTTTGGTAGAAGCTGAGATGCTGAAAAATTGAGATGCTGAAATTGGAAATCAGCGTGAGACGAGTTCGAGGGCTGCCTGCCACCCGGTTTCGAGGTGGAGTTTTTTCACTGCGGATTCCAGTAGGCCATGATCGAGGTTCTGCTGTTCGATGATACCGGCGATGTCACGGAGGTGGCGCTGGTGTCCAGATTCCTGATAGAATCCGAGTTTGTGAATGATGACGTATTCCGGAGGTGCGATCTTGATGTCGCAGGTTTCGGTCCGGGTTTGACGAGTGTTTTCAAGAGCCCAGGCAAGGTAGGGATGATTGCGGGATAGATAGATGTCCGCCTTTAGTCCGGTGCCGTGGTGGATAATGTTGAAATGTCCGTTGACCTCGCGCCGTGATTCGATGGCCATCACGTCAAGTGGCGGCAGGTAGAAGTCCTCTTCGGGAAACAGTTCTGAAATCTGTTGGATCTGACCGGCATCGGGAAGAACGACGAGATCGATGTCGAGCGTGTTGCGTGGCTCTCCATAAATGGAACTGGCAACCGAACCCGTGATCATGTAGTTGATACCGGCCTTTTGGAGCGGAGCGACGAACAGGGTGATGAAATCAGGGTCTTGCATGGAGCCACACGCGGGCAAGCTTGGTTTCGATTTGTTCGGCGTTGTCGTCGGGGAAGCGGAGGCGCAGGCCGGTGCGTTTGAATTCCCGCGCCTGTCTAACCGTTGCGGCAAGAAGCTGGTATTTCTCCGACATGCTCATAGTCTTCCAGATGGCCGTTTGTTTGGGGTCGGGAGAGGACATGGTGCTGATGCTGGATTAAAGGGAAGAACAGGCAGGAATGCCCGTGTCACTTTTAGAAATACCCTTCCTTCTTGCGGTCTTCCATGGCGGTTTCGGAGCGTTTGTCATCGGAGCGTGTGCCGCGCTCGGTCTGGCGGGCGGCAGCGACTTCTGCGATGACTTCGTCCAGATCTGAGGCGTTCGATTCGACGGCTCCGGTGCACGTCGCATCCCCGATGGTGCGGAAGCGGATCACCTTGCGTTCGACAAGCTCGTGCTCTTGCGGTTTCAGGAATTCGGTGACGCCTAGCAGCGAGCCGTTGCGCTCGAAAACGTCGCGCTCGTGGGCGAAGTAAATGGATGGAAGCGGGATTTTCTCGCGCTTGATATACATCCAGATGTCCATCTCGGTGAAATTTGATAGAGGGAAAACGCGGAAATGCTCGCCCGGATTCTTGCGTCCGTTGAAGAGGTTCCACAGTTCGGGGCGTTGGTTTTTCGGATCCCATTGGCCGAAGTCGTCGCGGTGGGAAAAGAAGCGCTCCTTGGCGCGGGCTTTCTCCTCGTCGCGGCGGCCACCACCGAGGCAGGCGTCGTATTGGAATTTCTCGATGGTATCGAGCAGGGTGACCGTTTGCAGCTTGTTGCGGGAAGCATTCGGGCCTTTTTCCTCGACCACTCGGCCGGTGTCGATCGACTCCTGCACCGAGCCCACGACGAGCGTCGCGCGGATTAGATCCACGAATTCATCGCGGTAAGTCATGGTTTCGACAAAATTATGTCCCGTATCAATGTGGACGAGCGGAAACGGCATACGTGCCGGCCAGAATGCCTTGCGGGCGAGCCAGGCCATGACGATCGAATCTTTGCCACCGGAGAAAAGCAGGGCCGGGTTTTCAAACTGGGCGGCAGTCTCGCGAAGAATGAAGATGGCTTCGGCTTCGAGTTGGTCGAGGTGGCTGAGGTGATAGTTGGGCATTTTGAGGGTAAAAGCTGAGAGGCTAAAAGCTGAAATTTGGGAAAATGAAACCTAACGTGGCGGGCAGGGAGTAGGCGCGGCTCAGCGGCAGGTCAAGATTTAATTACCAACTTGGGTGGTTTGGTAATGATTGGCTATTGAGGCGTGGATTCGGAGGTATGCTGGAGTTTAAAGTCACTCACGAAGCCCTTCAAATCGGGCGCAGGATCGCGATTTTTTCGCGGATCGCCTCGAGTAATTCGAAGGCTGCGTCCTCGATCGTCGTAGTCTCGGTGTCGAGCACCAAGTCCGCATTCTGGGGCGGCTCGAACGATCCGTCTTTACCCGTGAAATGGGCGATCTCGCCGCGTGCAGCCTTGGCGTAGAGGCCTTTCACGTCGCGTTTTTCGCAAGTCTCGTAGCTCGCTTTGACGTACACCTCAAACAGATCATTCCCCAAGAGCCCGCGCGCGAGATCCCGCAGTTCGCCCCGCGGGGTGATGGCGGAAACGAAAGTGATGATGCCTTGCGAAACGAAGATCTTTGAGACCTCGGAGATGCGGCGGATATTTTCCATGCGGTCCTGATCGGTGAATCCGAGATTGGAATTCAGACCCGTGCGCAGGTTGTCGCCGTCCAGGATCGTGGTGAGACGACCCTGCTGGTGAAGCACCCGCTCCGCGGCGTTGGCGATGGTGGATTTCCCCGAGCCGGAAAGCCCACACAGCCAGACGACGATGCCGCGCTGGCCGAGAAGGTTTTCCTTGTCCTGACGATGGAGGAAGCGGTGGAATTCAGGGTGAATATTCATGGGGTAAAGGGTGAAATGCTGAAAATTGAAATTCTGAAATGAAGATAGATTCGGACCGCAGGAAAAGTCGAGAATTTCAGTTTTTACCTCTCACTCGCCTTTGCCGATGACAAACGCCTCGAAGCCGTGGGCCTTCAGTGCAGCGGCAGGCAGGATGGCGCGGCCGTCGAAAACAAACGCCGGCTTGAGCATCAGATCGTAGATCCGCGGCAGGTCGAGCGTGCGGAATTCGTCCCACTCGGTAAGTGTGGCGAGCGCGTGGGCTCCCTTGACGGCGGCGTAGGGGTCTTCAGCGATCTCGATGTTGAAATTGATGATGTCCTGCGGGACGCCGACTTCGAGAAGGTCGCGATAGATGGTCTCTTTTTCGACCTGTGGATCGTAAATAACGACGTGGGCGTTCTCGGCCACAAGATCGCGGACGATGTTGATGGCGGCGGACTCGCGGGTGTCGTTGGTGTCCTTCTTGAAGGCAAAACCGAGGATAGCGATGCGCTTGCCGTTGACCGTGTTGTAGAGCGTGCGGACGATTTTCTCGACGAACCGGGATTTCTGCCAGTCGTTCATGGTGACGACCGAGCGCCAGTAGGCGGCGGCTTCTGGCAGTTTAAACGACTCGCACAGATAGACTAGGTTGAGAATGTCCTTTTGGAAACAGGAGCCGCCAAAACCGACGGAGGATTTGAGGAATTTCGGCCCGATCCGTGAGTCACTGCCGATGGCGCGGGCAACTTCATCCACATCAGCACCGGTAGCCTCGCAAAGCGCGGAGATGGAGTTGATAGAGGAAATCCGCTGGGCGAGGAAGGCGTTTGCTACCAGCTTGGACAGCTCCGAGGACCAGAGGTTGGTGGTGATGATTCTTTCGCGTGGCACCCAGTTTGCGTAAACGGTGACCAGCGCGTCGAGCGCGGCCTGTCCTTCGGGTGTGCCCTCGCCGCCGATGAGAATGCGGTCCGGGTTCTCCATGTCGGCGACGGCGGTGCCTTCCGCTAGAAACTCGGGATTAGATAGAACCTGGAACGTGGCCTCGCTAACGGAGTTTGCCGTCAGGATGGATTGGATCGCCGTGGCGGTTTTCACCGGGATGGTGGATTTTTCCACGATGATCTTGTTGCCCGACGAGACCTCCGCGATCAGGCGTGCGGCAGACTCGATGTAGCGGAGATCGGCCGCACGGCCTGCGCCGATTCCGTAAGACTTGGTGGGTGTGCCTACGCAGACAAAAATCAGATCGGCCGCGGCGATGGCGGGCTTGATGTCTGTGGTGAAATGCAGGTTCCGGTCGCGAGCGGATTCGACGACCTCTTGCAAGCCGGGTTCATACACCGGGAGATTGTCGGAATTCCACGCGTCGATGCGTGCCTGGTTGAAGTCACAGACAGTGACTTGGATATGGGGGCACTTGGCGGCAATCATGGCCATGGTCGGGCCTCCGACATAACCGGCACCGAGGCAGCAGATATTCTTGATGGTATATGACATAACTTTTGTTTTTGGTAATCAGTGGGTGATCCGGTCGCGGACGAGATGATAGAGGAAAAGCGAGTTGTAGGTGAAGTAGCGTTTGAAAAGCCGGCGTGGCTCCATCGCGAGGCGATAGGCCCACTCACAGCCGAGGCGCTGGATGGCGGTCGGTGCTTGGCGGACTTCTCCAGCGTGAAAGGCAAAAGCAGCGCCAATGCCGAAATACACACCCGGCGGCAGGCGGTCCTTGTGGTTGGCGATCCAGTGTTCCTGCTTCGGACAACCGAGCCCCACCCAGATCAGATTCGCACCGGACTCGCGGATTTTCCCACAGATCGTTTCGAATTCATCCTCCGGCCACTCGCCAAACGGTGGTGAGTGGGCGGCGGCGATGTTTGCGTTGGGAAATTGCTTCGAAAATGACGCGGTGAGCTGGTCTAACGTTTCCGGTTTTCCGCCTAGCAGAAAATGGCTGAACTGCGGTTTTCCATCGGTGGCCTTCATCGTTTCCAACATCAGCGTCGGCCCGTAAACGCGGTCGGTTAGTTTTTCATCCGCCGGGAGCTGGGAGTTGATCGCCCACACCAGCGGCATGCCATCCGGGCAGATCAGATCGAAACGGCGCATCGCGGCATCGAACGATTCGTCCGTCCTCGCCAGTGCGGCGACGTGAGTGTTCGCCGCTTCGACAGCGTAGGTTTTTTCGCGATCTTCGGCATGTTCGAGTATCCAACCAACGGCACCCGCGTAGGTGGTTGCTGCGACGGGCAGGCCGATGACGGACACGGTTTTCAAAATATCAGATGCGCAGGAACGGCTCGACGGCCCGCAGGTCAGAATGGGAGGAGAGCGCCGCTTCACGATCGGAGGCCTTATCAAACAGATAGAGCGCGTAGCCGCCGTGGCCGCCGCCGCAGTATTTGTGGGCGATCGAGCCTTCGATATCCGGCAGCGTTTCCATTCCTTCGGCGAGCTGGGCTTCATGATAGAGCTGCACGCCTTCTGCGAGGTGTTGGATGTCCGCGTTGAATACTCCCTGGCGGGCGATGCGGCTGCTTTGCGCGATCCGGTCGTAGTCGCGGGAGTTTCCGGCGACGGCGGGCGTGTCGTGGGAACTACCAGTCCAGTAGATCGCCATCCGTCCGATTAGAAAATCGCCGTTATGTTTGAAATCGAGCACCGGCTTTTCTCCCGAGCGCCAGACGCAGAGTCCCGTCTCACGGATCACCGCCGGATCCTGCCAACCCACGCCGAGATCGAATTCCGAGTCCACGCCATCACGGCCATTCAGAAGTGCCCATGCGCCGCTGCCGCCGAGACCGGCTTGTTTTTCATACGGCCACTCGCGCAACGAAACGAGCGGAGAAATCGCGCAGTTCACGATGAACTCACCGGGACGCGAGAAGCGCGGGACGTCCAGCCAGCCGCCCGCGAAATCGACCCGCAGCGGCGCTTCCGTCGGGGCCTGCACCCAGCGCACAATTGAGCTGGTAGAAACTGGCTCGAAGCGCGGTGGAGTCTTCGGCAGCACCGTGTATTGTGCGCCGACCTGCTGGCACAGACCGCGTTTGATATCGCCGTATTTGTCGTCCTCCGTCACGATGAGAAAGTCCGGGCGGATGCGCAGGAAATCCTCTTCGAAATCGACGCCCTCTTTGTGGCCTTGCGTCACGATCACCTCATCGATCATCCGCAGTCCCTGCAAGAGGGCACGCTTATGATCATCCGGAATCGATGGCTTCCGGCGCTTGTGATGCCACAGCACTTCCGCAGAGGCGAATGAAACAATCAGATAGTCGCCCAGTGAGCGGGCTTCTTCAAAGAACTGAAGATGTCCGGCGTGGAGGATGTCATAACATCCGGATACAAATACTTTTTTCATGACGAGGGGAAATAGAGGCTGACGTAAACTTCACTCTTTCGATACCGAAACATGGTGGCCGTGGGATTCCAAAATCGCATGTCGGCGCGCGACGTCGAGATCGTGGGCGACCATCTCCGCGCACATCTGCTCCACGGTGATTTCCGGCACCCAGCCAAGTTTTTCCTTGGCCTTCGTCGGATCGCCTAACAAGGTTTCCACTTCTGCTGGGCGGAAATAGCGGGGATCGACCTTTACGATCACATCACCCACGGATACCGAGGGTGCGATCGCGTTATCGACCGATGTGACGGTGGCGATCTCATTCACGCCCTCGCCCGAGAAAGCGATTTCGATGCCAGCTTCCTTCGCAGAGAGACGGACGAATTCGCGCACGGAAATCTGCTTGCCGGTGGCGATCACAAAATCGTCCGCAGTTTCCTGTTGGAGCATCATCCACTGCATGCGGACGTAGTCTTTCGCGTGGCCCCAGTCGCGCAGGGAATCGATATTACCGAGGAACAGGCAGGACTCCAGACCCTGTGCGATGTTCGCGATCGCTCGGGTGATTTTACGGGTCACGAAGGTCTCACCGCGGCGCGGCGACTCGTGGTTGAAAAGAATGCCATTGCACGCATACATGCCGTAGGCCTCGCGATAGTTTACCGTGATCCAGTAGGCATACATCTTCGCGACGGCGTACGGCGAGCGCGGGTGGAATGGGGTGGTTTCCTTCTGCGGGATTTCCTGAACGAGACCGTAGAGCTCGGAAGTGGATGCTTGATAGAAGCGGCAGGTTTTCTCCATGCCGAGGAAACGAATGGCTTCTAGCAAACGCAGCGTGCCGATCGCATCGACGTCAGCGGTGTACTCCGGAGCCTCGAAGGAAACGGCGACGTGCGACTGCGCTCCAAGATTGTAAACCTCGTCCGGCTTCACCTCGCTGAGGATGCGTGTCAGGTTAGAGGAGTCCGTAAGGTCGCCATAGTGCAGGCGGAAACGCGAGTTTGCCACGTGCGGATCTTCGTAAATGTGATCGACACGCTGGGTGTTGAACAATGAGGCGCGGCGCTTGATGCCGTGGACTTCATAGCCTTTTTCGAGCAGGAACTCGGCGAGGTAGGAACCGTCTTGTCCGGTGATGCCGGTGATGAGGGCGCGTTTCATATTATCGTGGGGAGGTAGTTGTCGGTTTGTAAATTCAGAGTCGGGCCGCGCCTGATGAAAGCGTGGTGAGGAAATCCTGATAGGCGGCAGCGAGGCCGCCCCGGAAAGTAACGACTGGAGACCAGCCGGTGGATTTGATGAGTGAGATATCGAGCAGCTTGCGAGGCGTGCCGTCGGGTTTGGTAGGATCGGTAAGGATTTCCCCTTTGAATCCGACGGTTTCGGCCACGAGCGAGGCGAGTTGGAGAATGGTAACGTCCTCACCGACGCCGACGTTCACCCAGTCCGGTGGCGAGTCGAGCGAGAGCAGGTGGAAACAGGCGGATGCGAGATCGTCCACGTGCAGAAACTCGCGGCAGGGTGTGCCGGTTCCCCAGATGGTCACGGTAGCAGCGCCATTTTCCTTTGCTTCGTGGAAGCGGCGGATGAGCGCGGGAATGACGTGGGAGTTCTCCGGATGATAGTTATCGCCGGGGCCGTAGAGATTGGTGGGCATCGCGCTATGATAGGTGATGCCGTGCTGCGCGCGGTAGTGCTGGCAGAGTTTCAGTCCGGCGATTTTGGCGATGGCGTAGGCCTCGTTGGTGATTTCTAGCGGACTGGTGAGTAGGCAATCTTCCGGCATCGGCTGCGGTGCCATCTTCGGATAGATGCACGACGAGCCGAGGAAAAGCACGCGCGGCACCTCGGCCCGGCGGCTGCCTTCCACGAGGTTCGCGGCGATGGTGAGATTTTCGTAGATGAAGTCCGCCGGATAGGTCGAGTTCGCATGGATGCCACCGACTTTGGCCGCAGCGATGATGACGATGTCCGGTTTTTCCTGGGTGAGGAAATCGAAGACAGCTTCCTGGCTCAGCAGATCGAGTTGGTCGCGGGTGGCGGTGATGACCTGATAGCCGCCGAGTTTCGCTGCCTCGCGCATGAGCGCCGAGCCGACCATGCCGCGGTGGCCTGCGATGAATAGTGTTTTCATAAGTTAGATCCGTATCGGCTGATGAGTTTCTCCGCCTCGGCAAGTGCCATGCCGGTCACTTGGTCCATGTTGTAGTAGCGGTAGGTCGCAAGACGGCCGATGAAACTGGTGTTCTTTTCCGCAGTGGCAAGCTCGGCGTATTGCTGATAGGCGGCGCGGGCGTGCGGCGCGGGAATGGGGTAAAACGGCTCTTCGTCCGGCGTCCAGTCTTTGGGAAATTCGCGTACGATCGTGGTGGCGCCGATGTCCTGGCCGCTGGCGTGTTTGATTTCTACGATACGGGTGAACGGCACTTCGGTTCCCGGATAGTTCACCTGCATTGCGGGCTGCCAGAAACCGGATTTGCCGGAAACTGCTTCGCGTTCGCGCAATTGATCGGCGGAAAAGGACTCATGCTCGAAACGCAGCGAGCGGTAGGGCAGGGGGCCGAAACGGCGGTCGTAGAATTCATCGACCGCGCCGGTGAAGATCAGGTGCTTGTGCTTCCAGCGCACGCGAGCCTCCTTGAAATCGACGCCGAGATGCAGCTCCACGCCGGAAGAGGCGTTGAGCATGGTTTCAAACATCGCGGTGTAACCGTGTTTCGGCAGCGCCTGGAAATTTTCCGATAGATAGCGATTGTCGCGGTTCGTGCGAATCGGGATGCGGCCGCAGACGGAGGCGTCGAGTTCGCGTGGGTGCGCTTTCCACTGCTTGAGCGTGTAGCCTTCGAAAAACAATTCGTAGAGCTCGCGGCCGACCTGCGAGATGATGACGTCCTCGGAGTTTTTCGGCTCTGCGATCGGGATCCGATTTTGCTCCAGCCAGCTCGTGAACTCGGCTTCGCTGGCCTCCCTGCCGATCAGTTCCTCGAACGTATTCAGGTTGATCGGGAAGCTCCAGTATCGCCCGCGGGCGTGGCTTTTGATCGTGTAATCGACCGCATGCCATTCTGTGAAAGCAGATAGATAATCGACGATGCGCGGCGAGTTCGTGCGGAAATAGTGGGGGCCGTAGTGATGGACGCGCACGCCTGCCGCGTCGATCTCGTCATGCGCGTTTCCTCCCAGGTGGCTGCGGCGGTCCACGACGACGCACTTCCACCCGGCCGCAGACAGACGTTCGGCGATAACGAGGCCGGAGAATCCGGCGCCGATGATCAGGAAATCGGTGGAGGCGTCGGGTTCCAAGGATGTTTTGGGGGAAGTGGCTGGACTGGCACGCTGCCGCCCGTGGTCGCTCCCGCCGTGATGGAGGGAAACCAGGTGAGGTGAAAGGTGCTTGTCGGGGAGGTCGTCATTTTTCGGGATTTACCCGCGCCATAGACGGCCATTGGCCTTGATAGATCAATCAGAAAGGGGCACGTGATCGCGTAGCCGAGGGATGGTATTCACGGCGCCGGCCGCCTTGGCAGGAGGATCGAGAACAAGTCCATGTCCACTGCCTGGGGCTGGCCGAGGAACTCAAGCAGGATCTTCACCCGCTCGGATGCAGAAGGGACGGCGACGACCGTGCCGCGCATGCCCTGGAGCGGGCCGTGGGCGATTTCCACCTCGTCTCCCAGCTCAATGGTCGGGCTGACGGTGAAAATTTCCTCGGTGGGGCCCTGACGCGAGCGGACCTCCTGTTTTAAAGTTTCCACAAAGGAATCAGGCACGGCGGGAATACCGGAGCCAAAGCGCACCAATCCACGCACTCCTTGGCAGAATGTGACGGCGCGCTCCATTTCGGCGATGCTGAATTTCGCCAACACGTAGCCGGGAAAAAGCGGCTCCACCCACCAGATTTTCCCGCGCCTAGTGGCCTTGCGGTAACGTAGGCGGGGGCAGAAAACCTCTACGCCCTCGATGGCGCGCAGGTGCTCCGCGGCGATGTGCTCGCGCTTCGTCTGGCAACGGACGCAGAACCACTCGCGCTGGCTGGAATCTTCTTTCGTCATTGTCCGAGGATTTTCTGAAGGATGGGAAGGACCTTGCCGCTGCTCCGCATCCAGGTTTCGAGCCGCTCGATGCGCTCGCCGAGAAATTCCCTGCGCGTGGCGTCGTCGATCTCCTGCGCGGTTTTCGCCAGATGGCCGATCTTGGTTTTCCCGCTCTCCAGATGCGGGCGGACCTGTTCGCGGATGAAGCCGCCGACGAGGCGCTTCAGCTCGATGGCCGGCTCGTAATACGTCCGCCGCTCGGCACCGACTTCGGCTTCGCGGACCGCGCCGAGGCTCTTGAGCGCGCGCAGGCCCTGGCTGGCGGAGCCCTTGCTGATTTGCAGGCGCAGCACTAGGTCGTCCAGCGAGAGGGGGCTTTGGGAAATGAACAACAGACCGTAAATTTCCCCGATCGACCGGGGCAGACCCAGCACTTTCACGCCATCGACGAACACGGCCACGACCTGACGCTCCAGCGGGTCGAGTTCGTGTTGATCTCCGTCGAGAAGATGGGACATGCGCCGCATCATATGGAAACGAATCGGTTGTTCAAACTTTTTTGAACAAACCGGGCGACCCCAGCGGATGGGTAGGTTTCGGTCCGGCGGCAACGATCTTTTCACCGATGAAATCTTGATTCGCGGCCCGGATGCTGCTGGATTTCACCGCATGCGCATCTTGATCACCGGCGGAGCGGGATTTCTGGGGTCCCACCTTTGTGAACGGCTTCTTCGGGAGGGAAACGAGGTGATCTGTCTTGATAACTTCTACACTGGCCGAAAGCGAAACATCGCCCACCTGTTGGAAAATCCCTACTTCGAGCTTGTCCGCCACGACGTGACCGAGCCCTTCAAATACGAGGTGGACCAGATTTACAACCTCGCCTGCCCAGCCTCGCCGCCGCATTACCAGCACAACCCGATCAAGACCACCAAGACTTCCGTGATGGGCGCGATCCACTGCCTCGGGCTGGCGAAACGGCTCGGTGCACGCGTTTTCCAAGCGTCCACGTCCGAAGTTTACGGGGATCCCGATGTCCACCCTCAGCCGGAATCCTACTGGGGCAGCGTGAATCCGATCGGCATCCGCTCGTGTTATGACGAGGGAAAACGCTGCGCGGAAACCTTGTTTTTCGACTACCACCGCCAGAACAACGTGGACATCCGCGTGGTCCGGATTTTCAACACCTACGGCCCGCGCATGCTGCCGAACGACGGCCGGGTAGTCTCCAATTTCATCGTCCAAGCACTCCAAGGCACTGACCTCACCATCTACGGCGATGGCACCCAGACCCGCTCGTTCTGTTATGTGGATGATCTCATCGAGGGCTTCATCCGTCTGATGAACCACCCTTCCCTGACTGGCCCGGTCAACATCGGAAACCCCGGTGAGTTCACCATGCTCCAGCTGGCTGAGCTCGTTTTGGAAAAAGTCGGTGGACCGTCCAAAATCACCTATCTGCCGCTTCCTGGCGATGATCCGAAGCAGCGCCGCCCGGACATCACGCTGGCGCGGAAGGAACTCGGTTGGGAACCGACGATCTCGCTCGATAAGGGGCTCGACTCCACGATCGGTTACTTCCGCAAACTGCTCGCGGAAGGTTGAGGGTAATCCAAACGGGTCGCGTCGTTTTTTTGATAATCGGAGGGATGTGGGCTCGTAACGGAGTTCCGCATGCAACGCCTCCTCCTATCGCTCTATTTCATTCTGGCCATTCTGCCCGCCCACGCCGAGGAGCCAGCGATGGCGAGCGGGCAGGACGCCATCGCGTGGATCTGGAAGACCAAGCTTCCCGGGCCAACCGAGCGGGTGTTTTTCCGCCGCGAGTTCCAACTGCCGCCGGATGTCGCCAGCGCGGTGGCCACGGTCTCATGTGACAATTTGCATCGCCTTTTTGTAAACGGTCACGACATGGGCATCGGCAACGATTGGCAAAGCCCCCGCACTTACGACGTGCTGGCTCAGCTCAATCCCGGCGGCCGCAATGTGATCGCAGTGGAAGGTCGCAACGAGGGCGGCGGCGCTGGCATGGCGCTGAGTTTCCGCGCAACATTGAAGGATGGGAAAAAACTCCACGTTGCCTCCGATGGAAACTGGCTGTGTGAAAACGAAGCTCCCGATGGCTGGCAGAATGCAGATTTCCCATCAGCCTCATGGGCAAAAGCAGTGGTGATCGCGAAGATGGGGGAGCAACCGTGGGGTAATGTCATGAATCCGGAGCCCTCCGAGCCAGCGGCCGTTCTGGACAAGAGCGCCACCTGCCGGCTGGCTCCAGGTTTCAAACTGGAGCGGCTCTATCAAGTGCCTGGTGGCCAAGGTTCTTGGGTGGCGATGACTCTGGATGGCAAGGGTCGTCTGATCTGCTCGGACCAATATGGCAAACTCTATCAGGTGGTGCCGGCGGTAGCTCCGGAAGTGAATACCAAGGTGGAGCCGCTAGAAATTCCACTGCAAGGAGCGCACGGGCTGTTATGGAACGAAGGCGTGCTCTGGGTGACCGTCAATGAAGGCTCAGACCAAAGTGGCGTCTGGCGTGTGACCGATAGCAACGGCGACGGTGAGCCGGACAAACCGGAACTCGTCAAGGCGTTCAAAGGCCGCGGCGAGCACGGTCCCCACGGGCTAGCGGTTTCTCCTGACGGTAAATTTATCTACGTCACGGCGGGCAATCATACGGACATGCCGGAGATGGGAAAATCCCTCCCAGCCCGTTCCTGGGCGGAAGACCAACTCCTGCCCCGCCGCCCGGATGCGAATGGTCACGCCCGCGATCGGATGGCACCCGGCGGATGGGTTGCCCGGTTCACTCCAGATGGGAAAAACTGGGAGGTTTTTGCGATTGGCTTCCGAAACAACTACGACATTTGCTTCAACGATCAGGGCGATCTCTTCGGCTATGACTCGGACATGGAATGGGATCTCGGCATGCCTTGGTATCGTCCCACGCGATTCTGTCAGCTCGTGCCGGGCGCGGAGTTCGGCTGGCGCAATGGTACCGGAAAATGGCCAACCTGTTATGAAGACAGCATGCCGCCGTTAGTCGAGATCGGTCCTGGCTCTCCGACGGGGATGGTCTCCGGAAAAGGCGCGAAATTTCCTGAAAACTATCAGCACGCGATCTTCGGGCTCGATTGGACTTTCGCCACCGTTTACGCGATCCATCTCACGCCCGACGGCCCCGGTTACCGTGCCGAGCGCGAGGAATTCATCTCCGGCACCGGCATGCCATTCACCGATGCGATCATCGGCAAGGATGGTGCGATGTATCTTCTAACGGGTGGCCGGCGTATCGATTCCGCGCTCTGGCGGGTGAGCTACACCGGCGGCAAATCGACTGCTCCCGTCGCTTATCAGCCGAAGGACCTTGCGCTGATGGATCCGGTTTCCGCGCAGGCCTCGCTCGGCAGTGACAACCGGGTCATGCGCTTCAACGCTCGAACAGCGTTGGAACAACAAGGCGCGGTAGGTTTCCTTCCTTCCCTGGAAAACACCGCAGCCAAGCCATGGGAAATCATCGGAGCCTCCATCGGACTCTCGCGCGTCGGCACACCCGCAGACCGCACGAAAATCCTAGCAGCTCTCGATCGCCTTGATTGGGCGAAGCTCGACCAACAGCAGAAACTCAACTGGCTCCGTGCCACCGGTCTTGTTTTCGCCCGCTTCGGTAAGCCGGACGAAGCAGAGCGCGCAAACGTGCTGACGAAAATCGATGCCTCGTTCCCGGCGCAGGATGAAACCATGAATCGCGAGCTCTGCCGGATGCTCTCCTATCTCCAAGCTCCTGGAATCGTTCCTCGCACGCTGGCTCTGATGGACTCTGCTGGACCGACGCCTGCACCCGACTGGCTGGAGCTTGCCAAGCGGAACAAGCAATACGGCAAGACTGTCGAGAACATGATCGCGCAACTGCCACCCGCCCAGGTCATTCATTACATCTACTGCCTGCGCGTCGTAAATGGCCCGTGGAAAGCGGATGAAAGGGAACGGTTTTTTTCCTGGTTCGACTCGCTGTTGCAGAAAAAGGGCGGCAATAGCTACGCGGGTTTCGTGGAGGACCTGAGAAAGCAAACTCTCGCCACCTGCACTCCGGAAGAACGTGAACAACTCGCCAAGCGTGCCCATGTTAACCCAGAAAATTTGCTCGCGAACCTCCCTGAAATCAAAGGCCCCGGCCGCGTGTGGACCATTGAAGAGGTGGTGAAACTGGCGGACTCCGGATTGGAAGGCCGCGACAAGGAGAACGGCAAAAAAATGTTCCAAGCCTCGCTCTGCGCCGCCTGTCACCGCTACGGCAACGAGGGTGGCGCGGTCGGGCCAGACCTGACCACAGTCGGCGGCCGCTTTACGGTGCATGACCTCGCCGAGGCCATCCTTGATCCCAGCAAAGTGATTTCTAACCAGTATGCCTTCGATCTAATCAGCCGCAAAGACGGCACCGACATCAGCGGCAAGATCATCGAGGAGAAGGACGAAAAATGGATCGTCGCCACCAATCCATTTGACCGCAGCCAGACCGTAGAGATCGAGCACAATGACATCAAGGGCATGAAGCCCTCGCCGGTTTCTCCGATGCCACCCGCCCTCATCAATCGTCTCAATCCCGACGAGCTGAAGGACCTGCTTGCGTTCCTGTTGGGGAAGTGAATGTGGTAGAAGAATTCCGCCCGCCTCAACCAAGGAATGGCGGACGCCGCTCCGCCGCTCCTTGGTTGTCTCAATGGCTGTAATTCTCCGTCACCGCTGGATCATGCTTATGCTTGAACATCACGGCGAAGGCGATGGCGATGACCAGCGCATACCCTGCGAACGATAGCCAAATGCCTTGCCAGTCCTTTACTCCGTTGTGGGTGAAAATCCGGTCGATCACATAGCCGCTGGCGAGGCTACCGAAGATGGAGCCAAAGCCGTTAGTCATCATCATGAACAATCCCTGCGCGCTGGAGCGGATTTTCGAATCCGTGGTCGTCTCGATAAACAGCGAGCCCGAGATGTTGAAAAAATCGAAAGCCATGCCGTAAACGATGCAGGACAGGACAATCATCCACAGCCCGCCTGCAGGATTGCCGTAAGCGAAGAATCCGAAGCGCAGCACCCACGCCAGCATGCTGATCAGCATCACCATCTTGATGCCGAACCGTTTCAAGAAAAACGGAATCGCGAGAATGAAGAGGGTTTCTGAAATCTGTGAGATCGAGAGGATGATCGTCGAATATTTTACGACGAACGAATCGCTGTATTTCGGAATCGAGGCGAAATCGGATAGGAAGACATCGCCATACATGTTCGTGAGTTGCAGCGCTCCGCCGAGAAACATCGAAAAAACGAAGAACAGCGCGATCTTGTAGCTGCCGAAAAGTTTGAATGCGCCCAGCCCCAGCACCTCTATCAGTGGCGCACCCTTCCCCGTCGATTTTAGCGGCGGGCACTTCGGCAGCGTGAATGAATAGATCCCGAGCACCACCGCCACCGCTGCGGCGACGTAAAATTGGTTAGCTGAGGCCTTGTTGCCCGTGAGATTGGTCACCCACATCGCGGCGATGAAACCGATCGTCCCCCACACCCGGATCGGCGGAAACTCCTTGATCACGTCGAAATGATTCGTCTTGAGAATGTTGTAGGCGACGGAATTTGATAGAGAGATCGTCGGCATGTAGCACAGCATCGCGGCGAAGATTACCCAGAAGAAGGTGCCAGGGTGGTTGACTGCCGGGATGCAGGCGAGGGCGAGTCCGCCGAGGATGTGGAGGATGCCGTAGAGCCGCTCTGCGTTCACCCAGCGGTCTGCAATGATGCCGGTGAGCGCGGGCATGATCAGCGAGGCGAATCCGAGAGTGGAGAAAATCGCGCCGAAATCCGCGCCGCTCCAGCCCTTCGTGATGAACCAGTAATTGCTAACGGTGATTAGCCAAGTTCCCCAAACGAAGAACTGCAGGAAACTCATGACGATCAGACGATTTTTGATTCCCATGGGAAAGGTAAGTGAGTGAAGGGTGGGTTTTCCGGTGATCGGTGGTCACACGCCAGTTTGCAAACTGGGACAAATGCGTTATGGCGACAAGCTCCAATGGACGTCACTCGGCGCGGATACTGGCGCGCGCTATGATTTGTCGATTTCGCGGCGCGAAATGGAGCGCTGAATTTAGTCGGCCTGTCCAATGATTTGCTCACGGAAAGGGAGTCCGGCCGGCTGAAGCCAGCGCTCCGTTCGCAATCGATTTTTCTCATTTTCCCAATTGATGATGCGCGGAAAGATAAAGCATCGACCATACCAAGCTGGGGCTATTGACGAGTCCTTGGGATGAACTGCATGAATTTAGCCACAAGAGAACGCAAAGAGCACAAAAGGCCAATTGGGGAAATCAGAGGGATCGCTCAGCGAAATCCACAAATCATGGCGCGTGCCAGTGTCGCAAGATGGTCACTGTCAAACCCCAGTTTCGTGAAGGATCTTCGCGGTTTTCCGACGCTCGGGGAGTTTCATGTCCGGGTGTCCGAGTAGCGCACCGGCGGCAGGTCCCATGCGTCCACATCCGCATGCAGCGGCAGCGTGAATAATAGCAAGGCGATCCGGCGGAAAAACATCACCGAGAATACTTGAAACCCAGCGTGAATCCATCACCAGATCCGCGCGTTTTTGGTGGAAAGCCCCGCTTCAATACTCGCGCTTGAGCAAATGCGTGGCGATTTCCCGCAGCCGGACTGCCGATTTCCCGAACGGCTTCAGCGCGTCCATCGCGGCCTGCGTCAGCTTCGCCGCTTCCTTGCGGGAGGCTTCCAGTCCGAGGATCGCGGGGTAGGTGGATTTTTCAACGGCCTCGTCCTTGCCCGCGGTCTTGCCTAACACTTCGGTGGTTTGCGTGACGTCGAGGATGTCGTCGATCACTTGGAATGCGAGACCGAGCGCGTGGCCGAATTTCGTCAGCGCTTCGAGCTTCGCCGGTGTTGCGTTCGCGGACATCGCGCCGAGGCGCAGCGAGGTGGTGAGTAGCGCAGCGGTTTTTGCCTCGTGGATTCTAACGAGATCGCGCTTGGTGAGCTTTTTTCCTTCGCCTTCGAGGTCCATCACCTGGCCGCCGATGAGCTTGCGGCTACCGCCGGTTTCAGCCAGTTCGGCGATGTAGCTGCCGACGTTGTAGCGTTTCGTCGCCGGAGTTTTAGCGAGCACGATGAAGGATTCAGTTAGCAATGCATCGCCGCAGAGGATGGCTATGCCTTCGCCGTAAACCTTGTGGCAGGTGGGGCGGCCACGGCGGAGATCATCGTCGTCCATCGCAGGTAGATCGTCGTGGACCAGCGAATACGTGTGCATCAGCTCTACCGCGCAGGCTGGAGCGAGCGCGTTGGAAATTTCCCCGCCACACGCTTCCGCCGCTGCGAGGCAGAGCACCGGGCGCAGGCGTTTTCCTCCGGCGAAGATGCTGTAGCGCATCGCCGCATGGATCGTCGCCGGGCGTTCCTTGGCTTTCGGCAGGAACGCGTCCATCGCGGCGTCCACTTCTGCAGCACGGGCGGTCAGGTAGCTCTTTAGGTCCATGCCGGAAGAAGTTGAGAGTGGTTGGTTGAGAGTTGAGAGTTGAGAGTTGAGAGTTGAGAGTTGAGAGTTGAGAGTTGAGAGTTAGAGAAGATTCAGAGGAAGAGGAAGCTGTTTTCTTTTTTTCAACTCTCAACCATCCACTCTCAACCTTTTCAAAGAATCTCCGCAATCTGCACGGCATTCAGCGCCGCGCCCTTGCGCACCTGATCACCGACGACCCACAGATCGAGCGCGTTGTCGAATACCAGATTCTTACGGATGCGACCGACGAGGCAATCGTCCTTGCCCGTCGTATCGAGTGGCACCGGGAAAACTTTGTTAGCAATGTCATCCACCACCAGCACGCCGGCCTTGCCCGCATAGGCGGCGCGCGCGGCATCGGCGTCCACTGGGCGCTCGAATTGTGCTGTGATGGACACCGAGTGCGAGCGGAAGACAGGGACGCGCACGCAGGTGCAGGATACCCGCAGGTCTGGCAGGTTCATGATCTTCCGGCCTTCGTTGAGCATCTTGAGTTCTTCCTTGGTGTAGCCGTTTTCGGTGAAACTATCGACTTGCGGAATCACGTTGAAAGCGATCTGCCGCGGATAGACTTTCAGCGTGACCGGTAGGCCGTTCGCGATCGCCTTCATTTGCTCTTCCAGCTCGATGATGCCTTGGGCACCGGAGCCGGACACCGCCTGATAGGTGGAAGCGATGATCGAGCGCAGGCCGAATGCGTCATGCAGCGGCTTCAGCGCCATCAGCGAGATGATCGTCGTGCAGTTCGGATTCGCGATGATGCCACGCGGGCGGTTTTTCGCGGCTTCTGGATTGATTTCAGGAACCACCAGCGGCACATCCGCGTCCATGCGGAAGGCGGAGGAATTGTCGATCACCACTGCCCCGGCCTTCGCGGCGGACGGCCCGTATTCCAGAGAAATCCCGCCGCCTGCGCTGAAGAGAGCGATGTCCACATCGCCAAACGAATCGTGAGTGAGTTCTTCCACGGTGATTTCCTCGCCCCGGAAGGTCATCTTTTTCCCGGCGGACCGTGCGGAAGCGAGAAGCTTCAGCTTGCTGAGTGGGAAATTCCGCTGCTCAAGGCAAAGGAGCATTTCGACACCGACGGCACCCGTCGCACCAACGATCGCTACATGGGGATGATTCATTTTGTAAAACCGGCGTCTTTTGCCGGGGCGCGGAGCATACCGAGATCGGTGGCGCTGGCAACCGATTCGTTTTGCGGTGCTAAATCGCCACCCCGCGGTGCCAATCGTCGTCGAATTTCTGAAATGTCAGCTCTCCGCCCGTATCGCCGGGCTCAATGATCTCACTGGCACCTCCGGTGAGCAGGACCAAGCCCAGGGCGATGCCATCGAGGACACCTCCGTCCGGGATGCCGCCTACGATGCGCTCCGCACCCATTCGCCTGAGAAGGGTCGCAGCCCCTCCAAGCCCGCCAATATATCGACCCCGATCCAGTGATATCCGCAAGGTCAGCTCGCGCACCATCGGACTCTTCAAATTCGCCTGATAGGCACACTTGGTATCAAAATTTCCTTGGCACATAAGGATTGGATGATCAATCTAGCCACCGTAGATCAATCGGATATCACTTTCCGAGACCCTACGAACTAAACTGTTCGCCTAAGAATTAAAACACCCTCACTAATGTCCCAAAAGACTATCAGCGTTGCAATAGGAGTCGCGATTGGAATAGCCATCGGACTTGTAAGTCCCTCCCTGATGCAATCGACCCAAACTACAAATATGAAACCCGACTTTGACTCAGCGCTGAATGCACACTTTGCCGCCATAACCAACCGCGACATTGAAGCGTTCAAGTCTCACATGACGACTGGCGATACTCTCTACACCGTCGTGCAGAACGGTCATGCCTTCAAGACTCCAGCAGAGATAATCGCTATCCACGCGGAGTGGTTTAAAGATCCGAACTGGACATGGAACGGCTCTGTGGTTCATAAGGTCGTTGGTGAGGACATGGCGATGGCACTCGTTCGATACACATATCAACCCAATAAAGAGACGCCACCATTCGAGACGTGGCTCGTTTATGTATTCCAACTGCAAGAGGGTTCTTGGCGTATCGTTCACGACCAGAACACAGCTCTTGATTTTCATGCATTCGCCCGTGCAGCGGGACTTGAGAAGTAACGGAAGGCGAACAAGTCAGTGGTGGCAACGGCGGGCAAGCTCGCTAGTTCGCTTCGCTCTGGACGCCAATTTCCCGCCGTGCCACACTTCAAACGTTAGCCCAAAAATATGACCACTCTCGAAGATGTATTTGTTACCGACGCATTCCCTCGTTACACCTACGTGGCAGCGGAAGAAGGGAGAGTAGAGACTGAGCTAAACGAAGGTCTTGCAATCGCCAATAAGATTATTTCCATCGTCGGTCCGTCGAAGTGCGGTAAAACAACCTTGTGCGATAAGGTATTCGGAACGGAGCGGGGCGAACACAAGCTGTTTGCCACTGGTGATTCGTTCGACACAATCGACGAATTTTGGGATCAGATTTTTCGTCAGTGTCCAGGTTCGGAAGTCTACGACGCTGGTGAGAAAGTGCCTCGCAACACAATTGTTGATTTCATTCTAGAATGCGAAATCCCTGTGGTCATCGACGATTTTCACTATATAGAAGGTGATATTCAGCGACGACTTTGCCAGCAAATGAAGAATTGTGCTGCCCGAGGAGTTCGATTTATCGTGTTGAACACGCCTCATCGGGGAGACGATCCTGTTCGTAATAATCCAGATCTGTCAGGTCGATTTTTTTCCATCGACGTCAACTTTTGGGATGAATCCAGCCTGATCGATATTGGTAACAAGGGATTTACCGAGCTCGGGATTGATCTTGCGAGGGCGGTATTAGAACGACTTGCCCGCGAGAGCCTAGGATCTCCCCAGCTGATGCAGACGCTTTGTCTGGAACTCGGGCGCGAGTATCTCGACCTTGATCGTCCATACGAGAATCAGACAATTAGTGAAGACGTGTTCTCATGGCAATCCGTCCGAAGCAGGGCAGTCCGCTCCTACGATCACACCACGCTGTATGAAATGCTGAGTAATGGACCACCACGGCGTGGACAGGCCAGAATTATCTATGATCTCGTCAACAGTCGTACTGGTGATGTTTATGACGTTATTGCGCATGCGCTGGCGGTGGACCCTCCTTTCGCATCGATCGATCTAGAACAACTGAGAGAGCGAGCGTCCAAGGTGCTTTCTGACACAAAGACCCCAAATTATTCAGCCGCTCTTGAGCAGTTAAACGGTCTCTTCAATCGTTCACATCAGCCGATTCAATTTGACGCTGAACGAAGGCGAATCTCGATGGTAGATCCACATTTTTACTTTTTCCTAAGAACAAAGTCCGCCGACGCAATGCGAAATGGCTAACATGTCGTGACGCACCAACCGGCCATAAGCTTTTCAATTTCAATTCAACATCCTTTCAATCTCGCCGGTGGGCGCACATCAAACGTTGATAAAAATTTCATGAATTCCATCTCTACACGCCAGACTGCGAAAAGCCGACGATGGTGGCTTAACTTTTTCCTAGGTGGTGATTTCGATGGACTCTTCATGTACGATCCCGACTTTCTCCACGTCTCGAAGTATGATCGCAAGCAAGCCGCTGGCGAGGCCGTTAAGGCGTCGTGGTCTCGGTGGAAGTTCTGGCGCGCACTAATATTTCTTGTGGCAGCCGTTGTTGGCTTAAGTATTGTAGATTCGACCGTCCATTTGAGTGATGGTAACGGAACTCTTGGTGCTGGCCTCGGATTTATAGTAGGACTATATTCCTTAAGGTGGGCCATTTACCAGTGCGGGATCCCTGTCTACCGTGAAGCACTTGCACGATTCAGATAAGCCGAAGTCGTGACGCACCAACCGGCCATAAGCTTTTCAAATTCATTTCATTTTCATTTCAATCGCGCCGGTGGGCGCACATCTAACGTTCGGTAGAAATCCAAATGAAGATCACAATCCTAATAGCCGCATGCATTCTAGCCGGAGCTGCAATTTTCATCAGTCGCACGCATCAAAGTGGACAGCGGGCAAGTCCGTTCCCGATTGTCAGCGCGGAGCGAGATGGTCGCATTTCTGCCGTAATCAAAATTGGAAAAGAGAAGAATCTCTATGTATTTGGCGAGAAGGACGGAGAGCATTTTACTTTTACGTCTTTTGCTTACAGCCTTGATGGGAAGGTGGTCTTTTCGCATACTGACACGAAGAAGGACGGTATTCTAGACGAGCTTGAATTTCGTGAGCCACCTTTCGCCAATATGAATCTCTACACGTTGAATCAAGATGGATCATATTCTAAGTCTTCCCAGCAAAGATACAACGAGGTGATGAAGACAGAGAAGATCTACAAGGAAGCTGCCGAGGAAGCTTTCTCACCGAAGACTGTGGGTTCTGATGAATTCAATAAGGTTTACGAGAAGGCGCACGCAAAGGTCCGAGAACTCTCAGAAACTCAACGAACCGAACAAGCAGCGCCATCCGACGGCGATAAGCCTTCAAATTGAATCCGAGCTTCCATCCCGCCGCAGATGCGCTCAAACGATCATGAATCCAATCATTTACATCCTCATGTCCCTGTATTTCGCAATTGCATTCGCTTCTGCGGAGACTGAGGCAGCAAAGGGGCAAGGAGAAGCCCCAGACCCAGCCCAAATCCACCTTCGTGTGGAGGGGACGTTTGTCCTATCCTCCAAAGATTACCTCATTAACGCTGACGACACCTATTCGTTGCAAAGCACCGTCCCCGGTAGCAAGGAGGCCGGGAAGTCTGAGGGTAAATCCAAAGGCTTCTTTCGAGAGGTGATTGGTCTCGTAGACAAGTATCACATGTGGGAGGTTACCGCAGATTCACTGAAGGAGGATCTCAAAAGGGCTCAAGGAGGTGGACTTTTTGGGGTGACGGATGCAAGTCACTATTACCTCACAATCACCACTAAAGGTCGCACGCTTAAAGCCGATTTTTATGCGCCAGATTCGTTTTCGTCGCACTACCCAGAGGCCAAGCAGCTTGCTGCATTCGACTTCGTGACAAAGTTCATCATCCAGAAGACGGAAGAACGCGAACAAGCCGGCGCTGGACAACCCGCTACCCGCTCCGAGTCGAAGCCTGACGGTAACCAGAACCCGAAACCTGAGGCGGACGGGCGCTCCCGGTAGCGGGTGTCAGGCCTCTAACGTGGGCTTGCGGCTGGATTTTCCACCTGTCCGAGTCGTTTTGGCGGCTCCTGCTAGTGGAAATCAGCTTGCCATGAGTGATTTGTGACAGTAACCAATCGCCCCCACGCAAGGATTTGCGGACTCTGATTTTCATTTTATGAAGTTGGCGAAACTCCTCGGACCAGACCAGATCATCCTTGATATGAAGGCCGTGGAGCATTGGCCCTCAATCACCGAGCTCGTGGACCTGCTCGTTTCGACCGACCAGCTTCCCGAGGATCAGCGCGCGGAAATGCTCGAAGCCTTCCGCGTCCGCGAGGAGCAGGTGAGCACTGGGATCGGCCTTGGCGTCGCCATTCCGCATGCGTTTTCGGACCATCTGGAAAAAGTGATCGCCGTCTTCGGTAGATCGGAGGCGGGCATTGATTTCCAGTCGCTGGACGACGCGCCGGTGCATTTGATCATCCTCTTCATCGTCCCGCGCAAGGGCTACCACATGCACTTGCAGACGCTCGCCGCGATTGCGAAAATGTTCACGAACATCGAGGTCCGCCGCCAACTTTGTCTTGCGGAATCCCGCGAACAAATCCTCGAAATTCTCGATCCCAAGCCGCTCCGTGTGGGGGCTTAGATCCCACTCGACCGCTTGATTTTATGACGCTTCTTCAGGAACTTGAATCCCGCCTTGCCGCCGCTCTGACCGCCACTTTCGGCGAACCGATGACCGCCGAGGTCACCCAGGCAGCCGACCTCCGTTTTGGCGACTATCAGGCGAATGCCGCGATGGTCCTCGCCAAGCAGCGGAAAACCAATCCCCGCGCGCTGGCTCAGGAAATCATCGACAAGCTTGAACTCGCCGGCCTGGCCACCGCCGATATTGCCGGCCCGGGCTTCATCAATTTCCGCATCCTTCCCGCCGCCTATGCTGCGTATGTGAAATCGCTGATCCTCGACGAGCGCCTCGGTGTTCCGGCGACGGGCGCGGGCAAAACCGTGGTCGTCGATTTCTCCGCGCCGAACGTGGCGAAGCCGATGCACGTCGGTCACATCCGCTCGACGATCATCGGCGACTCACTCGCCCGTATCGCCCGTTTTCTTGGCTTCAACGTCATCGCGGACAACCACATCGGCGACTGGGGCACGCAGTTTGGGATGATCCTCCACGGCTGGAAAACCAAGCTGGACCGCGGGGCGCTCGAGGCCGATCCCATTCCTGAGCTCGTCCGCATCTACCGCGAGGTGAACGCGGACATCAAAACGGACGCCACCTTGCTCGATACCTGCAAGGCCGAGCTCGTCAGGCTCCAGGCCGGCGACGCCGAAAACCTCGCGATCTGGCAGCAGTGCATCGATTTTTCCAAACGCGGCCTCCAGAAAATCTACGACCGCCTCGACGTGAAATTCGATCACTGGCTGGGCGAAAGTTATTACAACGACCGCCTCCCCGGCCTCGTCGATGAGTTCTTAGAAAAAGGCATCGCCCGCGAGAGCGAGGGCGCAGTTTGCGTTTTTTCCGATGGTTCCAAAGAGCTCCTGCAAGATCCGTTCAAGGTCCACAAGGAAGAGGGCTGGGTGGACAATCCCGCTCTTATCCGCAAGGCTGATGGGGGGTTCAACTACGCCACCACCGATCTCGCGACCCTTCAGTTCCGCATCGACGAGTGGAAGGCAGATCACATCTGGTATGTCGTCGGCGTGCCGCAGCAGCTTCATTTCCGCCAGCTTTTCGACGCTGCTGCGCGTTGGGGAAAGACCGGGGATTTCCAGCACATCCAGTTCGGCTCGATCCTTGGCGATGACCGGAGACTGATGAAAACCCGCTCGGGCGACAACGTCGGCCTGATCGAAGTGCTCGAAGAAGCCGTCGAACGCGCCGCGAAAGCCATCGCTGAGAAAAACCCGGATCTGCAAGGCGAGGAAGCCGCGCAAATCGCGGAAACCGTCGGCATCGGCGCGGTGAAATTCGCGGAGCTCTCGCAAAACCGCCTGACCGACTACGTTTTCTCATGGGACCGCATGCTCGCCCTACAAGGCGACACCGCGCCTTACCTCCAATACTCGCACGTCCGCATCCGCTCGATTTTCCGCAAGCTGGATGCGCCGTTCGATCCCGCCGGTGTGGAAATCCTGCTCAACGAGGAAGCGGAAATTCATCTCGCCCGTTTGCTTGCGCGTTTCGGCGAGGTCCTGCCAACCATCCTCGAAGATTTCCGCCCGAATCTATTGGCAAACTACGTGCTCGAACTCGCCCGCGCGTTCCACTCCTACTTCGAGGCCTGCCCGGTGCTCAAGGCCGAGGAGCCGATCCGCTCCAGCCGCCTCGCGCTCTGCGATCTGACGTCCCGCACGCTCAAGCAGGGTTTGTATTTGCTGGGAATCAATGTGCCGGAGCGGATGTGAGCCGTTTGATCGTTAGTTTTTTGTGTTCACTTGGTAAAATCGCCGTATAAAGGCACTTCAACCCGCTTCCTTCAAGAGCGGTAAATATCTGTTCACTCATGAAGCCCCCATTCTACGTCATCGGCCACAAGAACCCCGATACGGACGCGATCTGCTCCGCCATTGGCTATGCCGCCCTGCTTCGGGCAGTAGGCGAGGAACCGAATGCCATCGCCGCGCGATGTGGTGAGATTTCCCAACGCACGAAATGGGTGCTGGAGCGGGCCGGGCTGGAGGCACCCTTGCTCATCACCGACGTCCGCACAAATGCGGCGATGATCTGCCATCGCAAGGTGATCAAGGTGGATTGGTCCGACACTTTCCTCACGGCCTACCGCCGGATGCTCACGGCGCAAATCCGCTGCGTGCCGGTGGAAGACGAGGATGGAAACCTGCGTGGCATTTTGCGTTATTTCGATCTACTCAAGCTCCTGCTGCCCGCCGATACCGAGGGCCTCAGCGTGCGGACCATTCATGTCTCGCTCGCGAAACTAGCAGATACGCTGCAAGCGGAATCGCTCGGCGCCATGCTGCCGTCGCCGGAGTTTGAAGAAGATCTTATTTTGTTAGTCGGCGCGTCTTCGCAATCGACCGTGGATAAGCGCCTCAAACAGGCAGTGCAGGACGGAAATGTCGGCCGTTTCCTCGTCATCTGTGGCGATCGCCCGATCGTCCAACGCTACGCCATCGACCACGGTGCGCGTGCTTTGTTAGTGACGGGTGATAACGTGATTTCCGGAGAAATCCTCGCCTATGCTGCACGCAGCGGGGTGGTGGTGCTGCGCTGCCATCAGGACACGGCCAGTGCTTCCACGCTGATCCGCTGTTCGCGCACGGTGCGGCACGTGATGGAGGAGAATTTCCTAACGGTCACTGCCTCCGAGTCGGTTTCGCGCCTGCGGAAACGCCTCGGCACGGTGGATCAGGATTTGTTCCCAGTCGTCGAGCATACGGGTGGGAAAATGATCGGCGTGCTTGCGAAATCTGACCTCGTGGATCCATCGCGCATCCGCCTGGCTCTCGTCGATCACAACGAATACGCGCAGGCCGTCAACGGCGTCGAAGAAGCCGAGATCACCGAAGTCATCGACCACCACCGCCTCGCTGGCGACCTTGTTTCACGTGAACCGATCCGCTATTTGAACGAGCCGGTGGGATCGACCTGCACACTCGTCGGCCGGAAATTTTTCCACCGCGGGCTGATGCCGCAGCCGAGCGTGGCGATGTGCCTTTGCGCGGGAATCGTTTCCGACACACTCTGCCTCACTTCTCCGACGACAACTCTGCTGGATCGCGAGATGCTCAACTGGCTGAGCGGCGTGGCGGGCGTTGATCCCAAGAAATTCACCGATGAGTTCTTCGCCGTCGGCTCTCTGATCGCGAACGGCACGCCCGACGAAATCCTGAACGCGGACCGCAAGGAGTTCACCGAGCAAGGGCTTTCCGTTAGTATTTCTCAAGTCGAGGAGCGCGACCTGCACGGTTTCGCCGCGCGGCGTGAAGAGCTGGAAGCGGCATTGAAGGAACTTTACGCCGTGAAAAAGTATGATCTGGCAGTGCTCGCCGTGACCGACGTGGCACTGCATCACAGCATGATTCTAGCAGTCGGCCAAGATGCTGCGCTGGCGAAGCTGCCGTTTGAACGGATGGATGAGACTCTGTTCCATGCCCCCGGCGTGGTCAGCCGAAAGCGTCAGATTTTCCCAGCCGTCTGCGAGGCGATCCAGCACTCGCGCTAGCAGGAAGATCTGGCGGGTGAAGTCGCGGCTGAGAAATTGCTGGTGCGGAAATGCATACGGCGGTGCTGGTGAAGCCACGAGGTTACGGCGATATGCAGCACTGCTGATTTTCAGAGCGAAGCCTCGGAAATGGCAAAGCCATGGATGAGCAAATGGAGGAGAATCAGCTCCACGATGGGTCAGATGATTTTCTCGCAGCCGATCCGCTTGGAACCCTGGTGGTCAAAATTCGATTTGATGAGAAATCACAAAGTATCGCGATTCTGCTCGTTCCTGGTTCAGTCCAAAAATCGGCATGCGGGCCAAATTTGGAGAGGGTAGAACTTTTATTTTGACTTTCAATCGGGTGATTACATTATAGGGACAATAAAAAACTCCACTCTTTGCGATGAAATCCTATAACCCACGATTTTCTACTTTCAAACCGGGATTCGCCTTGGTGGTGACCCTTAGTTTGATGATTCTACTGACGGTGATCGCAGTTGGCCTATTGAGTCTTTCCTCGATCTCACTGCGTTCGGCGTCGTCGGCTACTGCCTTGGCAGAAGCTCGTGCCAATGCCCGGATGGCCTTGATGCTGGCCTTGGGCGAATTACAAAAACAGACAGGTCCGGACCAACGAATCACCGCCACCGCTGATATCGCGGGCGATGGAGCAGGTCTGCCCACCACCGCTGGCACTCCACCCCAGAATGACAAATCCGTCACAGGCATTTCGAAAGGGCTCTCCAGCGTACAATCCGGGACCCGCTTCTGGACTGGGGTTTGGAAAAACTCCAACACCACCAATCCCGGTTCGGAGATTTTCACCAAGACGCCGAGTCCCAATATCGTCCAATGGCTTGTCAGTGGCAGTGATGCGAGCTCCACCGGGCCTACGATTCTGCCCTCGGGAGGCAATTACACAGTCGGATCATCGGGCAACGTTTCCGATTCCACAAAGGCTGTCGTTCTCGCTGGGGAAAATACCGTCGGGACCGGTGCGACCGATCGTTATGTCGTGGCTCCGGTGCTTGGATTGATCGACAGAACCACCTCCAAGCCGAAGGGCAGATACGCATGGTGGGTGGGTGATGAAGGGGTGAAGGCCAAGATCAACATGGCCAAGACCTTGGATGACGGAAGCTACGCCTCCCTCACCTCGCAGCGCCGCGGGTGGGAAACGGTGGCGGGCTTCGGTGCCTACCCAACGCCTTCTGGAGAATCTCAGAAATCCCTCCCAAAAGTCACCGACCTCGCTCAAACCTCTCTTCTCCTCCCAAGCGTCAAAGGCGATCCCTTGAAAGCCGTATTCCACTCGGCGACCGCCGACAGCATGGCAGTCATTGCTGACACTCTCAATGGCGGCACTAAGATTGATCTTACTAACATTCTCAACGGCGCCTTACCGACCTCCGCTCCTTCGGGTGCTGGGGTTCTCAACTATCCGAGGAAAGATTCAAAAATCATTCTCAGCGGAGATGCCACCATCGATGGCACTATGAGAGCGCCATTGTGGGACACGCTGAAGGCATTTCATGACCGTTCCAAAACACTCGAAGGCGGTTCACTCATTGTCAAAAACGCCGCTTCGGTTCTTGATGTTTCCATTGCTCCGCTCGTTACGGAATTCCGCATTCTCATGGGTGTTCGGTTCAAACCGGCGACGACTGGCACCGGCTTCAAAGCCAATCCTTGCGGAAAAATCGCCATCGCAATCTCCAATCCCTATTCCCAGCCCCTGAAATGGAACAGAAACCTCGAATTCGAGGTCCGCAATCAAACTCCCAGCGGCAATAGACCATCACGAATTTGGAACTTGGGAGCCAATGCGGTGTTCATCAGTTCGACCGAGTCCGCCGTCTTCAACAATGCAATTTTTACTATAGCGCCGTCCTCGCTCGTTCCTGGAGAAGCGCGCGCCTACACAATCGCTGGAGCAAACCTGCGGGCGATCGGAACGGGAACTCAGCGCATCGTGATAAATCTCGTGCCTTTCGGCAGTGCCACGCCATCTTTGTTCACGAAGTGCGTCGAATTGGACTCTAGTGGTGTTTACACGACTATGCCGTCTTTGGATGTCCGTGAAGAATGGCAGACCACTCTCATCACCGTGGAGATGCGCCTCGCCGGCACATCCAGTAGTGCCGAACCTTTACGCCGATTGGAGCGCTTCCAATTGGATAACGGCTACTATTCGAGCAACATCCGCTCGTACGATGCGGCGGGCCTAGCGAGTCGGCCTGATCCTGTTCCAATAATGTGCTATAACTTCCAGATCAGCCAACCCGGCGTTGACTATTTAGGTGATCAGCTTATGCCCCTAGGTTACGCAATGGGCCAGCGCAGCTCCACTCTCAGAACTTATGCGGACTTTAATTTGCAAGCGACCCGCTTCAGCAAACCCATCGCCAGCTACAATGCTCCACCCTATTTTATGGCGAGTAACAACGGCTTCGCCAAGCTCCCTGATAACCCTTCTGGACAAACCGGCACATTCTTCACTCAAAACCTAAACAGTCCGATGCCTTGGGGCCGCAGCTACATCGGCAGCCCGAAAACCGTGCTCTTCAGTGTGCCCACCCAGTTTGCGTCGCTCGCACAGTTCCAACACGCGGACCTAACGGGCGACGATGTCGCCGCATCCATCGGCCATCAACCGGGAAATGCCTTCGCCAATTCCTATGCCACGCCCTTCGTCAAACGTGCCCTGACCACTCAAACCCGCAAGGACTATGAACTGATCGGCGCACCTAACAAATCTGGTGCCACAGCAACATCACGGAAGTATTATGATATCTCCTACCTTCTCAATGCATCCATTTGGGATAGCTATTTCCTGTCCACCCTTCCTAATTCTTCATCCAATGCTTTCCCTGTAAATCCATCGATCGTGCGTCTGAATCCCAACCTCGAATCAACAGATCTCGCGGATCCTATCAGGTCCTCCTCACAGCTCATGATCGACGGTGCGTTCAACGTCAACAGCACCGATAAGAACGCTTGGAAAGCTTTCCTCGGCAGCTCAAAGTATTTCAAACACATGGCGGATGCCAGCACCCCGGCCACGGCAGCGTTTCCCCGCTCCCTCGAACAACTGGACCCCGCTGCAGTTAAGCCCTCCGGAGACCAAGCCGATTCTTTTTCCGGCTTCCGCCGCTTGTCCGATCCCGAACTCGACCTGCTTGCAGAGGAAATCGTCAAACAAGTGCGGCTCCGCGGTCCGTTTGTTTCGCTCTCCCATTTTGTCAACCGCGCCCTGGCCGATATTGCAACCCAGCCCGCCATGTCCCGCAGCGGTGCACTTCAGGCTGCCATTGACGAAAGCGGAGCAACTATCAATTTTGCAGCTAACAAAAGTGGATTCGGCCCCAATCTCAAAGCGCCTTTTGATCGCGTGACGCTATCCGAATCTGGCGGCGCTCCGCGTGCTGACTTAGATGGTTCCAAGACTGATAATCGGCCTGCAGATAAGAACTCCGATGGCGAACCGGAATGGGCGGCTACATCTACCGACCAAAACTACGGCACAGTCGCCAGCATCATCGCCGATCGAAAAATGCTTTCCACGCTGCAGTCCGAACAAGGTTACCGCTCCACCGGCATTCCCGGTTGGCTCACCCAGGCTGACCTGCTTCAAGTGATCGGACCATCTATCACCAATCGCTCCGATACCTTCCGCATCCGCGCCTATGGTGAAGCTCTTGATGCCGCCGGGAAATCCGTTGCCAAGGCATACTGTGAAGCTATCGTGCAGCGCACCCCCTCCTACGTTGATCCGTCAAACGAACCTTCTGTGCGGGCTACCAATCTTACTAACCTCAACAAGACCTATGGCCGCAAATACCAACTCGTCTCCTTCCGCTGGTTGTCCCCGCAGGAAATTTGATTTTCTCTTCTCGTTGTTGCTTTTCGCCGGTCTTGTCGCACCGCTGCGCGCGCAGGAGACCGGCGTCTCGATGAAAATCGATGTCGTCGCATGGGGTGATGAAATCGGCGGACTCTCGTTCAAGGCGGGAGAAAAATCCGCTGACATCACCGCCCAGTCATTTCGTTACTCCCAACCCGTATCCTACTCGGGCCCTGCTCTGATGGAGATTTTTAAAAATGGCGATGGCAATATCAAACCCAAGCCGCAGGCCTCGAAGGAAGACTTGGAACACGAAATGTCGCCGTTGAAGCCAGATCCCGAAGCTGTCGCCAAAGATGGCCAAGCCAAAGATGGCATCGCGCTGGAACTCGAAAATCGCCGTAAAAAAACTCCTAACCTCGTTTCGCTCGCCGTGCTACCGGCCGGTTGCAGTCGCGCCACTGTATTGCTTGCACCTGCCGGTGATGGCACGTTCGTTGCCTACGTGATCGACGACGATCCCAGCAAACTCCCCATCGGCCAATTGCGCGTCCACAATCTCAGCCCCTACACGATCGCCATGCGCTTCGGCGATGCGCCTCTCAAGGAAATCAAACCACGGGCCGCGCTGCTTGCGCCGGCCGAGAAAGAGGAAATTACTTACGATCTCACCTATCAGGTTGGGGCCGAGTGGAAATTTCAAGAGCACAACTTTCTCCCGATCTTCCCGAAGGAACAAATCCAGATGGTCGTGCTGAAAAGCAACAACTCCTATTTCATGTCCTCCGACGGCTCTAGCGGAGGTTTCATGCAAGTCGTCACTCTCCGCCGTGGTGGCGGAAAGTGACGTTACTGACACTAACTGGATGCAGGTTACTTCTTCTCGGTTGTCTCGCCTGCCGCCACCCAGCCGGAGATGCCGGCGGACAGGTGTTTGACGTTGGTATAGCCGAGAGCCTTGGCGGCTTTGGCTGCCTTGGCGTAGGCACTGCATTGCGGGCTGCCGCAATAGGCGACGACGAGGGCTGCCTTGTCGGACGGTAGCTTGGCAGCGATGTCCTTTTCGGCTGCAAAGTCGATGGCGGTCGGCACGTGGCCTTTGGCGTAGGATTCGGAACCGTTGACGTCGATCACCGTGGCTTTTTTCTCGGCGATGGCGGTCTTAAGATCGGCGATGCTGATGTCCGGGAACTCAGCGGCGAATGCAGGAGCAACGAGGGCGGCGGTGGCGAGGAAGGTGAATAGTGTTTTCATGAGTTGGTTTGGTTGTTTGTTTTGCAGGTCGTGGAGACGAATTCCGGAATGAGAAACGACTCCGGCGAGCGGGAACCATTCAGCGGATTTTCATTTCTGCAAAAAATTTCTCATCGTCAGGTCTAGACGATGGCGTTTGCCGCCATCACCTGCGAATACCACCGGGCGCTAGCCTTGGGGGTGCGCTTCTGGGTTTTGAAATCACAATGGACGACGCCGAAACGCATGTCGTAGCCGTCCTCCCACTCGTAGTTGTCCATGAACGACCAGAGGAAATAACCTTTCACCGGCACTCCGTCTGCAATGGCCCGGTGCATTTCCCGCAGGTAATTTCTCACATAGTCGCGGCGGTGGAGGTCCAGCACCTCGCCGTTGACGGGGGGGGCGTCCTTGTAGCCCGCGCCGTTTTCCGTGATGTAAATGGATTTTACTCCGTAGATTTCGGCTGCGAAACGGGTGCCCCAGTAGATCGACTGCGGTGCATGACGCAGCCAGGCCGCATCGGCCGTGGGGTGGGAAGGGGGGAACGGCAGTGTCTCGGGTTTCCCCCCCTTGCCCGCGCGGACGAAGTTTCCGGTATAGACATTCATGCCGAAGAAATCGGTGGGACGGCTGATGTGTTCGAGGTCGCCGGGTTGGAATACCGGGGCGTCTTTGCCGGCCGCGCGGAGGTAGGCGGGATCGTAGCGGCCTTTGAAAATGGGTTCGAGGACGCGGGTGTTGTTAGTGACGAAGGCTTTGTGCGCGGCTGCGATGTCGGATGGGGTTTCGGTGAGCGGGATGGCGATGTCGCAATTATCGGTGATGCCGACGCGGGCGCCCTTGCCGCCGAACTCACGGACGGCGCGGACGCCGTGGCCGTGGGCGAGCAGGGCGGTGTGATGGGTCTGGTTGACGATCTGTTGGGAAAGTTTCAGGCCGGGTGCCTTCTGCCCGATCCCATAGCCCATGCGGGTGAAGCAGTCGATCTCGTTGAGCGTGATCCAGTTTTTCACCTTGTCGCCGTAAGCTTTCACGATGGTGTCCGCGTAAGTGCCGAAGGCGTCTGCGGTGCGGCGGTCACGCCAGCCGCCGAAGTTGTCCTCCAGTGGCTGAGGGAGATCCCAATGGAACATGGTGACCCAGGGTGTTAGGCCGTGGTCGAGCATCGAGTCCAGCAGGCGGTGATAGAAATCAATGCCCTTGCGGTTCACCGCGCTGCCGCCCGTGGGATGGATGCGGGGCCAAGCGAGGGACAGGCGGTAGTTCTTTGCGCCGAGCTTTGCCATCAGTGCGAAGTCCTTTTTGAAGAGGTGATAGTGGTCGCAGGCGGTGTCGAGGTTGTCGCCGTTTTTCACTTTCCCCGGCTGACGGGCGAAGGTGTCCCAGATGGACGGGCCCTTGCCGTCGGTGAATGCGGCTCCCTCGATCTGCGGGGCGGCGGCGGCGAAGCCCCAGACGAAGTTTTTCGGGAAACTGAGCGGGCGTGGATGGATGGGCATGAGTGGATGGAGTCGCCGTGAGGATGGGAGTTTCACCGGTGTGCGTCAACGTAGCGTTCTTAGGCTGAAAAGAGAGAAGGGGTATTCAACCGCAGATTAAGGTGAGTGAATGCAGATGAAGAACACAGATAGAATTATAATGCTGTGCATGTAGGACGGTGAATTGTGGTGTAAGTTAATTCTAACATGGATGCGGAGAGAAAGCACGATGCCTTCTAGTGGCGCATAAAACTTTGTTTGTTGGTCGGACCTTTGAACGTGGTTGTGGCGTCTCGCCGCAAAGTCACAGAAAGAGCCGCGTTGCGGCGAGATGCCGCAACCACGATTGGCAAAGCCATCCGCCAATTTGAATTTTACGCGGCACTAGGTCCGGAATCAAACGTGCACGGGCGGGGCCCACGGAAGGACAGACTGGGGTGTCTGTGTCACGGCGGGAAAACGAATCCGCCGCCCATCCGTGAGAAAGGGCGGCGGTGAATTTTCAGATTCTGGCGGATCGAATCAGGAATACGAAGACTCGACGCGCTGGGCGACGTCGCGGTAGCCGTAGTCCACTTCGTAGATCTGCTTGAAGCAGTCGAGCGCGTTTTCCTTGTCACCCACATCGCTGTGAATAATGCCTTTTTCGTAAAGCACTTCCTTTTTGGTGTTGTCCATCGCGTGGAGATCGGCGAGTGCGTCCGAGAGCTGTTTGATCGAAAGGTCGAACATGCCCTTGGCCTTGAAGGTGCGGCCTAGCAGGAGCAGCACCTTGGTGCGGATGTGCGGGTTCCGGGTGGCCTGTTGGAGATGCGGGATGGCGCCGCTGAAGTCACCGGAATGATAGAGCGCGGTGCCGAGTTCGAAGCGGAGCTGCGGATCGGTCGGGTTCTGATCGACACGCTTCTGGGCTTCCAGCACCTGTTCGGCGAGACGATCCGCCTTGCGGGCATCGAGTGCGGCCTTGAGCTCGGCGTTGTCAGGATCGGCGGCGACGGCGACTTCGAGAGTCTTCATGTCGGTCTCGATGGCGCGGTCGTTCATGGTGGCCGCCTTGGTCGCGAGGGCGACGTCGCCATTGCTCAGTGAGTGGGCCCACGTGAAGAAACTGTGGGCGTTGTGCCAGTCTTCGAGTTGTTCGTAGATACCGGCGAGGTCCTTGACGGTGGCCAGGTGGTTCGGGTCGGCGTTGTATTTCTCGATGATGCCGTCGCGGCGTTCTTCAAGTTGTTCGCGGGTGAGGCCGGTGCGGGAGGCCTTTTCGAGTTCCTCGAACTCGGCGGTGCTTTTCATCAGCGAGCGCATGTCAGCGTTCTCATCCCACTTGCCCTTCTGCATGGAGGCGCGGGCGGAGGCGTCCTTCGAGCCCTTGATGGCGGTGCCGTCGGTGGGGTGGTGCTTGATGATGTCGTTGTAAACTTCCGAGGCGAGCATCGGTTGTTCGCGGGTGATGTAGAACTCGGCGAGCCGGTGGAGAAGCTTTGCGTTTTCCGGGCTGCCCTTGCGCACGGTTTCGAGGGCGAAGGCGGCGGTTTCGTAAAGTTCGAGCTTGAGGCAGGTGTCGAAGAGCAGTTCGTTAGCGGAATCGCTCAATGGGTCCTTTTCCAGTTCCTTCTCGATGAGTGGCAGGGTGCCGGCAGGGTCTTTTTTCGCTTGGCCTTGGAGTTTCATCACTCCCATGCCACCGCCGGACATACCGAAAAGGCCGCCTTTTTTCTTGGTGTTTCCTGCGATCTGAAGTTCGCATTTGCGAAGCATCTTGCGTCCTTCGAGAAAGCCGGGGGCGTCCTTGAGCACGGCTTGGAGAAGGCTGATCCCATAGGTGAGGTTGGAAGTCTGAACGGCGCTGAGCGCTTTGAGCCAAAGAGGCTTCAGGTTCGGCGGGAGTTCTTTTTCGATGATCTCTGGCATGGCTGGTGAAGATAGTGCGGTTTTTTGGGAATGCCACTTGCGGATGGCGACGGCCAGAAAACTGGAGTCTGAGTGACGGCTTGGCAAGCATGGGGTGACGAAGAAAAGCTCAGGAACAGTCGATTGGCGCGTTTTTTGGGATTGATGGGCTGGAACGGATAGGATACCCAATCGCCGCAGGCTGTGAAATTTCTTTCCGCCGCTCCTTCGATCCACATCCATCATGCCTCCACGCCCACAGAATTCCGGACGCCGTCCCAGCCGCAACCGCAACCGTTATGGTCCACCGAAACGTTCCACCAAGGACGAAGATCAGAAGGCCGTGGAAGTGGATGGCGAGATTTCATCCGTTCTCGCAGGCACGATGTTCCGCGTGAAACTGGAAAGCGGCCACGAAGTTTTGGCCCACATTTCCGGGAAAATGCGCAAGCGTTTCATCCGCCTCGTCGTGGGTGACAAGGTGAAGATGGAAATGTCTCCTTACGACCTAACGAAGGCCCGGATCGTGTTCCGCCTGAGCTGAGCAGTCACTGATCGTCCGCGCCGACTTCTGCCGCTTCCAGGGCGTTCACGGAGGCGTTGCTGCGGCGCTCGATCACGATTTCGCCGAGCAGTTCGTGCTGGCGAACGACGAACTGGTTGAGCTTCATCAGCTCAAGCAATGCGAGGAAGGTGACGATGACCTCTGCCTTGGTGGTGGCGCTCTCGAAAAGATCTTCGAACCGGCGCGATTGGCCGGGTGCGAAGTTACTCAGGAAAATCTCGATTTTGTCGGAAACGGTGTAGCGGTCGTCGATGATATCGCCGAAATCGTGCGACTCTTCGAAGCGCTTCAGCACGTTCTGGAAAGCACGGATCAGATCGAAAATCGAAACATCGGCCAGCGCGACGGGTTCTTCCGGCGGCTTGTCGTCTGCGTCCGGCTGGTGGGCGAAACGGCCTTCCTGCTCGATCTCGCGCATGCAAAGGAAGCCGGCGGCATCCTTGAATTTCTTGTATTCGATGAGCTGGCGGATGAGCTCCCAGCGCGGATCGTCCTCCTCGGCGTCCTCTTCCGGCGGCTGATCCACCCGCGGCAGCAGCGTGCGGCTTTTCAAATACATCAGGTTCGCCGCCATCACAATGAACTCAGAGGCGAGGTCGATGTTGAGCAGCTTGAAGGTGTTAATATAGTCGAGATACTGGCGGGTAATGCGCTCGATTGAAATGGAATGGATGTCCACTTCATCCTTCTTGATGAGGTAGAGCAGCAGGTCGAGCGGACCTTCGAAAATTTCAAGGCGGACTTTGTAGTCGTTGGCTTCCACGGCGCAGGTCGTATGGGGTGGCGGGCGGCTGTGCGAGGCAAATTTCCCTCGCATCGCCAGCGGGGGGAGGTTTTACTTTCCTTGCTGAAAGGCGAGTGGATTTTATGGAAGCTGAGCAATCGCAAAATTTCAACGAACGTTTGAGCCAGTGGGTGGCGAACCAAGGATTCTGGTTCCAAGTCCGCTACTCGATGTCCGGCAGCGGGGTGAAGGGAAACGCCTTGTTTCAACTGCTCAGCATTGGCTTCCGGTTATTGATCTTCCTCGTGCTCGTCGTCCTCGCAGTCTGGATCTATCTGGTGAAACGGGTGGACCGCCCGTCATTCCAAGAAGGCATCCGCACCTCGCTTCAGGCCGGCCTCTCCGCCAGTGAGACGCAGATGAAGGGATTTTCGCAAATCCAAGGGCAGTCGAGCATCAGCCGCCTCGCCTGCCAAGGAGGGGAGGCGACGTTTTTTTCCACGTTAGAAGCGAGGAACATCCGCTGGAAAATGGGGATTCTCGACGGTCTCCGCGGCCCGTGGGACCCGGAAACCATCGCCATTTCCCGGGTGGACCTGGACCTCCGCGCCGGTGCCGATGATGCGGGGTCCGCGCAGAAGATTTCTGAGGCGCTTTTCCGGAAATTTCCCCAAGTCCTGCTGAGCGGTATCGAAGTCGCCGATGCCACGATCCGCTGGGGCTTTTCTGACCGGACACAAGGCACCATCGAAGGCAGCTCGCTCAAGATGCTGCGCGGCGACGGCGTGATGAAAATGGTTTTTCGGGGTGGCACCTTTTCTCAGAACTGGCTGCGCAAACTCGATATCGTGACCTTGGTGGTCGTCTGCGATCCGGACGGCATCACTTTTGAAAAAGCTGAATTCCGGCGCGGCAATGCCACCATCGATCTCACCGGATTGAAAGTCACTGGCGGCGAACGTCCCACCGTGCAGGGCATCGCGAAGATCCGCAGCCTGTCGCTGGAAAACATCCTGCCCCCCACGTTCCGAAATTTCGTCGAAGGTTCTTTCTCGGGCGACTTTCAAGTCTTTGGCTCCACTAACACATCGGACGGCGTCGGTTTCAAAGGAATGGTAAGCCTCGATGGCCAAGACGTGCTGACCCTTCGCGAGCGCATCCACATTCTCAAGGCGCTCTCCATCGTGGACTTTTCCAGAAACTATCACCGCGTCGATTTCAACGAAGGCTCGTTCCGCATGAAAACCAGCGGCGGCGGTATGGAATTGACCGATGTGAAACTCAAGGCGGGTGATCTTTTCACGCTTGAAGGAGAGATGCGCGTCAGGCTGCCGACGGCCGAGGAGACCAAGGCCGCAGTCGAACAGAGCGAGAAGGGCGGCGTGCCGATTTTCATTGCCGAGGATGGCGAAACCGAAGACACCGGAGTGAAGGCCGATTCCGTGGATTTCACACTCAAGCGGGCAGCGCTCGAAGCCAAGCGCAACAAGGAATCCAACCAAGGCGAAGGTGCAGGCTCATTGTTTAACCGCCTCGGCCTGAGCCTCGATATGCGCCGCCTTGAGGAGCAGTCGTCCGAGCGCCTCTCGCGAATGCTGCGATACGAAGGAAATTTTAAAATCTCCGTCCCGCCGGATGCTTTTGAAAACGCAGCGAAACTTTCGGCGCGATATCCCGTGGATCCGCTCACCCGCCGTATTCCGATCATGGTGCCGATCAACGGTGGCCTGTATGAAATTACCCTCAAGCAGGGCGAGTCGATCTATCAATTACGCGAGAGTATTTCCCGATAGATTTTGCGATTCAGGCTTTGCTGCCGGTTCTTCCATCAGACTCCCGCTGCCAGACCGAGACTGTGATAGATCTCACGCGTCGCGTGGCTCTTGTTCAGCGTGTAGAAGTGGATGCCGTCCACACCACCGTCCATCAGCCCGGCGCATTGCTCGGCGGCGTAGTGGATGCCCACCCGCTCGACGGATTCTGGATTTGATTTCGCACGGTCCAGCGCACGCACGAGCTTCGCCGGATAGCGTGCTCCGGCGGCAAGTTCCGCCATCCGCTTCATGCCTGATAGGGAGGTCACCGGCATCACGCCAGCGATGATCGGCACGCGGATGCCCGCCAGTTCGCAGCGGTCGCGGAAGTCGAAGAAGTCATGATTGTCGAAAAACAACTGCGTGCAGATGTAGTCCGCGCCCTCGTCCACCTTGGCCTTGAGGAAATCGAGTTCATCCACGCGGTTAGGCGTCGTCGGATGGCCTTCAGGGAAACCTGCCACACCGATTCCGAATCCACGCGGGTCCGGATGCACGCCGGATTCGTTGAACTTCTTAATGAAGCGCACCAGATCCGCCGCATGGCGGAAGCCGCTTTCGGACCAGTCGTAGTTCGGTTGGTCGCGCGGTGGATCTCCGCGCAGGGCCAGGATATTGGAAACCCCGGCGGCCGCGTAGCGCTCGAGGATTTCCATCACTTCCTTCTCCGAGTGCCCCACACAGGTCAGATGGGGGACGGGCGGGATCGACGTCGTTTTCGTGATGCGGACGACTAGATCATGCGTCAGCTCGCGAGTGCCGCCACCAGCCCCGTAGGTCACCGAGACAAATGACGGATGCAGCGGCTCCAACTCACGGATGGTCTGATAGAGATCCTCCCAGGACGGTGCGGTCCGGGGCGGGAAAAATTCAAATGAGAGGGACGGCTTGGAGTCGGCAAGGATGTCTCGAATGTGCATGGCGGGTGATTGCGGGGAAGAACTACACGTTTTGCGGCCGTTAGCCGAAACTTTTCTGCGCACCCGGAGTTTCTATGCTCGATGCTCCCCCGGAATGGAGCTGGAAATTCCTGAATCGTCCATGAAAACCATCCCAGTTTCCCTTCTTGCTGCGGGCCTGCTGCTTCCATCGGTCTGCCTTGCCGAACCTGAAAAAGGGCCGGAAGGACCGCCTCCGGGCGAGAAAGGCGATCATCGCGGGCCACCTCCCGGCATGTTCATGGAACTCTGGAAAATGGCCGATAAAAATGGCGATGGCTTTCTCTCAAAGGAGGAATTCAACGCCATGCCACGCATCCAGAATCTCCCCGAAGACAAGCGAGACAACCTTTTCAAGCGCCTCGACAAAGACGCCGACGGCAAGCTTAGCCGCGAGGAACTCGGCAATTTCGCCAAGTCCCGTGACGGGCAGGAACATCGGATGCCACGCCTTTGGGAACTCGACACTGACCGCAGTGGTGGCGTAAGCTTGGAGGAATTTAAGGCCGGCGAGTTGTTCAAGAAACTCCCGCCGGACAAGCAGGAAGCGGTTTTCAAACGCCTCGATACCAACGGCGATGGCGTGATTTCTCCGGCCGACCGCCCAGAGCCGCCGTTCAGGCGCCCCGATGGCAAGCGCGGCCCGGATGGCAAGGGACCAGATCGCGAAGGCCCTCCGTTCCCTCCGATAGACAGCCCCGGTCAGATCAACAAAAAACTCGATACCAACGGCGACGGAGCGCTTTCATTCGAGGAATTCCGCCAAGGCCAGGCGGTGAAAAATCTCACGGAAGACCAGCAGGAGGACCGCTTCGAACTGCTCGACCGCAATCACGATCAGAAAATTTCGCCCGAGGACTTCCCGCCACCGCCGCCACCGGCAAAGTGATTTCAGAAGCGCCCGGCTGTGAGAGGCGTAGCACAGACATTCCTGTCTGTTCTTCGGAAACTGGTGGCTTGTGGAAGAACAGACAGGAATGTCTGTATTACCTCTTTGGCTCAGGGCGCTGCTGCGGAGGCCTCGGCCTTGACGGTGGAGGCGAGCACATCATCGCGCAGGATTGCGAGAGCCAAGTGCGCGGCATCAATCACCGCCTTGTTGGGCTGTCGGAAAACCCATGCCTTGCCTTACCCACCGCCATCGTGTAGATACTCCCCCCATGAATGAGCAAATCATCCGCGACGCCCGCTTTGCCGATCTGGCGAAAGTGCGCCAAGCGCGCATGATGTCCGAGGAAGATCGGATGCTTGCGGGGCCGCGCCTTTTCGCGGGCGTCTGTGAACGGATGAAGGAAGGTCTCCGGGATGAGAGTCCAAATGCCCCAGAAGAACAAATTCATTTGCTGTTGCTCAAACGTCTTGCCCGCTTGAGAAAACTAGAAACACCGCAATTACGCTATCATGAAAAGCGGTGAAGAAGCCGTTGGAATTCTGCTAGACATTTTAAACGAACTTGGACTGGATTACATGGTCGTCGGCTCGTTTTCGTCAAATCGCTATGGTGTCCCACGTGCCACCAAGGATGCAGATTTTGTGCTGAAAATTGTGGCTTCTGAGCGAGAGCGACTTCTCGTCTTACTCCCAGAGGCATTCAAGGTGGACCCTCAGGTAAGTTTTGAAATGGTGACCGGCACATGGCGTCAGATCATTCAAATTCCGGAGATCCCGTTCATGATCGAGTTGTTTGAACTCAGTCCGGATGCCCACGATCAAAGTCGTTTCTCTCGCCGCAAGCAACTCACTTTACTGTCACGCCCTGCGTGGCTGCCAACACCGGAAGACGTCATTGTGCAGAAGTTGCGCTGGTCGATGGGAGCAAAACGAAGCAAGGATTTTGATGACGTGGTGGCGGTAATGGGAGTGCAAGGTGAGAAAATCCTTGATTGGCCCTACATCGAAAAATGGTGCGCCGAGCACGGGACGCTCGATATTTTGGCGGAAGCCAAGGGGGCGGCGTCTGTGGTTTGGGAAGAAGACGACGCACTCTGAGAGGCGCACCCCGGACAGAAGCGCCCGGTTGTGAGAGGCGTAGCACAGACATTCCTGTCTGTGCTACGGAAACCTGTGGCTTGTGGAAGAACAGACAGGAATGTCTGTATTACCCTCTTTGGCTCAGGGCGCTGCTGCGGAGGCCTCGGCCTTGACGGTGGAGGCGAGCACATCATCGCGCAGGCTTCTGCCCTTGCGGTTGCTCCACCAGAGGGCGATGGGCGAGGCGATGTAGATGGAGGAGAAGGTGCCGACGATGATGCCGATGAATATGATGATGCCGAAGTCGCGCAGGCCGGAACCGCCGAGGAAGGCGAGGATGGCAACGCTGATCAGGGTGGCACCGGAGGTCAGCAAGGTCCGTGAGAGTGTGGCGTTGATGGCCTCATTCATGATCTTTTCCACGGAGCCGGTGCTGTGGAGCACCGTTTCTCGAATCCGGTCGAAGACGATGATGGTATCGCTGATCGAGTAACCGGCGATGGTCAGGACCGCGCCGACGTGGATGAGCGAGAGCTCGCCTCCCATCAGGACGACGATGCCGACGCAGATGATGATATCGTGGAAAATGGCGACGAATCCACCGAGTGCGAAGGAGAACTCGAAGCGGGCAGTCATGTAGATCAGAATCCCGAGGAGGCCGAAGGCGATGGCGATGAGCGACTGGGTAAGAAACGAACCACCGATGACGGCGGAAACTTCTTCCTGACTGGCGTCGATGAGGTAGCTGCCGGTATCGGACTTGGCGGCGAGAGCGGGAATGGCCTCGCGCAGTTTGGCGGTGATGGCGGGGGTGTCGGCGGTGGCGCAGCGGACGGTGAGGGCGCTGCCGGTGGCGGGATTGCTTTCCTGCTGCGGATAGGCGGCTTTCGTGAGCTTGAGGCCTTCGAGCGCTTTGCTGACGTCGTCGAGAGGGACTTTGGTTTCCTTACCAAGTTGGAACTGGATGCGGGTGCCGCCGGTGAAGTCGATGCCGAGGGCGCGCTCACCCCGATAGGCGAAGGCTCCGAGCGACACAACGATGGTGGCGAGGGCCAGCATGATGGCGGTGCGGCGCTTGCCCATGAAATCGTGGTTTTTCGATTTGATGAGATCGAGGAAGGTGAGTTTCTTGAAGAATCCGAAGTCGATGCCCCAACGGAACAACACCCGGGTGACTAGGATGGTGGAGAACAGGGAGGCGGTGATGCCGATGGTAAGGGTGATGGCGAAGCCTTTGATCGTGCCGCTGCCGAGGGCGAAGAGGATGATGGCGGTAAGCAGCGAGGTGAAGTGGGAGTCGAAAATGGCGGTGAAGGCGCGCTCGTAGGAGACGTCGATGGCGTTTTTCAGGGTTTTCCCACGGTTGAGTTCTTCGCGGAGACGTTCGTAGATCAGCACGTTCGCGTCCACGGCCATACCGATGGTGAGAACCATGCCGGCGATTCCGGGAAGGGAGAAGGTGAAGCCGAACATCGCCATGACACCGAAGAGGATGACGGTGTTCACAATGAGTCCGATGATGGCGATGAAGCCGGACATGCGGTAGTAAGCGAGGACGAAAATGAAGGTCATCATCAGCGAGAGCGCACCGGCGAGGAGGCCCTGATGAATGACTGCTTTGCCAAGGGTGGGAGAGATGTTGCGGAACTCGTCAACCACCAGCGGGTTTTCCAACGGGTTCATCAGCGAGTTGGCGAGATTTTGCACTTCTCCGGGTTCGTGAAGGCCTTCGACGATGAAGCGTCCGCCGAGTGGCACCTGATTGACGACCGGGGCGCTGATGACCTCGCCGTCGAGCACGATGGCGATGCGGTCCACTCCGGGGCGCATGTCCTTGGTAAGGGCGATCATCTTGTTTTCACCGGCGTTGTTCAGGGTGATGGCGACGGCGTCGGCCTGCTGTGGGGAAGGAGTCGCGTTGGCGATGTCCTTGCCACCGAGGGCGATGCGGCGGCTGAGCAGGATGGGGCGGCTGAACTCGGTTTTTTCCGTGTCCTTGCTCTTCATCTTGTAGGCGCGGTAGCCGGGGACGATCTCGCTGCCGTTCGAGACGCGCTCGGCGAGAGTTTTCTTTTCGGGGCCGCCGACCTCGTCATTGCGCGGGCTGACTTCGCGGAGTTCGAGCTTGGCGACTTTTTCGAGAATTTTCCGGTATTCGTTGGATTGTTCCGGGCTCACACCGGGCATTTGCACGAGGATGCCGCTGGCACCTTGGCGTTGGATGAGCGGCTCGGTGTTGCCCAAGCCGTTGAGGCGTTTTTCAATGACTGTAATGGCTTGATCCACCTGTTGGGCGGTGACCGGAGTTTTCTCACCGTTCTCGGATTCGCGTTCCTGAAGGTGCAGCGAGAAGGACGAACCACCGAGAATGTCGATGCCGCCCTTGAGGCGCTCCTGCGGCGGAGTGGCGGCAAGGATGCAAAGGCCGACGACGCCGATCATGAGGACGGTGCCGATGTTGCGCTTGCGCCGCTCGATCTCAGTGGCGAAGTACCAGAAAAATAAAACCATCAGCGCGAACGCGGTGATGAACAGGGTCAGCGGGTCTTCGTAAAATGCGGTGGCAAGCATGGTGTGGAAATGGGTGTTTGGCTCCGGATGCGGGCGGCGGAATCGATGGAATCAGGAGAGGTTGGTCAATCAGGCAGCGTCTTTTTTCTTCACGCTGGCGATCGCCGGTTTGTCGAACTCGAGCATGGTGCCCTCGGCGACTTTGACGATCACGGTGTGTTCCTTGACGTTGTGAACGAGGCCGTGGATGCCCGAAGTGGTGATCACGCGGTCACCGGTCTGGAGCGAGGCGATGCGGGCGGCCATTTCCTTGCGCTGGGTCTGCTGCGGGCGGATCAGAAGGAAGTAGAACATGACGACCATCAGGCCCATCATGATCAGGGGATTGCCGAGAATACCGCCCGCCGAGCCGGCTGCGGCGGTGGTGTCTGCGGCGAGGAAATTGACGAGGAAGGCGTGGATTGGAATCATGGAGTAACAGATCGTGTGTAGCGTCGGATAAAGGAATCTTTGTATTCGGGGAAATTCCCCACAGCAATGGCATCCCGCGCACCGGCGGCGAGGGACAGGTAGAAATGCAGATTGTGGAAGGAAAGCAACCGCAAACCGAGGATTTCCCCCGCACGGAACAGGTGCCGGAGATAGGCGCGGGAAAATCCGGCGACGTGGGGATGTGCGCTTTCACAAAGCGGACGCGGGTCCTTGGCGTGAATCAGGTTCTTGATGTTGATCGGGCCGTCGAGCGTCATCGCCATGCCGTGGCGGGCGATGCGGGTGGGCATCACGCAGTCGAACATGTCCACCCCGCGGGCGATCATTTCCAAAATCTGCGGCGGCGTGCCCAGTCCCATCGCGTAGCGCGGCTTGTCGTGCGGCAGGAAAGGCACCGCATTTTCGATGGCCCGGAACATCTCATGCTCTGGCTCGCCCACGGAAACCCCGCCGATCGCGTAGCCGTCGAAGCCCAGCTCCACCAGCTCCCGCGCCGATTGCTCGCGGAGATCTGCATAGACCGAGCCCTGCACGATTCCGAAATGGCTTTGCCTGCCTTCACCGGAGCGAGGTTCGTTTGTGGCCACCCAATCCTTGCAGCGCTTTGCCCAGCGGGTGGTGAGGGCGAGGGATTTGGAGGCGTAGGCTTCGTCGCACGGGTAGGGTGGGCATTCGTCGAAGAGCATCGCAATGTCCGAGCCCAGCGCGCCTTGGATTTCCATGCTGAGCTCTGGGGTGAGCATCATTTTCGAACCGTCGAGGTGGTTTTGGAAACGCACGCCCTCTTCGGTGATTTTCCGGAGTTTCGCCAACGACCAGACTTGGAAACCGCCGGAATCAGTGAGCATCGGCTTCTTCCAAGTGCTGAAGCCATGCAATCCGCCGAGCTCGCGGATCAGCTCGTGGCCGGGCCGCAGCCAGAGGTGATAGGTGTTTCCCAGAATGATCTGTGCGCCGAGCTCCTCAAGCTCGGCAGGGTGTAGGGTTTTCACTGTGCCCTGCGTGCCGACCGGCATGAAAATCGGAGTTTCCACCGTCCCGTGGGGCAGAACGAGTCTCCCGCGGCGTGCGGAACTCTGAGGATCGGTGGCGAGAACGGTAAAAGACACAGGCGAGCGGCGGGAAATAGGGCAGAATCCCCGAGCGGCCAAGCCCAAACCACCAAACACCAGCGGCGGGAAAAATTAATTACATTTCATAGAAACATTCGCTACTGAGTGGCGTTCAACCTTTGATCCCGATCTGTTTTTCCAGAAGCAGACTTTTTTGAAAAGTTTCCTCTGGCGCGACGAAGAAGGACGTATATTCTGCACCATCGTTTAAATCCAAATCAACAACCTACTAAAACAAATGAAACTGCTACTCAGCGCCATCTGCGCATCATTCATGGTCTCATCGCTCGCCTTCTCCGCTGAATGCGAAAAGGGCAAGTGCGACAAGGAAAAACAAGAAGAAGGCACCAATGCTGTCGCCAGCGACTGCGACAAATGCAAAAAGGGTGAAGAAAAGAAAGAAGAAGGCACCCTCGCCAGCGACTGTGACAAGTGCAAAAAGGGCGAAGAGAAGAAAGAAGAAGGCACCCTCGCCCATTGCGGCAAGTGCGGAAAAGACGGAGACAAGGAAAAGAAGGAAGGCGAAGAGAAAAAAGAAGGAACGCTCGCCTGATTTAAGTTTTCCACCAATCAATCTCAAAAGCTGCCGGACAACCTCCGGCGGCTTTTTTGTGTCTTGCAGATCGGTTTCCGCAATGTGGGTTGACCGATCGCCCACTATCGCCCCAAGTTGCCGGACGATGATTGATGTGGTTTGTGGAGTGATTGAAGATGAAAGCGGGCGTTTTCTCGCGTGCTTGCGTCCCCAGGGAAAGCACCTCGGTGGGCTTTGGGAATTTCCCGGAGGAAAAGTCGATCCAGGGGAATCTCCGGAAGTGGCGCTGGTCCGCGAGTTGATGGAGGAGCTGTCGGTGGAAACCCAGATAGTTTCCCCGCTCACACCGGTAGTTTGGGCCTACGATGAAAGAACAATTCGCCTGATGCCGTTCCGCTGTCGGATCACTGGAGGAGAGCTTCATGCGACTGAGCATGAAGAACTGCTTTGGTGCTCACCTGACAATTTCCACGACCTCCCATGGGCCGACGCGGACCTGCCCATTCTCCGCGAACTTGTCCCACCTGGCCGTTGAAACGGGCAATTGACTTCGCTCTGCGAGGTGATAGCTATTCCAAAACCTGAAAATCCATGAAATTCCGCACCACCCTCACGCTGGCTGTCCTGTTGTTGGCACCGTTTGGCACCCTCGCGGCGCAGGATAGTGCGCAGGACCCAAAGTTCTTTAAAAAGGCAGCTCTGGAAATCGACCAGCACATTGCCTCGTTCTATCGAAAAAACAACCTCGCCGTGCCACAGGTCACGGACGATGCCACATTCCTCCGGCGTGCTTTCCTGGTTTCTATCGGCCGCGTCCCGACCACTGAGGAGGCGCTGGAGTTTCTCGAAATCAACGATCCTACAAAGCGCGAATCGCTGATCACTTATCTGCTGAAATCTCCCGGCTACTCCAGCCACTTGACCAACTGGGCGTTCGATCTCCTGCGCGTCGCCGATCGCAGCATCGGCAATCCGGGGACCAATGAGCCCTACCGAAACTGGGTCCGCAAAGCCATTACGGACAACATGCCGTGGGACGAATTCACCCGCCACCTGATCGCCTCCACCGGCGACGGATGGGACCCTAACACCGCAGCCGTTGGCTACTACACGCGCGACCGCGGGATGCCACTCGACAATCTTTCTAATACCATGCGCGTTTTCCTAGGCTCTCGCATGGAGTGCGCCCAGTGTCATGACGATCCGTTCGGCTCCACCGAGCGCCATGATTTCTACAAGCTCGCCGCCTTCACCCACGATCAGAGCGCACTCAAGCAGAACCTGATGCAGCCGCTGTGGGATGAATATCGCAAAGACAAGAAACAGGATTCCGAGGAATACCGCGTGGCGCAGGTCCTCTGGGATCGCATCTATGGCATGTCGCTCGGGGGTAAAGGCTCCGGTCAGATCGAACTGCCCTCTGACTATCAGTATCGAGACGCTAAGCCCGGCGAAATGGTCGGCGCGCACACGCCGTTCGGACAAGCGGTCAGAATGTCGGAAAAACGTCCTGAGAACGACGGTCGCGAAAAGCTCGCCAACTGGATGACCTCTCGCACCGGCGATCAGTTCGCCGTAGTCATCGCCAACCGCATGTGGAAGCGCGTGATGGGCAAGGGCGTCTATGAGCCGGTGGACGTCTATGTCCCCACCGCGAAGTCCGCCTATCCAGAGCTCGTCGCCACTCTCGGAAAACTGATGGTGGATCTGAACTTCGATCTTTGCGCTTTTCAGAACGTGCTACTCATGACGCGCACTTTCCAGTTCGCCACCAATCCCAGCCCCTCCGTCGTCGAAGGTGGCGATGACTTCCACGGCCGCAAGATCGAGCGGCTCTCGTCCGAACAAATATGGGATTCCCTCATCACCCTCGCGGACGGCGATCCAGACAAGAAGTCCCGCCGCACTCTGGACGAACGCATTTTCGTCTCTAACCGGCCCGTGCTCGTTGGCAAAAAGACCATGTCTCAGCTCTCGAAGGAAGTCCTCGCGCTGAACTCTGAGACGGAAGTAAGAGACTATTTCAAAAAACTCGTCAATGAGGTCACCTCCTCTAGCAGTTCATCCGGCGGCGGCTCGATGATGATGAACGAGGTTCGCACCTACGACAACGACGCCAAGGTCCGTGCCTCCGAGCTCCCGTCGCCCGCACCACGCAACCATTTCCTCTATCTGTTCGGTGCTTCCGACCGCGAAGTCGTCGATGCCTCCAGCCGCGAACCGAACGTTGGCCAGGTGCTTTCCCTCATGAACGGCTTCGTCCAGCGCGAGCTCGTCAACAACCCGAAAGCCCATCTCTATCAAAGCCTCGAAGGCGCCAGCACTGGCAAGGAGAAGATCCGCCGCCTTTACGTCGCCATCCTCAGCCGTCCACCGACCGACCAAGAAATGACCTGGATGCTCGATGAAGTGAAAAACCAGGGCGAGGAAGGCTATAAAAACATCGTCTCCGCCCTCGTGATGTCCTCCGAGTTCCTCTTCCTCCAATAAAACCCTGTAAATCCATGAGCTCCATTTTTAAAGCTGACGAACTGACCCGGCGCCAGTTCATGACCAACGCCGCGCGCGCTTACCTCGGCGTCCACCTTTTCCCCATGCTCGGCGGAACCCTCGCCAGCGCCGCACCCGCCGATGTGGCGAAAAGCGCGAAGGCCAAGCACGTCATCTATCTGTTCATGTCAGGCGGCATGAGCCACGTGGACACCTTCGATCCGAAGCCGAAGAAAAAGGACGTCATGGGAAAAACCGAGACCATCCCCACCAAGGCCGACGGCCTCATGCTCGGGCACTATCTGAAAAATACCGCCGCCGTCGCTGACAAACTCTGCGTCATCAACTCGATGAATTCCACTCAGGGAGCGCACGAGCAGGGAGCCTACATCATGCACACCAGCTACCCGATGCGCGGCACTATCAAGCATCCGTCGCTCGGCTCATGGGTATTAAAACTCGGCGGTCGCATTCATCCCGAGCTTCCCGGTTTCGTCGCCGTGAACAGCCCGCCGGACCACGCGGGCGGGGGATTTTTCGGCGCAAAATACGCCGCTGCTCTCATCGGTAGTCCTGACGAAGGTCTTCAAGATTCCCATCTCGCTGCGGGCGTTTCCGCAGTCGATTTTGAGCGCCGACTCACCCTCGCCGATAAACTGAACCGCGAGTTTCACGGCCGCTATCCGAATGCCGACGTTCAAGCCTATGAGGAACTCTATCGGGAAGCCATCGCCTTGATGAATTCCAAAGACCTCAAGGCTTTTGACCTTCGCGAGGAACCAGAAGCCACCCGCAATCTCTACGGCTCCGGCCGCTTCGCTCAGGGTTGTTTGTTAGCCCGTCGCCTCGTGGAAAACGGCGTGCGCTTCGTGGAAGTCCAGCTCGGTGGATGGGACACGCATTACGACAATTTCACCGGCGTCGAAGGCCGCTGCAAGGAGTTCGACCAAGCCTATGCCGCCCTCATCACCGATCTCGAAAAAGCAGGGAAACTTCAGGACACCCTAGTCGTCGTCGCCACCGAGTTCGGCCGCACGCCGGAGCTCAACGTCGAGCACCAGAATGGCCGCGACCACCATCCCACCGCCTTCTCTTGCGTTCTCGCCGGCGGCGGCATCAAGGGCGGCGTTAAGCACGGGCTAACCGATGCCTCTGGTGACAAGGTCAAGGAAGGCGTCGTCAGCGTGCAGGACTTCAACGCCACCATCGCCCACGCCCTTGGCCTACCCTACGACACCGTCCTCATGTCACCCACCAAGCGCCCCTTCAAGATTGCTGATAAGGGCGTGCCCATCACCACGCTCTTCGCGTGAGTGAGACGGGGTTGCGGCATCCCGCCGCAATGAGTCTAGCTGATAGCTGGGCTGATGCCGTTCACCGCTGGCTCACCACCGGCTGACCCTTCAGCAAGCTGGTGTAGTCGATCAGAATGTTTCCCGCCTCCCGGAGGATGATGTCATTCGCCGCTAGGGAAGTGGTTTCAGGGGCTTCTTCTTCGTCGGTGCCATTCAGATCCGGCGCAGGCTTTTCGGCTTTTACTAAATCTCCCGGTCCGGGCTTGGAAATGTTTTTCAGGGTCAGTTCATAGGTCGCTGGCGGTGAGGTGGCGCGGGCGAGGCGTTCTTTTTTCGCGGCTTCGATCTTAGCTTCGAGTTCCGTCTTTTCTTTCTGCCGTTGGGCTTCGTTGAGGGAGACGGTCTTGTCTTTGCGGAGTTTTTCAAAGCGTGTGACGTCGGATTTTAGATCCGCGAAATCCAAGTCCTTTCCGATCCGATTGGCCGAGTGGCTGCGCAGCGATTCGATCGAAGTGGTGACGCGGTTAGTGGGAGTGAATTTCGCGCTGTCGATGGTGTCCCATGGTAACGGATTGCCAAGATCCGACTCGCCGATTTCCGGTAGATCAGTGAGAGAGGGGATGACGATGTCCGCCTTCACGCCTTCGAGTTGGGTGGACTTGCCGCTGGGGCGATAGAACTTACTGATCGTCACTTTCAGAGCACCAGGATCCGAATGGGGAACTAGGCCCTGACTCTGCATGATCCTGTCGAGCGGCACGATGGTTTGCACGGTGCCTTTACCGAAGGTAGATGTGTCTCCGACGATCACCGCGCGGCCATAGTCCTGCAGCGCTCCAGCCACGATCTCGGATGCGGATGCGCTGAGCCGACTGGTGAGCACGACTAGCGGCCCATCGTAGGCGACCTTCCCGTCGTGATCGATGCCGACTTCCACTTCGCCCTTCATGCTGCGGGTTTGGACCATCGGGCCTGATGGAATGAAAAGCCCAGCAAGGCTGATCGCTTCCTGCAATGATCCGCCGCCATTGCGACGGAGGTCGAGCACGATGCCGGTGACGTTTTCGGTTTTCAGTTTGTCGATGAGTTTGGAAACATCCGCAGTGGCAGAAGTGGGGCCGCTTTTTGCATTCCCCTCGCCGGCGTAGAAGGCTGGTAGATCAATCACTCCGATGCGCTTAGTGCTGTCTCCGGCTGGCACGTCGATGATCTTGGCTTTGGCCTGCTGATCTTCGAGTTTGATTTCCTCGCGCACGATCATGATGGTCTTGCGCTCGCTGGGATCGGTGGAAGTGGCAGGAATGATATTCAGATAGACGTTCGTGCCTTTTTTGCCGCGGATGAGATCGACGGCTTGTGAGAGAGGCAAGTCCACGAGATCGGTGAATTCCCCGCCTTGCTTCTGTGAGACGCCGACGATGCGATCCCCGTTTTTGAGCAGACCGCTGCGCGCGGCGGGACCGCCGGGGACGAGTTCCAAGATCTTGCAGTAGCCGTCATCGGACCGCAGCGTGGCGCCGATGCCGACGAGCGATAGATTCATGGAGATTTCAAAGCTCTTCATCTGCTCGGGGCCCATGTAGTCAGAGTGGGGATCATAGACTTGGGCGAGTGCTTCTAGATAGATTTCGAGCACGGCGCTGTCGTTAAGCTTGCGCATGGTGTCCGTGACCCGGGAGGAACGGCGGTCGAGGGTTTTGGCGATTTCCTCATCCTTTTTGCCCGCGAGTTTTTCCTGGAGGTATTCGTAGCGGAGCTGTTGTTTCCAGATCGTCTGGGCGGCAGTTAGGTCAGCCGGATGCGTGGCTTTTTTACGGTCGTAGGAAAAAGTCTCGTCAGCGGTGAATTCAAACGGCCCGCTTTTCAGGGTGCTGGAGACGAAGGCGACGCGTTGGTCGAGGCGTTCGAGGTAGCGTTTGAAAACGAGCTGAGCAAGTTGGTTGTCGCCTTGTTCGCGAACGGCTTCGGCGAGGGTAGGCTTGAATTTCGAGAACTCCTCCAGATCGCTTTTCAAGAAGAGCATATGGTTGCCATCGAGCGTATCGAGAAAGCGGTCGAAGAATTTGTTAGCCAGTTCGTCATTAAGTTGCTGGTGGGCGAACTGCGAGTTTTCGAGAATTTTCGAGGTCAGTGCAGTGATCGCCGCGTCTGTGGCCTTAGCGTCGAGCGTTTCCGAATTCCTGAAACCGAACGCAAATGCGGTGGCGATCAATGACGCGCTGATCGAGACGGCCGGGATGATGATTTTGTATGGAGCTTGCATGGAAATACAGATGAGCGGGCAATGGAGTTGATTTCCTCCTGCCCATTGAAACGTCACCGGACGGCCGAACCGTCTGGAATCCTGAAAATTACCCGTGAGGCCATCATTCCGATTTGCTGGTTTCAAGCCGTCGCTTTCGTCGGCAACACCTGCGGATGGGATTTCTTCGGCAGACAAAGGATGGCTTCGGAAATGAAGAAAAAGAGAACGGCGATGAGGAAGGCGCGCCAGACGTCGCGGGAGAGCGAGGGATCGTTGGCTTGGCCGGCTTGGTCGAGAAGGGTGTAGTGGGTGCCTGTGAGGGCGGTGTCGAGTGATTCGCGCGAGAGGACTTCCGGGGCGTCTTCCTGGGCGGGACGGTTAACGGCTAACAATCGCTCGCCGAGCCGGAAGATGCCGGACTGGTAAGCGGCGTTTGCTGGATCAGGTGTGCCGTAATCATCGAGGCGGGTGCGGGTTTCTCCAGCGAGGAGCTGGGTGGCATCGCTGCCGACGGTGGTGAGATAGGAGGCATCGAAACGGTCGGCCCCGGCGGCGATGATGCGTTGGACGGTGGGGAGGAGGACATCGGCATCACCCAAGTTAGACCAAGTGTAGTCCGGTGTGGTGCCGAGGAACCAGGCGGTGCCATGATCGACGATGCGGCGGGTGATGAAGGGTTCCTCATCCTCCCAGCGCGCGAGTGGAGAGGCATCACCCAGCGGGATCTGGCGGCGTATAGAACGGAGGCGTTCGGCGGGGATGGGCGTGCCATCGATGCCGTCGCGGAGCGGTCCATCGCTGTGGTTCCAGTCTTTGAGGATGAAAAATTTCCCGGCAGGAGCTTCGGTGGGATCGGACCATTTGAGATCGGCGAAAGAATTCTCCGAGGGTGTCCCGGGCGGGAGGAAAAGCACATGACCTCCAGATGTGAGGAAGCGGCTGACGGCCTCGTAGGCGGGGCCGGTGGGCAGCGGTGCGGCCCAGATGATAGCGGCGATGTCCCCGGTGGAAAGAGCGCCGACTTGACCGGGATCGATGCGGCTAACACTTTGATTGCCAAATCCCGGAGGTGCGGCTGCAAGTGCTAGATAGTCGGCCGCTTCTCCGGTGGGGGCGACGACGACGGTTTTGATAGGGCGTGACGGGCCGTAGGCGAAGAAGGTGGCGTTGTCGCTGGGGTTTCCATCAGCCGGGATGGTGAGCCAACCGTAGCCAGTGGCACTATCCGGCGGGATCGCGATGCGTTTTTGAAAGCGAAGTGATTGGGTGGGCAGTGAGAGGCTCTCGGTGGTGCGGGTGCCGTTGAGGTGGGTGGTGAGTGGGATGTTGGCAGTGCCCCGCGATTCTTCGGAGCGGAGAATTTCCAGATCGAGCAGGATTTCATCACCAGCGCGGCGGGCGCTGAGGAGGTGGATGTTGGTGTTAGGGGCGGCTGGGCCGGTGAGCGAAAGAACGCGGATGGCCGGTTTCTGGGGGAGCGAAGTAAGGCTGGCGCGGGCAGTGGCCCAGCGCTCGTCATCGGGGTGCCAGTTGGACGATTGAAGATCGGAGGCGAGCCAAATTTCCGAGCGGCCGGAAGTTTCCATCAGAAATTCAGCGGCGCGGTTCAGGAGAGTGGGGAAATCGGCCGCGCTGTCTGTGCCGGCGGTGGCGGAGAGCTCGGTGAGGGTATCGGGCGAGGGGACTTCTTGAGGCTTCTTGCTGGCGCTATCGAGCAGGACGAGGCGCGGGGAACCGAGATTCGCCATGGCATCGCGGACTTTCTCGATGACGATCTGGCGGCGTGGGTTGAGGCCGTCGCCGGGTTTTGATTCCATCGATGCGGAGCGATCTAGCAAAAGAACGACCGTGTCAATCGAACCGCCGCCCCAGCCGATGAGGCCGGAGACGATGGGTTTCGCGGCAGCGAAAACAAGCGCAGCAATACCGAGCGCGCGGCACGTTAGAATGAGGATGTGACGGAGCTTTTTCTTGCCGCGCGACTCGCGGGTGGCCTTCAGCAAGAACTGCATCGCCGCCCATTGGATGGTCTTGTGGCGGCGGCGGTTCAGCAGATGGATCGCGATGGGGACGGCTACGGCGAGCAGTCCCCAGAGCAGGAGTGGATTGAGAAAAAGCATGGTTTAGGTTGGAAGATTTACCGCAAGGCGCAGAGAGGCGCAGAGGAAGAGGTGGCTGGTGGGCTTTTTCAGGGAAAATATTCCTCGCTGACATGTTGTTCGAAATCCATGGACTCGTGGAGGATGCGGGCGATGGAGATGAATCCCTCTTCGGGACGGTAGGCAATGACGTGGTGGCCAACTTTGAAGACGCGGCAGCGGGTGGCAAGATCTTCACGCGATTTACTGCGGGCCGCGAAGGGGGTCTTGGCCAGTAGTGCAAATGCGTCATCGAGTTTACCGAGGTAAATTGGAACCTGCTTTTCGCCCCATTTCTCGATGGTGTAGATGAAAATCAGGAGAAGGTCTTCATCGGCGATGCCGGAGAGGCGATACGAGTTCACAGGTTCGAAGCGGCGCTTTGTTCCTTTCTGTGGATAGCGATGGCTTCGGCTGCGATTTCTTCGAGTGTTCTGGTGGAAAACTCGCCACGATCCAAGGCATCAAAGCCTTTTTGGACTTCCTGTTTGAGGTGGTTATACTTCAGTTTGGCCATTAAATCGTAGTCTTCTTTCGAGGTCAGGACGAACTCGGGGCGCCCGTGTTTGGTGATCGTGACCGGGCCGGTGCGGGCGGTGTCGAGGACGCGACCGAGTTGTTGTTTGGCTTCATTCGCGGTGAATGTTTTCATTTCATCTAAAATGGATGAAATGGATGTAATTGCAAGGCGGAAGATTCAGTGCTTGGACTTGGGAAGACGCGCCGTTAGGAACTCGCGCAGCAGTGGCTCCAGCGGGGTATCGGTGGGAATGAGCTGATAGTCGGCCGATGCGTCGTGGCACTTGGCGCGGACGGTGGTGAGGAAATCGCGGAGAGCGGCCTTGTATTCGTCCGCAATGAGATTGGGCTCGGCGACGATGGAGGTGTTGTCTTCCAGATCGACAAAGCGGTGCGGGCGGTCGAACTCGAAGCCGATTTCTTGCGGGTCCATCAGGTGGAAAACCGAGATGTCGTGTTTGCGGTAGCGGAGGTGTTGGAGCGCATCGCCGAGGGCAGCGGTGTCAGTAAAGAGATCGGATAGAATGACGACAAACGCACGCTGGCTGATTTTCTCCGCGATGGTATGGAGAGCGGCGAGCAGTCCGGTTTCGCCAGACGGCTGGATTTTTCCGAGCGTGGAGAAGAAGCGCTCAAGGTGCGCGGCGCGGCGGCTTGGAGGGACTTCGAGGTGAAGCTTGTCGGTGCAAATGGACAGCCCGGCGGCATCGCCTTGGTTTACTAGCAGATAAGCGAGTGAGGCGGCGATGCGGCGAGCGACTTGGATTTTCGCCTCGCCATTTCCGGCAAAATTCATCGAGCCGGACGCATCGACTACGAAATAGGCGCGCAGGTTTGTATCCGCTTCGAATTCTTTGATGTAGAAACGGTCGGAGCGAGCGAATGCCTTCCAGTCCAAACGTCGCGTGTCATCGCCCGGTACGTATTTCCGATACTCAGCAAACTCCACGGACGACCCACGGTGCGGCGAGCGGTGTTTACCCGCCACGTTTCCCAACATCGGCGCGCGCGACTCGATAGGCAGCGAGCCGAGGCGGGAGAGCAACGTGTTATCTAGAAAATCATGCATGATTTAGAGTTAAGAATCAAGAATCAAGAATCAAGAGAGAGGGAAGGTGGAAGCTTCAGGTGGCCGATGAAACCGCTGAGCATTCGGGAAATTTCCCGCGTTTCTTCAATCATGGCATCGGTATTTGCAAAAGATTCGGTTTCTAACTCACGACACACTTCGCGATGGATCATCAGTTGGGTTCGAAGCTCGCCACAGGAGCCTTTGCTGTAGCTGAGAAATCTTGAAAAATCGGCTTCGGATGTCCGCTCCGCACCTTCCGCAATATTTGAGGGTATTGAAATAGCTGAACGATGAATCTGATCTTTCAGCGCAAAGTCCCGTGATTTGTGTGAAGCGACACAAACATTGACCGCCAATCGGCATCCACGCATCCAGACCTCCAGATTTTCAAAATTCTGATTCATAGGGAGTGCGAAGTCTTTCTTAATTCTTGTTTCTTGAATCTCAGTCTTCCCTCATCTCCTTGATGAGCCGCTCGACTATTTTCTTGGAAGTCATTCCCTGCGATTCGGCGGAGAAATTCGTTATCACGCGGTGGGTGAGCACGGACGTGGCGACGGCTTCGAGGTCTTCCAGCGAGGCCATGTAGGAACCGCGCAGTGCGGCGCGGGATTTTGCACCGAGAATGAGGTACTGCACGGCCCGCGGTCCGGCGCCCCAGCCGACGGTGTCCTTGATCCATTGGGGGGATTCCGGCTCGCTGGGGCGGGTCTTGCGAACGATTTTCACCGCGTAATCGTAAATATGCTCCGGCACAGGCACCCGGCGGACAAGCTGCTGATAGGCGATGACTTTTTCGCCATCGAGCAAGTGACTCAACACTTGGCGCGCCGTGCCAGTGGTAGCGCGGGCGATTTCCTTTTCTTCCGCAGCCGACGGGTAATCTACCTCGATCAAGAACATGAAACGGTCGAGCTGGGCTTCCGGCAGCGGGTAGGTGCCTTCCTGTTCGATCGGATTCTGAGTCGCGAGTACGAAAAACGGCGGCTGCAGCGTGTAGGTGTGGCCAAGCACGGTCACTTTGTTTTCCTGCATCGCCTCAAGCATGGCGGACTGAGTTTTAGCGGGAGCGCGGTTGATTTCGTCCGCCAGCACGATGTTTGCGAAAACTGGTCCCTTGATGAACTCAAACTCGCGCCGACCGCCAACGCCGGATTCCTGGATGATGTCCGTTCCGGTAATATCCGCGGGCATCAGGTCGGGCGTGAACTGGATGCGGTTGAACGAAAGATCGAAAGTCTGCGCCACGGAGGAAACCAGCAGCGTTTTCGCCAATCCCGGCACCCCCATCAGCAGCGCGTGGCCGCGTGCGAAAAGGCAGATCGCCAGTTGCTCGATCACTTCGTCTTGGCCGATGATTGCCTTGGCGAGTTCGGCGCGGAAGGCTTGGAAGGTTTTTCCGAGTTCGTCGATCGCGGCGACATCATCGGGGGGGAGCTGATTGGCGAAGTCTGGGACGGATTCCATGGGTAATTGGTGAGTGGGTGCGAACCTAAGATGCCTCCTTGGTTTGTCCAGAAGGGAAGTCGGATTCCGGTCAGGCCCCCGGAGGATATTGCAAAACAAAGGGTTCCCGCCCTTCGCACCCATGGCCTGGAATTCTCAAAAATCCCGCGTAAAATTTCTATTTACGGCTTGCCAGCCCCCGACTGTCTGCTAAACCACCCGCCCCGCGGAGTCTCCAGAGCAGTCTGAAGGCTCTTTGCGTTCACGCGAAATTCACGCACATCATGGCACGTATCCTAGGTATTGAAATCCCCAATGAGAAGCGCATCGAAGCTTCTCTGCCCTACATGTTTGGCATCGGTCGCCCTACGGCGGCGAAGATCCTTGAACACGCAGGGATCGACCCAAACATCCGCACCGGGCAGCTTAGCGAGGACCAACTCGTCCGCATCTCCCAGGTGATCCAAGCTGAAAACATCATGGTGGAAGGTGACCTTCGCCGTGAGCGCCAGTCTCAGCTCAAGCGCCTCACCTCCATCAACTGCTATCGTGGCATCCGCCACAAGCGCGGTTTGCCGGTCCGTGGCCAGCGCACCCGCACCAACGCACGCACCCGCAAGGGCAAGAAGAAGACCGTGGGCGTTAAGAAGTAATTTTTTGTAATCATGTCTGAAGAAACCACACCAAATTCCGCCGAACCAAAGGCGGTTGAGCCCGTAGCAGCTCCAGCACCCGCCACCCCATCCGCTCCAGCACCTGATGCGGCCGCCATTGAAGGCGCGCCGAAGAAGGAAGCCAAGCGCGACATCTTCGCCGAAATCGGTGGAGGTGAAGAGGAAATCAAGATTCACAAAGCCAAAGGCTCGAAGAATATCACCCGTGGTGTTGTTCATGTGACTGCCACTTTCAATAACACCCTCGTTTCCGTGACGGATCCCAGTGGCAATGCCATCGGCTGGTCCAGTGCCGGCAAGATGGGATTCAAAGGTTCCCGCAAGAGCACGGCCTACGCCGCTCAGGTGGTTTCACAAGACGCCTGCCGTCAAGCCATGGGACACGGTCTCAAGGAAGTGGACGTCCGCGTGAAGGGTCCAGGTTCTGGCCGCGAATCCGCAGTCCGTGCCGTGCAAGGTCTTGGTTTGGAAATCCTTTCCATCCGCGACGTGACCCCGATCCCTCACAACGGTTGCCGCCCTAAAAAGGCCCGCCGCGTCTAATCCAACCTTTTTAGAAATTCTTATATGGCACGTTATACAGGTCCACGCGCAAAGATCAGCCGCCGCTTCGGTGTCTCTCTCTTTGGCCCATCCAAGGCATTCGAACGCCGCAACTTCCCACCCGGCCAGCACGGTGTTCGTGCAGGACGTAAAAAGAAGAGTGAATACTCCGTCGCCCTGGGCGAAAAACAAAAGCTTCGTTTCCAATACGGTGTGCTCGAAAAGCAATTCCGTGGTTACTACGAAGAAGCTGCCCGCCGCCGCGGCGTGACCGGTGTGATCCTTCTCCAGCTTCTGGAAACCCGTCTCGACAACGTGGTTTACCGCGCTGGATTCGGCAACACCCGCCAGTCCGCCCGTCAGATCGTCAACCACGGCCACATCCTCGTGAATGGCCGCACCGTTGACATCGCCTCCTTCCAAGTGAAGCCCGGCGACGTGATCAAAGTCGGGGCAAAGCCATCCTCACAACAACTCTCCACTCGTATGACCGACCTCACGCAGGCCGCTCCTGGCGTGGATTGGCTCGACGTGAACAAGGATAAGCTCGAAGCCACGGTTTCCCGCGTTCCGGAGCGTTCCGACATCGATCCGCTCGTCAACGAGCAGCTCATCGTCGAACTTTACTCCCGCTAACTTCGGATCACTCCGAGAGAAGTTTTCGAAAACGTCCGGACGCAAGTCCGGGCGTTTTTTGTTGCCCTAACTGGAGCGCGGAATTCATTCCGCCAGCCTTAATCGTCGCAAAACTAACGATAAAAATTCCGCACTTCGATTCAGAATCCGATCAAGCTGACCAGTTCCTTGTCGCTGAAATCATCGAGGTGATCGACGGCGGCGATGAGCGTTTCAGTTTCCGCGATTTCTTGGATATTCGCGGCTTGCGGCGAATCCACGACAACTCCCGTGGAAGAAGTTCCCGCAGACGGGCAGAGGAGGCTGATCACGGAAAATGCAACCGCTGCGGTTACTGCGGCCAGACCCGCCAGCGGGGCAGGGGAAAGCAAGCGGCTCCACCAAGGTTTCACCTCGCCAGACAAACGTGCTGCACGGACGACATCGTCGGCGAAGCGAGCACTCGCCGTTTTCGGAGCGGCTTGGTCGAGCAGTTGCCAGACGGCGTCGGATTCCCAAGAGTCGTCAGGTGGAGTGGAGTTGCGATTCATGGTTGAGAGAAGTTTTACGCTTCGTGAAACCATCCGCCCATGGGAAAGTTGCGCCTCTTCATGAAAAATTAAGGTTGTCACACTCCACGCCTGTCGCCCCAGAGACGGATGTGGAGGCGGTCGGAAAAACGGAATCCAAGTTCGCGGCAAGTTTCAGCAAGCCATGCGGCATGGCGGTCCAGCTCGGCACAAGTCCGGCCTTCAGGCATCATCAGCACGCGCTGGCGTAAGATCTGATGGGCGGTGCAGAGCGATAGGATTTCTTCCAAATCAGCCGGTTCTGCGACGACGAATTTGAACCACGCTTTCGGCGATTCGGCAAAAAACGCGAGTGCATCCGCATTCAGTCTCAGCGACTCCGGCATGCCGGCGTTGGAAAGCTTCGGTGAGACATTGAATTGGTTCACCGCCTCGTGAAAAGCAGGAGAGGGGATCTTCGTGCCGTTGGTTTCCACTTCGAAAACATGATGCGGCTGGCGCTCGCGGATGGTCATGATCATTTCCAGAAATTCGTCCTGCTGGAGTAGCGGCTCACCGCCCGTGATCACCGTGTGCGGGCAATGATAAGCGAGGATTCGCTCCGCCGCATCCGTCGGCCCGATCTCGAAGGTGACGGCCGCTTTTTTGAATTTCGCATAACCGGGAACCACATCCTTCTCATGTGGCCACGGGGTTTTCTCGAAATTCCACGTGTGATCCGTGTCGCACCAGACGCAATGGAGATTGCAGCGGGACGCCCGGATGAACACGGCGGGAGCGCCGACCGAGATGCCTTCGCCTTGGATCGTGTGGAAAATTTCCGGGCCGTCGCCGAGTTTCGCGAGTTTCATGGACGGCCGAGAGAAAACACAGATGAACTCGGATGGACATGAATTTTTCCGCTGCTAGCCTCCGCGCATGAGCATTATTTCGGGCCGCGGCGATCAGGGGGAAACAGACCTGATGTTTTCCAAACGAATTGCCAAAACTTCGCTTCGCGTCGAGGCACTGGGTTGCGTGGATGAACTGAACGCTGCTCTCGGCCTCGCCCGCGCCGCCGAGGGGCATGCGGACGTCGTGGCCATCATCGACGGCATCCAGGCGCGGCTCGTCGGCCTGATGGGTCAGCTCGCTACCCTCCCCGAGGACGAGGCGAAATATCTGGAGAAAAAATATGCTTACCTAGGCCCGAACGATCTCGAATGGGCCACCACCACTGCCCAAGAGTATGAAAAGCGCGGCGTGCGTTTTACCAGCTGGGCCAGACCCGGTGCCGAGGGCTCGATGGCCCGTGCGGGCCTTGATTATTCGCGATCTGTCGCCCGCCGCGCCGAGCGTGCGGTGCTTGTTTTACATGAGTCCGGCCAACCGGTGCCGGAGGTGGTCCGCTTGTTTTTTAACCGCCTTTCCGACCTTCTTTGGATCCTCGCTCGGGTGGAGGATGTCTGACATAAGCAGTTCATTTGGAAACTTTTCAAAAAGGGATTGCCAACGGTGAATGGAGTTCCTAGCGTCCCGCCCTCCAAGGGCAGGTGTCAGAGTGGTCGAATGAGCACGCTTGGAAAGCGTGTGTAGCAGCAATGTTACCGAGGGTTCGAATCCCTCCCTGTCCGCCATTGGTTTTATAGCTCTTCAAGCGGTGAAGTGTAAGGGGGTTGAATAGTGACTATCAGTGCGGTTGTTTAGCTCTGTCGTATGCGTTGTTAGCCATTTTTATCCTGATATTCAGAGGCTAACGGTGACCATGGAGTCCGGGGTCGTGCAGTGACAGACTCAGATCAAAGCGCACCAAAACGCCGCTGGCGGCGTTGGTATTCCTTCACGGTTTCAAACAGATCACCTTGGCGGAAATCCGGCCAGAATTTCTTCACGATGACGATCTCTGCGTAGCTGATCTGCCAGAGTAGGAAATTAGAAACGCGCATCTCGCCGGATGTTCTAACGAGAAGATCAGGATCGGGGATGCCCGCGGTTTGCAGGCGGGAGGCGAACAGCTCGGCGTCGATTTCTTTAGGCTCGATATTTCCCGCTACAGCGTCCACTGCGAGCGAGCGGGCGGCGGAAACGATTTCCTCACGGCCACCGTAGGACAGCGCGAGCACAAGGGTCATTTTCTTGTGATTGGCGGTGCGGTCCTTGATGCGCTCAATGAGGGCGCGGGTGCTTTTTGGTAGGCGATCGAGCTGGCCGATGGCGAGCAAGCGCACTTGCTGGCGGTCAAGGTCCTTGGCTTTTTCATCGAGAAAGCGGTCGAGCAAAGTCATCAGCGCAGAAACTTCTGCTTCAGGGCGGCTCCAGTTTTCGGAGGAAAACGCGTAGAGCGTGAGGTATTCCACACCCAGCTCGATGCAGGCTTCCATTACTTCCCTAACGGACTCCGCGCCAGAGCGGTGGCCTTCCAGGCGTGGCAGCCCGCGTTCTTTCGCCCAGCGGCCGTTGCCATCCATGATGATGGCGATGTGGCGGGGGATTTCGGGATGTTCTGGCATGGGGTAAAAATAGGTTCTACCTGACCTATAACTCTTATTGAACTACCAGAGTCTGGACTCGGTCCGGACCTACACCGACGAACGCGACTGGCGCACCACAAAGCTCCGAGAAACGGGTGAGGTAGGCTTTCGCGTTCGCGGGCAGATCCTCGTAGCGGGTGATCTTGGTCGTGTTAGATTTCCAGCCGGGAAGGGTTTCGTAAATCGGCTTCGCTCTATTCCATGCCTCGCGGTTGGCGGGCGGAAGTTCGTGGATTTCTCCGTCGATATCATAGCCGGTGCAGATTTGCAGCGTGTCGTATTCGTCGAGGCCATCGACGTTGGTGATGGCAAGACCAGTCACGCCGTTGACCATGCAGGCGAAGCGAATGAGCACGGTATCGAGCCAGCCGCAGCCGCGCGGGCGGCCGGAAACCACTCCGAACTCGCGGCCGAGGCCGTGCAGGTATTCGGATAGACCTTCGTCCACAGTGGGAAATGGGCCGGAGCCGACGCGCGTGGTGTAGGCCTTGCAAACGCCGATGACCCGCTGGATGGCATTAGGTGGCAGGCCCGAGCCGGTGCAGGAGCCGCCGGAGGTGGTGTTTGACGAAGTAACAAACGGATAGGTGCCGAAGTCGATGTCGAGAAGCGTCCCCTGGGCACCTTCGAAAAGAATCGTTTTGTCCGCTTTCCACGCGGTGTGGAGCACAGGAATGGTGTTGGTGACGTGAGGACGGAGACGCGCGAAGGCGGTGTAAACTTCGTCGAAAACCTGATCAGTGGTGAACTGCGGTAGATCGTATTTCGCGAGGATTTCATTCACCTCAGCGACGCGGCGGGTGATTTGAGTGCGGGTGAATTCCTCGTCCAACAGATCCGCGATGCGCAGGCCGCAGCGGTTCACTTTGTCGGCGTAGGTCGGGCCGATGCCGCGCTTGGTGGTACCGATTTTCTGATCACCGAGCGAAATCTCGCGGGCAGCATCGAGCTCTTTGTGGAAGGGGAGAACGACGTGGGCGCGGTCGGAAATCAGGAGCTTGTCCGGTGTGATGGAAACGCCGAGTGCTTCGTTCCGCTCAATTTCTGCGACGAGGCCGGTGGGGTCCACGACGACGCCATTGCCGATGATGTTCACCTTGCCATCCCAGAGAATGCCGGAAGGGAGAAGATTGAGAATGTAGCGCACGCCCTCTGCGATGACCGTGTGACCCGCATTGTTGCCGCCTTGGCCGCGCACGACGACGTCCGCGGTTTCTGTCAGATAGTCAACGATCTTGCCTTTTCCTTCGTCTCCCCACTGGAGACCTACGACGATAGTGTTCATTATGGATAGAGATGGGTTCCTATGCTTTGGTGCTGTCGATCAAAGCTGCGAACTCCTCGAAAAAGTAACTCGCATCATTCGGGCCGGGGGCGGCCTCAGGGTGGTATTGCACGCTGAAGACCGGTAGATCGCGATGGCGCATGCCCTCGACGGTGCCGTCGTTCAGGTTGACGTGCGTTATTTCGATTTCCGGCGGAAGGGAATCCGGATCGACCGCGAAGCCGTGGTTCTGCGAGGTGATAGAAATTTTTCCGGTGCGTAGGTCCTTCACCGGCTGGTTTCCGCCGCGGTGGCCGAATTTCAGCTTGAAGGTGTTTCCACCGAACGCGTGCGCGAGGAGTTGGTTGCCGAGGCAAATGCCGAAGATCGGTTTTTTACCGATGAGTTCCTTCAGCTCCTCGTGGATGTAGCCGAGAGCCGCTGGATCGCCGGGGCCGTTTGAGAGGAAGATGCCATCGGGATTTTTCGCGAGGACTTCCTTGGCCGGGGTGGTCGAGCTGACGACTTCGACTTCGAAGCCTGCTTGGCGGAGGCGACGTAGGATGTTGAATTTCAGACCGAAATCATAAGCGACGATGCGGTGGCGGACGGGCGGGAGTTCCTGATAGGGGCCGGGTTGCTCGGTGGAGGCGTTTGGCAGGATCCACTCGCGGGATTCATCGGTCCAGACGTAGGATTCCGGGGTGGAAACTTCCTTCACGTAGTCCATGCCTTCCATCGAGGGCGAGGCTTTGGCGGCGGCGATGGCGGCCTCGGCGTCGAGCTCAGTGGTGACGCAGGCGCGCATGGCACCGAGCGAGCGGAGGTGTTTGGTGAGGGCCCGGGTGTCGATGCCTTCGATGCCGAGAATATTGTTCTCCGCGAGGTAAGCGGAAAGCGGTTGGACAGAGCGCCAGTTCGACGGCATCTCACAAAGCTCGCCGATCACGAAGGCCCGGATGTGCGGGCCTGCGGACTCGGCGTCCTCGGGGTTGATCCCGTAATTTCCAATCTGCGGATACGTCATCGAGACGATCTGCCCGCGATAGGACGGATCGGTGATGACCTCCTGATATCCGGTCATGGAGGTGTTGAAACAAATTTCTCCGGTGGTGGTTCCGGTGGCTCCGAAGGCGGTTCCTTCGAAACAGCGTCCATCTTCAAGGGCTAGAATGGCAGTAATCGGCACGGCGGCGGCAGGCTAGGCAGCGGTTTCCGGCGATGCAAGAGAATGCTCATTCCCGGTCGCGTGTATCGATGGAAATGGTGACAGGACCGTCATTCACGAGGGAAATTTTCATGTCCGCGCCGAAGATTCCGCGGCCCACGGGCTTGCCGAGTTCAGCTTCCATGGCGGTGCAGAATTTTTCGTAAAGTGGCTCGGAAATGGCCGGTGCTGCGGCGCGGAGGAATGAGGGGCGGTTGCCCTTTTTCGTTGAGGCGTGCAGGGTGAACTGGCTGACGACGATGATCTCGCCGCCGATGTCGGTGACGGAGAGGTTCATTTTGCCTTCGTCGTCGGAGAAGATGCGCATTTTTGCGATTTTGGCGCTGAGCCAGTCGATGTCTTCGTGGCCGTCGCCGTCCTCGATGCCGAGGAGAACCAAAAGGCCGGGGCCGATTTTTGAGACGATCTTGCCGCTGATCGTTACCGATGTTTCTGCCACTCGCTGAATCACTGCCCTCATACTTGAATTTTCGATATTCTGCTTGGTGAACAAGCGGTTGTGGCCGGCTTTTCCCGTAACCCTGGTGTCACGAATGGCTGTAGTGTGTCACAGCGTGCCATTGCTCCGGCGGAGTTTAATAAGAGCGATATCTCTCTCCTGTTCAGTTGGCTCGGAAGGCTTTTTAGTTAGCTTTGGACGGTGATCTGTGAAGTGGTTTTTGAGAAAAATCATCAAGGTTTTGTTGTCGTAAGGCTCCAACGAGCAACCATTCTTTAGCTCTTTGCAAATCTGGTAGAATCCGTGGGTTTGAATCTTGGCCAGCTTCTCGTCTAGGATCGACAGAGTCGGGAGATATGTCGTTGAAATGGCTTTGGGCTCCTGAGTCATTGCGATTTGCAGAAAGGCAAAAAGAGAATGCTCTTTGAAATCAATTATCTGCCATTTCAAAATTTGGCAGAGAGCCGCGATCACTTCCATTGTGTCGTCGTCTTCAATTTGGCAAAGTGGAGTCTGGAGCATTAGCCGGGCAATTGATCAAATTTTGGTATTTTGGATCCTGATTTTTTGATTAATCGCGACTCCAACAGCATTCATATCGAAAGTCCCGCTCTCGGGAAGCATATTGCCGAGCAAAATGGAGTAGGCTCGTTCATTTTTAGACGATCTCCGGTTGTCAGTTGCGCAAGGCGTTTTTTTTTTGCACCGTCCTGCTCCCGCTAATGGCAGCTGACACAAAAACTTCCGTTTCTTTTAAGAAAACTGCAGAACTCCAACAAGGAGCAAGCACGGTGGATGACGTGACCCGTGCCTTGCCGCATGCGCTTGGACCGGAGAAGAGCTTGCTTTCTTCGATGTTGCAGGACCCTCAGGAATACATCGGCATGGCCATCGAGGAAAAGCTGACGCAGGAGCATTTCTACCTGCCATCGCACTCGACGCTGTTCGGATTTCTCATCGAGTTGTTCGAAGCAGGAAATGAAGTGGAGCTCGTTTCACTCGTCCAGCGCCTACTGGATCGCGGGCTGCTAGATCGGGTCGGTGGGCCATCCTCGCTGACGGATCTTTACACCTACGCGCCGAGTCCGGGGCATTTCCGCCATCACCTTCAGCACGTGAAGGACAAGTTTGTCCTGCGTTCCATCATCCAGAATTCCAACGAAGCCATCGCCCAAGCCTACGACGCGCCGGATGAGGTCGCTGCTTTGCTGGACTCCGTAGAAGCCAGGGTTCTCGCCATCCGTGAAGGCTCGGAAACGAACCGTGCGCCCACCGTCAAACAATCCGTCAACGAAGTCATCGAGCAATTCCAAGCCCTCCTTGCCGGTGAAAAAGGCGCGCAGGGCATCACCACCGGATTCGAAGAGCTCGACCGCATGAGCAGCGGCCTGAAAGCGGGGGAAATGTTTGTCGTCGCCGCTCGTCCGTCGATGGGGAAAACGTCGTTCATGATGAACATCGTGGAGCACATTTGCATGAACGAAGGCAAGCCGTCGATGGTGTTTTCCTGCGAAATGAGCGCCTTCCAGATCGTCCAGCGCCTCGTTTTCTCCCGTTCGAAATTCGCCATGAGCCAGCTTTCTCGCGGCTACACGCCGACCAAGGGCGACCTCCAACGCATCCAGCGCGCCGCCCTCGAAACTTCCTCCGCCAAGCTTTTCATCGACGACACCGCCGGCATTTCGATCAACGAACTCCGCGCCAAAGCCCGCCGCAAGAAGCGCGACGAGGACATCCAGTTCATCGCGATCGATTACCTTCAGCTCATGAAATCTCGCACCAAGCAGGCGGAAAGCTCGCGTGAGCGGGAAATCGCCGAAATTTCAGCCGGCATCAAGGGCCTCGCCAAGGAGCTCGCCATCCCCATCCTCATCCTCGCCCAGCTCAACCGTGGACCGGAAAGCCGCACCGGCAAAAACGTCGGCGTCCCCCGCATGTCGGACCTCCGGGAATCCGGCTCCATCGAGCAAGACGCAGACATGGTCGGCCTGCTGTATCGGACCGCCTACTACGCCGAAGACGCCCAGGAAAAGGAAGAGCAGGCAGGAAAAGCCGAACTCGTCCTCGCGAAAAACCGGAACGGCGAAACCGGCCACATCCCGCTCACTTTCATCGCCGACCTCATGCGCTTCGAAACCGGAGCCCCCGCCCGCGAAGGCGAGGGCGGCTGACCCCGATGTGGCACAGACATCCCTGTCGGTTCTTCCTCTCCCACCC
>JBBRYQ010000015.1:0-79876 GCA_038237425.1 Verrucomicrobiales bacterium
ATGCCCCAACGGGGCAACGCATACCTGCCCAGGGTAACGCCCTGGTAAAGAACGCCATACCATTTATGCGTTCTTAAGGAACGCCGCATATCGCCGCGCCACCTATCCGCGCCCGACCTATGCGGCGTTCCTTCAGAACGCGGGGATGGGGGGCGTCCAATACCCAGGGTTGCACCCTGGGCTGGTATGCATTGCCCCTTTGGGGCATTCGGAATACCGCGCTCATGCCTCCACTTCCTCCTGGGATGGGTAAAGCCCAGGGCGCTGCCCTTCGCTGGTATGCAGTTGCGCCGTTGGCGCATAAGATCGCCCCAACGGGGCGATGCATACAACTGTTTCGACCTGCCTCATTTTTAATTCCCTCGAATTCGAGGGAATTAAAACTCGGATTGTTGATGCGTTCCCAGATTCCGAGAAAGAGAACAGTTCCTTATTCTTGAGCCACTGTTCGATCAGGGCACCCGCGCCATCGAAATTCCGCACCATGTCGGTGAGAGAAATAAAGTCCCCGCTCGGCTGTGAGAGGATGCCGATACTTGTTCCTTGAACCTCGATGTTGATGCGTTTTGCTTTACTCATAACAGTGAATTGGGTCGTGGCGGTGGTTCTAATTCCGTCGAATTCGACGGGTTTAAACCTCTCGAAATCGAAAGGTTTAATGGTGGCGAATCTGCCATCGTTGGAGGCGTTTTCTTACTGCTCATACGCGTTGAGTCCTGAGATGTCGCGGCCTTGGGCGCGTTTGCGGAGGAGTGGGGCGAGTTCGTCCATGAGGGTGAGTTCCGCCTGGGTGCGGGCTTTCCAGCCGTGGCCGAGCGGAGCCATGAGGTCGCCCAAGTGCTCACCATCGAAGATCATGCGCTGGAGGATGCCGTCCACGAAGGTTTGCAGGGCGGCGGTGGCGAGGCCGTGCCTGCTGGCGAGATCGGCGAGTTCTGTGGCTTGCTTTTCGGCTTTGAAGCGCGTGTAGCCTTCGCGGATGGTGGTTTCGCTGAGGCCTTCGCCGGCTTTCAGGGTGGCGATGTAGGCGGAGATGTCTTCCCGCTCGTCCATGAACTTGGCATCGGAGACGATGAGGCCGACGAGCTGCTCGCGGCTCATCTTCGACTTTTCCGGCCCTTGGGCGGAGAACTTGGCGATGAGGCCCATGATGTAGTCGTAATCAATGACGGCGGAGGCGAAGAGGACGAACTCGAAATCAAGCTGGTCGATGGGGTCGGAAGAGCCGACGGGGACGTCGGCGCGCCCAGCCTTGAGGCGCTGGGCGGTTTCCAGATAGGCACCGCGGAAGCCGAGCTGGGTTTCCTTGGGCAGGATTTGCTCGATGGTGGCGGCCTTTTCCCCGGAGAAGAGGGCGATGGCGGCATCGACGGCGTCCTGCTGCTGGCGGAAGTCGAGGATGTTGCCGTAGGGCTTGGTGCCGTTGAGCACGCGGTTCGTGCGGGAAAAGGCCTGGATCAAGCCGTGGTGCTTGAGGTTCTTGTCCACGTAGAGTGTGTTCAGGTATTTGGAATCGAAGCCGGTGAGCAGCATGTCCACCACGATGGTGATATCGATCTTGTGATGCGGGATCTTGGGATCGGCTTTCCGTAAATCCGCATTCGACCACTGGTGATCCTTGATGCGTTTCTGCACATCCTGATAGTAGGGATCGAACTCGCTGAGGGTGTGATTCGATCCGTAGCGGGCATTGTAGTCGGCGAGGATGGACTTGAGGGCGGCTTTCTTTTTCTCGGGTTCGACGGCGTTTTCTTCTTTTTCCTGCGGCAGGTCTTCTTGGATCTGTTTCACATCCGCATCGCCCTCGGCAGGTGGGGAGAAAACGCAGGCGACATTCAGCGGGACAAAATCGGGGTCGGTGGCTTGTTTCTCGGCTTGGATGGTCTGGAAGAGGCCGTGGTATTCGATGGCGTCATTGATGGAGGCGGTGGCGAGGATGGCATTGAAGCGGCGCTCGGAGGTGGAAGTGTTGTGCTTGGCGAGGATGGCCTCGACGACGGCGCGTTTGGCGATGGCTTCGCCGGGTTTGGGCGGATTTTTTCCCTCTGGCTTGTAGTAGTCGATGTGGAACTTCAGGACGTTCTGATCCTCGATGGCGTGGGTGGCGGCGGTGAAGACATCCGGGGTGATGATTTCCTCCATGAGCCGGGAGAACTCGGAATCGGTGAGGTGGACGCGGTTGAGGGCCTCGAATTTCTCGCGGAAGTTCTTTTCCAACGAGACGCGGTCGCGGATGTCGGGACGGTATTCGTATTTGAGTTTTTGGAGGGTGCAGATGAATCCGTATTCGATGTGCTCTTCCCGGACGACGGAGCTTGGGGAGTCAGCCGCTAAATCGCGACTGCCACGGGGTTTTTAGAATTTAACAGGCTGGAGGAATTTAGCGGCGGATCGAATCGCCATTTCAGAAAAAATCCTGCTTGCGACGAAATCGTCATTTTCCCCAGCGGCCCTGACCGATGAGGCATTGCCGAACAACATCACTGTTTTGCGTGAAAAGCGGTTTGACGATACGGCATAGACTGGGTTTGCCATCGCGCGGAGGGACTGCCAGCTTCCCGCGTGTCCCAGCCCTACCTCTCGCTCGAAGCCGAACTGCATGACGCTTTTTGGGAGACAGAGGACGATGGGAGCGAGGTGCGGCTGATGGCGGAATTTCTCAGGAAATACCCGGGGCCGGCGTTGGAGATGGGCGCGGGATCGGGGCGGCTGATGTTTCCGCTGGTGGGGATGGGATTCGAGGTGGAGGGGCTGGAGCTCTCGCGTGACATGCTGGAACTCGGTAAGGTGCGGGCGGAAAACCTCGGTGTGACCGGAATAATCCACGAGGGGAACATGACGACGTGGGAGCCTGGGCGGAAATTTTCAGCACTGCTGGCCCCGGCGTTCACCCTGCAACTCGCGGACGATCCAGAGGCGACGCTGCGGCATTGGTGCGCGCTTTTGGAGAACCACGGAGGGCTTTATCTGACAGTTTTCATGCCGTATGCGGAGCTGCTGGGGGACTTGCCGGAAAACGAATGGTATGAGGATCATGCGGTGACGCTGCCGGACGGGCAGGAGGGCTTGCTGGAAACCCGGCACCGGCTGGACCGGGAGCGGCAGATCGTCCACCGCGAGCACCGGTATTCGGTCTCTGGCGAGGTGCCGCTGACGCACGAATCGCGGCAGGCGATTCGCTGGTTCGAGCACGCGGAGCTGCTTTCCCTGATGGCGCGCTGTGGATTCCAGTGCGGGAAATTTTTCCTGGATTTCGACCCCGGGCGCGAGGTGGAAGATCCGGACCGGATCGACTTCGACGGAATTTTGACCTACCACTTCACCCGAACGAGTGATTTCGGGTGATTCCATGAAAGAAATACGAATCGCCATTCTTGACTGTGAGGGTGTAACGGTTCTATGTCCCTTGCTGTGTCACGGAACATTTTACTGCTAGCAACCCTGGGGGCGCTGACCGTCCCCGCCTTCAGTCAGACATGGGAACGAGAGGATCTCGGTTTCGAGAGCATCCAAAGCCGGGCGCGGGACCTCGCCAACAAGCCCTACGTGGCGCCGAACCGCGACGTGCTGCCCGCGTGGATGAACAATCTGACTTACGATCAGTATCGCGATATTCGCTTCAATCCCGACCAAGCGCTGTGGGCGGCGGAGAAACTTCCGTTCCGTGCGATGTTTTTCCACCCCGGCTATCTGTTCCGCGAGCCGGTGACGCTCAATGAGTTCACGCTCACGCACCAGCAGCAGATCCGCCTGGCAGAGGCCTATTTCAACTACGGCCCGCTCATCAGCAAACATGGCGATCTGCCGTCCGATGGTGGTTTTGCCGGATTCCGGATCCACTCGCCGCTGAACAACCCGGATGTTTACGACGAGCTCATCTCATTCCAGGGCGCAAGCTATTGGCGGGCCCTAGGGAAAAACCAGCGCTACGGCATTTCCTCACGCGGCATTGCGGTGGACACTGGCGTCGAAGGAGCCAAGGAAGAGTTTCCAAGTTTTCGCGAATTTTGGCTGCGCAAGCCCGATGCGGGCGACACCCAAGCCCGGATTTATGCGCTGCTCGACGGCCCGTCCTATTCGGGTGCCTATCAGTTTAAGGTCAATCCGGGAAATACCACCATCGTCGAGGTGACGGCAGTGATTTTCACCCGCAAGGCCGTCCAGCGCCTCGGCATCGCGCCGATGTCTAGCATGTTCTGGTTTGGCGAGAACTCGAAACGCCGCTTTGATGATTTCCGCCCGGAAGTCCATGATTCCGATGGCCTTGCGATCCGCATGGGCACTGGCGAGCGGCTTTGGCGGCCAATTTCCAATGACTCGGGCAACCTCGAGTTTAGCTCCTTCGATATGGAAAAATGTGATGGCTTTGGCCTGCTCCAGCGCGACCGCCGGTTCAGCGCCTACGAGGACGGCGAGGCCGCCTATCACCTGCGCCCGTCGCTGTGGGTGGAGCCGACTTCGAACTGGGGCCCGGGCCGCGTCACGCTGATGGAAATCCCTACCAGCAACGAACTTTCCGACAACACCGTCGCGATGTGGGAGCCTGCGCATGTGCCGCAGCCTGGCGACCGTGTCGAGTTCTCCTACCGCCAGCATTGGACGATGAACGAGGATCCTGCGATGGCCGACGGCCACGTGGTCTCAACCCGCACCGGCACCCACGACTGGCAGCCGGAGCAAAGGACGATGATCGTCGAGTTCGCTGGCACCGCGCTGAACCAGCAGAGCGACACCCCGCTCACTGCGCAGGTTCAGGCAGTCGGGACGGGATCAGACCGAGTGAAAATCCAAGGTGTCACCGTGCAACCGATCCCGGATTCCCGCTGGCGCGTCGCGTTTCAAATAGCGCCCACCGCCGAAGTCGGCAAGCTGGCCAACATTGGACCGATCGAACTTCGTTGCTGCCTCAAGCGCGGCGATAATTTCCTCACCGAAACATGGGTCCACCGCGTCACTCCCTAGATACTCTCCGCCCCCTCAACGAGCTGGAGCTCAATGAGTGGGAAGAAGCCTACGCCGCCGTCGAGGCCTACCTTCAAGCCCTGCGCCTGCGGAACCGTCTGCTGGTCGCGGAGCTCGTCCGCAGCATCCTCTGGCGCGCCTCGGCCCGCCGCGTGGATGAACCGGAAAAAGCCGCGCGCTTGCTAGCGATGGAAGAGGCGCTGTCCGAAGTGGCCGAGTGGACGCAGGATGTGCTCGACGTGCCTTTGGAGAACCGCCGCCTCGCCGCTCGCGGTCGGCTCGCGCTCCTGTTAGCGGGTATGCCCGGGAAATGGCAAGGCGTTTTCCTCACCCCCGCGCCATGGCCGCCGGAATTCGTCGAGGCGATGAAAAAATCCTACCTCGCTGCCGGGCCGCAGTTCGCGCAGCTCACCATGATTCCTCGTCCTCTGGAACTCAACGCGCTCGGCAGCGGTGCCGCCCAGTGGTGGGCCACCATGGACCGCAGCCCGATCGTGCGCTATGTGTTCACCTCGTTGTTGTTAGCGACCCTCATCTTCACCATCTGGTTCATCCTGCTCGACTGACTCATGGAAATTCCCGAACCGCCGCCCGGTGATCTTTTTCCCGGCGATTCCACCAAACCCTTCTTCGGGCGATTCCGCATGGTCCTCCGCCGCACCATCTTTTTCGGCAGCGTCGTGATCGTGAACGTCGCCGCCAGCCTCTGGCTCGCCGACCTTTTTTGGCGCATGGGATTTCAGAAAGCCCACTATCCGCTGCTGGCGATTTTCATCATCCTTAACGGCCTACTCGTCCTCGGCTCGTTCCACGCAGTTTTTGGAGCGTTCGACATGCTGATGGGCCGCAAGCGCTCCGTCCGCATCACCAAGCTCGCTGATGGGAAATCCGGCCCGCTGGCAATGCGTCACGCCGTGGTCATGCCCGTTTACAACGAAGACAGCGTGCGCACCTGCGCCCGCATCGAGGCCATCTATCGGTCTATCGACGCCACTGGCCACCTTGATTCATTCGACTTCTTCATCGTCAGCGACACCCGCGATCTTGATCTCTGGATTCTTGAAGAAACATCGTGGACCAACCTCTGCCGCAGTCTCGAAGCGTTTGGAAAAATCTACTATCGTCGCCGCAAGACCAACGAGAACCGCAAGGCTGGCAACATCGGCGACTTCGTCTGCACCTGGGGCGGCCGTTATGAATCGATGCTCGTGCTCGATGCTGATAGCCTGATGGACGGCGGAGACATCGTGAAAATGGCCCGCATCATGGAAGCCTATCCGCGGCTCGGCATTCTCCAGACGCCGCCGAAGCTCATCCGTGGCTCGTCGATTTTCACCCGTCTCCAACAGTTCGCAATGCGCCTCTACGGCCCGCTGTTCATCCGCGGCCTGAATTTCTGGCAGCTCAGCGGCGGCAGCTACTGGGGCCACAACGCGCTCATCCGCCTCAAGCCGTTTTCCCAATACTGCGAGCTCCCCGCACTTCCCGGCCGCGAGCCGTTCGGCGGACGCATCCTCAGCCATGACTTCGTGGAAGCCGCGCTGATGGTGGCGAAAGGTTGGGAAGTCTGGCTCGCTTGGGACATTGAGGGCACCTTCGAGGAAGCTCCGCCCACGTTGATGGACCACCTCATCCGCGACCGCCGCTGGTGTCAGGGAAACCTCCAGCACATGTGGCTCATCTTTGCCCGGAAACTTCCGTTCTCCGTCCGCATGCACCTTTTCATGGGCATCATGGCCTACCTTGGCAGCCCGATCTGGTTTCTGTTCCTTGCGCTCGGCACATGGATCGCCTGGGACCGCTCGGCCAGCGATCTGAGCCAGCTTCCTTTTGAAAACTACGCCGCACGCTGGTTCCATGTCACCGGGGTCCAACAGAGCATCATTCTGACCATTTTTATCTTCGGGCTACTCTTCATTCCCAAGATCCTCGCGGTAATCGGTGCCATCCTAACACCATCTATCCGCCGCTCGTTCGGTGGAATCATACCACTGGTTCTCGGCGCGACACTTGAGACGCTCGTCTCCATGCTACTGGCCCCCTGCATCATGGTTGCCCACACGATGATGGTGCTGAGTATCATATTGGGCCGCGCAGTCGGATGGGGAAATCAGAACCGCGAAACCGACGGCACTACTTGGGGAGACGCGATTCGTTTCCACGCTGTGCAAACGATTCTTGGTCTCGCGTGGACCGCCGTAGCTTTGGGCATCGGCTATAAATCGAACGTTCAGGGCATCGGCCTCGTCGGCAAATACGCATTCGCCCTGTGGATGATTCCAATCCTCACCGGGCTGCTCCTCGCTGCTCCCGTTTCCGTCTGGACCAGCCGCACACGGTATGGCCGTGCTTTAGCAAAACGCGATATCCTCGCCACCCCCGAGGAACTCAACCCGCCTGAAATCATCAAGCTCGCAGACAATTCCACCGCCGCAGTCGATCCGGCGCTGGACGCCTCGCTCGACGCCAGACGCGGTGTTGTCGCCGCCGTGGTCGATCCCTACGTCAACGGCGTCCACGTTTCCCTTCTCGATCAGTCCGAGTTCAATGAAACCGACGAAGCGCTCGCCGAACGCTGCCTCATCGAAGGCCCCGCCGCACTTTCCAAAAACGAGCTCTCCGAACTACTTTACCTCGCGCCCGCGATGCTCATGATGCACCGCGCCGTCTGGCTTCGTCCGACGGAAAGCATGCATAGCGTCTGGACCCAGGCAGTCGAAAGTTATCGCCGCCGCCTCGATCAACCCGCTAGCGTCGAACTCAGTTAACCCGCCCTCCACATGCTCCAGATTAACCCAGACCTCAACGATCTCGTTTCCGACGCCGCTAGCGGCCTGCTAGTGCGTTTGAAATCTCAAGCCACCATCACCGCCGCCGCTCCAGGTCGCGTCAATCTCATCGGCGAGCATATCGACTACTGTGACGGCTTTGTCATGCCCTTCGCGATCGACCGCTACATCGTGATCGCCGGCTGCGCCAACGGCACCACCAATGCCCGCATCACCTCCGCCATCAATGAGGAAATCGTCATCCTCGATCTATCAGTACCACAGGAAGTCAGCGAGCCAAAATGGGCGAACTACCTGCGCGGCGTGATCCGCGGATTCCAAGACCGCGGCCACCACATTCCCGGCTTCGATGCCTACATCCTTTCCTCCGTCCCGGGCGGTGCCGGACTTTCCTCGTCCGCCGCCCTCGAGTGCGCCACCGCGACATTCCTCGAAGGCCTTCTCGACACCGTGTTAGACACACGGGAAAAGGCACTGCTCTGCCAGAAGGCCGAGCACGACTTCGCCCACGTTCCCTGCGGCATCATGGATCAGTTCGCCTCCGCTTTTGGTAAAACGAACCGCCTCGTCCTAATCGATTGCCAGACTGGTGAGCCGGAACTTGTGCCGTTTGAAAATCCGGATCTCACCGTCCTTATTTCCAACACCATGGTCCATCACGAGCTTTCTGATGGAGGTTATGCCGCCCGCCGCAAGCACACCGAGGACGGCCTTGCTATCCTTGGAAAGAACTCGTGGCGTGACGTCACCTCCGCCGATGTCCAAGCGCATTGGGAAAAACTTGGCGATCCTATCAACCGCCGGTCGCGCCACGTAGTAGGGGAGATTTCCCGCACCATCGCCGCCGCCGCAGCGCTTGCTAGAAATGATTTCGAAACGCTCGGACCGTTGATGGCCGCCAGCCACGATTCACTGCGCGACGATTTCGAGGTTTCCTGCAAGGAACTCGATCTGATGGTCGAGATTGCTAGAAAAATTGGCCGCAATGGCGGTGTCATCGGAGCCCGCATGACCGGCGGTGGCTTCGGCGGCTCCACCGTCACGCTCTGCGAATCCCGCAAGGCCTCGGAAATCGCCGCCACGCTCGCCAGCGAGTATGAGAAGGCTACCGGTATCACGCCGCAGATCTTTGCCTCACGCCCGTCGCAAGGCGCACATCTGGTCGGTAAGTGACTTTTCCTATCCGGCACTTTTCACGCCGGAAACTTTTTTCTCGTCCTCCCGCCCGCCCTTCCCCCAACCTTCCGCCGCAATGCTCAAGGCCGGAATCGTAGGACTACCAAACGTCGGGAAATCGACACTCTTCAATGCTGTGACCCGCACCCGCAAGGCGATGGCGGCGAACTTTCCATTCTGCACCATCGATCCGAACGTCGGCATCGTCAGCGTGCCGGATGCGCGGCTGGCAGTGCTTTCGAAGATTTCCGGCTCGCACAAGCTGGTGCCGACCGCCATCGAGTTCGTCGATATCGCCGGTCTGGTCAAAGGCGCGTCGGAAGGCGCGGGCCTCGGCAACCAGTTCCTCGCGAACATCCGCGAAACCGACGCCATCGTGCAGGTCGTCCGTTGTTTCGAAAATGATGACATCATCCACGAACTCGGCTCCGTCGATCCGATCCGGGACATCGACATCATCAATTCTGAGCTGATTCTCGCCGACATGGCCTCGCTCGAAAAGCGCCGTCACTCGCGCGAAAAAAAGGCCAAGGGCGGCGACAAGGAAGCGAAGAAGGAAGTCGAGCTCATCGACATCATCATGCCGCATCTTGATCAGGGAAAACCGGCACTTACCGTCGAACTCACCGATGACGACAGGGCGATCGTGAAGGAGTTTTTCCTACTTTCCTCAAAGAAGACCATCTACGCCTGCAACGTCGCTGAAGACGAGCTTGCTGGAGCCATCGCCGATCCGGATTCGCATCCGCAAGTTGCCCGCGTCCGCCAGTTCGCCGCCGAGCACACCGGCTCCGAGGCTGTCGTGATTTCCGCGCGCATCGAAGAAGAGCTCAGCGACATGCCCGTCGAGGAGGCGAATGAATTTCTCGCAGAAATGGGAGTGACTGATTCCGGTGTTTCCGCGCTGATCCGCGGGGTCTATCATCTTCTCGGCCTCCGCACCTATCTGACCACCGGTGTGCAGGAAACCCGTGCTTGGACGATCATCGCCGGGGACAAGGCACCTGCCGCCGCCGGGGTGATTCACACGGATTTCGAGCGCGGCTTCATCGCTGCGGAAATCGTGCACTACGATGATCTCGTGGCCGCGGGTAGCATGTCCGCCGCGAAGGTCGCGGGTAAGGTGCGGATCGAGGGCAAACAATACGTCATGAAAGACGGCGACGTAGTGGAGTTCCGGTTCAACGTCTGAGGCGGGTTTTTAATGGCTTGTCTCCGGCGGGGGCGAAACGCGCGAATCGACCAGCATGTCTGCGAACGTTGAGCTTCCCATCGCAGAAACGTTGCTTCTCCACAGGAGCGTAGACCATCTTTTCTAGCGGTGAAGTTTCTCGAAAACTGGGAACTCAGGCCGGGATAACTGCAGAAATGTGCGGTCTGTCGCGGGTGTATCCCTAAATCATGGTGCCTGGAGGTAAAGCCGCCAGCTTGAACTAGGTGGTTGCACCAGCGATGATTAAACTCCACTTAGGGAATATGCCCGACTTGGTCGATCCAATTCTGCCGACATGATTAAGGGCAATGAGCCATCTATTCATCCGCTGCTTGCTCCTTGAATGTCAGGCGTGTCATTAAAAAACCCCAAATCATCAAACGGACCCGGCTATCGGCGTCATGGAACTTTCCTTATCAGGCGGATTGTCGCCTGTTGGGGACTCGCGGCAAGTCTAACACTTGCCGGTATCTCATCGCTGCCTGTTTCGCTCCATAAAGTGAAGCTCGCATGGAATACCGTCGCTGAAAGCGGTGTCTCCGGATATCGCCTCTATGTCGGCACCACGAGCCTTCAATACACCACCACTTACGATGCTGGCGTCACCGGAGTTTATGCGGTCACCGGTATTGAGGCAGGAAAATCCTACTATTTCGCGGTGAAGGCGGTTTCGACAAGTGGTCTTGAAAGCGATCTATCGGAAGAGCTCGTAGTGACTATTTCTCCCAGCCCAGTCGCGGCTTCTGATCGTTATACGGCTGTCGGTGACAATACGCTCGTCGTTCCAGCGGCAGGTGTCCTGAAGAACGACAAGGATGTTGGTTCCTATGTTTTGACTGCCGTCGCAGCGTCGGAACCGTCGCATGGCAGTATGGTGCTGAACTCTGATGGAGGATTCACCTATACCCCGGCGGCTGGCTTTTTGGGGACGGATGCGTTCACCTACTATGCCAACGACGGTTTCGTGCATTCCCCGGTGGTGACCGTGTCGATCCAAGTGGTGCCGAGCCGCCAAATGCTTGTGAACGGGAGTTTCGAGGCCGGCTATTTCGGCTGGGCGGTCAGTGGAAACCAGTATGTGGAAATCACCGGAACTCTCTACAAGGCGAGTAATGGTAGTAAGCTGGTGGTGTGCAATGCGAACGAACAGCAGGCGAATGCAGTAATAATACAATCGTTTCCCACAGTGGCCGGTATGAGCTATACGGTAGAGTTCGATGTGGGTGCGCTGGCCTACAACACGAATGCCGAGTCGATGGTCGTCGCGGTGACCGGTAGCAATGTTCTGCTTTCTAAATCCGTCTCGGTCAGCGGCATCGCTGGTGGGATAACCCGCTGGCTTCCGCAGAGTTTCACGTTCATCGCAGATAGTGCTACCTCGACTATCAGTTTTCGTGACACCTCTGCGGTCAACAGTGCCATCGATCTTCTGCTGGACAACGTGCGGGTGACCGGAGCTGATGCATCCAGTGCGATCGTGACTCTTGGAGAAAGCGTTGATACGCCGGCGCTGTCGGGAGTTCCTGGGGCATCCCGGATCGGCATGATCGCGTCCAAGGCAGGCTTTTATGTCTTTGAACGCTCCGAAGATCTGGCAAACTGGGTGACAGTGGGCACGGTGGAACTATCCGCACCGGGGCCTATCGAAATCGCGGATGATAGCGTGCCTGCCAGCGGGAAGATGTTTTACCGGATCGGCCTCAGATAGATCGCATGAAAAAAGGGACGGGCTGCTTGAGCCCGTCCCCGAAAAGTCAGATGTTGGTAATTTCGATCAGTGGCCCTTGCTCACGTCCACTCCGACGACTCCTTCGGAACCGCTGAGCTTGCTCCAGAAAAGACCATATCCCGCCACCCAGACGAAGCACACCAGTGGCACGATGAAGCCAGCGGACATGCCGTCCTTGTCGGCGATGTGGCCCATCAGCTTCGGCATGATCGCGCCACCCATGATGGCCATCACGATGAAGGACGAGGCTTTCTTCGCGCGGCTGCCAAGCCCGTAGATGCCGAGCGAGAAGATCGTCGGGAACATGATGGACATGAAAAGATAAGTGAGGAAAAGAGCGATGGCGGAGAGCCAGCCGAGCTTCAGATAGACGAGAAAGCTGCAGATGCCAGCGAGGCCCGCGAAGGCGGTGAGCACCTTGTGGGCCGGGAACTTTTTCAACAGCGCAGCACCAATGATACGGCCGATGAGGAAGCACAGGAAGCCGACGGATGCGAGGTTTGACGCACCTTTATCGCTGAGTCCGAGCAGGCCGTTCTTGTGAACTTCGAACCACGCGGAGAACATGCCGGACTTGAACGATTCCGGCACTGCGGGAATCTGTGAGGTCATGTAATTGATGAAATAGGCGAAGATGCCGCACTGCGCCGCGACGTAGAAAAACTGGGTGAGCGTGGCTCCCGAGAAATGCGGATGGCTCCAGATGCTGTGGTTGGTAACCTTGTTGTTTTTGAGGAAAAACACCACTGTTCCGATGGCTAACAAAATTCCGGAAGCATACCAGAGCGATTGGTTTTCACTCAGGCCGACTGCTTTGGAAACCGACGGGATCGCCACGAATGCGGAGATGATCATGCCGACGGCGATGGAAAGAACGACGATGTTAAGCCAGAGCAGTGCAAGTGCGGTGCCACGGTTGGCGGACGGTGTGGAGGATCCGGAATTGTCGGTGTCATCAAGGTGGAACTCGTCCTCGGAGGCGATGTCTGGCATTTTGCAGAAGGAGAAGATGACTGCTAGAACGAGAACGAAGCCGCCGATCGCCGCGTAGGGGATCCAGAGTGTTTCTGAGCCGGTGCTTTGGCCCGCCGCGTCTTTGCCGTAGAAAAACTGCGCACCAACGAGTGGGCCGAAGATCCAGCCGACGCCGTTGCAGGACTGAGCAAGGTTGATGCGAGTGGCGCCGAATTGTTTCGGGCCGAGCACCGTGGTGTAGGGGTTCGCGACGGTTTCAAGGAAAGTCAGACCCGAGGCGATGACGCAAACGCCTAGCAGAAATGCGGGGAACGTGGCGATTTTCGTAGCCGGAATGAACCAGAATCCACCGACTGCTACCATGAGTAGGCCAGCGATGATGCCGCCTTTGTAGCCGAGCTTACTAGCCAGCCAACCGGCGGGCAGAGCCATTAGGAAATAGCCGAGGTAGTGGGCGAACTGGACCCAGGCGGACTGCGCGAGGGTGAGATGCAGTTCCTGTTGGAAATGCTTGTCCATCACGTCGATCATGCCATTGCAAAATCCCCAAAGGAGGAACAGCGAACTGACGAGGGCGAAGGTGACGGCATAGCTTTTGCCTTCGGGTGAGGTGAAAATTCCGGGTTTTGACATAAGTTTCAGGATTGGGTCTTGGTTATTCGGTCGATGGGGCGGGAAATGTCAAGCGGCGAACCTGACACGTCCCGCTGTTGGATCTGATCAGGCCTTGCCGTAAAGCGGGCCGTAGTTCGCACAGGCGCGGAAATCCGCACCTTCGAGATCAGCAGTGCCGAAGGCGGTCCACGCACTTGGGCGGAAAACGCGATCGTCGCTGACGTTATGCATATAAACTGGGATGCGCAGCATGGAAGCCAGCGTCAGATAGAGATGGCCGACGTGGCCGCAAGTCATGACGCAGTGGTTGGCACCCCAGTGGTTCATCACTTCGTAGGCGCTGGTGAAGGCTCCTTTGCCCGTTAGGATAGGGGCGAACCAGGTGGTCGGCCAAGTCGGGTTGGTGCGTTGGTCGAGCGCGTCATGCACGTCTTCCGGAAGGTCCACGGTGTAGCCCTCTGCGATTTGCAGCGCGGGTCCGAGTCCGTCCACAAGGTTGAGGCGGATCATGGTGGCAGGCATGCCGCCGCGGGTGCGGTAGCGGGTGCTGAGTCCGCCGCCGGGGAAATACTCCGTGATGGACGGGTGCCAGGTGGTGGCCTTGAGGCATTTCTCCACCTCGGCGTCGGTGATGTCCCAGAAGGGTTTCATCGTTGGTTTGCCATCAGTTTCCTGCTCGCCGGTGCCGTCGAGCGCAGCCGGGCCGGAGTTGATGAGGTGCAGGATGCCGTCGCCGACTAACGGATGGCTGAAAGATTTGCCACTGGCGGTTTTGATCGCATCGGTACTCCAGTAAGTGCGGAGGTCTGCGAAGATCTGGGCGGTGTTGGTGAGTAGATAACCGAAGAGCATGCCGGCACCGTTGAGGGCATCGTTTTCGGTGGCAATGATGTAAGGGGCGCGCTTGCCGTTCCAGTCGAAGGAGGAGTTGAGAATGGCTTCGAGAAAATCTCCGTTAGGGAAATGATCGGTCCACTGGCGCTGACCTTGGAAGCCGGAAACAATCGCGTTGTGGCCGTGTGCCTGCTCGCCGAGACCCATCTCCTTGAGCTTCGGATTGCCGACCATCAGGTCGCGGGCGATGAGTGCCATCTTTATGCTGTCTTCCCATTCCTTGTCGATTTGCTCACGGGACCGCGTGGTGGTGGGGGAGTTGTAATCTTTTCCTTCCGGGCAGTTCTTTTTCACCCAAGCGAGGGCTTTTTCATACTCGCCTTGATCATACTGGCCCTTCGCCATGCGCCCGACGAACTCGGTCAAGTCGATGGCTTCGACCCGCATGCCGAACCATTTTTCCCAGAGCTTCGAGTCGATCACCGAACCCGCGATGCCCATCGAGGTGCCGCCCATGGATAGATAGCTCTTTCCGCGCATCAGGCTGACAGCGAGTCCGCATTGCACGAAGGAAAGCAGCTTGCCACGCACATCGCCGGGGATTTCCGTGTCACTGGCGGACTGCACGTCCTTGCCGTAAATGCCGAATGCGGGCAGTCCCTTTTGCGTGTGACCGGCGAGCACCGCTGCCAGATAGACTGCGCCGGGGCGCTCAGTGCCGTTGAAGCCCCACACGGCCTTCGGTAAATGAGGATCCATGTCCATCGTTTCCGAGCCGTAGCACCAGCAGGGGGTGACGGTGAGTGAGACGCCGACGTTTGAGAGTCGGAACTTGTCCGCGCAGGCGGCGGCTTCAGCGACTCCGCCGATGCAGGTGTCCGCGATGACACACTCGACCGGTGTTCCGTCCGGATAGCGGAGCTCGGCGGCGATCAGCGCTGCGACTGAGCGGGCCTGCTGCATCGTGCGTGCTTCGAGCGATTCTCTAACGCCGCCCAGACGGCCGTCGATGGCTGGACGGATGCCGATTTTTGGATGTGGTGAGTTTTTCATAAAATGACGATTGCTGTCGGAAAGTGGCCCGAGCTTCTTTCTTCTACCTTTGTTTGTCATGCAAAATTTCTGCTTTGTGAGGAGAAGAGGCGGTTGATCTCAATTTTTCGGCTTGCTGCGGGGTTCACCAAGTGGGATGAAGAAATTTAAAGCGATGGATGATTTTGACTTTATTTCCGGCTGGGGAATTGCAGACTTCGCGCATGAATGAAACACAGGACGCCAATTTCTATGTTTCCCACCAGGTCGAATCGTCTCGCTTGTTCTTCTTGGAAAACGCCGAGGACGATGATTTTTCGGTGGTTTTCGGCGGATTCGAGAGCTGTGGCCCAGACTACCGGATCGACCGCAGTAATTTTCCCTGGTATTCGCTGGAATTCGTCAGCCGCGGGGCAGGGAAGCTCTGCCTTGGAGGCGTGAACGAGGTGCTCCGCCCCGGCAGTTTTTTTCTCTATGGCCCCGGTATGCTACATCAGATCGAAAGCCTCCCGGGCAGTCCTCTCGGGAAATATTTCGTCGGATTCAGAGGCCCCGGCGTCGAGGGCTTTCTCGAAAAGTATGACATCCGCCCGGGATACATTTCGCGATGCCTGAAGGGTGAGGCGATCCGGCGTGCCTTCGACACGTTGATCGATCGTGGAGTCCGGAAATCGCGGCTCGCGGTGCCTCTGTGCGCCACCATCACCCGTCAACTCCTGCTCATGTGCCGCGACGATGCGACGGATTTGGGAAACACGGACACGCTGGCCTTCGCCACCTACACCCGCGTGAAGGAATACATCGAGAAGAACTATCTCGGGCTCAGCAAACTCGAAGCCATCGCGAAATCCTGCGATCTGGATGGACCTTACCTTTGCCGCCTGTTCGCACGTTTTCATGACGAGAGTCCCTATCAGTTTTTAACCCGCCTGCGAATGGTGCATGCCTCGCGCATTCTATTAGAAAGCGATTCCACCGTGAAGGAGGTGGCTGCGGCGCTCGGCTTCAAGGATGCTTTCCACTTTTCGCGTGTTTTCAAATCCGTCCATCACGCTCCGCCCTCACGATTCAGGCAGTCCATGCATCCGCAGTGGTCTGCTTGAAATCTTTAACTAACAATACGATAAAAAAACCATGCTCAAATCAGGCATCATCAATCCACACGTCCTCGACCTCATCGCCCGCATCCGGCACACGAATACCCTCGTCATTTCCGACTGGGCGTTTCCCTTCTGGCCGGAGATCGAAATCGTGGACATTTCGCTCACCCATAACATTCCGACCGTGCTCGATGTGTTGGACCTGCTGACGCCGGTTTTCAAGATCGGCCACATTTGGCAGGCTGAGGAATTCATCGCCACGAACTCGGCTGAGGTCGTCGAGCGCTACGCGAAATCCTTTGGAGAAATCCCGCTCACCCGCGAGGCTCACGTCGATTTCAAAAAACGTGTGCCCCATGCCATCGGCCTGATCCGCACCGGTGATGCGACGCCGTATGGGAACATCATCCTGGAGTCTGCGTGAACATCGCAGCAAAATTCTGCAACACTTCAAAAATCCCTAACTCTCCGTGAAATCGTTCTTCGCCACCGTCCTCTGCGGAATCATCGCTGCTACCTGCCCTCTCCATGCGGCTGATTCGGGGCTGGGACCGTTGATCACCGCATTGAAAACGAAATGGCCGAAGAACCGAACGATCAATCTGGTGTTCCACGGCCACAGCGTGCCGGCGGGCTATCAGAAAACTCCGGACGTCAGGCCCTTCGAGGCCTATCCATATCTGTTTGAGGTAAAACTGAAAGAGATCTATCCGTTTGCAGTGGTCAATGCGATCGTCACTGCCATTGGTGGTGAGGATAGTGTCGCTGGAGCGGCGCGGTTTGATCGTGATGTGCTGTCACACAAGCCGGATATCGTTTTCATCGACTACGCTCTGAACGACCGCCGCAAGCCGATGGATCAGGTAGAGGCCGCGTGGAAATCGATGATCGCGAGTGCAAAAAAGAATGGGATCCCCGTGGTGCTCGTCACGCCCACAGGTGATACGGCCGCTGACCTTTCGAATCCGGCAGACCCGTTGTCCCAACGGTCTGATTTGATCCGGCGTCTCGCCAAGCAGCAAGACGTTCTGCTAGCCGATGTATCTGCCGCGTGGTTGGCCGAGCTTGCCAAGGGCACTGCACAAACAGATCTTCACAGTCAGCCGAACCACCCGAACCTGCGCGGCAATCAAATCGCCGCGACCGCTTTGTTCGAGTGTTTTACTGCTGCGGGCAAGCTCCGTTGATTCGCGAAACGCGCAAGCGCTCGGCGGTGACGAGGGCGAGGCCTTGCGCGTAATCCTGTTCCTTGGATGACGAAACAAGGCAGTAGGCGTAGCGGTGCCAGTGGCGCATTTCCTCGAGCGCGTTGGTCATGCGCAGGGCGATGGTTTCCGCGCTATCAGTCGCGCGGTCCGATAGACGTTTAAGGAGGATTTCCTCGCTCGGCGGGAGGACGAAGAGATCGACGACGGCACGCTGGATTTCCGCGTCCGGGCAGGTGCGGATTTGGTCGGCACCTTGGACATCGATGTCCATGATGACGTCGGTGCCATCGATCAGATAGGAGGTGACATCGGACTTGAGGGAGCCGTAGAGGTTGCCGTGGACGAGGGCGTGCTCGAGGAAATCTCCGGCATCGAGCCGCTGTTGGAAATCCTCGCGGGTGAGGAAATGATAGTCCTTGCCGTCAGTTTCACCGGGGCGCGGGGCGCGGGTGGTGCAGGAGATGGAATAATGAACCTCGCCTGATCCCGCGAGCAAGCGGCAGAGCGTGGTTTTTCCTGATCCGGAAGGGCCTGAAACAACGAGGAGGATGCCGGTGCGTGCGGACATGTGGGGAGGATGTAGAAACGAACGGGCGGGGGGAATCGAGAAGTTTGTTGGATTTTCTCAAAGGATTGTAGGATTTCAGTTTGCGCCACGGAATTTCCACGCGTAAGGGCCAATTGTCTGGCCCGAAAAACGCTTTGTGGTCTGGCAGAGAGAAATCTCAACGCTATGAAAATTACCCGCATCAATCGCAATGGAGAACGTCGTGAGGCGCTTCTGAAAGAGTATTTCCTCACCGCTTCATTGCTCGCCCTGTTCAAGCGCGTGAGTGAGGAAGCAGCGAAAGCCGCGCCGCGCCGGGCGCCGGTTCTGGTGCCAATCAAGGTGGCTCGCGACGATCGCTGAGCAGGCCGGCACTGGGAAAATTGCAGGTTGCCTGCATGGCTGGATTTCCCAAGGATCGGGGAGTCAACCATGCTGCTTCCAGTATTCCAAGATCTGATTAAGCCCCAGTGGCGGAAAGTGCTCGAGGAGCTGAAACTCTCGGGCAGCCTCTCCGTCGCGGAACTGGCGAGGCGGGTGGAAGCCTCCTACATGGCGGTGAAGCAGCAGTGCGAAGAGTTGAAAAAGCTTGGCTATCTTGGGCGCACGCGGGTGCCGCGGACTGAGGTGGGGAGGCCGGAGATTTTTTATCGGCTCACGGACAAGGCGGATGCGTTGTTTCCGCAGGCGGGAGTGGCGTTCACGCTGGGTCTGTTGGAAGAAATGAAGGTGCACTACGGCGAGAGTTTCCCGGACAAGCTGCTGTTTCAATATTTCGAAAAGCAGCAGACGCTGTGGCAAAAGAAGCTGGAGAAATGCCAGTCGCTGGTGGAAAAAGCGACCAAGCTGGCGGCGCTCCGTGTGAAGGATGGATGTTTCGGCCAATGCAAATACGATCCTGACGCGGGCTTCCGCATGGAGGAATGCCACAACCCGCTGCAACGGATTTTCGAGAGCTATCCACGGGCGGTGGCGATGGAACTCCGGATGCTGGAGCAGCTGCTGGGGACCCGCGTGACGCGGCGCGAATTGCCGGGTAGCGGGTCGGCGCCGCCACGGGTGATTTTCGAAATTCCAACTCTCGGCGTGCGATGATAATTTTCCTGAATGTTCTTTCCGCTGCTCGCGTCGAAGCAGCCAGCACATCCCCATAGCCATGAAAAATCCATATCTGATTCCGGTCGCAGCGCTCGCACTGCTTTTTGTCCCGGGCTGCGACAGGAAATCTTCCGAAACGGCCAAGCATCTTGAAGAACTCCAACGGAAAGCGAACGAAGCGGAGGAGCGCCAGAAGGATCTCGAACGGCAGCTTGAGGAGCAGAAAGTCGCGGCCGAGCGTGACTCGATCGAGCGTGATCGACTTCAGATTGAAAACGACCGCGCTGATCTGGAGCGCGAGCAGGGGGATGCGGCGGCCGCGAAGGCGGAGGAAATCCGGAAGCGTGAGGAGACTCTCGCGAACCGTGAAGGGAAGTTGGAACAAATTCAGGCGAATCTTGAAGAGAAGGACTCCGATCTATCAAACCGGGGGGCGAAGCTCAATGATCGCGAGCGTGACCTTGCCGGACGCGAGGCGCTGCCGTTTCAGGATGAGGGGAAACAGACGGAACCGGTGGGGGACTACGGAAATTTCTACGACTCGTTGTCTTCGTATGGCTCGTGGTTTGAAACGCCAGACTACGGCTATGTCTGGCAGCCGGTGGTGGTGAGCGATTCTAACTGGCGGCCCTATTGCCGGGGGCGCTGGGTGTGCACGGACCGCGGCTGGACTTGGGTTTCTGACGAACCATTCGGCTGGGCCACTTATCATTACGGTCGCTGGGCACTGGTGCGGGGCCGTGGCTGGGTCTGGGTGCCGGGCACCGAATGGGCTCCCTGCTGGGTTTCGTGGCGTGAGAACGGCAGCCACATCGGCTGGGCACCGCTGCCGCCGGAAACAATGGCCTATCGCAATCACCGCTGGGACTCGTCGGTGGACGTGCAGTTTGGAATCAGCGCGGGGTGCTTCACTTTTGTGGAATACCGTCATTTCGGCAGCCCACTCTATCAATACTGTTTGCCGCTCTCACAGAATTTCGGTTATTACGGCTCGACGACTAACATTACCTATATTCATTTCGAAAATCAACAAGTGATCTGTGGTGGTCCTCGTTACAAGGATGCGTGCGACCGCATCGGCAAGCCGATTCCTTTCTGCAGACTGCAGATCGATCGCCATCCGCGTCCGGGTGGGCATGTCATCGGCACCCGGCCGCAGATTAAGGGCGACCGCCTTTTGGTTTCCGCGCCTAACATGGATGCCGATTGGAACGGCAGCCTGAAACCCGGCCGCATCAAGGGCCGCATGGATGGCATGGTCGTGGAGCGCACCGAACCGCTGCGCCCGGAAATCGCTGACCGCTATAAGAAGAACCGCGAGGAGGATCTGCGCATTGCCGATCGTTCGGTCCAAGAAATGGGCGGTGCCGAAAATTTTCGCCAGCGCCGGATCGAACGGCTTGATGAAAACCGCAAGCCGGACAAAAAACGTGAGGTGGTGAAAATCGATCCTGTTCCGCAGCCTGCGGATGTCCGGCAGCAGGTGCCGGAGCGGTTAGATCGCCCGGTTGAAAAGCAGCCCAGCGCTGGGACGGCGGAGCAGACGAGGATTGATCCTCCCTCTGGAAACCGCCCGGGCACATTGGATGGAAATGATCCGAGACGCCCCGGCATCGGCACTCCCGGTTCCTATCCGAGAGAAGGGCTGAGGCCGCAGCAACAACGTCCTGCCGCCCAGTCGCCCGCAGAGCAGACGACTATCGTGCCACCTGCTGGAAACCGTCCAGGCACGTTGGATGGAAACGATCCGAGGCGCCCTGGCATCGGCACTCCTGGGTCCTATCCGAGGGAAGGATTGAGGCCGCAACCACCACGTCCGGCGGGGCAAAATCCCTCAGCCGATGCTCCTGCCGCACCCACCCACACCCAGCCGCTCGATTCGAATGAGCAGGTGAAGAGACCGATGGAGCAACCGCGCGCCAATCCGCAGGAAGACGCGAGCCAACGCCAGCGCCAAGTTGAAAAAATGCGTGAGGATCAGCAAAAGCAGGCAGCCGAACTCCAGCAGCGCGAAATTGTAAAGCAGCGCCAGCAGGAACAAGCCCGACAACAGCAGGAACAAGCGCGCGAAGAGATTCAAAAGCAACGCCAGACCGAGCAGGCTCGCGACGCCCAAAAGCAGGCGATGGAAGCCCAGCGTGACCAGGCGCGCCAACGCCAGCAGGCACAGGAAGACGCCCGCCAGCAGCAGGCCCAACAGCAGCGTGAAATGGAACGCGCCCGCCAGCAGCAGGAGGACAACCGGCGGCAACAACAGCAAGAGCAGTCCCGCCAGCGCCAGCAGGAGGAAAATCAACGCCAGCAGGAACAAGCCCGCCAACGCCAACAAGACGAGGCCAAGAGCCAGCGTCAGCAGCAGGAAAAAGACCAGAAGGATCAGGACGAACAGCGCAAACGGAACCGTTGAATTTTTCTCTCAAAGGTGGGATACGTGGACCGGCGCGAGATTCAGGGTTGAGTCTGCCGCCGGATTCCGCGAAAACCACGCCGGATGAGAATTTTGGTCGTAGGCAAAGGTGGGCGCGAACACGCGCTGGTGAGGGCATTGGCGGAATCGCCGGGCAGTCCCGAGATGTTTTGTTTCCCAGGCAGCGAGGCGATTTTTCAACTCGCGGAACCGGTCTCAGCAGATGGCCTTGAATCCTTGGTGGAATGGATGAAATCGAACGCCATCGACCTCTGCGTGGCGGGCGAGGAAAGTTATCTGGTAAAAGGGGAGGGGCTCGCGAACCTCTGCGAGAAGAACGGGATTCCCTGCTGGGGACCACCGAAGGAGTCCGCGCAACTGGAGGCGAGCAAGGAGTTTGCGAAAGAGTTTCTGATACGGAATGGAATCCCGACGGCGCGTGCAACGGCGACGGATACGCTAGCAGAAGCGGTGGCAGCGATCGCTGGGGAATACCCGACGGTGCTGAAATTCGACGGGCTCGCTGCTGGCAAGGGCGTGGCGGTTTGTCCGGATGAAGTGTCTGCGTTGGAGTTTCTCGACGAGGTTTTCACCCAGCGGCGGTTTGGTGCCGGGCGGGTGTTAGTTGAGCAATGCCTCACTGGTCCCGAGGTCTCGGTGTTCGCTGCGATCATCGATGACCAATACCTCATTTTCACCCCGGCCCGCGATTACAAGCGTGCTTTGGACGGCGACTTCGGTCCTAACACTGGCGGCATGGGCGCGGTGGCTAGCCGGCGTCTGGTCTCGCAGGAAATTCTCGATCAGATCGAAAAGGAGATCGTCCGGCCGACGGTCAACGGGCTGCGCAAAGAGGTGCTGCCTTACCGGGGATTTCTCTACTTCGGAATCATGCTCACGCCCACGGGTCCGCAGATCATCGAATACAATTGCCGCTTCGGCGACCCCGAGTGCCAGGCGGTGATGCCCATCGTCAAAGGCGATCTCGCGGCTTTTTGTCTAGCAGGTGCGAAGGGTGAACTGCGCGAGGACCTCATCAGTTTCGACGACGGCTGGAGCGTCTGCGTCATCCTCGCCTCCGCCGGTTATCCGGAGACTTCGCGTAATGGAGACCGCATTTCTGGTCTCGATGAAATCACCGATGCCCGCATCTATCACTCCGGCACCAAGCCGACCGCGGACGGCCAGTGGGAGACTAACGGCGGCCGTGTGCTCGCGGTAGTTTCCGGCGGCAGCACCCGCATGGAGGCAGTGGAAAAAGCCCACGCCGCTGCCGATCTCGTCCGCTTCGATGGACTCCAACGCCGCCGCGACATCGGCATCCTCAATTTTGACTGACACTCACATGGAAATCACACTAACAGCCGAAGACATCGCCGCCGGAGTGGAACGCCTCGCCGAGGCTATCCGGGAAAGGAATCCGGACAAACCGATCTGCCTCGTCGGCATCCGCAGCCGTGGCGATGAGGTGGCGGAGCGTGTGCTCACGCTGCTCTCTTCGGACGACCGCGAGCTGAATTTCGGGGTGCTCGACATCTCGCTCTATCGGGACGATTTCGAACACCTCCACACGAACCCCTCGCTGCAGGAAAGCGACATTTCATTTCCTGTAGATGACGCGCACATCATCCTCGTGGACGACGTGCTTTTCACCGGCCGCACCATCCGCGCCGCGCTCGACGCGCTTTCCGACTACGGCCGCCCGGCGAAGGTCGAGCTCGCCGTGCTGATCGACCGCGGTCACCGCGAAATGCCGATCCAGCCGGATTATGTCGGCATCGTTCTCGACACCCGGCGGCTCGACCATGTATTGGTATCCCTCGAAGGGACGGACGGGTCGGATCAGGTCCAGGTCGTCGAGAAAAAAACACCATGAGCCTTCTGCCGCAGCGCAAGAAATCCGCCGAAGAGATCGCGAAACTGCGCGAAAACCTCGGCATTCCCGGCCAATCGCAGGCCGTGGAGGAGCCACCTGCGGCCGAGCCTGCCAGTGCTGTCGTTTCTCGTTCTTCGGTGGAAATTCTCACAATGGAGCCCGCCGACAAGGCACCCGCTCCGAAGCCGAGCCCGCCGCTGCCGGAGGTTCCCATGCCAGAGCCGGACAGCCCATCGCTTCCTCCCGTGACGGATCTCGCACCCTTGCCGATTCTGACATCGCAAGGTAGGCGTCCGGTCCGCTCGCTGAAACGTTCCGAGCGCATCCCGGTGCTTCCTCCTGCCGAATCTGAACCGGTGAAAATCACTCCAGCCGCCGCCTCGACCGGCGCTCATGCTGGGAAGGTCGTCCACTCACTGCGCAAGTCCGAGCTCGTTCCGCTGACCCCTTCCGACATCCCCACGCCGTCCGCAGATTCCAAACTCCCCGTGCACCGCCACAGCGACCGGGAGCTGAATGACCTTCGCCGAAAGGCAGCGATCGCCCAACATGGTGCGGTCGCTCCGTTCACCGCCATGACCGCGCACCTCGCGCTGATCATTCCCGGCTATCTGCTCACCGTCGCTGCCGCTGCGTGTTTCTACTACTACGAGCTTTCTATCAGCTTCACAGCCGGTTGTATCGCGGTCGCGTTGATCATCGCTGGATTCATTTTTGTGAAAAAACCGCTCTCACGCCACCACGCGGCCTTCATCTCGGTGATCTCCCTGTTCGTGATCGTCTTCGGCGCGCTCCATTATTTTCCCCAACTCCGGCATGGCACGTAAAGACCTACTCGACATCGCTTCCCTCGACCGCGAGGAAATCGAACATCTCCTCGATCAATCCACTCCCTTCAAGGAGCTCTTCACCCGTTCCGTGAAAAAAGTCCCTGCGCTCAAGGGTAAATCCGTCCTAACGCTTTTTTACGAACCCAGCACGCGCACGCACTCGTCGTTCGAAGTCGCCGCGAAAAGACTCTCGGCCGATGTCACGAATTTCGATGTCGCTCATTCCTCGATCACGAAAGGCGAGTCCGTTAGGGAAACCATCGAGACACTCCAAGCGATGCGCACGGATTACATCATCGTCCGCCACAAGGCGTCCGGTCTGCCGGCGATGATCGCCCGCCAGACCAAGGCCTCGGTCATCAATGCTGGCGATGGCTCCCACGCCCATCCGACGCAAGCGCTGCTAGACGCCTTCACGATTAAGGAGAAATTTCCCGATCCCACCGGCAAGCGCGTGCTCATCATCGGAGACATCCTTCACTCCCGCGTCGCCCGCTCGACGAGTACCATTCTGAAAAAACTCGGTGTCGATGTCGCCTATCTCGGCCCCGGATCACTGGTGCCGAAGACTGGCCCGGAAAACATCCGCCGCTTCACCGACTACAAGGAAGCCATGGCCTGGAAGCCGGATTTCGTCTATCTCCTCCGCGTTCAGATGGAGCGCCAGGACGTCCAGTTTTTCCCCAGCCTCCGCGAATACCACCGCCTCTACGGCATCACCGACGCCCGCCTCGCCGACATCCGCGACCGCGGCCTCTACCTCATGCACCCCGGCCCCGTGAACCGCGGCGTCGAGCTCTGCGATGCGGTGATGGACTACGAACGCAGCTTGATCAACGATCAGGTGGAGAACGGCATCGCCGTTAGGATGGCAGTGCTCTACTGGCTCAAGCCCGGCGGACAGGCGGAGTAATCTACCAATTGGCCAGAGCCGACTGTGAATCCGGCACAGCTGAAAATCCGGGTTGCCCTGCGGCGGCGGATGGTTTGAAGTCCGCAGCATGCGATACGAACCCATTTCCCCTGAATTTCTTACCCGCAATCGTGAAAACCTGCGCGCGCTTCTCAAGCCGAACAGCATGGTCATCCTCCATGCGAACGACATTTACCCGACCAACGCTGACGGGACGATGCCGTTCAAGCAGAACAGCGACCTGTTCTATCTGACCGGAGTCGATCAGGAGGAAACTACGCTCATCCTCATGCCCGACGCGGGCGATGCGAAGGAGCGCGAGATCCTTTTCGTCAAGGAAACCAGCGAGCTGATTGCCATTTGGGAGGGCGAAAAATTCACGAAAGAACAGGCGCGCGCCGCGACTGGGATCGAGCGCATCGAGTGGGCGCATTCGTTCGAAGGATTTCTCCACCGCATGGTCCCGCAGGTGGATCATATCTATCTGTCGACCAACGAGCACCTCCGCGCCAGCGTCGTCGTGGAGACGCGCAACGCGAGATTCATCAAGGACTGCCAGGCCCGCTACCCGCTTCACCGCTACGAGCGCCTCGCGCCGTTGATGCACCGCCTGCGCATCATCAAGGACGTTGAGGAGATTAAATTTTTACAACACGCCTGTGATATCACCGAAGCGGGTTTCCGGCGTTTGTTAGGATTCATCAAGCCTGGCGTCGGCGAGTGGGAAATCGAGGCGGAGTTGCTGCATGAGTTTGTCCGCCGTGGCTCACGCGGCTTCGCCTATGCGCCGATCATCGGCGCCGGAAAAAACGCCTGCGTGCTTCACTACATTGAGAATGACAAAGTTTGTAAGGATGGCGATATGGTGCTCCTAGATGTAGCGGCAGAATATGCCGGCTGGGCATCCGATCTCACCCGCACAGTGCCAGTGAACGGTAAATTCACCAAACGCCAGCGAGACGTCTATAATGCGGTGCTCAATGTTTTCAATGGAGCCAACGCCATTCTCCGCCCCGGCAACACGCCGATGGAATATCAGAAGCAAGTCGTGGAGCTGATGGAGCGCGAACTCGTCAACCTCGGCCTTTTCACCGCGAAGGAGGCGAAGGCGCAGGGCCCGGACAAGGCACTCGTGAAAAAGTATTTCATGCACGGCACCTCGCACCACCTCGGCCTCGATGTGCATGACGTTTGCCCACCACACGAACCGTTTGCGGAAGGCATGGTCTTTACCATCGAGCCCGGCATCTACATCCGCGAGGAAGCGATGGGTGTGCGCATCGAGAACGACGTGGTCATCGGCAAGGACGGGAATTTCGACCTGATGCGCAACATCCCGATAGAAGCGGAGGAGATCGAAGAGTTGATGCAGAAATAAGGAGCAGGGTAGAACTGTCCCATCTTCAATCCAAGCCCGCGTAGAATTTTTCAAACGCGCTGCCCGGTGCGGAAAGAACAAGAATTGGAATTTTCAACCACAATGGAAGCCGCTATCATCCCCGCATGATTGGAATCGTATTGGGATCTGGATTGGGACCACTGGCGGATGCCGTGGTCGTCGAGCGTGAGGTTTCATTTGCCGCCGCTGGCCTGCCCGCCTCCTCGGTGCCCGGGCATGCGGGGAAATTTGTCTTTGGGAAGCTGGGAGGAACTTCCGTCGTGCTGATGAAAGGCCGCGTCCATCTTTACGAAGGCCACGCGCCGCGGTTGGTCACTTCAGGCGTGCGCTGGATGGTGGAGCAGGGGATTCAAAAACTTATCCTCACCAATGCGGCTGGCACGCTGAATCTAGGGTTCACGCCTGGCACTTGGATGATGCTCAATGATCATCTTAATCTCACCGGCACTTCGCCGCTCGAAGGCGCGGATTTCATCGATATGTCAGTCGCCTACGATGCTGCCTGGCGCACCGAGTTTCTAGCAGTGGCAGCCTCATCCGGTATGCCGCTCCACGAAGGCGTCTATGCCGGCCTGCGCGGCCCGCAATACGAAACCCCTGCGGAAGTCCGCATGCTCCGCACGCTCGGCGCAGATGCGGTGGGCATGAGCACTGTGCTGGAAACCATTCAGGCGCGTTCGCTTGGTATCCCCGTCGCCGCGTTTTCCTGTCTCACGAACTGGGCCGCAGGAATCACCCCGGCGCACCTCGATCACCACGAGGTTTTGGAAACCGGCAAGCAAGCCGCGCAGGCCATGATCGGCTTACTCTCACAGGTGCTGGGCCGCAACTAACTGGACCGCGAGATTCATCTCGCCTGAGTCATTTGAGGGCAAGGCAATCATTTTGAAAGTAGATAATTGTGTTTCATCCTATCCCATCGATAAGGATGGCCATGTCATTGTCGAAGACAGGAACTTGATGGACCCACACCACCCGATCTGGGATGGCCATACGCCGGTGATCGCGTGGCCGGATCTTTGAAAACCCACTATTGGTCCGTAAACCTCAGTTTGGCGGATGATAGTGACTGAACGTGGTTGCTGCTTCTCGCAGCAACGTCCCTGAAGAAGAATCGTTGCGGCGAGACGCCGCAACCACGTTTACGCCCACTATGCACCCATTTAAATTTTTGCACGACACTATCATGAAAACCAATCCAACTCAATTATCGGAATCACCCATCACTGGTGATGCTCGCAGGAAGTCAACTTGGTCTCTTGTTTTTAAAGGCTTCGTGGCTGCCATCGTGGTCCTGCTGATCTTGGGACTGACTGCGCCGACGGTGATTCACTGTCCGAAAAGACCGGATCAAACCGAGGCGGTGAACAACGCCCGGCAGATCGGGCTCGCGCTGTTCGAATTTGAGACGGAATATGGGAAGCTGCCTGATGTGAGCATGGTCGCGGCGGTCCAGACAAAGACCTCTACTCGCCTGAATCTCGGCACGAAGTCATCGAATGATTTCTTCCGGCAGCTTCCGGCGTCAGGAGTTGTCCAAAGTAAGGCTATGCTTTATTTACAATCCGCTGGCACTCGAAAGCCGGCCAACTTTTACCAAGGCCGACGCAGAAGAATCTTCCAAAATCTAACATTCTTGGCTACAGCATCCCGTTCTGCAAAGGTTTTGTGATGGAAAGAAATTCTCAAGAGGTGTTCCCCATGTCCCATCTCCGCTACCGCAATGACATTGACGGCCTGCGTGCTATAGCTGTGCTTGGCGTGGTCCTCTACCACGCGGGATTCGGTTTTCCCGGCGGATTTGTGGGCGTCGATATCTTCTTTGTCATTTCCGGCTTTCTCATTACCAGCCTGATTTTGCGGGACCTCAAGGCAGGCACATTCTCCATGATCGACTTTTGGGAGCGCCGCGCCCGCCGGATCCTTCCCGCGCTCGCTTGCGTCACTGCATTCACGCTCGTTGCCGGGTATTTCCTACTGATGCCATTGGACTATCAGGCACTTGGAAAGAGCATCCTCGCACTGGCGGCATTCTCTTCGAATATTCAGTTCTGGCGGGAAACCGGCTACTTTGCCGCTGCTGCCGAGCAGAAGCCGATGCTGCATACCTGGTCCCTCTCCGTGGAAGAGCAGTTCTACCTGCTCATTCCGATCATTCTATGGTTACTGTGGCGCCGGGGAAAAGCGGCCTCGGCTTTCCACTTTCTCCTTTGGGGCGGTCTCGCCAGTCTCGCGCTCGCCGTTTACGGTACTTACCGCGCTCCTTCCGCCACTTTTTTTCTCTTGCCAGCGCGAGCATGGGAACTCGCCGCCGGTTCGTTGCTTGCCTTCGCCGCTCCCGTTTCGTCCTTGCGACTCAGGAATGGCATGGGACTGCTCGGTGCGATTTTCATCCTCTTTGCCGTTTTTGGTTATTCAGCCGGGACACGCTTTCCAGGTCTGGCGGCCATTCCTCCGGTCGCGGGGGCGGCTCTCCTGATTTGGTCGGGCATGAGCAGGCAGGATAGTAATGAAGGCGGCTGGAAACCTGCCCTCACCCAGCGTTTTCTTGCCATTCGGCCACTCGTGTGGATCGGGCTGCTTTCGTATTCACTCTATCTTTGGCACTGGCCCTTGTTGGCATTCTATCGCTACCTAGGTATACTCCAGACCTCCACTCCCGTCCGCGCCGCGTTGCTTGCGGCTTCGTTGCTGCTTGCCTGGCTCTCACTCCGCTTTGTCGAGCGACCCTTTCGTCGCCGCGGCTTGGTCACCAAGCGCACTTCCGTCTTCGCCCTCAGCGCGGTGACCATTGTGGCCTTAATCATCCCATGCATCTTTTTATGGCGTGGAGACGGCCTGCCACAGCGCCTCAGTCCCAAGGCTCAAAGATTCGCCGAAGGTGCAACCGATTCCGTTTTCGCAAATGAACTCATTCTTTCGGATATTCCAAAAAACTTGGTGACGCTCGGAACAGCCGGAATAGAACCTGCTGTCTTCGTTTGGGGCGACAGTCATGCCATGGCAATCCTTCCGGCGGTCGATGAAGCGTGTAAGGAACTGGGCCTCGCCGGAGTAGCTGCCACTCACCCGTCCACGCCACCGGTGCTGGATTGGTTCAGGAGCGATGGTTTTGGCTTGGGGGCTGATTCACTACCTTACAACAGGGAAATTTATAATTATCTCAATAGTTCCGAAGCGCGTATGTCGATCAAAAAGGTGGTTTTGGCCGCGTTCTGGCTCCCCTGCGTCAATCAAGATTTTAAATCGTTCCAAGCAGCACTTACCTCAACCGTAGCCGCTCTCAACCGCTCCGGCTATCAAGTGATCATATTTAAGCAAGTCCCCGGATGGTCCACTGAGGTTTCCAAGGCACTTGCGTTTCACGAGATGATCGGTTCGTCTCGTTTGCTCCCTCAAGTCGAGCCTGCATCGATCAACTATTTTCATCGGCAGGACCTTCTTTTTGCGAGGCTCGACACTGCGCACAGCAAGGTTCAGTTCATCGACCCGCGGGATTTTCTGAAAGATGCCGCTGGAAACTTGGTCCCGGGGGATGAGAACGGCCCGTTCTATCGTGACAGAATTCATCTCACCGTCTACGGGGCGCGACGCTTAGTTCCAGCATTTAAACAAATGCTGACAAGTTCCACAGCAGCGAATGCCCAAAGTCTGTCAGAATAGCCTGTCTATCTGCGGTTAAAAAACTCTTAATCTGACAGTATTGGACATGTTTCCCCCAGCCATCTAACTCCGGGCGGGACGCCCGGACAACGGCCTGGAGCGAGACGCTCCAGCTACTTTTACACGAGCTCGGCAGCGATGGGATCGACGAGGGCGCGGCCGTGGTGGATGAGGATGAGTTGGCTGCCATCGATGCGGGCGAGTCCTTCGTCTGCGAGATTCCGGGCGCGAGCGATGGCGTCGGGATTGAGGAGATCGAGAGAAATGCCGTCTTTGGTGCGCAGGCCGAGGGCGATGCGTTCGAGGCGGCTGGCTTCGGCATCCAGGGTTTCGGACTCGGCGAGGGCGTGGCCGATGGACTGGACTTGGCCGACGTAGCGGGCGGTGTCTGCTACGTTTTTCCAGCGGGTGCCGTGGACGGTGGAAACGGCAGATGGGCCGAGGCCGAGGTAGTCTTCGCCGCGCCAGTAGCCTTGGTTGTGGGTGGAGTGGTGGCCGAGCTTGGCGTAGTTGGAGGTCTCGTAGTGGTCGAATCCGGCGGCAGTTAGAAGTTCGTCAGCGAGGTGGAAAAACTCGGCGTCGTGGTCCTCGTTCTCGCGCATTTCGCCGCGGCGGAGCGATTCAAAAAAGGCGGTGTCTTCCTCGTAGGTGAGGTTGTAGGCGGAGATGTGGTCCGGCTCTAACGCGATGGTGTGCTCCAGCGTTTGTTGCCAGTCGTCCTTCGATTGGCCGGGGATGGAGAACATCAGATCGATGTTGATGGACGGAATGCCGGCCTCGCGGAGGATGCTAACAGACTCGCTGGCTTGTGCGACGGAGTGCTCGCGGCCGAGGATTTCCAACACATGCGGCGTGAACGACTGGATACCTAACGAAATACGGGTGACGCCGAGGTCGCGGAAGAGTTTGGCTTTCGCTGCATCGAAGGTGGCGGGGTTGGCTTCCATCGTGACTTCGTCGAGTTTTGGAAAGTCGATCTTTTCATGCAATGCGGTGAAGAGCTTTGATAGATGGCCGGGCGAGAGCATACTAGGCGTGCCGCCGCCGAGGTAGATGGTGCGCGGGTTTTCTGTCAGACGAGATTTTGTTTCCGCTGCCAGTGCATCGATGAAACTGCCGATAGAGGTCGCACCCGGTGTGTGCTTGTAAAACGAGCAGTAGGGGCAGACGCGGTGGCAGAAGGGGATGTGGAGGTAGAGCAGCAAGGCGCGATTTAAAGGTGTCCCGACTGTCTCAGTCGGGAGGAGGGGTGCAAGATCCGACTGAGACAGTCGGGACACATTTTAGGCACTTTGGACGCGCGAAATGTAGCGGGCGACAGCCTCGCGGGTTATTTCAGCGACGTTTGACTCAGGTTTGGCGAATGGCGGGACGAACCATGGATAGGAGCCCAGCAGATCGGTGACGACAGCCACTTCGCCATCGCAGGTGTGATTTCCGCAGCCGATGCCGATAGTGGGGACGGCGAGCGATGCGGAAAGAGCTCGCGCGGTTTCCGGGACGATGGATTCGAAAACGATGGCGAAGACCCCGGCGTCGATGATGGCCTGGGCACCTTCGCGGAGGGCTTCCATCTGCTCGGGGGTTTTACCTTTTTTGCGATAGCCGCCTTCCACAATGACGCGCTGGGGGAGCATGCCGAGGTGGCCCATCACGGGGATGCCGGCGGTGGTGATGGCGCGGATTTTTTCGGCCTGGCGGACGCCGCCTTCGAGTTTCACCGCTTCAGCTCCGGCGGCGACGAGCTGCTTGGCGGTTTCCAGTGCCTGCTCGGGTGTATCGTAGCTATGGATCGGCAGATCGCCGACGACGAGGGCTTTTGGATTCGCACGGGCCACGGCAGCCACGTGGTGGAGCATGTGAGCGAGTGTGACGTGGGTGGTGTCTGGAAATCCGAGGACGACCATGCCGAGCGAATCGCCGACGAGCAGGACATCGATACCGCTTTCATCGAGGAGGCGTGCGGTAGGGTAATCGTAGGCGGTCAGAGCCGTGATGGGCGGCCCGTTTTTGCGGGACCTGATGGATTCTGCTTTTTGAAGGGCGGTCACGTGGGCTTGGATGACTCGTTCACAAACTAAAATGCCCCCGCGGGGCGGAGGCATGAAATAAATGGCGACCCGTAAGGGAGTCGAACCCTTCTTGCCAGGATGAAAACCTGGAGTCCTAACCGATAGACGAACGGGTCGTTCTGTAGCGACGCGGCGAGAAAAAACCCCAATCGACCCGGGTGTGCAAGGTTTTTTTGGGTAAAAATTTCACCCGGGTCGGATTCATGCTGTGAATGAGAGCTGTTCGCGTTCCATCAAGTGATTGTCGCGAATCCGTCTTGTCAATCGGGGGAGGATTCCTAGGGTTACTGCCGTCCGTTCCCTTCAGAGGGGGCGCTCCCCTGCAGATTTTACCTCATGAATACGACTCGACTTACACACGCTGCCAATGAAGCCCGTGGCCTCGCCATGGATGCCGTCCACGCCTGCAATTCCGGCCACCTAGGCCTGCCACTTGGCTGTGCCGAGATTGGTGCCGTGCTGTTTGGAGAAAAACTCCGCTATTTCCCGGACGCACCGAAGTGGCTCAACCGCGACCGTTTCGTGCTCTCCGCCGGTCACGGATCGATGTTCATCTACTCGTGGCTGCACCTTGCTGGTTACGCCGTTTCCCGCGAGGATGTGAAAAATTTCCGGGCCCTGCATTCGATCACGCCGGGTCACCCTGAGTTTCACGAAACACCGGGTGTAGAGGCGACTACAGGCCCGCTCGGGCAGGGCGTGGGCAACGCCGTCGGTTACGCGCTTTCCGGAAAACGCGCCGCCGCCCTCTACAATACCGACGAGTACACGATCATCGATCACCACGTCTTCGCTATCCTCGGCGACGGCTGTCTCCAAGAAGGCGTGGCCAAGGAAGCAATCGCCTTCGCCGGGCACAATAATCTCGATAACCTCATCCTCATCTATGACTCCAACGACGTGACGCTCGACGCCATGGCCGTGCTCACCCAAGGCGAGGATGCCGAGCAATATTTCACTTCCCAGCGCTGGGACGCCATCACCATCGACGGTCACAACCTCTCGGAAATTGCCGCTGCCATCGACAAGGCAAAATCAAACGACAACGGCCGCCCGAAGGTCATCATCGCGAAGACCATCATCGGCAAAGGCATCGTCGAAGTCCAAGGCACCGCGAAGGGCCACGGCGAAGGCGGCGCGAAGTTCATCACCGGCGCTCGCGAGGGCCTCGGTCTTCCTGCCGACGAGCATTTCTACGTTTCTCCCGAGACCATCGCCTATTTCGCTGAGAAAAAAGCCACGTCCAAGGGCACCTTCGAAGCGTGGCAAGCCACCTACGACGCCTGGGCTACTGCAAATCCAGCGCTTGCTGCGGATCTCACCTCCGGCATTGCCAAGTCCGTGCCGCTCGATCTCAGTGCCCAGATCCCGGCCTTCCCCGCGGATTACAAGGACGCAACTCGTTCCGCTGGCTCCACTGTCATCAATGCCGTCGCGAAAGCGATGCCGCAGTTTCTCACGGGCAGCGCCGACCTTTTCGGCTCCACGAAAAACTACATCAAGGACGGCGGCGACTTTTCGGAAACCAACTTCCTCGGCAAGAACATCTGGTTCGGCATCCGCGAGCACGCGATGGGCGCGATTTGCAATGGCATTGCCTACGACGGCCTGTTCCGCGCGAGCGGCGCGACCTTCCTCGTCTTCGCTGATTACTTGCGCGGCTCAATCCGCCTCGCTGCTCTATCCGGCCTGCCGGTGACGTATATCTTCACCCACGATTCCGTCGGAGTCGGTGAGGACGGCCCGACCCACCAACCGGTGGAAACCGTTAGCGGCCTGCGCGTCATTCCAAATCTCGACGTCGTCCGCCCGGGCGACGCGGAGGAAACCGCCGGTGCCTTCGTCGCCGCGATGAGCCGCACCGATGGCCCGACCGCACTCATCCTCACCCGCCAAGCGATCCCGCTGATGAACGAGCTTTCCGTCGATGTCCGCCGTGATGGCGTGCTCCGTGGTGGCTACATCGCGAAGCAAGAAACCGGCGCTCTCACCACCATCCTCCTCGCCAGCGGATCCGAGCTGCAATACGCGATTTCCGCTGCTGCCGAGCTGGGCGATGGCGTGCGCGTCGTTTCCATGCCGTGCTTCGAGCGCTTTGATCGCCAGAGCGCCGAGTATCGCGAAAGCGTGCTGCCCAAGGCCGTCACTCACCGCGTTTCTATCGAAGCAGGCGTCACCGGTCTCTGGTGGAAATACGTCGGCACTGAAGGCAAGGCCATCGGCATCGACCGCTTCGGCATGAGTGCTCCGGGAGACGTCGTGTTCAAGGAGCTCGGCATTACCAAGGAAGCCGTCGTCGCCGCAGCGAAGTAATTCCGGTAAGCTAACAAATTCAAACAAGGCCCGGTCAGAAATGGCTGGGCCTTTTTTGTGAGTCGGGAAATCCTGACTGTTCTTCGTGTTAGAAATTCAGGCCTGAATGTAAAACATACCTCATGATCGTGGTCCACTGTCACATTCAAGGTGAAGGACGCCGAGTGTCAACGTGGTTGCTGCGTCTCGCAGCAGCGTTTTGAACCGATGTAATCACTTTGGACTGCGGTGAGCATCACCGCTTTGAGGGGGCGTGTGGGCGTTTCGCGAGTATCCGTTCGTTTGAAAACGGGCGCGGATGCGGGAAATTTTTTGATGGTTTGAGATATTCATGGGGTGCTGGCCTGCCTCTCAAAGCGGTGATGCTCACCGCACTCCAAATTTCACACAAAACTAACGTGCGAACAGTAAACAGATCGGGCTCGGTGACGGCACTGTGCTCTCCGGCTTTCCTAGCAGCCCGGTATTCGGATCCAGTGCGAGCACGCTGATGTCGTCCGAATCCTGGTGCGCGCAGAGCAGCCATTTTCCGCTAGGATCGATCTTGAAATGGCGTGGGGTCTTTCCTCCGCACGGGGCGTGCTGGAGATATGTCAGTGCGCCGGTCGTGAGATCGCGCTGATAGACGACGATCGTGTCATGGCCGCGGTTGGAGGCGTATAGAAATTTTTCGTTAGGATGAACCTCGATCTCGGCGGTTTTATTCGCGGAGGTGAAATCCGCAGGCAGCGTGGGCGTGGTGCCGAGCACGGTGAATTTCCCACTGGCGGCATCGTAGGAAGCCGAGCTGACTGTTGCGCCCATTTCGTCGATGACATAGGCGAATTTCTCGTCAGGGGAAAACGCCATGTGCCTCGGACCCGCACCTGGAGCGGTCATCAGCGAGGGCAATGGGTCGCCGAGTTTCGAGCCTGTCGCGTCGAACGGATAGAGGAAGACCTGGTCGAGGCCGAGGTCCGGCACGAAGAGATGCTGGTTCGCTTTGTCGAAGTAAACTCCGTGCGCGTGCGGGCCTTCCTGGCGCCCCTTGTTGGGCCCGGAGCCCATGTTAGCGATGATGGACACCGTCTCACGTGGAATGCCGCTTTCATCCAGTCGGACGGTGGAAATATGGCCATCGCCGTAGTTCGCAATCGCCACCGTGCCGCCCTTTGCATCCACGGCGAGGTGGCACGCTCCTTTGCCGCCGGTTGTCGCATCGCCGAGTAGTTTCAACGAGTGGTCCTTGCCAATCTCGAATGCGGCGATCGAACTCGTCCCATTCGGATACGGCGTGGCAGGCTGGCCGACAGCGTAGAGGATCGGCAGCGTCGGATGGAGGGCGAGGAAGCCGGGATTGCCGTATTCCGCAGCGAGTTTAGGTTCGGTAAGTTTGCCCGTGGCGGAATCGAAATCTGCGAGATAGATGCCCTTGCTCTTGCTGCCACCGCTGGTGTTTGTGCCGATGAAGACCGGCGCGGCGTGTAAAGTGGCGGTTAGGAGAAAAAGCTGTGGGAGGATTTTTGAAATCATGGGGATGAAACGGAGATCTGATTTCCTTTTATACAATGAAATGTGTTCCGGCTGGCTCAGTCGGATTTCTTTCACTTCGCCGATTGAGCCAGACGGCACCCATTTCAAACATCGAAACCGAACATCCGCTTTGCATTGCCGAAGCAGACCGCGCGGACCAGTTCTGAGAGCGCTTCGAAATCGTCGGGTAGCTCGCCGCGGTCAACCTCGCTGCCGATGAGATTGCAGAAAATCCGGCGGAAATACTCGTGGCGTGGGAAGGACAGGAAAGAGCGCGAGTCCGTTAGCATCCCAACGAATCTCGAAAGCAGGCCGGTGGCGGATAGAGCGTCTAGCTGGAGTTCCATGCCGTTTTTCTGATCGAGGAACCACCAGCCGGAGCCGAACTGGATTTTCCCCGGCACCGTGCCATCTTGGAACACCCCGGTCATGCAGGCGAAGAGATAGTTGTCGCGCGGGTTGAGATTGTAGAGCACCACCTTCGGCAGGGAGCCGGCGCTGGCGAGGGTGTCTAGGTAGTTAATGAGCGCCGCTCCCTGCTGGGTATCGCCGATGGTGTCGTAGCCGGTGTCAGGGCCGAGTTGCTTGGACATCCGGGTATTGCAATTTCTGAAAGCGCCGAGGTGGAGTTGTTTCGTCCAGCCCTTCGCCGCGTCGAGCTGGCCGAAGAAGACCATCAGATAGAAGGAAAATTTCTCCTTCTCCTCCGCCGTCGCTGCTTTTCCCGCGCGTGCCTTGTTGAAGATCATCGCTGCTTCCTCGTCGGTGCAGGGGAGCGCCGGGAGACGGTCGAGCCCATGGTCTGACATTCGCGCTCCTGCTGCATGGAAATCGTCGTGGCGTTTTTGTAAAGCACCTAGCAGATCGGAGAGGTGGGCGATGGTGGTGTCGGACGTGCCTTCGAGTTTCGTCAGCCATGGCAATAACAGATCTGGGCGATCCACGTTGAGCACCTTGTCCGGCCGGAAAGTAGGAACCACCAGAGTCTTCAGGTCCGACGCTGCGATGACTGCATGGTCATCCAGCGGATCCGCCGGATCATCGGTGGTGCCGATGACTCGCACGTCGAATTTTTTCAACAATCCGTGCACGCAGAAATCCGCGTCGGCAAGTTTCGCATTCGTCCGGTCCCAGATCTCGTCGGCAGTCTGCGGGCTGAGCATGAGATCGATGCCGAAATACCGCTGCAATTCGATGTGCGTCCAGTGGTGGATCGGATTGCGCAGGGTGAAGGGCACGGTTTCGGCCCAAGCCTGGAATTTCTCGCGCGGCGTCGATTCACCGGTGATTAGGTCTTCGGCCACGCCATTCGCCCGCATCAGCCGCCATTTATAGTGGTCGCCGCCGAGCCAGATGTCGGAAATATTTCCCCAGCGGTGGTTCGTGGCGATCTCCCGAGGCGAGAGATGGCAGTGGTAATCGATGATCGGTTGGTCCTTGGCCACCTCATGGAAAAGGCGGAGTGCGGTAGGAGAATGGAGCAGGAAGTTTTCGTCGAGGTAGGCCATTGCTTCACCATCACAGCGGGCAAGCCCCCGGCGGCCAAGTGATAAAATGAGGTAATTCCGTGACCGATGGCGCGAAAAGGACTGCGAAATTCATTTCGCCAGTCGAGGGGCGGTGAATCGCTTGAGATTGCCCGCCTTTCCTTGGCCAAGCATTCACTGGCAAAATGAATTTCGCGGTCCTTCATTTCCACCGGTAATGTCCCGTCAGCGGAAACGCGGTGAGCGTATCCTCCTCCTGCGCGCCGCCGCCGATGTTATGGATGACGAGCGGCCGACCGTCGGGCGTCTTGTGGTCGCTCACGATCATCCGTCCATTTTCAAAAACTCTCTCGCTTCCGCCATGATCGCCTCCGCCTCTTCTAACGTAAGGCTCTTTTTCCCATCGAACGCCCACACCGTCCCCGGCCATGCAGGATCGTCCAACGACCGCCCGACGATATGAATGTGCATCTGCCGGACTTGGTTCCCGATGCAGGCGACGTTGAGTTTATCCGGCTCGTAATGACTCGAAACAAACTCCGAAACCTGCCGCACCGCGAGCATCACCTCAAGGTAATGGCCGGGCTCTAGCTGGTGCAGGTCCTCGGCATTCTCGACTTCAGGGACCAGCAGAAACCACGGAAACAGCGCGTTGTTTTTCAAAAGCAGCACACAGCCGCCGATTTTCCCAATCTCGAATCCGCCCGCCGCCAACCGTGGATGAAGTGCAAATGCCATGTGCGGAAAAAAGCCAGATCGCAAGCCGCCTGTCACTCGTCGATCTTGGAAATCGCCGTCAGCCGCGCTTTTCGGCCATCCGGCTGAGCCAAACTCTTGCGGAAAAGCATGCGGCAGCTCATGACTCGCGGCGGATGGTTTCCACGCATTCATGAGTTTTGACCGACTGGCTCCCTTTTACCGCAGCATGGAGTTTTTCACTGCGGGTGGGAAACTCCAACGCTGCCGGCTGGCGTTGCTCGATGAAATCCCGCCGCCTCGGAAAATTTTGTTAGCTGGGGAGGGTCATGGCCGCTTTCTGCCTGAGTGTGTGCGGCGTTTTCCCGCAGCGGAGATCGTGATGGTGGACATCAGCGCGAGGATGTTAGAAATCGCTAGAAGCAAGGTGGATTCCGATCAGGTGAAATTCATCCACGCGGATTTCCTCGAATGGGACGGGCCGATGGCGGAGTTCGATCTCATCGTCACGAATTTCTTTCTCGATTGTTTCCCGGAGGACCAACTGGCGCTCGTCATTTCAAAACTCGGGAAATGCGCCACGCCGGATGCGCAGTGGTTGTTAGCCGACTTCGAGATTGCGCCCACCCGGCTCGCCGGACTGCGCGGCCGGGTGATCATCGGCATGCTCTATATCTTCTTCCGCATCGCCACCGGCCTCAAAGCCAGCGCCCTCGTCCCGCCCGAGTGGGATTTGGAAAACGCCGGGTTCTCCTTGCACCAACGGAAAACCTACGATTGGGGCCTGTTGAAAAGCGAGTGGTGGCGGCGGTGAATCCGTCTTTGCTCCCTGATGTCGCGGAAATTTTGACAGGCGGCGCAAGTTAGCTAAGGTCCCGTCGTTCCCACGAACCCACCATTTTTTACCATGAGCGAAACAACCGTCGAAAAACACGTCTTCCAAGCCGAGATCCAGCAATTGCTCGATCTCGTCGTCCACTCCCTCTACACCGATAAGGAGATTTTCCTGCGCGAGCTGATATCCAACGCTTCCGACTCGATGGAAAAACTCCGTCACATCGAGGCGACCGAGAAAAACATCCATTCGCCGACTCTGCCGTTGGAAATTCACATCACCACCGATGCGGAAGCGAAAACCCTCACCATCGCCGATCACGGCATCGGCATGACGCATGAGGAGCTGGTGAAAAACCTCGGCACCATCGCGCACTCTGGCACCAAGGCATTTTTGAAATCCGTCAAGGACAGCGGCAGCACGCCAGGAAACATGATCGGCCAGTTCGGCGTCGGCTTCTACTCGTCCTTCATGGTCGCGGACGAAGTGAAAGTCCACACCCGCAGTTGGCGCGAGGATGGCCAGGCATTGGTTTGGATCAGCGATGGCAAGACCGGCTACGAAATCGAGGACTCACCCGGCCAAGAGCGCGGTGTGAAAGTCGTGATGCACCTCAAAGAAGAGCTCAGTGAGTATTCCGAGGAAACCCGCATCAAGCACCTCATCGAGCGCTATAGCAATTTCGTCGGCTTCCCGATTTTCCTGAACGGCACCCGCGTCAACGAAGTCGAGGCACTGTGGCTCAAGAATAAATCAGAAATTTCCGAGGAGGAATACAAGGCGTTCTATCAATTCACCTGCAAGGCCTGGGACGAGCCCGCCTATCGCCTGCATTTTAGCGCCGATGCACCGATCGCTATCAACTCGCTGGTCTTCGCCCCGAGCGAAAATCCCGAGCGCATGGGCTACGGCAAGGTCGATTGCGGCGTCGCCCTCTACTCAAAGAAAGTCCTCATCGATCCCGAGCCGAAAGGCCTGCTGCCCGACTGGATGCGCTTCATGAAAGGCGTGGTCGATAGCGCAGACCTCCCGCTCAATATCTCCCGCGAATCGATGCAGGACAGCGCCTTGGTGAAAAAGTTAGGCGCGGTGATCAGCAAGCGTGTGATCAAGATGTTTGAAAAGGAAGCGGAAGCCGATCCCGAGAAATACCGTGGATTCTACAAGAAATTCGACCGCTTCTTCAAGGAAGGCATCGCCACCGATTACGCGAACAAGGACGCCCTCGCAAAACTCCTGCGCTTCGAATCCTCCCTCACCGAGCCCGGCGCCGTCTGCGGTTTTTCCGACTACGTTTCCCGCGCGAAGGACGGCCAGGAATCGATCTACTACCTCGTCGGCGGCAGCCGCGAGCAGGTGGAGAGCAGCCCGTATGTGGAAGCCTTCAAAGCCCGCGGACTCGAGGTCGTCTATTTCACCGATGCCGTGGACGAATACGTCGTCGAGTCGCTCGGTGAGTTCGATGGCAAGAAACTCGTCTCCATCCGCCACGGTGGCGTGGAACTTGAGGATAGCGCCACGGAAGGCGAATCTCTATCAGAAGAAAAAACAGCTGCTCTCTGCGAGTTTCTCAAGTCTGAACTCGGCGACCGAGTCACCGCCGTGGCCAGCGGAAAACGCCTCGTTGATAGCCCGATCATCGCCCTCGTCCCCACCGACGGCATGAGCCCGCAAATGCGCCAGATGATGAAGGCGATGGACGAGAATTTCAAAGACGAGATCAAAGTGGAGCTGGAAATCAACCCGCGCCATCCGCTGGTGAAAAAGCTCGCCGAAGCGAAGGACAGCAACCCGGACCTCGCCAAACTCGTCGCCCTCCAACTCCTCGACAACGCCCTCATCGCCGCTGGCCTGCTTGAAGATGCGCGGGACACGGTCAAGCGTATGAACACGCTGATGGAAAAAGCGATGGGCTGATCAGCGGATAGATCCTCAGAACGCATTCACTCACAAAATCCCCGGCCCTGTCCCGCCCAGCGGAAAACAAGGCTGGGGATTTTTGTTAGCGCATGGGAGTGGGAGAATAAGAGCTTGGCCATGGCGGGGAATCAGAATGCGGTGACCTGCTTCCCACCACGCCGGATCTCCGGCAGGAACGCCTCGACGAACTCAAGCGCCTCTTCCCCGATCTCTTCACCAACGAAGGCCGCCTCGATCCCGACGAATTGAAACGCCTCGTCGCCCCTAACGAAATCCACGAGACCGAGCGCTACGAATTCAAGTGATATGGCAAAGCCGCCTCCAAGCGCGAGGCCTTCACTCCCACCACCGCCACCCTCGTCTATGATGAGGCCCGCTCCGTGAATCCCGACAAGGCAGATGGCAACATGATCATCGAGGGGGAGAATCTGGAGACGCTGAAATTGTTGCTGAGTGCCTACCGAGAACAGGTGAAGGTGATCTACATCGACCCGCCTTACAACACGGGCAAGGACTTCATCTACAAGGATAACGGTACTGAGCGGAAAAGGCGATATTGGGAGGATAGGGGAAGGAATATTGCCCCTCATGGAACTTCTATCCTCTAGCTTTGGGTCACGCAGATTTCAGTGTCAAGACCGGGAAGACGCTCTAAAACTTCGACCGAGGTTTTGAAAGTGCGCCAAGTGATAGATGCGGCAAATACCCGGCCCGGTGCGGGGCATTTTTACGGGTAGCAGCCATCACGCTGCCGATTTCAGCTTCATCTAACTGCATGATTTTTGTCAGGGTCACACAAGTGATCTTATGGCCCCTCAAATCGATGTCCTTGCTGAAAATGGGAAGATCGAATTGAAAACGTTCCGCTTCATTCAAAAAGAATTCAGCCCACCCTGAAACCGCCTTTCATAGCGAGCAGAACGGGGGGAAGATCGCTTTTGCCGGTGAAAATAGTGAGGAGTTTTTTGATCACCGGATGGAACATGATCATGGCATCTTCTCATCCATTTGCCCGGAGAAACAACGCATTATCCGGACTGACTTGAATTGTTACGCGGCAGGGCATGATTTTTTCAAAACTAGACTGTTCGAAGCGGCGGATTGCGAATGAGAATGTGCGCGTGAAGGTCATCTGCCCCAACTGCAAAGAAAGCCTAACAGGTCCGAAGTCCGCTCTCGGGACGCGGGTGAATTGTCCGGAATGCCGGCATTCGTTTTACTGGGCGGACCGCTGGCATGTCGGTCATTCGTTTGTGATCTACGACTTGGAAACCACGGGGCTGGATGCGGAGCAAGATGAGTTCATCCAGATCGCGGCGATGCGGTTTACGGCGGGAAATCTTTGTCCGGAGGAGACGTTCGCGAGTTTTGCGAAGCCGCGGCGGGCAATTTCATCATTCATCGAGAGCTACACCGGCGTGGGAAACCGCCACGTCGCGAATGCGAACCGACCCGAGGAGGTGCTGGGCGAGTTTTCTGCTTGGGCGGGGGATGCCACGCTGATCGCGCACAACGGGCTCCGCTTCGATAGCAAGTTCCTAGCAGCTACCTGCCGCCGCCACGGGTTGCCGATGCGGGAGGTGCACAGCATCGACTCGATTCACATGTCGAAGATGTTATTTGGAAAAGTCCGTGGGACTGGACATTCGCTGGATCACTTGATTTCACGCCTGCGGATCGATGAGAGTGGCGTTCGGCGTCATGATGCGCGGGGTGATGTGGAAATTCTCGGCCGCGCGGTGGCTGGGATGTGGCGGCGCTTGGAGCTGGACCATTCTTTCAATGGTGTGCCGCGGCATAGTGCGGTTTTGCCGCTGTAAGAGGGGCAGGATGAAGGAACAACAGACAGGAATGTCTGTGCTAGGGGCTAGGGATCGGGGCACAAAAAAGCCCGGCGTGCCTGTGAGGGCAGCCGGGCTTTTAAAATTGGCTTACTTGGAAGACATTGGTGCTGGAGCCATTTTGGCTGGAGCTGCATTTGGGCAGCACGAAGCGGCAAGAAGGGAAGCTGCAGCGGCAACGATAACGAGTTTAACTGTGTTCATGTTGATCTTAGGTGGTTTGTTTCGGTTGCGCCCTGCGTAACTCACGCAGAACGTTGGTCAATGACTAGCAGGACAGTGTAATCTGGCAAGCTTTGATTGTGAGCGATTTCGACGAATTTAGTGCGAAATTTTCAGGCCGCATCCTCGTCCGCTCGCTTGCGACGGATGACGGGTGACTTCTCGCCGGTGACGACTTGGCGATTGATGGTGACGGTGTCGATATCGTCGCGCGAGGGGATATCGAACATGACTTCGAGCATCATCTTTTCGAAAATCGAGCGCAGAGCGCGGGCACCGGTGCCACGGCGGACGGCTTCTTCGGCGAGGGCGCGCAGGGCGTCGCGTTGGACGCGAAGTTTTACGCCGTTCATGGCGAGCTGCTTGCCGTATTGTTTGACGAGGGCGTTTTTCGGATCGGTGAGTATCGACATCAACTCGTCCTCGGTGAGCTTGCGCAGTGAGGAAATCACGGGGATACGGCCGATGAACTCCGGAATCAGGCCGAAATGAAGCAGGTCTTCCGGTTGGACTTTTTCCAGAACGTTGACCGCAGGATCGTCAAAATTTTCCTTCGAGGCATCCGAGTGGAAACCAAGCGTATTGCTGCCGAGGCGGCGTTTCACCATGTCTTCGAGGCCGACGAACGCGCCGCCGACGATAAAGAGGATTTTCTCCGTGTTTACCTGGATGTATTCCTGTTGCGGATGCTTGCGGCCACCTTGCGGGGGAACATTGCAGACGGTGCCTTCGAGAATCTTGAGGAGCGCTTGTTGCACACCTTCACCGGAAACATCGCGGGTGATGGAAACATTCTCGGTTTTGCGGCCGATCTTGTCGATTTCGTCAACGTAGATGATGCCGCGCTCGGCGCGGGAAACATCGAAGTCCGACGCCTGAAGCAGGCGCAGGATGATGTTTTCCACATCTTCGCCGACGTAGCCAGCTTCGGTGAGCGTCGTGGCATCCACGATGCAGAACGGCACGTCGAGCACGCGCGCAAGTGTGCGGGCGAGCAGGGTCTTGCCGGAGCCGGTGGGCCCTAGCAGCATGATGTTGGATTTTTCAATTTCCACATCCTTGAACTCGTCGCCGAGTTTTGCCTGATCCTGACGGAGCCGCTGATAGTGGTTGTAAACCGCGACGGAGAGCACTTTCTTGGCATTTTCCTGACCGATGACGTGCTCGTTGAGCTTCGCCAGAATCGCCGCAGGCGAGGGGATCTTGAAGCCGGGCTTGTCGGCCGGAGTTTTTCCTTTTGCCGGAGTGCCGCCGAGCTCCTTCTCAAGAATGTTCGAACATACCTCGATGCACTCGTTGCAGATATATACACCGGGGCCGGCGATCAGTTTTTTGACCTCCGAGTGGCTCTTTCCGCAGAAGGAGCACATCGTTAGATTAGAAGCGCGGGCCATGTGGGCGAGTATGGGGAATCAATCGGGGATTTACAAGGAGGAAGACAGCCGGGCGGAGTTGACTTATTTGTCGTCCTTCGGCTCTTCGATGGCGGCTACGACGGCGTCGGGGAGTTGCTTGCGGCTTTCGAGGACCTTGTCCACGAGACCGTAAGCGACTGCGACTTCGGCGGGCATGTAGTTGTCGCGATCCGAATCGCGCTCCACTTCTTCGATGGTTTTACCGGTGTGGAAGGCAATGATTCCGTTGAGGCGCTTTTTCAGGTTGAACATGAAACCGATCGTACGTTCTACGTCGGAAGCTGTGCCTTGGGCACCGCCGGAAACCTGGTGGATCATGACGTGCGAGTTCGGCAGGCAGAAGCGCTTGCCCTTGGTGCCGGCGGTGAGGAGCACGGAGCCCATCGATGCGGCGATGCCGATGCAATAGGTGTTCACATCGCAGGTCAGAAACTGCATCGTGTCATACATCGCAAGGCCTGCGGTGACGGAGCCACCGGGCGAGTTGATGTAGATGTGGATGTCCTTTTTCGGGTCCTGCATCTGCAGGAAGAGAAGCTGGGCGATGACGGAGTTCGCCACATAGTCATCGATCGCAGTGCCGATGAAAATGATGCGGTCCTTGAGAAGGCGCGAGTAGATGTCGAACGAGCGCTCACCGCGGCCGTCCTGCTCCACGACCATCGGGACGTAGTAGCTGTTGCGTGGCGCGGGTGATCCCATGTTAGGTGATTGGAAATTAGTCATCGAGTGTTGTTTCAGTTGATTCCACGACGTTCGCCTGCTCTACCAAGAAGTCAATGGTCTTACCAATGGCCATCGAGCTGCGGATGTTCTGGATGCGACCAGCGCGTTGCATGTCCTTGATGAATTTCTTCGGCGCGACCTTGCGCGAGTTAGCAATTTGGACGAGGTGATTGACCAATTCTGCGTCGGTAACAGAGATTTTCTCGATACGGGCGATTTCCTGTAGGATGAAATTCGTGCGGAGGTTGGAAATGGCTTGGCTGCCGGCGCTGGCGAAAATTTCCGTCTGTTGGGACTCGATTTCGTCTTCGCTCATGCCGGACTGCACGCCGCGTTTGACCATGGCGTCGGCCTGACTTTGGGTTTCCTGATTGACGAGATCTTCGGGGAGTTCGAAATCCACTTGGGAATTGAAGTGGGCGACGATCTGATTGACTTTCATGTCGTCGATCTTGCGCTTGCGCTCGCCTTCCATGTTCTCGCGGATGATGCCCTTGATGTCTTCCATCGTCTTGCCGGGGGCGAGGCGGTTTGCCATTTCATCATCGAGCGCGGGAAGAACGGCGGTTTTCAATTCCTTCACCGTGGTTTGGAACGTGATCTCCTTGCTGCGAAGACCTTCGACGGGGAAATCTTCCGGGAGGGTGACCGTGATATCGCGGGAATCGTTCACGTTCATTCCCACGAGCTGGGGTGTGAATCCGGGGAGGAATGCTTTTTCATCGAGGCGCACCCAGAAGCCATCGCGGCCAGTAAGGTAGCCAGCGGATTTACCGAGAAATTCGTCGGTCGGCTTGCCCTCGACGGTGGAGGTGTAGTCGATGACGGCGAAGTCGCCCATTTCTGCGGTGCGACCTTCGATGTCGTTGAAATCGGCAAATCGCTCTTGGAGCGCAGTAAGTTGAGCTTCGATTTCCTCGTCTGGCACGGCTACAGGAGGCACGGTGACGGTCACTCCCTTGTAGTCAGGAAGCTTCACTTCCGGGGCGAGGGTGAGCTTGGAAACGAAGGTGATGTTGCCGTTAGGAAGTGTGGTGACGTCTTCGGGCACGCCGAAATCGAGCACATTCAGCGATTCCTGCTTCATCGCCTCGTCGTAAGCTTCGTTGAAAAGCACGCCGTTGAGTTCTTCGGTGATTTCCTTTTCAAATCGCTTCTCAACGATCGCGCGCGGTGCCTTTCCGGGGCGGAAACCTTGCACGCGGGCCTTGCTGGCATAGCCTTTGACGATCTGATCGCGCTGGCCGTTGACTTTGTCCGCTGGGATTTCAACGCGCAGGGTGGCGACGCACTTTGGCTGCTTCTCGACAACAATGTTCATAATAAATTGGGACCGACTTCGGCGTCGGGGCGGGCAACCTAGATGAATCCGGCGTCGCTTGTCAAATGAGGCTTGTATTTAATAAAAGATCTTAACTTTCCGTCACGCCCGTCCAGTGCCAGAGCCCCGGGTCCATCTCGAAGCACGCGGCGTTCGCGAGTGCTTCGGCGTCCGCGTCTTCATGGAGGACTGCAAAAACCGTGGAGCCGGACCCGCTCATCAAAGCGGCGGCAGTTTCCCGTCGGTTGAGCAGCCACTGCTTCAGCTCGGCAAGGACTTGGTGTTTTTCGAAAACTGGACGCTCCAGGTCATTGACCAGTGGAATGTGGCCAATGGACTGCTCCCCATAGGAAACACCCGGCAGCTCGCGTGAATCCTTCCAGCGCTTGTAGGCATCCGGCGTGGAAACACCGAAGCACGGCTTGAGCAGAAGCACTCGCAGTACGGGAGGCGAGGGGATTTGCTCGATCTTTTCACCCCGCCCGGTGCAGCGGACGGCGCCGGACGCCATGAAAAACGGGATGTCGGAGCCGAGCGTTGCCGCCAAATCCCGCAAACGATCGACTCCCAAGGCGTAACCATGGAGCTGGTTCAGCCCGAGCAAAGTCGCTGCCGCATCGCTGCTGCCGCCGCCGAGGCCAGCTCCGTGGGGGACGATTTTTTTGAGGGAGATTGAAAATTTGCAAGAAATACCGGCCGCCTTTTCATACGCCCGCACGGCTTTCACGACGAGATTTCCCTCGTCACCGGGCACGCTCGGATCATCGCATTGAAACGAAAATTCGCCGCTTTCCCGGAACTCGAGCTGATCCGCCAGTCCCGGCAGTTTCACCATCAGCGTATCGATTTCATGAAATCCATCCTCACGCCGTCCCAGCACGCGCAGCGAAAGGTTCAGCTTTGCGGGGGCTTGCAAGGTAAGGGTAATCATAATTCACGGACAATTAGCGCCATCATGCGCCCGGTTTTTCCCAATTCGCGGCGATAACTGTAAAAGCTGCCCAAATCCGACGCGGTATTCAGGCCACTATCGAGGAAATTTCCGATTCCCACGTGGTCCGCCTGCTTGCCAATCTGACCCGCGAAATCCACGTCATAGTCCGGCACCCGGATACAAGGCCCCAGCACTGCGACGACGTCTGCTGGCTTTGTGCCGAAATTTCGGCCCATTTCCGCCAGCGCCGTTTCAAAAATATTTCCTTCAGTTCCCTTTTTACCGGAATGGAGGAGACCGATCGCTCCCGTCTTCTTGTCCGCAAGCCAGATCGGTCCGCAGTCGGCGACGTAGATAGCCAGCACCAGTCCCGGTTCGCGCGTAATCAAGCCATCCACTCCCGGCACCGCTGGCATTCCGTCTGGAGCGGTAATTTGCGGAGCATCCGGCACCACGGCGACCGATGTGCCATGCACTTGTTCCGCCCGCCACCACGTCGCATCCGCTCCCGCGAAATCCGAAACCGCTGCGGCATGATTGGCCTTCAGCAGATTCATTGCTTCATCCCGATCGCCGGTGATCGGAAGATCGGGAATACGCCCGACCCATCCGGCTCGCACGCCGGGGATCGCATTCAAGATTGCCAGAAAGGGGAACGCCTCCGTCACCCGGGGACGGTAACGGAGGCGCTTAGGATTCGCCAAGCTGGATTATTTGTCAGTGGCGGATGCCGGGTTCACGCGATGGCGCGACCATGGATGGCGCGCTTCGTGTGTTCCACAGCTTCCGCTTGGTCTTCATCCATTCCTGCCAGAATACCGGCCAGATCGTTCGCGATTTCATTGCGCATCTTGGCAACGAGCTCAATGCCCTTTGCAGTAATGCGAACCATGATCTTGCGGCGGTCTTCGGCAGCGTGCATACGCTCAACATAGGACAGTTTCTCCAACCGATCGACTAAGCCTGTAGCGGCTGCAGTCGAGTGGCCCATCTTTTTCGCAATGTCGGACATCGTGAGATATTCTTCGCTGGATAGGTAGGTGAGGAGGAAGAACTGCGGAAACGAGATGTTACCTTTGTTGAGTTCTGTTGACAGGTTCAGGATGCAGCTTCGTTGTGTGAAGAGGACGAAGTCAGCAAGACGGTCCGCATCGGCTTTCACCGAAGCGCCCGAGGCGTTCATTGTTTTCATTATGGCTGGTTGTAGTGTTCATGTTTCGGGACATGTAAGGGGGCACAGCCATTGCGGAAGAGAAGCTACCCGGTTTCCCGGATATTATTCAACTCCAAAATTAAATTTTTATGACTGTGCCTGATTGCTCAAGCGGGACTTTTTGAAAATACATAAACCTGAGAGGTTTTGGAAGCAAAGAATTCCTGAAAAGTTAATTATTTTTTTGAACATTTCCGGAGGGCGTTGTTTGTTGATTTTCAGGGCTTTCTGGGGTTGTTAACAAAGTGGCAGGCTTGGGAATGTGGCGCGAATAGACCGCATCGCCGACCTCTACGAGACCAGATTGAAGATCGGCAGCTGCGAATTCACCCAGTGATTCACCCGTCGCGAGCAGGTTCGCGGTGCGATCATCCGGCCCTCGGGTGGTGAGAATCGCGCCCGTTTCGACCGTCCACTTCCCGTAACTCTGAATCAGGACAAAGCGTTTGTCGTGAGGAATTGACGCAATGCGGCCGATCAGATTTGGCGCTTCGGGCTTTTCTTTGGGTTTGTCCTCCTTTTTTTCGACGGGCTTCTTGGTTTGGAAGGCTGCGCACGAGGGATTGCAAAGTGTGATCGATGCGATAAGCAAAATGGAAAAAACCGCTTTCATAGTCAGAGTCTGCCTCTCTTTTGCCAGAATGAAACTTGCGATTTCAAGTCGGAAGCACCCGTATCTCGTCAGCTTGGAGTAAGCGCTCCGTGCCGGCTTCCGTGCGCAGCAGCAGTTCGCCGCCGGGCGCGATGCCCTCGATCACTCCGGTTTTCGGGCCGCTCGAAGTGATCAGCGAAACCCGGTTTCCCGTTAGCACGCAGCGCAGGCGGACGGCCGCCAGAAGCTCCTCGAAGCCATCTCCTATTTGATTCCGTCGCAGGGAAAAATGCCGGATAATCACCGCCAGCACCTCGGGCAGAGAAAATTGATGCCCAGTCTCGATCATCAATGACGTGGCAATTTCCGCAACTTCCGGGGGAAACTCCGTGGTCTTCACGTTGATGCCGATCCCTACGATCGCAAAATCCGTGCCCGCCTCTACCAAAATGCCCGCGACCTTGAGCTGGCGGATCCAGACATCGTTTGGCCACTTGATCCCCGCTTGAAGCCCGAACGACTCCACCGCTTCCGCTACCGCCAGCCCAGCGGCAAGTGCGAGTCTCGGCCAGAGTGCTTTCGGCTCGGTTGGGCGCAACAAGACAGAAAAGGCCAGCGACTCTCCCTGCGGCGAAAACCAAGCCGCGCCCCGTCTGCCGCGCCCGGCAGTCTGCCGCTCGGCCAGCACGATCAATCCTTCCGCCGCGCCCGCTTGTGCGAGTTCGCGGGCCTCGTCGTTCGTCGATCCGGCGCTCTCACGGATCAATAAGCGGAACGGCTCCGGTAAATCTCCGGAAATCGTGGTGAAATCCTCAGCCATGAAAATTCAGTCTTCGATGGGGATGAAATCCAGCCCGATGTCCAGCGACGGTGCCGAATGCGTTAGTGCTCCGACGGAAATGAAATCGACGCCCGTTTTCGCGATTTCCCGCAACGTTTCCAGCGTCACTCCGCCGCTCGCCTCGAGCTGAGGCTTGCTGCGGTCACCGCGTGCGGCCACCGCTTCGATAAGATCTCCTGGAGTCATGTTGTCCAACAGAATGTAATCCACGCCGTCCAGTTCGAGAAAGGCACGGACCTGATCGAGATTGTCCGCTTCCAGTTCCACTTCCACGCCGGGCATTTCCTCCTTGAGCCGCTCGATCGCTTTTTGAAGCGCCTCCACGCCACCTTCCGCGACGAGATGGTTGTCCTTCACCATCGCGCGGTCATAGAGACCCATCCGGTGATTCGTCCCGCCACCGTCCGCCACCGCTTTTTTCTCCAACAGCCGGTAACCGGGAGTCGTCTTGCGGGTGTCGAGGATCTGCGCCCGGGTGCCTTTTACCTGCTCCACATAGTGCGCCGTCAGGGTGGCCACGCCGCTGAGTCGTTGTAGGAAATTCAGCGCCGTGCGCTCCGCCGTTAGGATCGAACGTGCCGAACCCTCCACGCGTATCAGCATCGCTCCCTGGCTCACCTTACTTCCATCAGGGATGAGCACTTCCACCTCCAGATCCAGATCGACCTTGGAAAAAACCCTCGCTGCCAGCTCCACCCCGGAAACCACCCCGTCCCTGCGCACCGCCACAAACGCGCAGGCGCGGCGTTCCTTGGGGACGAAAAAGAGAGAAGTAACGTCGCCTGAACCAATATCCTCGGCGAGTGCCAGATCGATCAGGGCTGCGGAGTTGTCTTGCATCTGCTGTCAGTGGAAAGTCTCGAACTCCTCCTGTCAATAGGTTGTCGCGGACATGATTTCAGAAAGAAATGCTCGCATCCGGCCGTTTTTGTGTCGACTCTAACCAAGTTAACCCATGCACGATCCTTCCGTAGGTGAGCATCAAGAACCGGGGCGCGGCGAGGCAGCCGTGTTCTATTTGAAAACCCGCCTATTCATCGCCCGGCGGTGGTGGCTGGAGCGGAAAAATCCCGTCCCGCTGCATCCACGCAAGGGGACTTTGCGAAAATCCCCGATCGCCGTAGAAATAACGGCACCACTTTGGACTCAAATCACCGAAGATGAATTTCCTCTAACCGCCGGGAAGGTGCAAAACCTTCGTGCCGCATGCCTTCATTTGGATGGCCTCGAAATTCCGGCCAGACAGATTTTCAGTTTCTGGAAACAGCTCGGTCGCACTACGCGCCGTAAGGGTTTCACCGCGGGCCGCGAACTGCGCTCCGGCTGCATGGTGCCGAATCTCGGCGGCGGGCTCTGCCAGCTCTCCGGACTCATCCACGCTGCGGCGCTCGATGCCGGCCTCGACGTGGTGGAAAGCCACACCCACTCACGCACGCTGCCAGGCTCGCCGTTGGCACCCGAGCGCGATGCCACGGTTTTCTGGAACTACGTTGATCTCCGCTTCTCCGCGCCGTTCGACTGGCGGCTGGAATGCCGCCTAACCGCCACTCACCTAGTCGTCTCGATCCGCACAGCAGACAGTGCAGTTTACCATCCGAAACCTCACAAAACCGAAACCACCGGCCAGCCTGTCCGCGCGGATGCCGATGGCGACTGCCTCACCTGCGGCGTCACCACCTGTTTCCGCCATCCATCGGCTGTTAGCCACAACGCCGCCGCATCCGGACATACCGCGTGGCTATTGGATGGACGCTGGCCGGAGTTCAACGACTGGTGCCTGCGCCACTCTCATGACGGTGATCGCTGGTTCACTCCACTCGATGGACAACGCTGGAAAAAGGCCAACTACGCCTGGAAATTTCCTGCCAGAGCCGAAGTCTATCAAGCCACGATTGAAACGTTGAAACGCTCATGGCACCAACGCCGCCTTCCTCCCCAAGGCGCCGTCCGCCAGCGATTCCTGCTCGATGCCCAGCGCCGCCTCGCGGAAAACTACGCCCGCCATCTCGATCCGAAAGCCCGCCATCTCGTTATCTCGCAGACCTTGCTGCCTCACCTCTGGCTCGGCGGTCACCTCGGCGGCCGGACCTTCGACGTGCTCCTCCAACGGTGGCCGATTTCGGAGCTTCACACCCGCCTCGATGCGGCTGCGAAAGTCCACCCTGACTCAGACACCCTCGCTGACTTCCGTGCCGATCCACTGCTAGTCGAGGCGGAAAAACAAGCACTCGCCGCCGCCGCCAGACTCGTCACGCCTCATCGCAAGCTGGCGGAATCCTTCGGCTCGCGCGCTATTCTGTTGGATTGGGAAATGCCCGCTGCCCTTTCAGTGACTGCCCCGTCATCAGTCCGTTGGTTTCTCCCTGCGTCGGCACTGGGTCGAAAGGGGATTCACGAACTCGCAGCCGCCATGGCTGGAAGTGATCACGAACTGCTCATCCTCGGCGGAGCACGTCAAGGTTCGTGCGATCCTCTCGCCTCTATCAAGCATCGCCGCGCCAGCGTGGACGAGTTGAGAAACTGCACCGCACTCGTCCTGCCCGCATGGATCGAACACGAACCCCGCTTGGCACTGTTGGCGCTCTCATCCGGCATTCCCGTGATCGCCAGCAAAGCCTGCGGGCTGCCGCGTCATCCGTTGTTAGTTGAGGTCGAGGCAGGGGATGTAGCTGCTTTGAAAAGTGAGATGCAGAAGCTTACCGCGCATGGGATGGAATCGGTAGTTGCCTGATCGATAAGGCACAAAATTGTGACTAGCTGAACTTCGGACGCTTTGCAAACAACCAACCCAAACCGGCTGCGAGCAGAATCCCTAAGCAAACGAAAATCGGCAGTCTGTTGTCCGTAGAAGCCGGAACCACCCGCGCTGGCTCGGTTGGAGCTTGCTTGGAGGGTGGTAAAGAATGGAACTTAATGTCTGCGGTTTTCGGGATCGGAAGAATATCATTCCGGGTGGCTGAGGTGTAATTAAGGTATTCAGGCTCGTTTCTCACTTTAGGAGAAAAATCATCGATTTGACCTTTATACATCGGAACCCAAGTAGCTTCCGAATATTTTCCCTCCACAACCGCTTCTTTGTTGTGTTCCCACCACTGCTTGAAAAGCCACATGGTATGTGGATTGTCAGCGAGATCAATATTGTCGCTATCGTAGTTTATGATGTGCCCGTGCATGCCCGTCGCCGCCTAGCGGAGGCTGCGCATAATTCCGAACTGCCAATGACAGCTAATGAAAAATCTACAGCGTGACTTCTCGGCATTTTCATACGTCCCAAGTCCACACTTCTTGGTATTTCCGATCCATTGTATATCACTGGTATCAAAAACTTGAGATTTTCTATTTTGATATTCTGCCACAAAATACTGTCAGAGATGAGTGTCCCGTCATTGAATTGATTAACTGCATTGATCACTGATTCCTCATCATTGAGAGCGATCAACACCCTTTGTGAACGTTCAAGATAATGAGGATCTTTTGCCTTGTTCTTGAGATATTCGACAACGAAAGGGCGGTATTCAGGAGTCACCCAATCGACAACCGCCTTCTTAAATGGTCCTCCTGCTCCCATTTTGATAAGTTTATCATTTCCAATGTACTTCTCTTCGATTCGCTGGATGAGTTCATCGTGATTGGTAATTGGTGGGTCAGGCGGCTGTGGAACAGGCCGGCCGGACCCCAACAACCAAATCATGGCAAATAGTTTCATCATAAATTTTATTGAGCGGTTTTTACTTTGGCTTTTTTGTTTGCTTCAATCCAGTCCTCCTGTCTTAACCACTTCAGACAGGTTAAAGCATTTTCCGGATACATCAGTCCCGTCCATGCTGCGCCTTGATCTGCCAACTCCTGAGGCCATGGTCCTGGATCATGCTGTTTTTCAACACCTTTCCCTTTAGTAGACAGATTGAAATAATGCCCTACTTCGTGAGCGGCTATTTTTTCGGCATGTCCCAAATTATTTGCAAAACAGTATTCTTGTTCAGTATTAGTAACTCCTGCTTTATTCTGATTAGCTAGCTCCTTCACGATGAATATTGGTAAAACATGAGCTGGCGTATTCGCCTTGTCGATCACTCTCTGTCGGTAGTTGTCCCAATCGAATTTACCTTGGCCTTACTGGTCATTGGTTTTTAAACGCTTTGAAAATAGCCACGCAAACAAACCAGCAAGGAGCGCTCCTAAGCCGATGTAAATCGGCAGCCGGTTGTTCGTCGAAGCCAGAGCAACTCGCGCCGACTCGGTAGTAATTGGCTTGGAAGGCGGTATGTCCTGCGCTTTAATGTCTGCGGTTTTCGGGATCGGAAGAATGTCATTCCGGGTGGCTGCGGTGTAAGTCCGGTATTCAGGCTCATTCTGAACATCATCAGCAAAAACATCCGGCTTACCCTTATACATCGGAACCCACGTGGCTTCTGAAAACTTCTCAGCTAGAATGGCCTCCTTGTTGTGCTCCCACCATTGTTTAAAAAGCCAGTCTATATGGGTATCTTCGGGAATTTTTTGAATATTGTAATGAAGATGGCCAGCCCACTGGGTTGCAGGGACCGGGAAACTTCCGCCTTCGTTTATTCCCACGGTGTCTAGTAGATAAGTCAACGCTATACGCCGTCGGGATTGTTTGAAACCGGGCCACAACTCTATAAGCTTGTCAGCTCCTTCATAAATCTCAGGAACCCAATACTTAATTTTTTCCGCACGCAGGTTCTGCCAAAGGACACTGTCCTCTACCAGTGTCCCTTCATCAAATTGTTTTATTGCGGTGGTAATCGTCGGATCATCGTCCAATGCGATTAAAGTTCTTTGCGCGCGCTCGGAATATTTAGGATCCTTAGCCTTGTTCTTGAGATACTCGATAACGATAGGACGATATTCAGGTTTGACCCAATCAACAACTACTAATTTTTGAGGTTCTATCCAACCATACGAGGGTGAACGAAATCCTATGAATTTTTGCTCGGTACGCTCTATCAAATCTTCGTGAGTTTTGATTGGAGGATAGACAATTTCAGGACCTTTGAGCAAGGCTAAGAACAATGCTAGCGGTATGATTTTCATTTGGAATTGGTGGATTATTGGGATTTTGCTTTTGCCTTGGCGTGAGCTTCGATCCAGTCATTTTGTCGTAGCCAATTAGTTTGTGTGATCCCACCGGTTTCGTACATTAAGCCAGTTTTTGCGGTTCCAAACCCATCAATTAACTCTTGCGGCCAGGAACCAAGATCGTGGAGATTAGCTTGACCCTTTTGCTCTCTAGACAAATTGTAGTAATGTCCAACTTCGTGGGTTGCCGTTGTGGCTGAAAATCCGTCATTATTTACAAAACAAGCGGTTTGTTCAAAATCAGTAACACCAATTTTAGTTGAATCCAATAATTTTTTCACGATAAATATCGGTAAAACATGAGCTGGTGTATTTGCCTTTGTTATAACTTTCTGCCTATAGTTATCCCAATCGAATTGGCCCTGTGCCGTAAATAAGTCTGGGGCACCAACAGCAGGACTCATATCGAGATCTTTTGAAAGACTTGCGTCAACAGAGAAATTTAAATTTACTTGTGGTCCATATACTTCATTTAGTTTTGATTCGATAATCGTGTTTGAATCTGTTTGAATCTATTTGAATAAATTGAGTGTTAGCGTATTGAGTCCGGCCATCGAAAACTTTGTAAATTGCTACCTTCACCTCGACTTTTTCAAACACATTCACATGCAGCGTCGCGATGGTTTGTTTCGTGGTCTTTGTCCTCACGATGATTTTACATCCAGAGTCATTGACAGTGGCCTTGAGGCCATTGAAGTCGAAATCTGTATGAGACTCGGTGATGGTGTTTTGCGCCAGGCTGACATACGCTTCGCTTCCGGGGGCTACCACAAGTTCCAGCTTTTTCGCTGCTGCATCGCTGATGCCATTCAGAGCGAGGCGGGCGATGGTGCTGGTTTTCCCCACGCCCACGGCGGCCCAGTCGTCTCCCTTCGTACTGTCCCAGCCGTCAACGATTTCCGCGTCCTCCCTGAGTTGAAATTCCACGGGGATGACCATGTAGGTTCCGTTTTTGCCGCCATTCTTTACGGACGGGTCGATTGTATATGGCCGGCTGGTTGGCATTGAGAGCAGGTTGTTCCACGTCATGGGTTCGACGAGTGGAGGGGTGCCATCCGCCGGGGTGAAGACTTCCAGCCAGTTCACATTTTCCCCTCCGAGAACGGATTTTTTATGAACCTCCCATTTGTATTTCAGCTTGGTGAGGTAATATGAGTCCGCGTATGCGGAGGGTTCCGGGGTGAGTGAGATGGAGGCGGTAGAATCGTTGTATTCGCTGAAGGTTCCGGTGTAGGCGGGCATTTGGCTTTCCACGTAGGCGGTGAAGAGCGGCGTGGTGTATTCGTTTGATAGGGTTTCCGAAGCGGTGGAGGTTTCGCCGCTGAGGTCGTAATCGGTGCCGTCGTGGTTACGGGAGGTGTCGCTGTTGATCGTCCAATCTGCGGAGGAATAGTCTTGTCCGCCGTGGCTGGTGGTGGAGGTTTCGCTGGTGTATGCTCCGGTCTCTGAATTGATTTCTTTGGTGGTGGTCGTGGTTCCTCCATCGCCATCATTGTCAGTCTCAGTGCTGGTGATTACTGAGACGCTCTTGAGGTAGCGGTGAACTTTGGAAGTATCTCCCTGATAGGGGATGAATCCTGAAAAGCCATATTTGTAACCAAAGCCGGTCACTGAGTCACTGAGCAGGATGGGCGGTGCGCCGACGGAGACGGATGCTGTCCCACCTGCTGGCGTGCTTGTGGCGTCTGCTGGACTTGAGCCGCCAACATATTCGGCGAGGTTGGAAAAACCATCGTGGTCGGGATCGCCGTTGGGGCCGTTGTCGGGATTGGTTGTGCCGTCGTCGTGGGGATCGAGTCCGTAGTAGATTTCCCAGAGGTCGGGGAGGCCGTCGGCATCGCTGTCTGCGATTTCTGGATCGGTGCCGAGTAGGTATTCTTCGTAGTCGGTGAAGCCATCGCCATCGCTGTCCACATCGTTGACGGCGGTGCGCCAAAAGAGGGCGGTGGGTCGGCTGCCGTCTGGGTGCAGCGGCGTGATGCCGATTTCCATTTCTGGATTGAAGGCGGTGATGGGATCATCCACGGAGAACCAACTGCCGGGCGTGAGATCCGGCGAGCATTGGAGTTTGTATTGTTTTCCAATTTCCCCGGACCAGTGGACTACGAATCCGTCGGGAGTCTGAAGCACTGGATCGCCATTCCCATCGGTGATATAGGTGGCGGCTCTGTGGGTGACATCCGGAAGGAGAAATCCGGAGGGCGGGGTGGCATTGAAGGGATCGGTGCCAGCGGTGGCTTCCTGGGCGTTGGACCAGCCGTCCCCATCAGGATCGGCTAGGGGATCGAAGGTGTTGGGGAAAAGCTGGCCGTTGTTGTAAAGTTTTTCCCAGAGATCGCTGAAACCGTTATTATTGGTGTCAATGAGCGCGTTTGAGACTTCAGATGCCAGAATCCAGAAACAAGACAGGAGGAAAATGCGTTTCACTTGGCCCCTCCTTCTGCTGGAGCGGATGCGGCAGGGACGGCGGCATCCGGGATGCGCCAGTAGTTGAGAATGATATCTTTGGGTTTGGGAGGATGGGCCTTGAGTTCTGCCTCTTTGGCGATGCGTGCTCTTTCGCGACCTTCGTAGCCGGTTTTGAGTCGCTCGTATTCGTTGTTATAGACATCGTGGAGGGCCTGAATGGCGGCGAGTGTTTCCGCTGTGGGAGCGGCTCCAGCGATGACAAAGGTGGCTTTCCCCGCAGGAATGGCAGGCAACTGCGGAGGACCTCCCTCGTCTGTCTGATTTACCATCAGATCGCTCATGTGGTCTATCTGTTGAGTGTCCCAACCCATCATGAGGCTGCGACTGTTACCATCCGAGTCGATGAAGGAGGCTAAGCCGGTAAACAGCGCAAAATCCGCAGAGGACCAAAAGGTGGCGGATCCGCCTGTCCCTTGGGGTGTCAAATTCACCAGCGTGCGCGGCGGTGAATCCGGCGAGCGGAAAACGGTGGCGCTGATCATCAGGAATCCGAAATCTCGACCTTGTTCGCCGGAATGTGCATCTGGCTGCTCATTTATGGAACCGGCAAGTGCTGCGGGCGGTGCTACGGCAGGTGCGGGCAGCTCGATAGGGGTGATTCTCTGGGTGGTGATTTTGCGGCCGTTCTGTTCATGGGTTTCGGATGCAAGAATGTCTTCCGGAGCAACGGTGAATTTCGGCAGTGGAGCTTCAGGTGGCGGTGGGCTGCCATCAGGGACATCGCCGGGGATGTAGGCGGTGTTTGGCGAGGCCGGGTTTCCATCTTGGGAAAGGACTGGCGAAACGCTTGCCATTACTGCCAAGAAAAGGAGCAGGATTGGTTTCATTAGGAAGGTTTTGATTGAGGAAGTCCTTCCTGGTGGACGGGGAGTTAGCAGAGCCGCACAAAGTCGACTGCGATGGCCTTTAGCCTCCCCCGAAGAGGCGGCCTGGACATAACCACCGCCTCCCCGACCCTTGAGTCGGTTTGGCGATATCGTTGCGGTCGATACCGACCGCTTTGTGTAGGGGCTGCTAAACCTCCGTCCGCCGAGGCGAACTCCGTCAGTAAGTCGCTAACTGTGGCAGGTGCCAAGAACCAAATTCGATCACGCAAGGAGCCGAAGGGATCGTCCTTGCGCGAAACCCGATTCCATATGGAAAGGGCTGGTAAAATTCGTAAGGTAATGGAAATCAATGGGTAATGGCAAGATCTCTACGGGAATCCGGTGCGTGCCACCCGGAATCTACTGCGTGCCACCCTGCATCTAGTGGATACCACTGGAAATTCGCCGCATTCCGTCCGGCAGCCAGTATTGGCCGTTGGAAATCCACCGAATGCCGTCCGGCATCCGACGTTTGCCGGTGGGTATCTGCCGCATGCCGTCCGGCATCCGGTGCTTTCCGGTGGAAACCCGGCTCGTGCCGTCTAATATCTGTTGTTTATCGGCAGAAATCTACCGGGTATCCACCGGCATCCGATGGATACCAGTGGCAATCCGCCATGGCCCGCGTTGAGGTTTTTCCCACAACTGTTAAGAAAATCCTGATGTACTCCGATTTTTCGAGAAAAGGCGTGCACGAGAAATTTCTAATTGATATTTTCGCTGTAGATTTGGGTAAGGGCAATCACGTTCCTCTCAAAATCTACCAACACCTATTCCAAAAAAAGAAAATATTATGTCCAGCCCTATCGCATCCAATGACGGAGACCTGCTTCCATGGCTCCAGAACTTCGCCATCAAGATTCCCACTGATGGACCTCCGCTGGGGCTCACCGCCCCGCAGATTTCCTCCGCCGTAGAGGATTGCAACATGCTCATCTATCTCATTCAGACCTACGTGGGGGTGACACGCCAGAACGCCGCCGCGGCGCTTCAATACAAGGATCTGATTAAAAATGGCCCTATCGGCACGCCCAGCAGCGGTGTCCCGGTAGCCGTCACGCTTCCCGCACCTCCTCCCACGGTCGCTGCCGGAGCACTGCCCCGCCTGCGTCAGCTCGTTCAGGAACTCAAGAACAAGCCTGCATACAACGTGGGAATCGGCACCAATCTCGGAATCATCGCTCCGGCATCGGTGGCAAACATGGACCCGCCCAACGTCTCCGCGACAGAAAGTCATGCGGGAAATGTGACACTAACATGGAGCAAGAGCGGATGGTCCGGCGTGAAAGTGCAAACCCGCGCCCAAGGCACTGCGGAATGGACCGATCTGGGACTTGATCTTTTCAGTCCCTTTGTAGACACCCGCCCGCTGCTCGCCGCTAACACACCCGAAGTTCGGGAGTACCGGATGTGCCATCTGGACGGTGACGTTGTACTGATGAACTGGAGCAGCGTGACAGTAGTGACGGTCAAGCCTTGAAGCACCGGTTGATCTCAAGAACGAAGGCGGTGCCGGGCGGATGGATTTTCCACTCTACCCGGTGCCGCTTTTTTTGCGCCCGCCTTTATCAAAGGACTTTGGACATTATGAAGTCTATTTCAGTCCGCTAATGAATTTCCGGTCCTTCATCCAATCCTCGAAACGGACGATCCAGTTTGCCGCAGGAGATGGCTTGCCCGGACGATAACCGAAGCCGTGCCCGCCGTTTGAGTAAAGATGCAGTTCCACCGGAACACCCGCAGTTTTGAAATCCAGATAGACTTTCAGCAGTCCTTCCGAAATGTCCTTCCGGTCATCGGCGGCGGCAGCCAGAAATGCGGGTGGCGATTCCTTGGTCGGCACGATGCGCGAACTGCGGCCCGGATAGATGAGGGCTTGGAAGTCCGGGCGGTCGCTCAACGCATCGAGCGGGTCTGAAAAGGTGCCAGGTTTCTGAAGGTGAAAATTCATGCTGGCGATGGCGCAAATCTCACCACCTGCGGAAAAGCCCATCACGCCCACGGCGGCTGGATTGATTTTCCACTCCGCTGCACGGCTGCGGACGAGGCGGATCGCGCGGTGAAGATCAGCCACAGCGTCGCCATCGACGGTGTAGGTGGAGCCCGGCTCCTCGGCGAGGCGGTTTTTCAAAACGAACGCCGCGATGCCATGCTGCGAGAGCCATTCAGCGACGTTACTTCCTTCGTGTGTGACGCAGAGAAGTTTGTGGCCACCTCCGGGAGCGATGATCACCGCTGCTCCCGTCGCAGATTCCTTCGGCGGCAGATAGGCCGTAATGCTGGGTTTGTGGATGTTCGAAACCGAGAGTTCACCACTGTCCGATGTTTTTACAATTTCATCGCTGGATTTTCCTTCCGAACCGGGTGCCCCACCCGGCCAGAGAAGGATAGGGGATTCGGCCGCTAACAAAATCGATGTGGATGACAATAGGCTGAGGAGGGTTTTCATAGTGAGTTGGAGAAATTAGATCCCGGAAAGCCGTCCGGTGCTATCGCCGAAGCGGTCAAGTGAGGGAACTCCCATGTGGTCGAGCATGTTGAGATAGAGATTGCACATGGGGGTAGCCTGAGCCTGTACATATTGCCCGGCACTGAGGCGTCCGCCACCGTTTCCGGCGAGTAGGACCGGAAGATTCGCGTGGGTGTGGCGGTTTCCATCAGAATTTCCACAGCCGTAAACGATCATCGAGTTATGCAGGATTGAATTTCCATCAGAATCTTTTTTGGAATCCAGCAGAGTGAGGAATTCTGCGAGGCGGCTGACGTAGAAGCGATCAATCTGCGCGACTTTCTGAATGAGTTCCTTCTCATCGCGGTGGTGGGAAAGCGAGTGGTGGCCTTCCGAGATTCCGATTTCCGAAAAGGAACGATTGCTGCCATCGTGCGCGAGCAGTAATGTAGCGATGCGGGTGGAATCCGTTTCAAAAGCGAGTGCCATCATCTGGAACATCAGATCGATGTAGTCGTCATAGGCGGACGGAATTCCCTCGGGAGTGTTCATCGCGGGATCCGGAGTGTTAGTGAATCGTTCGGCGGTGGTGATGCGTTGCTCTATTTCCCGCACTCCGGTGAGATACTCGTCCATTTTCGCCTTATCTCGATGGGTTAGGCCCCCTTCTACTTTTTTCGCGTCATCCATTACGAAGTCGAGAATGGAACGTTGTTGTGCCCTGCGCTGGATAAGGCTGGCTGCGCGCTCGCCACGGTTGCCTGCACCGAATAGGCGCTCGAAGACGAGCCGCGGATTCGATTCTGGTGACAAGGGCGAGGTAGGCGAGCGCCAGGCGAGGTTAGATTCGTAAGCGCACGAGTAACCAGAGTCGCATGCGCCCGACTTGCGGCCTTGGTCGCAGGAAAGTTCCAGCGAGGCGAAGCGCGTCTGCTGGCCGATGTGTTGGGCGGCGATCTGGTCCACGGAAACACCCGCGTGAATGTCGCTGCCCGCTGTTTTTTTCACTCGCACGCCGGTGAGAAACGTGCCGTTGGCGCGGGCGTGATCACCGCCCCCGTCATTGCCGGCGTTCGCATTGAGATGCTCCAAACCGGAGACCACTTGGATGCGTTTCTTCAGAGGATCCAGCGGGGAAAGCGTGCTGCCGAAGGTGAAATCGCGGCCACTGCCAGAGGGAGTCCACTGGTCGGGGATGGCTCCGTTAGGGAAATAGATGAAGGCCATCCGCAGCGGTGCGCCGGTGGCGGTGGTGGCGAATGTAGTAGCTTCAGCTGCTCGGGCGGCTGGTAGAAACGATTCGAAGGCGGGAAGTGCAAGGCAGGCTCCGAGCCCGCGGATGAAGCGGCGGCGGTTCACTGGGATGGTTCTCATGGCGTGTCGCGGTGACGTTGTTGAAAGGCTGGGGATTCGATGATCCCGTGAATTAGGCTGGAAAATTTCCCATCGGTTTGTTCGAGGCGATAAACGATGCTATCCACCGTGGGAATGTCGCACGGCTCCGGGCCTCGACCGAGAGCGTAGGTCATCAGTTTTGCTGTGAGGCAGTAATAGAAATCCCGGTGGCGGGTGCTGGCTAACAATTTTTTTAGTTCCTTCACACTGGCGAATTTCTCACCGGTGATGAGTTGGCCTTCGACGACAGGCAGCAGCTGGCCGCGTTCCTTGTCACGCCAGAGTCCCATCGCGTTAAAATTTTCCAAAGCGAGACCTAACGGATCCATGCGGTTGTGGCAGGACGAGCAGATCGGCTGCTCGCGATGCAGAGCAAGAGCCTCTCGCAGCGTGCGATCATTACCATCATGGTTTTTCTCCGAGGCTTCGAGAGAAGGAACGTTCGCGGGGGGCGGTGGAGGAGGAGTGCCGAGGATGTTATCGAGGATGAAGAGTCCGCGTTTGACCGGCGAGGTACGGGTGGGATTTGAAGTCACAGCGAGCACCGTGCCCATGGTAATGATTCCGCCACGCGGGCTTTCTGGGGGCAGTTTCACGAGCCGCATCTGGTCGCCCCGTACGTCGGGAATGCCATAGTGGCTGGCGAGTTCCTCGTTGAGGAAGGTCTGGTCGGTATCGATCAGCTCCAAGATGCTGCGGTCGTCTCGCAGGAGATAGCGGAAAAGCATTTCAGTCTCGCGGCGCATGGCGGTGCGGAGTGAGCCGCCGAACTCGATGCGTTTTCTGTTTTTGTATAGTGATTTGAGCGCGGCCATCTCCTCTCGCAGCGATGCTACCTTCGCTGAGTCGTGGTCCGTCACCGCCGCATCAATGTCACGATTGAGGCGTTGAAAATAGACAAACCGTTGTTGCATCTCCTTTTCCTGCCCCGCGTCGCGTGCCTGCACGATGCGTGCATCAATGCTGATGCTCTCCACATCGCGGGTTTGCAGCCACTGGCCCGCGAAGTTTTTCACAAGCTGGTCGGAGCGCCCGTCGGCCATCATGCGTTTGATCTGGGCCTCCAAGTTTTTGCGCAGCTCACCACGGCTGGCGAGTTGATCGAGTTCGTCATCCGGCATGGTGGACCAGAGGAAATAGGAAAGGCGTGAAGCGAGCGCATATTCGTCTAGCAGCGGATGGGTGAGAGGATCGCTTTCCGGCAGCGTGTCTTCCATATGGAAAAGGAAGCGCGGCGAGGCGAGCACGGCGGTCATTGCTCGGGCGATTCCGGATTCAAACGTGCCGCCGGGTTGGACGGCAAATGCAGCGAGTCGCTGGACCGTCGCATCGTCCACAGGCCGGCGGAATGCGCGGTTAGAGAAACGGCGGAGAATTTCTTCGGCATATTTTCCGCGCTCTAACGAATCAGTTGGAACATCGTCGCGAGTGAAAAAGCGTTCATAATTGGGCGGATGCGCAGCGAACTCGGGTTCCAGCGGGCCGAGCAGTGTGGCTCCGCCGAAATTCAGCGCAACCGATGGCGGACCGTCGCCTGGATTTTCTTTAGGGATCTTGTCCTTACCCACCAGCGGCTTCAGGACGAGGCGCAGCGAATGTTTACCAGCGTCCCATTTCACCTCCACGGAGGATTCCACTTTCAGAGAGTCCTGCCATTTTAACTCTTGCTGCATGGATTGTGTGCCATCGACAAACCAAGTCGCCTCCGCGCGGCCGGGATCGTAGGCAAAAGAGCCGCGCACGGTGGCGTCGAGGAGGATGCGATAGGTGCCCGGGCGCATGATTTGGACTTCGGCGGTTAGGTCGGCTTGATCATAGAGCGAGAGACTGATGTCGCTGTCTCTCTTGTTGTTCGTAAATGCTGCTGGGCCGATCACGCGCTGCGGATTGATTCTACTTTGCCGAGGGACTGCCTTTTCGACGATGGTCTCGGCCGCCTGCATGTATTTTTCCAACAGAAGTGGCGAGATTGTCAGCACGTCTCCGATGGTATCGAAGCCGTAGCCAGTGTCATCCGCAGGGAACTCCTCGGCGGTGCGGAAGTCGACGCCCATCAGATCGCTGATCGTATTCTGATACTCCACGCGGTTGAGACGACGGAGTGTCACGCGGCCGGGATCGGGGTGAGCGGGATCTAGTTTGAGTGCACCCCATTTGATCCAGCTTTCCAAAATGGTGACTTCCTCAGCAGTGAGGCGCTTTTTTTTCGCGGGTGGCATCATGTCACTGCGGACGTTTTTCAAAACATGGATCCAGAGGTCGCTCTGAGCGGCCAGGGCCTCGGGTGAGGCGAATGAATCGAAGCTGACCTTGCCTTTTGCCTCCCCGTCGCCGTGGCAGTCGTAGCAGTGGTTTTCAAGAATCGGAAGAACCTCGTTTTTGAAATCGGGCACATGGCCAGCCGCAGCGCCAAGATGCGGGCTGCCAAGTGCGAGGCAGATGCAAGCGATGAGATATTTTTTGCCAGAAAATGCAGGCTGGGAAGGTGAAGGCATCGTGAAAAATTCCTCGGAGAATACAGTCGAACCGCCGCAGTGCAACCTGCGGCTTATGATGCACGCTTACGTCCTGCGAAAATCAAATATTGCGCCATTATCGGCGTGGCGGTGGCTCTTTTCCAATAGAAGCATCACCGCTTTGGCCTTCGTGATATCAATTGCGGAGTCCGCCGAGATGCCGGGCACGATCATCGGTGACACCCCTGTGCCGACTGGGAAATCGCCAGTGGCGAAGGAAATGACAGCCAACACGGATTGGCGGGTTTTGCCAGAGTTCGCTCGGACGAGGACTTGGATAGAAGATCGGAAAGCATGGCGTGGTCTCCACTCGGGAGGCTGGTTCAAAGAGAACCGACCACAGCATATCAAAAGAAATGCGAATTTTGTGAGGTGATGGCAACCTCACTGGCGCACTTGAAACGAAGGCACAGGATTGGACCCTGCCTGTGGCGATCCGGTGGGCGCGCTCCAAACTGGAGGCTCCGAGAGATTCAAATGGGCTAAAGTATCCTCGTCGTTGGGCATCTCCATGGCATTTCTCAGTTCATACATGATGAAGCTGATTGAAGCGATGGAAGCAGAGCCGAGAATACCGGCGATCCACCACCCGGTTTCCTCCGTAAGCTCCATGTAATTCATCAGGAATAGGGTGATTCCTCCGGTCCATGCCGCGCATGAAACAGCCACGACAGCCGACGCTGCCAGAGATGGTGAGGAAACTTTCATCACCTATAAAGTAAGCAAAATCTGCAAAATGTTCAAGATTAGGAAAATTAATTGTTCCGGCTCCCGCGACCATGGCCCATGCCGTATGCAAGAAACCACGAGCTTCAGAGGCTTTTGCTACGATAAATAGAGCGAAAATTCTTGACCCGACATGAGTAGATCCGAGTTCCATGAAGCACAATGGTAACATTGGCTCTGTTCTTTGCAGAAGTGCTCACGCGGGCGACCGCTGGCCCGCAGTCATGCAGCCGCGGGGGGCAGCCAACGGTGGTGAAAATGCGCTTGTAAAAGCGGGGATCGAGGCGCTCTACGCGGTGACGGTGGAAAATCGGCCAACTCTTGCACGGACCGTGCAGCACGATTGTCGCGGGTGAAATGATTTCTATCAATCCCCGATCACGGCGACGGCGATCTCCCTCCTGTGCGGATCGCGGCGATGTTCGAAGAGAAAAATTCCCTGCCAAGTGCCCAGCGTCATTTGGCCGTCCATGATCGGAACGACCTCACTGGTGCGGGTGAGCGCCATGCGAATGTGGCTCGGCATGTCGTCCGGACCTTCTTGGGTGTGGATGAACCACGGCGTGCTTTCCGGAACGAGTTTTTCGAAAAATAGCTCCAGGTCGCGGCGTGCGCTGGGATCGGCGTTTTCCATGATCACGAGGCTGGCACTGGTGTGGCGGACAAAGGTGGTGACGGTGCCATGCTGGATGCCGGAACGCGAAACAATGGCGGCAATCTCGCGCGTGATCTCGGTCGTTCCTTTGCCGTGGGTTCTGACAGAAAATGATTCGGTGTGGCTGGCCATGGCAATAGTTAGAATTTACCGGAGAGCACCCACTTGCCGTGAGCGGTGCCATTTTCCATCGCCGCGTGTGCTTCTTGGAGATTGGCAGCGGAGATGGAATCAAAGATGCGAGTGTGGAGCTTGGGGAAACTTCCCGCGTCGCAACGCTCGGCGATTTCTGCGAGAATTTCGCCTTGGCGATGCATGTCCGCCGTCTTGAACCGTGAGCGGGCAGGCATGTATTCCCAGACGATGCGCGGGCTTTTCAAGCGGAATGGATTACCAATATCCATCGGCTTTGACGTCTCGACGATCAGACCGAGGGTGCCGAGTGGTGCTAACAAATCAGCGGTTGTTTCCCAATACGCTTCCGTGTCGAAGAGATTGGCAATGTAGGGAAATTCGGAAAATCCCAGCGCTTCTGCTTGCGGGCGGAGCGGCTCGCGGTGGTTGATGATGTGCCTGGCTCCGAGCGATTCGCACCACGCGCGTGTTTCCGGCCGCGATGCCGTGACGACGACTTTCAGCCCTGCCGACAATGCCAGCGGAATCACTGCCGAGCCGACTCCACCCGCGCCATTGATGACGAGAAGCGCCTTGCCTGTGTCCTTCCCGTTAGGATCGATGCCCATCCGCTCGAATAGCAGTTCCCAAGCCGTCAACACCACCAGCGGTAGTGCGGTGCTTTCTTCAAAAGTCCATGAGCCCGGCTTTTTCGCGACCAGGCGGTAATCCACAGCTTGATACTCCGCATTACTGCCGGAACGAGTGACATCGCCCGAGTAGAAAACCTCATCGCCGATAGAAAATTCCTTCGTCTCCGAACCCACGGCGGTAACAGTTCCTGCCGCATCGAACCCGAGAACGCGCGGCGGATCGTGCGGACCATCCGCTAACAATTTTCTGACTTTGGTGTCCACCGGATTCACGGACACCGCCTTGATAGAGACGATGAGATCAGTTGCACCCGGTGTGGGCACTGCAGTTTCGAATTCAACCATCGAATTCGGATTTGAAACGGGAAGGTACTGGCGCGCGCCGATGGCTTTCATGGCGTGATTACACGGCACGCCACCGCTTTATGGCAACAAGGGTTTTAATCCGATCCAATGGCTACCCCAAGTAATGATCCAGGGCAGCGTCAGCAGACTGAGCACCGTGGTGGCGATCACGATCTGCACCGCGATGGCCGGCCGGCCGCCGTAGATCCGGGCCAGAATGATCGAAGTCATGCCGGCGGGCATCGCTGCCTGAACGACCATCACTTGTTTGAGTTCCGTAGAAAGCGGGAGGTATTTCGCCGCAGCGAGAATGGCGAATGGGGCCAGCACCAGCCGGACGAGCGACGAGCCAATCACAATTTTTAGAGTCGGTTTCTCAGCGCCTACCAGATCGATCATCGTGCAGCCGGTGATCAAGATCGCCACAGGAAATGCCCCCACGCCGATCATCGAAATCGCCTTGCGCAGTGGCCCGGTGATCTGGTCGTCCCAGCCGCAGGCGACGAGCAGCAGGCCGATCGTCACGGCGAAAATCGGGCCGTTAAGGAGCTTTCGCCAAGGGATCCCGCGCTCACCGCTCATGATCATCACGCCGAGCGACCACATCGCGGATTCCACGCCGATGTTATGCACAAAAAGCACCGCCAGCGCACTGCCGCCCCACAAGCCCTCCACCACCGGCGCTGCGGTGTATCCGAAATTCTGGCAGCCTGCTGCGAGGGCGAAGGTGCGCATGCCGTTGCCCCGTTCCAAACCGATCAGCCGGGCGATCAGGAAACCGATCAGCGTCCCGACTGCGATCATTGAAAAACCCATCAGCAACGCCGATCCCACCGCCGAGCCGCTTCGCAGGACCTCGCTGCCGAGAATCTTGTCTAGGATGAAACAGGGAAGCATCACCGAGAACACCATGCGCATCACGCCCTCATCGTGTTCCTTTTTAACGATCCCGACTTTCCGCAACACGGCACCGGTCACGATTAGCAGGTAAACCGGCAGAACCGATGCGCCAACAGCAGCAGGAGAAATCACGAGGCGAGGTTTTCGGTCAGCTCCGATGCGTGCAAGTGCCAATTTGCCAAATTGCGCGACTATCCATCTGATAGGCAACGCTTCCACAAAGAGCCAAAATCCTTTAGATTTCTTGACAAATCATTGGATTCAGGGGAATCCTGCCCCAAGCAAAGTGGCGAAACGTAAACATGCAGGCGTGAAACTGACGCGCTTGGAGGCCCGTACTAGGGTCATCCAAGGGGCTAGCCGTGTCGGTTTCGTGATGTTCTGCATGGCCATCGGCTTTGTCGTAGTCGCCACCGCCGTTCCACAACGCCGCGAGTTGGACAAGCTCGAAGTGAAGTTGAAGGCAGCGAAAGAACGTGAACAAGCGGTGCTCGCCGATCGCGAATACCACAACATCGAACATCGAGCCCTGCGGGAAGATCCGGCGTTTTTGGAAATCCATGCACGTGATCGACTCGACTATTACCGTGTGGGCGAGCGGGTGCTGAAGTTCAAGCGCGAGCAGTGAGCGCGTTTTTTGGCGCTTGGCGGGGGAGAGGTAAATCGCTACCCCAAATCCATGCGTGACGATATTGAGAAAGTTCTGATTGATGAGGCGGTGATTCAAAAACGCTTGGACTCGATGGCTTTTGAAATCGAGCGGGATTTTCCGGCAGGTCCGATGGTGGTGATCATCCTTCTCAAGGGGGCTCTCGTTTTTGCCGCCGACCTCCTCCGCCGTGTGCCGCGGCCGCTAGAGATCGAGTGTCTCAACGTCGCCAGCTATCACGGCGGACTCGAAAGCTCGGGAAAAGTCGATTTCCTGGATCGCCATTTCCCTGAAGTCAAAGGGCAGCACGTCCTTCTGCTAGACGATATTCTCGATACCGGCCGCACGCTCCACGCGGTTTCCGAGCGGTTGATCGAGGAAGGGGCCGTGGCCGTGCATACAGCAGTTCTGCTAGCCAAAGACAAGGCCCGTGCCGAAGAAGTTCAAGCGGATTACGTGGGCTTTGAAATCGGTGACGAATTTGTCGTCGGTTACGGCCTCGATTACAAAGGCAAGTATCGCAATCTGCCTTACGTCGGCGTGCTGAAGCTTTCCGCGGCGATCTGATCTATCCGATTAAATCCCCGATCGAGCCGAAGTCAGGCGAGAACAGGCGCTTGTAGGTTCTTGCCGCGTAGCCGTCGGTCATGCCTGATAGGAAATCGCAGACGAGACGCGCTCTCGTGGATTCGTCCGGTGCCGCCGCGATTTCCGCAGCCGTGTCTGCGGGCAAGAGTTGGAAATCCTGACCGTCGATTGTGCCCTGGGCGATGTATCGTTCACCGAGCACTTCCCAGAGCTGCCGCAGCATCCTGCTGCCTTTGTGTTCGAGTTGTTTCAACTGCGGCGAGAGGAAAACAACATCAAAGGCGAGGCGCTTGAAGAGCCTAGACTCCGCCTTCACCGATTCGTCGATGACGAGCCGATAGCGGTATCGGTTGGTCGAGCCGCTGAGGAAATTGACATCCGTTTCCAGATGCGTGGACTGGATATAACGGCCGATGCGCTTACCTACAAATGGATCCACCCGCTTGCGGCGGATCGCCTTCATGAGGTCACCGAGGGGTGAACCTTCGCCGGTAGGTTCACCGTGGTTCTCCGCCCAACCTTCGATTTTTTCGATGTTAAGAAAACCCGCGCGCACACTGTCTGATAGATCGTTGAGTGAGTAGGCGGTGTCATCCGCCCAATCCATCACCTGGCACTCGATGGACTTGAATTTATCCCGCACCTTTCCTGCAGTGAGTTCTAGCGGAAAATCATTTCCGCCCATCGCCCAGTCCAGATAGATGTGCTGGTCGTCATAGATGAAATGGTGCTCAGGCTGATTGCCGAGCTCGGTCCACAGAGATTTGTATTTCAGCACGCCATCGAGAAAAGCGCGGGTCGGATCCATGCCGCTGCGTTTCGCGGAGAAAATCCGTTCGGTGAGAAGGCGCAGAGTTTGAGCATTTCCTTCGAATCCGCCGTGCTCGCGCATCAGGTGATTCAGCGTCCGCTCGCCCGCATGGCCGAAGGGTGGGTGGCCGAGATCGTGCGAAAGGCAGATCGCTTCGACGAGATCCGGATCGATGAAAAAATCATCGCCGAGTGGTCCGTCCGTGCGGCTTTTCAGCCAGTAGGAAATCGACTTCCCGATCTGCGCCACCTCCAGCGAATGCGTCAGCCGCGTCCGGTAAAAGTCATACTCGCCGCTCCAGAAAACCTGCGTCTTGTTTTGCAAGCGCCGGAACGTCGGCGTGTGCAGCACCCGGTCTCGGTCGATCTGGAAAGGCGTGCGATAGTCAGACCCATCGCTGGCACCAGAGCGCCGCTCCGTGTCAAAAGCCCCGTAAAAGCGGTTCAACATTTGCAGGAGACTAGATGCCTCGGGGCATCCGGCAATTCTTTCCTCGTCTCTGCCGGGACTTTCCGCTTCACCCGACGACCCGAATTGCTAGGCTTCCTCAACGACGCGCAAAATAGGCCTAATACGCCTACGGTCCAAGCTCACACTCGCCCAGCTCAAGAACCCTGACGAGTTCACCTTCTGCGTCCCGCCCGAGGCCCGCTGGACACACCGCGCGATGACGACATTCTGTCTAACTTCGTCCAGAATTTCGAAAATATCCCCCTCCGCGACGAGAACTTCGAGTTCCCCGACCTGCTCGACGCTGCCTACGAATACCTCATCAAATTCTTCGCCGTCTCCGCTGGGAAAAAGGCCAGCGAGTTCTACACCCCCGCCGATGTCGTCCGCTGCCTCGTCGAGATCGTCGATCCTCGGCCCGGTATGTCCGTCTATGACCCGGCTTGCCGCTCCGGTGGCATGCACATCCAGACGCGCGACTACGTCACCGAGTGCGGCGGAAATCCGAGCACAAGGCCGAGGGCGGCGAGCTGAAACGCTTCGGCCCCGTGCTCGCCCACCATGGCAATCAATGAGACTTCGTTGAACAAGCAGTAGATTCAAAGCAGTGCCAAAAGCTCGTTTAGAATGCGGTCGAGTCTGTCTTGCGAGTGATGCTCGCGGTAGGCGGCAAAATCCGGTAAAAGCGCTTGTCCGTTGCTACCCTGACCCGCGAGGAGCCGGGGAATTGCGGCGAGTGCCTCTTCCGCGTTGCCTTCGGAAATGCTGATGCCGAGTTGATAGTTTTCGACGCGGTGTCCGACGCATTCCCCGGCGGTGGCAATTGCCGGGATTTCGAATGCCGCTGCCTTGCTGAGCGTGCCGCTGCTGCCCTGAAAATCTTCATACGCTGCCCATGCGATGTCGAAGGTTGAGAATAACGAGTTATAATCAGCCTCATCCGGGATACGACCGGCGTGGGGATCGAAGTGAATATTGTCGATGTCACCGGCTGCGATTTTTTTCACGAGTGCCGCGATTTTCTCGCGCTCGGTGGCACTGAATTCCTGAATGCGGATCGTGCCCGCGCAGACGAAGTAGTAGGGCAATCCTTTGGTGTTTGCTAGTTCGGCGGTGCGCAGCAGGGTTAGAAATCCTTTGCGGCGTTCTAATCCGATCATGCCGATGATGCCACGCCCGGCAGCCTTTTGTTTTACTGCGGTAGCGAGTGGAGATGGCTGCGCGGGAAGGTTGACCTGGGTGACGTCCGGATAGGCAGTGACGTTTTTCCCGCAAAGCTTTTCCATCGCCGGAATGAAGCGCTCGTCGAGCACGCCGATGCCGGGGCAGAGGTCGCTTTGCAGGATGGCATCTCCCTTGGCTAACAATCGTAACGATTTTTTCGGCGACGGTTTCTCACCGTGATGGTGGTTCCTCAGATAGAGGCCGCTCCATGGTCGGTTGAGGAGGAATTGAGGGATGCCGGAGAACGGCAGAAAACGGAGGTAGCTATCGAGATAGGGGAAATAGACGAGATCCGCGCTCATTCCGCTGAGCGCTTCTGCGTCTGCCAGATGATCGGCGGCGCTTTTCCAACGGAGGAAGGTGCGCAACGGGTCGCCCTCGAAGCGGCCCTTGAAGAAACTCCGTTTTCCGCTAGGCAGTTCATGGAAAAAAACACGGCCATTGAGGTCATCCGCCTCGGTGCCGATCGCCTTCCGCAGATCTGACAGCGCCAACTCGGGTGCGGGGCAGAGCCCAATCACGTTGGCTCCGTTTCGCAGGAATGACGCGGTAAATTGGCTGAAATACATCGGATGATGTCCGATCCACAAAGGATCGATGAGCGCCACGGTTTTTACTCGGGATGAACTCATGCGGCGTTGGATGGAAGCGGGTGGGCTGTCGTGTGGATCCACGACGAACGGACCATGAACGCCTGCGGGAGGCCGACCATCATGCCGAAAATGACGCCGACAAGGCGCTCTTGAAATGGATTGGCCGTTAGGGTTTCGCTGAGGAGACAAAAGGTTGCCACGAACGGGAGAAATGCAAGCCACTGATCAGGTCCAGGATCGGTAGCGTTTGCCCGAGCTGAAAGCAGACTGTAGGCGCAGGTGCCCGAGAAGAGTAGCAAATAACTGGCCAATGCGATCACGCCACCTGATAGGAGTCCATAGGTCCACACTGAGTGGCCGGCAAACCAGATGTCGTCGAAGCTCTCACCATCATGTGGAAATACCAGATAGATTTCAGGTAGGTAGGCGGGATCCCAATAATACGACGAGCCGATGCCGCGGCCATTGATGAAGTGCACCGGATCCGCGGTGAGGATTTTCATGATCGCGTCCGCCTCGGCCTTGCGAGTGAGATAGGAGATGTCCGATCCGAGATTTTGAGCGGACGCATTGTGGAAAAGCCGTTCGTTCCAACGTTCGAGCATGATCGGCTGAACGATTGCGACTGTGATCAGGGCGAAGACCATCAGCGCACCCGCAGCGCCCACCGGGAGCAGGCGCTTTAGCAGGCTTGACCAACCGAATTGTTTCCAGCGCACGCCGAGCATGAAGCAAATCGAAGAGGCCAAACCGGAGGCGATGACGGGAAAAAATAGCGAGCGGGTCACGGTGATGAGGATGCCAGCAAAAAGTATGCCGCTGGCGGCCAGCAAACTCCAATGGAAGCGTCCGCGCAAAAGCACCGCGCAACCGATCCATGCGGCGACCCAGTTGGTAGCCGGGCTTTGGACTTCGAGTCGCACAGTTTCTAACGTCGCGGAGGTGAATAGCAGCCCATGGATGATTCTCCATACAACGTTGGTGCAGGCGGCGATGAAAATGGGACGGACGATGCGGGATGCAGGGATGCCCATGCAACTGGCGATGTGGGCGTTGACAATTCCAAAAAGGCAAAGGAGCAATGGCAAGATCACGCGGATGGAGCGCCCGGGAGGTACACCTTGGAGCGCGGCGTTTGCCAACATGTAGGCCATGAAGAGCGCCCAGAATCCGATCAGCCATGCGCCAGGGCGGATAGTTAGATAGCGCCATCCTAATTTGACGATTCCCAAAGTGGAACAGATGCAGGCACCGAGAAAAATGAGCTGATCGAGTCCCGTGCTGCCGCCGCTGACGTTGGAGATCTCGTTGCGATGGTCCAGTGCGAAGGAAAGCATGAACACCCAAATCAGCCGTTCCACCCAGACGGCCTCGTGGGCCTTAGGGATGATGATGTGGTCCGGTGGATCTGTTGCGGCGAGTAGCACGGTATTTATTTGGCCAGAATTCGGTCAAAAATCGCAGCGGTTTTATCAATGGGAAAAGTATCCTCTGCGTAAGCGCGCGCGTTGGTGGCGAGTTCCGATCGCAGGCTTTCGGAATCGTGGAGGCGCGCAGCGGCAGCGAGGAATCCATCGAGATCACCGGGTGCCACGGTGAGCCCCGCATTGTGGTCCCGGGTAATGCGAGCAGCGAGATTGTCTAGTGGCATAGCAAGCAGCAGCGGGCGTCCGGCACAAAGGTAGCTGAGGGTCTTCGAAGGAACCGAAAATGTTCCTGCCTCTTCTTCGAGAATACCTACGAGAACATCGCCGGATGCGAGCACTTCCGGCAGATCGCAGAAAGGCTGATAGGGAAGAATCAGTAAGTTGGCTAAGTTCGCGGCGGCTGCCTCCTTGCGCAGCCAATCCGCACCGATGCCCTCGGAGACGATTACCACGCGCACTTTAGGATCGCTTGAATATCGGCGAGCGAGTTCCAACAGCATCGCCGGGTTGTGCTTCATTCCGATGGTGCCGGAATACAGATACACGAACTTGTCATGCAGCACATGCCGGCGGGACCATGCGTTGTCCTTCGGTAGCGATGGGATTTCCTCGATGAGCGCCCAGTTTGGGACGACCTCGACCTGTGAGGGATCGACTCCGAACTCACTCGATAAAATCGGTGTGAAATCCTCAGTGATTGCGATGATGCGCGAGCTGCGTCCGAACTGTTTGCGGTCCAAATGGCGATACCACGCGCCCACCCATGCTCCGGCGATGGGGATTTTACGACGAAGGATTTTGTCTACGGCGAGGCTGTAGAAATCCTGCACCCAGTAGTAGAAGCGTCCGCCGTCGGCGATTGCCGCGCGGGTGATCGGCTCCTGGGTCTCGGTGGGGGTGTTCCCGGAAAGCACAGCGTCAGGCTTCCAAGCGGTGATAAACTTTGCCACCTCTTTTCCGTAACAGACCTCCATGTTTCGGCGGCGACGGAAAGAATACTTGTAGCGCACGTAGTCCGGATTCATCTGAATTTCCCGGAACTCAAGGGTGGGAGAATCGCCGGGTTTTCTCGCAAGGTCCCCTCGGGGGGTCTGTAACGAACTCGCGAACGCATGCACGACATCGTGCCCACGCGCCGCCAGGGCACGGCTCAGCGAGGTGGGAAAGGCATGGCCAGCGTAGTCGTGAACGACGATTCTCATAAAAGGGGGAACAACGGAAGTATCTGATGCCGAGTAGACAGCGCCGCATCCTAGGCTCCGGCCCGCAGGTGTCAACGGCACCACTCCACGTAATCACGTATCCCCATACGCAAAATAGCAGCCCTCCACAGTTTCAATCCGCGCCCCCCGCGAAGGGGGCGACTTCGCGGATGAGCGGAGAAGCGAGACTTCAGGGGGTTTCAATCCGCGCCCCCCGCGTAGGGGGCGACTTACCAAGATTGGATCAAAGTCATATTATGTAGAGTTTCAATCCGCGCCCCCCGCGTAGGGGGCGACGGCGGTAGTCTGCAATCCTTTCGGCAGTAAGAAAAGAAAAGACTGTTCCGCGAACCTCTTGAGTTTTCGCTCATGGAGGCAAAATAATTTTTCACTGAGGATGTCAAAGAACAGAAGCAGTAGGCCTAGCTGCTGGCGCGAACCTTTCGGGGATTTTGAGAGCGCTTGGGGTTCGCGGAGCGGATGGCGGGCTGCCAAATCAATGGTGAGAGGCGATTCTCATTCGAAGCTCAAACCACAAGCGGCCCTTCAATATCGTAGCCTCCATTCGCCCCGTGGTGCTCGACCTTGTGGTGCCAGTTGCTGCCGAGATGATAGAAGCGGAGGCTGTCGGTTTCCGGTTTAATGATTTCCAGCAGGCGCGCTTTGAAGGTCACAAGCTGTGCCGGATCGACCTTGCACTCGAAGACGGAGTTTTGCACGCGCTGACCGTAATCGAGGCAGGTCTTGGCAGTGCGGCGCAGGCGGGATTTTCCGGCGGGCGTGGTGGTGGAAACGTCGTAGGTAACGAGGATATACATGGGGATTTGAGATTTGGAATGCACGCCTCAGCGTGCGAGGAAGGCGGGATAGGCGTCGAGATCGCCGCGGAGGTGGCGGGCTAGCAGGCGGGCTTGGAGATGCGGCAGGAAGCCGATGGTGGTTTTTTCATCGAGGAAGGGGTGGGTGATTTCGTCCTGTTTGCGTTCCTGCCAAGCAGTGAGGACTTTTTTGCGGGAATCGTCCTTGAGCAGCACCGCGCCGTTTTCTTTGGTTTCGAAATCCTTGCTGGTGATCTGTTGGCGGTTGAAAAGGGAGAGCGCGGTGCGGTCGGCGAAGAAGCTGCGGAATTCTTCCATGAGATCGAGGGCGAGGGAGGGGCGGCCGGGGCGGTCGCGGTGGAGGAAGCCGCATTGGGGATCGAGGCCGCAGGATTCGAGGGCGCTGCGGCAATCGTGCGTGAGCAGGGCGTAGAGGAATGATAGAAGGGCGTTCACCGGATCGAGTGGCGGTCGACGGGAGCGGCCTGAGATGGTGATGGCCGGATCGTGATTGGTGAGCAGGTGGGGAAACACGGCGAAGTAGGCAGCGGCGGAATCGCCCTCAATGCCGCGCAGGGTATCTAGAGTAGTGGCGCGTGCGATGAGGCCGATGCGGACTGCTAGGAAATCGGCGGCGTTGGTGAGGGCGAAGGCGCGTTCAGGAGATTTCTCGCCGTGATCGCGGGCGGCGCGCATGAGCACATGGCGGGTGTTCGCCAGCTTGGCAGCGATCATATTCGCGGCGATGGCGAGAGAGGCGGGTTCGTGATCGGCGCGGCGGTATTGCTCGCGGCGGAGCAGTATATTTCCGGAGGTGAAGCCATTCGAGCAGGCGAGGAATTTTCCATAAGGATTGTGAAACGACAGACTGACATTCGCCTCGGCGCAGGCTGCCATGAGGGAGGCGGAGCAGGAAATGTCCCAGCCGAAGCAGGCGATGCCATCCAGATTGTGAAGCGGCACCCGGAGCTTGGTTTCCCCTTCATGGCGAATCTCGATGGCGGCTCCGTCTTTGCGGAGGTAGGCGCCTTCCAGAGTGACAAACAAGGTGTTCAGGTGGGTCTTCATGACAATTTGAAATTTGAAATTTGAAATATAAGGGGAGAGAGTTTGAGAGAGTTTGAGAGAACTTGAAGAAGTGGATCTGGGTTCTCAAATTTGAAATCTCAGATCTCAAATCCTCACAGAGGGCCATTTTTGCGCTCCCATTCGATGCGCATGGGATGGCTCGAACTTCGCCATCATTTCCCTTTCGCGCTCTGCGAATTTCCGGCTCGATTCTTGGCGTTGTTTCCCCTGCTCCCAATCGGTGCGGGATTTATCGTTGAGGTGGCGCGGGCCTTTGATGTCGGAGTTTTGGAGGGAGTCCGCCCACGCCCGGATCTGCCGTGAACAGCTCTCCGCTATCAATTTCAAATTTGAAATCTCAGATTTGAAATTCACCAGCGCTGGCCGCCGCTCGAAGTAACACAGCATCGACCTCACCTCCCCGGAAGACCCTCGCGCGATGTATAGAAACGCGATCAGCTCATTGGTGCTCCCTCGCTCGAAGCCTTCCGCGATGTTGTTGGAGACGGATAGAGAGCAGCGGTCCAGTTGATCCCGTTTGGAAAAAGTGATCTTGTCCTTGGCAGCGATGAGGAAATCCTCACAACCTTCTGCTAGGCGGATCGCCTCATTCCACACGGGCAAGTCTTCAAATCGTTCGTAGGTCATTGCTTTGGAATTTCAAATTTCAGATCTCAAATTTTAGATTGGAAGAGAACCACGCCGCCGCCCCGCGCTTGAAGCGCATCGCCTTCGGCTGGCATAGATCGATTAGCGAGCACGCGTCACAGCGGCGCGGCTCGTATTCCGCAGATGGGGTGTTGCGCGAGTCGATCATCGCGTGCAGCACGGCAGCGGTATCCGTGACTAACTGGCGGAGTACCGCGTCGAATTCAACTTCAGTCCGCCGCCGCTTCTCACCGTAATACAAACAGCCGTTAGGAATCGCCACGCCCAGCATTTCCTCCAGACACATCGCCTGCCCGCAAAGCTGCACCTCATCCGCCCGGTGCGATTTCGGCTTTCCGCGCTTATACTCCACGGGCATCGCTGACGCGATGGATTTGAGATCTGAAATTTGAGATTTGAGATTACCTTCGGACCCCGCAGGGGCAGGATGAGTGACTCTTCCTTTCAAATTTGAAATCTCAGATCTCACATCGCCGCAGGCAGGGTGAAACTCCACGATATCGCACTGTCCCGATATCCCGAGCGCGAACGACCGCACCTGCAAGCTGCGGGTGATTCGCACCCCTGCCTTGCTTTCATCCGGCCCCTCATGCGCCTTCTTGTGCAACGTCTGGCCCTCCGCCGTGAATTTGTTTTCCGCCCACGCCTGCTCCAGATGGATCAACGCACACTGGCGCGGGCAATACAGCCAATGCTGGAGTGCGGAAAGCGGTAGTAGCTCGTCTTCGGTGAACACTTGATGAATTTGAAATTTGAAATTTGAAATCTTAAATCCGAGGTTCCCCATCGTCCGCATCCATCTGGACGATGCTTTGAATCGAGCCTGCCCGGAACCTCAGCCCGCCCATCTCGAATTCCGGCGGGCCGCTCCGTTTCTTTTTCGGATCCGAAACCACCCGCAGCAATCCCACTAACGGCTTCTCATGATCCTCCAACACCACCGATACCCGGCGGCTGAGGATCACTCCCCACCGCCGCTCGAAGGCCAGTCGCGCCGCGTCCAGTTCCTCGCGCCAGCGCCGGTAGCCGTCTTCGGGTCCGTTCGCATCGAAGTTGAATTGTCCTTGGTCGAAGCTCATTGGGTTAGATCCGGGTTTTTCCTCCAGTTTCCGTTAACCGGTAGCGTTGGGTGGGGCTGTTGGGTGAATCTGGGACAGGCAACATGGGCGATGATTTATTCCTCGCGGAATGGATTGATGATTTCGAGTTCTTCGATGGTCTGCCTGTGCTGGAGGTCCTCGGAATAAAGAACCGGACAGTTCGCTGCGAGCGCAGCAGAGATGATCAAGCTATCCCAATGCGAAAAATGATAACGCTGATGGAGTCGTAACGCTTCGCTAAAGAGGCTCAGTGACAGGGGGTGCACCGCCATTTTTAACCAAGCTGCGAGCCAGTCTTGCTCCGCTGTCTGCGATAAAGCGAGCTTGCGCGGATGGCGAGCGGAGGCGATAAATTCGTTGAGCACTTGGACCGAAATCCACAGGCCGGAGGTGCGCAGCAATTCCCGCGCGATCACCCGCTTGCGATCCGCCTGAGCCGTCTCATCTGCGGCATAGACGAGGATATTCGTATCAACGAAGGCGTTCTTGATAAATTTCATCTCGGGTCAGGGGGACGAGTGGCTCGGTGCGCGTTTTGCCGCTGGCGCGCTCGTCGGCCCGGCGATAGAGGGCTTCGAGAGCGGCGATGCGCTCTATTTCTGATTCCGTCTCGGAAGTTTCTTTCTCGAGGAGGGTCTTGACCATCGCGCTGATCGAGGTGCCACGAGCCGCAGCCAAGATCCGCGCCTTGGTGTGGGTGGTGTCATCGAGCTTTAAAGTGATGTTTTTCATGACTGTGCTGCACAGTAACTGTGCGAGCTGTTTAGGTCAAGCCGAGGGAAG
>JBBRYQ010000016.1:0-76383 GCA_038237425.1 Verrucomicrobiales bacterium
CCGCTTCGTCCCGGTCGAGAGGAACCACGTGCGAAAAAACGCCGACCAAAGAACTATCAAATACTTACGAAACCACGCCACGAGATGGAATTTTCAGGCCACAGAAATCGTCCCAAAAGATCCTTAAGTTAGCGCCATTCGGGTCAGTCCTTGGATTTTCAAATATTGTTATATTTTTTCAGAATGGATGGGGTCGGTGAAAGGGCCGGGATAAATCGGCTTGGAAATGAGAATGAAAGAGTCTTACAAAGAAAAACCAGCCATTGACTTTGGCCACAAGCCCTACGCTGGGAGCGGTGGCGCTCCGGGTGTTGCATCCTCCTTCGCCAAGGCTACGGAAGGACAAGTGGGTGGGTGGAGACACAGGCCAGCCATTGAACTCTGAAATCAAAGTGCATGCCACTCGATCTGGATCAATTCGGCGACGGGTGACATCCAAGCGATTCCGCGACACCGGGGGTGGAATCCTGTTGGCACCTTATCTGGATTGGATTGATGGAACCACGGGTATTCCGGAGCCGGGATTCGGATTCTTGTGGCTGGTGTCGGGTGTCGGGTGGTCTGTGGATTTTGAAAAGGAAGAGGTGACGTGGCGGCGGGACGCCATCATGACGGTCTGCCGCGAAACGCGTCAGCCACGATCACGAAGTCGAATAGTGTATTTTCGACTGCTGGATTGACTTAATAGCTAAAATGGCTAATACGTGTTTAAGGCAAACGAAAAATGATCACGATCCCCGCCACTGAAGCTAAGAACCGGTTTGGAGAACTGCTTGAAGCGATCCAGCGCTCGCCGGTGGAAATTGCCAAAAAGGGCCGGACGGTGGCGGTGGTGATTTCCATCGGGGAATATCAAGATATGAAAAAACGGCTCGGGGAGTTGGAGAAACCGACGGATTTTTCCAAGCTTCGTGAGTGGAGAAGGAATACGGCTGGAATCCGCAAGGATGTGGCGACGGACGTTTCCGAATACCATCAGCATCTTGACGAGAAATACGGATCATGACGCGGGTTTTTCTGGATGCGAACATCATTCTCGATTTGCTGGATAGCCAACGCGCGGGACACGCGGCGGCTCTGCGGCTGGAGTGCGCTTTAGAGGCAGATCAAGCGAACTGTTTGTGCGCGTGGCACACCCTTTCGATCATCGAATACGTGGGGTCCAAGATTTTCGGGAAAGAGGAGATGCTGAAAATTCTCCGAGAGCTGCTTGCTTCGTGGATTGTTCCTAGCACCGGAACCGAAGAAGCGCGGGCGGCATTTGAATTGTTGAGCGGCGATTATGAATACGCGCTGCAAATCGCATCGGCGGTGGCGGGTAGAGCCGACTGGCTGGTGACTCGTGATAAGGCTGGCTATCGGAAGAGCCCGATCAAAGTGGTGAGTCCGGAGGAGCTGAGCAACTTGCTGGGGAAATAAATCTCGCTGTCCTTCACTCCAGCGCCGATCTCAGGTCCGCTGCGGCGCTGCGGGCGCTGGCGGGGGGATTCGGGACGAAGGTGAAATCGTCATCGAAGTCCGGGGTAAGGATCTTTTCGGAGGCCACGGTATCCAGGGTGAGTGTGGGAGCTTCCTGATGGCTGGCGGCGACTTTGCTGGCGCGGGCGAGGGCGGCCAGCGCGGCGGGTGGTGCGCCGGTGGATTGCAGTCCGCGCGGAATGCTATCGACTGGTTCAAGGTTGGTGATGGTGGCGGCTTCTGGCGCAGCTTTGAGTTCCTCGAATTTCCGTGCGGTGGTGAGCACGCGGGTTTCGAAGGAGCCGATCGCGCTGTTATAATTTTCCACGGCGTTGCCAAGCGAGCGACCGAGTTTCGAGAAATGTTCGGCGAGTTTACCCAATCGCTCATGCAGAGTGCGGCCAAGTTGGGAAATTTCGCGGGCGTTTTCCGCGATGGATTCCTGCCTCCAGCCAAAGGCGACGGCGCGCAGCAGGGCGATCAAGGTCGTGGGAGTTGCGAGGATCACGCCTTGGTCCACGCCGCGTTCGATCAGGCCGGGGTCGCTCTGGAGGGCGGCGGAGAAGAAGGATTCGCTGGGTAGGAAAAGAACGACGAACTCGGGGGCTTGGGCGAATTGCGCTGAGTAGTTCTTCGATGAAAGCTGCTGGATATGCGTGCGGACTTGGCGGGCGTGGCGGTGCAATGATTCCTCGCGGATGGAATCTTCGGTGGCTTCGAGTGCGTCGAGGTAGCCGTCCATCGGGGTTTTGGAATCGACGACGATCGTTTTTCCGCCGGGCAGACGGACGATGAGGTCGGGGCGGAGTTTTTTCCCTTCGTCGGTGGTCGAATTATGTTGGACCTCGAAATCACAGTGCTCTTGCATGCCGGCGAGCTCGACGACACGGCGGAGCTGCATTTCACCCCACTGGCCGCGGCCGGTGGGCTGACGAAGGGCTTTGACGAGCGAGGCAGTTTCGCGTTGGAGGCCGAGCTGGCCTTCGCCAAGGGCGCGGACTTGCTCGCGGAGCTCGGAATACGCGCCTTCGCGGGATTTTTCAATTTCGCCGATGCGAAGCTCGAATTTGCCAAGCGACTCGGCGACCGGTTTTACAAATGCCTCGATGGCGATTTTGCGCTTTTCGATCTCGCCCTTGGCCTCCTCGGTCTGAGTGGCGAGCGAGGATTTCGCGAGATGGAGAAATTGCTCGGAGGAGGACTTCAGGGCGTCGGCGGAGAGGGCTTTGAAGGTGTCGGACAGCTTGATTTCCGCGCGCTCGAGCAGGGCTTGTTTTTCGGCAGCGGCTTTGAGTTCGCTTTCGAGTCGTGAGCGGATCTCGGTGAGCTGGTTGCGGAAAGTCTGGGCGTCTTGTTCGTTGCGCTCGGCCTCGGCGGCGGAGTGGGCGAGCCGGGCTTCGATCTCGGCAGAACGGCGTTCCTCGGCCTTGAGACGCTCGTTTCCCGCGGAAATTTTAGCGGAAGCGGCGAGTTTCGTAAACAGCCAGCCGAAGAACAGTCCCGCGATGGCGGCGGCGATTTCGGGCAGGAAAGGTTTGAGTTCGGGTGGAATCATGGATTTGTCCTTGCAGGTAGCGGCGAGCTCGGTTTCGTGTAGAGCGTCGCTTGTTTCCATCGTGATATTGAATGGTCCGGCGATACGCAAACCAAACTCCTCAACTCCCATGGCATTTACACTCCCCGAACTCGGTTACGCTTACGACGCTCTCGAACCCCACATCGATGCACGCACGATGGAAATCCATCACTCGAAGCATCACCAAGCCTACATCACCAACGTCAACAACGCTCTCGCAGGCAAGGCCGACCTTGAGGCCAAGTCTCTTTGCGAACTCATCGGCGACCTCGCTTCCGTGCCCGACGACATCCGCGGCGCTGTCCGCAACAACGGTGGCGGCCACGCAAACCACAGCTTTTTCTGGAATGTGATCACTCCCGGCGGTGCCAAGGCTCCGTCTGGCGATCTCGCGGCTGCCATCGACAAGGCGTTCGGCTCGTTCGACGCATTCAAGGAAGCGTTCGCAAAAGCAGGTGCCACCCGTTTTGGCTCCGGCTGGGCTTGGCTGGTGAAAAACGCCGATGGCACGCTCTCGGTCGGTTCCACCGCGAATCAAGACTGCCCTTGCATGGGCAAGGCTGTCGCCGGCATCGAAGGCAAGGGGATTCTCGCCCTAGACGTCTGGGAGCACGCCTACTATTTGAACTATCAGAACCGCCGTCCTGACTACATCGCCGCGTTCTGGAACGTGGTGAACTGGGACGTCGTGGCTGCGAACTTCGCTGCCTGATATTTCCAAAAATTCCCAAAACGCGTCCGTCACCTTGAGGCGGGCGCGTTTTTCGTTTTTCCATTGTGGGGAAATCAATGCTAACTCTAAACCGTGAGTTCGCCCATTTCCCAGAAACTGCCGGAACCCGTCGAGGAGCATGCGATCACTGAGGAGGAAATCCGCAAGCAGGAGATCTTCGAGCTGGAATCGCCGGATCACTCACTCCTATCAGGTCCTGGCACCCGCATCCGGGATTTAGCGACCTTGTTCCGAGTGGCGCGTGATCTCTTTCGGGGCTTCCGCGCGCTGCATTTCGCCGGGCCGTGCGTGACGATTTTCGGTTCTGCTAGGACCAAGCCGGGAAGCCGATACTATGAGATGGCGCGGAAAATGGGCGAGGCTTGCGCGCAGCTCGGTTTTACGGTCATTACCGGCGGCGGACCGGGCATCATGCAGGCGGGAAACCAGGGCGCGTTCCAAGCGGGCGGCCGTTCGTTAGGGGTAAACATCGAGCTACCGTTTGAACAGGCGCTGAATCCCTACGTCCACAGCTCGGTCACGATGAAATACTTTTTCACCCGCAAGGTGGTGCTCGTGAAATACTCCTACGCCTTCATCGTCATGCCCGGCGGCGCAGGGACGCTCGACGAGATGTTTGAAACGATGACGCTCATCCAGACGGGAAAACTGAAGATTTTCCCGATCATCCTCATGGGCAAAGATTACTGGCAGCCGCTGATGGATTTTGTCTATCGGATGGCGGAGGAGGGGACTATCAGCCCGGACGATCCGGAGCTGATCTTCTTCACCGACGACATCGAGGATGCGAAAGCGCACCTGCAGCGCCACGCGGTGAGACAGTTCGGCTTGCAACGGAAAAAGCACCCGCATCCGATCAAGATTCTGGGAGAGAAGCCGGTGTGACACAGACATTTCTACCTGTTCTTCGGGCGTGACACAGGCATTCCTGGCTGTTCTTCAATTCGCAGGGCTGTGAAAGAACAAGCAGGAATGCGTATATCACTTTTGTTGAAGCGCGGCGAGGCGTTGCAGGAGCGGCGGATGCGAGTAGTCCAGCCAGACGCGCAGGGCTGCGGGAGACGGGTGAGAGAGGTGGTCGGCGGATAGTTTTTTCAATGCATCACCCAGCGCGGCACCATCGCCGGTGACCTTGGCGGCGTAAGCGTCTGCCTCGAACTCGTGCTTGCGGGACCAGGCGTTCGCTGCGACTGACAGTAACTTGCTAACGGGCTCCAGCAGAATGCTAAAAAACACCAGCCCTGCGTGCGGCGAGATCTGTTTCACCCCGAACGCGTCGAACAGCAGGCGGGCGAATTTCCCATCAGGATCGGTGGCGAGACCGAGCAGGAAGAAGATGACCGCCATCTGCACGATCCCGACGACGAGGCGCTGCTTGATGTGGCCGCAGCGGTAGTGGCCGATCTCGTGGGCGAGCACGCCGATGAGCTCGGGCTGGGTGCTCTTGTCCACGAGCGTGTCGAAGAGAGCGATTTTCTTCTGTTTCCCCAGGCCGGTAAAAAAGGCGTTGGCCTTGGTGGAGCGCTTCGAGCCGTCCATCACGTAAACGCCTGTGAGCGGAAAACCACATTTCACTCCAAGGGCTTCGATGGCGTTTTTCAAGTCACCATCCGGCATGGGCGTGAACTTGTTGAAGAGCGGCATGATCAGCGAAGGGGCCAGATAGGTGAGGATCAGTTGGAAGGCTGTCACTGTCACCCAAGCCCAGAGCCATGCGTTAGGAACGTTTCCGAAAATCCACAACACCGAGGCGGCGAGCGGCAGGCCGATGACGGCACCGAGGATCATGCCCTTGATGCGGTCCATCACAAAAGTCGCGAAGGTGGCGCGGTTAAATCCGAATTTCTCCTCGATGACGAAGGTGTCGTAGATGGCGAACGGCAGGCCCACGAGACTCTGGCCGATCAATAGGAGTGTGAGAAAAACAAGGCCGGTCACCACTTCGGAATGGCCAAGCGAGCGCGCCCAGCCATCGAGCCAACCGAAGCCGCCGAGCGACCAGAAAATGAGCATCACCGCAAGCGAGGCGGTGGATTCGACGATGCCGAACTGCGCATGGGCGCGAAGGTAGGCGCGGGCCTTGTCGAGTTTTTCCGAATCCATCACGTCCTCGAATCCCTTCGGCACGGACTCGGGGAAAGCCTTGAGATTCAGCAAAGTGGCGGCGAATTCCAGCTTCCAAAGGACAAAAAGCCCCACCAAGATAATCACAGCCATGAAATTCCAATCAGTCATCACGCGAATCATGCACGCCTCCGCACTTGCGGCAAGCGCCGCTCTGTTCCTTTCCCTGACATCCTGCTTCAGCCTCACCGCCAAGAAAAACTCCTATGCTTCCTCGCCCGCCGTGAAAGTGAACGGCGCCTCGGTCCGCATGCAGGTGAAACCGGAAGGCACGTCCGGAGGCAGCTATGCAGTGAGCGCGATGGTCGTTTCCGCAGCGGTGGCCACGTTTGATGGTCCCTTCAGTTGGCGCATCGAGGCCACTGGAGAAATGGGCAGACAGGAATTCATCGTGGTGCACCGCATCCGGACGAAGACGACGTTGACGAAGCGCGATGAATGGTATCCCGCAGATCATCTCGGAAAACGCTACGATTTTTCCCGTCGGAAAGGCGAAACTGGTCCAGTGCGCGCCGTTTACCCGATCCCTGGGCTGCTCAAGGTGAAGCCGAAGGAAGATGGAGCGCTGGAAATTTTTGCCGATCTCACCATCGCGGCAAACGGCCGTAGCGAACGGAAGCTCGTCCGCTTCCGGATGGATCCCTCGCAGACGCGTCAAGACGAGTTCATTTTCGTTCCCACAGAGATCGTGGAAAATATCGGGAAATCGTCGTCAGATTGGAAAGAATCGGGATGGGATTGAGCGTTGCCTTGCGCGTTTCTCAAGCATAGCATCCGCAAATCCTATGGTGTTTCCTTCGTCCTTTTGTCGAATTTCACTGGCCTCCTGCCTCACGGTCCTGCCGTTGGGAGCACAGGCTTTGCGTGCGCCGGATCTAGCCAAAGCCGATGTCCCGCCTCCTGCCGAAGCTGCCGCCCGCGGTGCCAGCGACGGTGCCATCATCACCCGCAAGGATGCCCGGACAATCACTCTGAAAATTCCCGCCCCCCGCGGACAGATCGTGGACCGGGATGGTGCTGCTCTCGCCCAGAACCGTGTGGCCTATCAGGTCGCTCTGCAGTTCAGGCAGTTTGAAAACGCCGACCGCGATTTCGTCGTCAACTGGGCACGCACCCGGTTGGATTCGCTCCAAACCCTAGTCAAGAACCTGACAACCAAGACGGACGAAGAACTCTACGACCACTACAAAAACCGCCGCTGGCTGCCGTTGTTGGTCAGTGGTCAGATCGATGAAAAGGAAGCGCACAACATCGAGACAAAACTCACTTCCGGCCTTGTCCTGCAGCCGATCTACAGCCGCTTCTATCCGCATGGCGAGCTCGCTGCGCACATCATCGGCTACTCCGGCAGTGTCGGCAAGCTGCCAACCGGTCCTATCAATTTCAATGAGCCGCTCTGGGAAGAAAGCGAAGGTCGCGCGGGGCTCGAAAAGCTTTTCAACGACCAACTCACCGGCGATCCCGGCATGAAGCGTCTGCTCTTCGACGAGAGCGGCAACAAGCTGTTGGAAGAGCAAGTGAAGCGCCCGCGCCCCGGCGGTACGCTCGTCACCACCATCAATCTCCAGTGGCAGATGTTGGCGGAAAAAACGCTTCGCGCCGGCTGCAAGCGAGGCGCGTTTGTCGTGCTCGATGTAGTCACCGGGGAAGTGCTTGTGATGGCGTCGCGCCCATCCTTCGACCTGAACCGATTCATTCCAGGGATCAACGAAAAGGACTTCAAGGCGCTCAATGAAGATCCCACCACCCCGCTGTATGGCCGCGCGTTCCAGTCGGTCTATCCGCCCGCGTCCTCTTTCAAGCCGGTTGTCGCACTTGCAGCACTCAACAACGGCACCGTCACCGAGAATTCCGAAATTTACTGCCCGGCCGAGTTCGCCGTCGGCAATACGGTGATGAAAAACTGGAGCAAAATTCCCGAGGGTTCCATCAACGTGAAGCGCGCGCTCGCCCGCTCTTGCAATACTTGGTTCTATCAGGTCGGCATCGATGTCGGGCACAACGCATTCCTCAATGTAGCGCGCAGCCTGGGCTTCGGTGAGAAAACCGGCCTTCCTCTCGTCGGCGAGAGTGCCGGACTGGTTCCTAACGACGAGTGGATGCTCAGAAACGAGAAACGCCGGATTCTCAATGGCGATACCGCGAATCTATCCATCGGTCAGGGCAGTCTGCTCGCTTCGCCCTTGCAGGTGGCACAGGCGATGGCTGGCATCGCTAACGGTGACATCGTGCCGAAACTCCAGCTCATCCGCCAAGTCCAGGATACCCGTGGCCGCGTGATCAAGGCCGGGCTTCCTGAGCGGAGGCGCTGGCTGGGTATCGATGCCAAGGCCGTCGCAGTTGTGCACAAAGGCATGAGCGATGTCGTGAACGGCTCTGGCGGCACTGGATCCGCCGCACAACTCAGTTTTACTAGGCTCTGTGGCAAAACCGGCACCGCACAATGGGGCGAGCCGTCGAAAAACCAGCGCCTCGCCTGGTTCGCTGGATTCCTGCCTCAGGACAATCCGCGCTACTCATTCGCCGTGCTCTACGAAGGCAGCCCGGGTGAAACCGTTTCCGGCGGACGCATGGCTGCCCCGATGGTGAGGAAATTTTTCGAAGGCATCAAAGACGACATCAAGGAAACCATCGCTCCTCCACAAAAAGCCCTCATCGTTGTGGATGAAGCCGCAGGCAGCGATGAAACCATCCCGAAAGCCATCCCTGCCGATCCCGACGCCGCCACCGACGCAGTCCTCGAGACCGAGAGCCCCGCTCCCGACAAATCCAAAGGAAGCCTGTTAAAAGCGCTACCCGTGACTCCTCTTAACACCGGAGCGGAAACTCGGGAACAGTCCGCTGATCCACTAGAACAGGCACCGCCCGAACCCCGCCGACCTGCCAGGGCCATTCCCGTCGGAGAAGACGAGGTCATCCAGAGCGGCATTGAGGAGCCTTGAGTTTCGAAACTGTCACCGCGAGGCCGGAGGGCGCTGCGGCCACTGGCGGCCATTCTCCAGAGGGATCTCAATGGCCGGGCTATGAGTTCCGATTATGATTCCAGTTAGCGAGGGCGTAACGGAGGTATCCCTAGTTGATATGTTGTGATCTTTTTTATGCTGATGATCGCTTCCGTGATCCACCACGAATTGAAAAGACGCAATATCTAACGCTCCTTATCCAGCGATCTTGCGGTTGCGTCATTGAAAAAAGTGGGGGTGGGGCGGGATCCACTCGGACCATCCGCTCCACCCCCGGTTTCCCTCTCCTGTCTGGAGATCTGTTATATTACGCGTCCAGCCTGAGGGCGGCTTTTTGCGCGGCGCTCTTTGCTTCGGTCTTGCCGCCGCCACCATCGGAGTTGGTGAGGCGCATGCCGACCGGTTTCGAAACACCAAACTCTTCCATCGTCACACCATACATCACATCGGCGCGGGCCATCGTGCGCTTCGAGTGGGTGACGATGATGAACTGGCTGTGGTCGATGAAGCGGTCCAACACTTTCACGAAGCGGTTGATATTTGACTCGTCGAGTGGTGCGTCGAGCTCGTCGAGAACGCAGAACGGACTGGGCTTGATCATGTAGATCGAGAACAGCAGTGCCACCGCGGTCATCGAGCGCTCGCCGCCGGATAGAAGCGTGATAGACTGGAGCTTTTTGCCTGGTGGCTTGGCAATCACCTCGATGCCGGATTCCAGCGGGTCGCTTTCATCAAGCAATGTTAGATCGGCCTCACCTTTCTCACCGAAGAGTTCCTTGAACATCTCACGGAAGTTGATTTTGACCTGCGCGAAGGTTTCGGAGAACAAACGCTGGGTTTCCGTGTTGATGCGGTCGATGACTTCCAATAGCTCGGCTTTGGAGCTAACAAGATCGTCGTGCTGGTTCTTGAGGAAGGTGTAGCGCTCTTCAAGTTCGTCATATTCTTCGATGGCGTCGAGGTTGACTGGTCCCATTGCATCGAGGCGGCGTTTGATATCGGCGACGATGGATTCAACGAAATCCCAATCGGGCTCGCCTGCCATTTCACCGGGAATTTCGATCGCATCATCGTTGGTGCCATCGACGACCACCGTCGGCATGTCGTCGTCGGCATTTTCGTCCGACTCATCGCCGGCGACAAGCGACTGGCGTCCACCGCGGCCCTGCAGCGCTTTCTGCGAGGCGATAGAAGCAAGCAGCGCGTGGGCGTCCGGCTCAAAGGTGGCAAGAGTGATCTGATGGCGTTCTTGGATGGTGGTGACGAGGCTGTCCAAACGAAGTTCGAGTTTGGTGGCTGCGATTTCCTCGCGGCCCTTTTGCTCGTTCACTTTCGAATGATCACGGCGGACGGCGGCGAGCTGGGTTTCTGCGGTTTCGATCGCTTCGATGAGCGCCGCGCGGCCTTCGGAGCGGGAGTTGATTTCCACTTGCAGGTCCTCGACTTCAGCGCGGTGGCTCTCGCACTCTTCTGCTAGGCGGGCGTTTTCACCGTGGGCGGCCTCGATGCGTTGATCGAACGAGGAGATTTCCGTCTCACGGCGGATGGCGGTCTCGCGGAGTTCCGATAGACGCGCTTCCATCGGCTTCTGCTGCTCTTCTGCGGACTGCTTGGCGCGGCGCTCGACAGCGAGTTCGGTGCGCAGTTCGTTGAGTTCCTCGACGATATCCTGCTCGCGGCGGACGACAGCATCCGACTCGGACTGCAGGCGACGACCTTCGTTTTCGAGTGCTTCCAAACGCTCGCGGGCGGAGGCGAGTTCGCTCTCCATTTGCTCGCGTCCTTCAGCGGCGGCGCGGTCGCGTTGATCGAGTGCGCCGCGTTCCCATTTGACGTTTTCGATCTTGGTGTCGAAATTTTCGACCTCGCGGGTGGCGAGGCTGAGCTGGCCCTGGAGAGTTGATAGATCGACCTTTTGGCGTTGCAGGCGCTCACGGGAAACTTCGACTTCCTCGCGGAGTTGTTCGAGACGGGATTCCAGATCGATCACGCGCTGGCGGGCAGCTTCGTCGGCTTGGACGAGAGCTTCCACTTCAGCACCGAGCGAACGGGCTTCGTTAGCAAGTTCGAGAACCGAGGTGGTGCCTTCCGCGCCGGTGCCGCCGCGGAGGATTCCTTCGCCGGTCAGGATGACACCTGCCAGAGTGACGAAGGTGATGTTAGGATGCGATGAGCGAAGGCGGAGCGCGGTGGCTTGATTCGGAACAATGAGAACCTTTTCCAACAACCGCTCGATGACGGCGGAAATGCGTTTGTCCGATTTCACCCTATCAAGCGCCCATGCGGTCGCGCCTTCGGGAAGCGCTTCCATCTGGGTGCCGGCGGAGTGGGGGATGAAGGATTCCGGTAGGATCGCGGCAACGCCTAACTGCTTTTCGGTGAGGCGGGTGATGATCGACTCGGCGACGGCCTGGTCTTGGACGAGGACGGCCTGGAGGTGGTTGCCGAGCACGGCTTCCACGGCGCGCGCGCAGGTGTTGTCCGCTTCGATGAACGAAGCCAGCACGCCGTGGATGCCGGGCTTGAAAGTATCAGGTTGGCCGAGGCCCGCTAGAACGCTCTGGGTGCCTTTTTCAAAACCTTCACCGCTCTCGACGAGCTGGCGGACGGCATCAAAACGGGCGGAGCGCTGGGCGAGAATCTTGTTCGACTCGACCGCTGCGGCGCGGGATGCATCGAGGTCGCCGCGGGTGTGCTGATAGGCGCGTTCGGCGCTTTGGAAGGTTTCCTCAAGTTCTGCCAGCTGCGAACCGGTGGCTTCGACTTCGCTGGCGATGCGCGATTGCTCGGCGCGGTATTCTTCAAGCTCCAAACTGAGGCGTTGCTCTTCGTCGGCGAGCTGGCGGGCACGGTCGCGATTACCTTCAAGTTGGGCGAGAGAGCTCTCGATCTTCGCTTGCAGGGAGGCGATGATCGTCTGCGCGCGGTTGGCTTCGCCGCGGGTTTCGCGGAGGGCGGCTTCGATGCGTTCGCGCTCTTCGCGGGTGCCTTTTGTGCGGGTTTCCTGCTCGGCGAGCTGGATTTCCTTCTCTGCGATGATGCGGCTGAGTTGGTCGAGCGATTCGTTGGCCGCGATGAAATCAAACTCCTGTTGGGCGAGTTTTTCGCGGGTGGAAGCGATGTCCTCGTGGTTCTGGCGGATGCGGGATTCCAGCTCGGCTTTGCGCTCGTCGTTAAATGCCATGCGGCCGGCAGAGGAGTTGAGCGCGTTGCGATGCTCGTTGAGTCGTTGGCGGAGTTCGGCGAGTTCTCCTTCGAAAATCCGCGCGGCGGTGCGGGCTTCGGTGACGGCTTCTTCCTTTGCGGGAAGTTGCCTTTCCAACTCGGTATCGCGAACTTCGAGTCCACGGATCGATACGGTAAATTCATCGCGCTCGGCGGTGAGCTCTACAAATTTCTTGTGACCGAGGTGCGTATCGAGCACGCGCGTGTCGGCAGCGAGCGCCTGATAGCGGCGGGCTTTGGCGACTTGGCGCTTGAGCGAATTCATCCGCCGCTCTTGTTCGGCGAGCACATCGGACACGCGGAGCAGGTTAGCCTCGGTGAATTCCAGTTTGCGCAGCGCTTCCTTTTTCTCGCGCTTGAACTTGGTGATACCCGCCGCTTCTTCGAAAACAGCGCGGCGTTCCTCGGGTTTCGAGGAGAGAATCTGGTCGATCTGGCCCTGCGCCATGATCGAATAGGCGGTCCGCCCGATGCCGGTATCCATCAGCAGATCGTGGATGTCCTTCAGGCGGCAAAGCGTGCCATTGATCCGATATTCCGAGCGACCGTCGCGGAAAACCCGTCGGGTGAGGGCGACTTCGTTGAAATCCACTTTGAGCGGGCCTTCGCAATCGGCCATCGTGAGTGTGACCTCCGCCATGCCGAGCGGCTTGCGCTTTTCCGTGCCATTGAAAATGACGTCGGCCATTTCGCCGCCGCGGAGGGCTTTTGCGGAAGTTTCACCGAGCACCCAGCGGATCGCATCGACCACGTTGGATTTACCGCAGCCGTTCGGGCCGACGATTCCGGTCACGCCCTTGGCGAACTCGAAGAGTGTTTTATCGGCGAACGACTTGAAGCCGTGAATTTCTAGAGTTTTGAGATACATTCAGACAGGATGAGGTTAGGGGTGACGCCCGAGAGGGAAGTGGGCAAAGCGGAGACTACCTTGTCGTCAGGGCAAAGCAACCTGCGAGCGGCTGAACACGCTGCATCTGGTGTTCGTTTTTGGTTTTGGCCACAAGATGCTGTGTTTTGTGAAATCTTAGGTTTCTGAAGTATTTTGCAGAAGTGGACTTTTCGAGATCTATTCCTCATGATTTGGCGGATGGGGAGTGAACGAAACACCGTTTAGATCTTCCCTCAAATCCAAGTGGATCGCGAAACACTTTGCGGTCGCTGAAATATGTGTAAACCTCACTCTTACAAATCTATGTGGCGCCGTCCTTCTTACCCGATCATCTCCATTTTTCTGAGCTTACTAGGTCTGGGCAGCGCTTGGGCCGCCGCTCCTGCTGTGCCCACTGGACTCAAGGTCACACCTCTTGGGGTGAATTCGTTCCAAGTCGAGTGGAAGGACAATTCGAAAAATGAAACTGGCTTCGAACTGCGTGTCGGCCTGAAAAGTAAGAACCCGCCTGCGCGCTTTCTCTTGATCCCCACTCTCAGCGCCACGGGCACGGACAAGCAGACCAAGCTGATCATCACCAACCCTCTGCCGGGAAAAGAGCTTAATTTTCAAATGACCGCCTACAATGGTGCGACTGGATTTGAAATTTTCTCAAATCCTACGGCGGTCGTGACGATCAAAGCGCTCTCGCCCACAGAGTTCATGCCGCCTTCCAAACTCCGGGCAAAACGCGTGGACGACAGTCAGATCCGTTTGGCATGGGACGACAATGCGACGTCCGAATATGGCTACCAGGTGTTTTTGAAAAAGGGGACGGGCAAGTGGGAACTCTACACCATCACCCAGCCCGGGACCAAATTCGACTTTCCGTTCTCCGGTTTTGATACTGAAAAGACCTATTCCTTCCGCGTCAGGGCTTTCAAAGAAAATCCGGTCGTATTCAGCCCTTATTCAAATGTTCTCACGGTAACCACCAAGGCATTCCAAGCTCCATCTGAGCTGGTTGCGACTCCCGCAGGCGAAGGGAAATTCCAATTCAAGTGGAAGGACAACTCGTCGATTGAAACAGGAGTGGATCTCGAAGCGAAGAGTGGCACTGGAAACTTTACCAGAGTCCTGAAAGCAGATGGTTCGAACTTCACCAAAACCGGTGACATCGATGGATTCGCGCTCGATACTGACTATCAGTTCCGGCTTCGCGTATTTCGCTTGGTCGCGGGGAAAGAAACTTTCTCGGGATATTCCAACGTCTTCTCCGTGAAATCCGCTCCGATGACTGCGCCTTCTGATTTTACGGCCGAACGCACCAATAACACTTCGGTGACGCTCAAGTGGAAAGATCTTTCAATCTACGAAACGGGCTACGATGTCCAGTACCGGATCGTCGGAACCACCGATTTTTCCTTAGGAACAATTTCACAACAGCAAAGCGTGGTGGTGTCCGATCTGCTTCCTAACAAGAATTACGAGTTCCGCATCCGGGGGACGACGTTTTTCTCCTCTGCGAAATCCGCCTACACCAGCCTCGCCAATGTTAGCACCAAAGACGGCATTGTGAGCGGTTTGAAACCGACGATCCTCGCAGGTTCGAATTTCCTCTATGCCATTCAGGTTTCCAGTCCCGCAAAGCTCACCAATCTAGCAGTGACCGGCTTGCCGGCGGGTCTTGTTTTTAATTCAGCGACCGGCACGATCACCGGAAACCTGACCACAGGCGGAAACTACACCGTCACCATCACTGCCACCTTCAACGATGGAACGAGTACCACCCGCAGTCTTGTGTTGAAGTCGGTTAGCCAGTCACCAGTTATTTCCCAAACATTCGCTGCCGTGAGTGTGGCGGCGACCGTATCAAAGACGGTCTCGGTTACTGGAAAATTCTCCGATCCTGACACCATCAGCGCTGCACGGGTCAATACCACGCTTGGCTCCTTTGACATCATCCTTTTCCCCGATGCCACACCGAACACGGTGAGTAACTTCCTCGATTACATCGATGACCTTCGTTACGACGACACATTTTTCCACCGAGCGCCGCAAAACTTCGTCGTCCAGGGCGGCGGATACAAGCACACCGCCGCTGGCGGCTTCTCGCGGGTGGCGACTTTGCCCGCCGTGGTGAACGAGCCGGGCCTATCCAACATCCGCGGCACCGTGGCGATGGCGAAACTCGGAGGCGACCCGAACAGCGCGACTTCCCAGTTTTTCGTGAACCTAGGTAACAACACTGGACCGGCGCCACCCGCCCCACCACCGCTTGGTTTGGACTACCAGAACGGCGGCTTCACCGTTTTCGGCCGGGTTCCAACCAGCGGCATGACTGTACTGGACAGTATCAACGCATTGCCCAAAAGCAACTATCAAAATCCCACGAATCCCACGGATCCTCTTGATCTTTTGGATAATGTTCCGATGAACGCTGAAAGCGCGCCTGCCACGCTCGACCCAATGGAGTTGGTAAAAATCACCTCGGTCGCTGCCGCGCCGATCCTCAGCTATCAGGTTCTCAGCCAGAACACCGGCGTCGCCACCGCATCGATCACCGGTAGCGATATCAGCATCACCGGTGTCGCGACCGGTAGCACCACCGTCCAGGTGACCGCCACGGACCTGGATGGAAACACGGTCAATCAGAACATCACAGTCACCGTTCCCTGAGTGCTATTTCTTGTCCTTCGCCCGTTGGAAGCGCGAGCGTCGGGCGGATTCGTCAGGCGGTGATTGTGGTTTCTCCTCGGTCTGTAGCGATGGGGCGGGGGTGAAAACCTGTCCATCCACGATCCGTTTCTGTTTAGCTACCTTTGCCCTCGGTGCTCTCACCGTCTTGTCGGGTAGCGCCAATTGAGGTAGCTTCCAGCCGGTTCTTGTCAGCAATGCATCCGCCAGGACAAGTAGCACCAGTGCGATACCTAACGGCAGCCGTAATTGTGTTTCAGCAATGAAAGGCGGCCGCAGCCAGGCTTTCGCAAGGTCCAACAGTTCGCGCCCTTTCGTCTGGTTGGAAACGGCACGCAGTTCGGCAAGGCGTTCCGGTTCGAACGACCATTCGACCGACGAGCCGACACTGAGTGGCCCGAACGGAAGTGCGTTTTCCCCCACCTGCACCGCGCCGCGCACGATGCTGCCCTCATCCAGATCCCGGCTGAGGGAAAAATGTCCGGGTGCGATCCGTCGCCACGCAAGATCGCGTGTGGCACCACCGGTATTATCCTGAAGCCGGACCTTCGGCGGCGAGGCTGATAGTTTTTGCGACCACGTGTTGGTGTCATAAAGAAGATCGAGCGTGAGCCGCGTGCCGTCCAGCCGATGACGCAGCGCGATCCCCGGCGGCGTATCCTGTCCCATTAGAAAGCGCCCTGTCGTTTGCAGGAAGTCCCCATATCCCGGCCAATTTCGAGCCGTTTCCGAAAACTCTCCGCCTAGCGGAAATGAAACCGCCATGCTGCGCCCCAAGCCGCGCCGCCCGTGCGCCACCAGCGGTGCGAGATATTCATCCGTGGAAACCAGCGAGACCGTCGCATCCTCGCGGGCGTAAGACAAGTTGTAGCCATCGACCTGATTGAACCATTCCACCGGCTTTGGCGAAATTTCCGACCAGCGTCCCGTCGCCTGTGCTCCCACCGGATCCTTGATGAAAGCCGAGCGCGCGATCGTCACCGTTTCCTGCGCGAAGATTTTCGGGATATCCATCGGCTCGTTAGAGAAGAAAATACGTCCATTTCCCAACTTCGCGATGTCGTCCAACAGCGCGGAATCCACGTCCTTGTCCGTGCCCAGACCGATCACCGAAACGGTGGCACCCTGATCGGTCATCTCCTTGAGCAGATTCTTGTAGTCACCCGGCTCTTCGGAATCCTGCGCATCTGAAAATAGAATGACATGCCGCGTTCCTGCCTGAGATTTTTTTAACTCGTCCCATGCCGCTTTCAGTCCGTTATAGACAAAGATACCGCCGCCTGCCGAAGTGATCTTCAGCGCTCGGGCACCGAGCTCGCGCTTTTTGTTTTCGATGCGGGTGAGGGGAATCGTTTTCGTCGCCTCGCTGTCCACGGCGAAGACCGCGATCTGGTCCATCGGTCCTAGCAGGTCGATCGCGTTGGCAGCGCCGGAATCCGCTAGATCAATTTTGGTTTTCCCGCCGCCCACACCGACGCTCATTGAGCCCGAGCGGTCGATCACGATTGCCAGCGCGACAGCGAGCTTGCGGTGCTCGGATTTCAGCTCCATCGACACGGGAAGCAGCGCATCGATGGGCGATTGGAAATAGCCACCGGAGCCGAACGAATGCTCGCCGCCCGCCATCAGCAGACCGCCGCCTTGCTCACGCACGAAGAAATCCAGCGACTTCATGAAATCGTTCGGAATTTCGTGAGCCGGAACATTGTTGAGAATCACCGCCCTCGCACCGGCGAGAAGGCCGGGCTTCAATTTCGATGGATCAGTGACGGTTTCCACGGTAAAATCCAAAGCGGAAAGCGCCTTCGCCACCGGATCATCCTGATAGCGGGTGGCAAGGATGAGCCGCGGCCCACCGGTGATCTCGATCCAGCGTGTGGCCTGGTTGTTTCCCGGATGCGCATCATTCTCCGGCCGGATTTCTGCCTGATATTCATAACCACCCGCGCGCGGGATGCGGTCGGTGAATTCCACCGTTGCCAGCCCGTTGACCAGCGTGACGGAGGTTTCCGTCAACGTCTGGCCATTGCGCCGGAGGATTAGCGGAAACGTGGCGTCCGAGGACCCGCGCACCGTTAGTGAAATCAGAAATGGCTCGCCCATCTGGACTCGCTCAGGAAACGCGATGCGCGAGAGCCGATAGTCCTTGTCCTTTTCATCACGGATCAACCGATAGTCCAGCGGGATGCCACGCGCTTGCAACTGCGAGGAAGCTTCCTGCATCGGCTCAGTGGAATATCCGTCAGTGAAAAGTAAAACGCGGGATGGACGTTTTTCATCCGCTTGTGCGGCGATCGACTGCAAGGCCAGCCCTGTTCGCGTGAGTCGCCGTGAACCGGTGAATGAAGAACCATCAGCTCCTACCTCAGCGATCTCGCTCGCGTAGTTGATGAAATGCAAAGTGTCATGGCGGCTCGGTTTTGAGTCCTCTAGCAGCCGTTTCCATTCCGGTAGACCCTTGTCGATCAGGTCCTCCGTGGACTCCGAGCGGTCTAGCAGGACATAAAGATCCAGTGAGTTCTGCTGGTGCTGGATCGTCGGCTCCGCCAGTACGATCACCGCGAGAATCAGGATGAAGATCCGCAGCGGAGCATAAAGCCGCAGCCCACGCCAGAACCAGCCAAGCAAGGCCAGCGCTGGGATGAGCAGGAAGTATTCTGGAGTGGAGAATGTCATGGGGAAATGGGTGGGCAGCCCTCGGTCTCTTCGAGATGCCAAGCCACGTAACGCCAAAGTTCTTCCTTGCTACAGGTTTTGTAATTTGGGGCATTCATGAGCGTTTGACTAACTTAAAATTGCGGTCATGTGACCCAATATTCCGCTCATGAACTCCACAACTGCGCGACTGAAGGATCTTGTGGCGGTGTTTTACGATGGAATGTCTCTCGAAGCCAAAGAGCAGTGCTTTCCTATCCGCCGCCGCCATCGGGCGAAGGACAAGCCTGTCATTTACAGCAAGGAGTGACGCATTCATGCAGTGATAACCCTCCCGGCGGTGAATTTCCACGAAACGAGCAGCGCGGCGAGGAGAACGAGAATCCAGACTCGCCAGAACGGATCGGGTTTGGTGTGGCGTTCGATGGTGGATTTGTTAGCTGTCTCGCTGGAGTCCGGTTTTCCACATGCGCTGAAATCGGCCTCGCGGGTGTCGGCGAAAAAGACGGCGGCGTCGAGCAGACGGGTCTCGTTCTGATCGACGGTGAGGAAACAGGGGATCAGCGGCGCGTTGTTCGATACCGTGGCGACAGGAATGGTTTTACCGTCCAGGGCGGTGGCGGCGATCATCAGTGGAAGGTTGGGTGCTGCCGTCACCTTGATCGGCTGGCCGGTTTCCAGAATGGCCGAAGTCGGGGCCACCTTCGCGTCGCGGATCGATTCGGCAAAACGGTGGAGCAGCACGATGAACGCCGGTTGGTTGCCTGCGTTAGAAAGGCGGAGGTCGAAATTAAAACAAAGCTGGCGCTTACCCTCGCGCTCGCGGAGGAAGATCAGCGGCCGCTTTTCCTGCCATAACAGAACGGTCTCAGCGGGCGAGCGGTCGAGTTCTATCGTTTCTCGAACAAGTAGTGATTGCCAGTTGAGACCGTCCATCAGCGGATTCGCTTCGGCCACGATGCCACCTTTCAGATAGGCCCCGGTGCGGGTGCTGTCTTCGACGAAGATGATGGAATTTCCCGGAGGCAGCACGGGGTCCAGTGGATCGTAGGAGGAAATCGAAAGATCGGCGCTGGCGGCGTCATTGGTGGGAACTGCAGCGTCGAGCGAGCGGAGGAGTTTGGCAGTTAGATCGGCGAAGGCAGGGGAGGTGGCGGTGAAAAGTGCGAGCGTTTTGGGGGCGGGAGCAACGATGGGCAGTGTGTCGTCGAGGGGAAAACGATCGCCAGACAAGACGATGCGGACGTTTTCCGCATCCTTCGGAAACGCGGCTTGCAGGGTGACCAGCGCACCACTGGCGAGATGGAGAGCGCGCGGTTCGGAGTTTCCGGAGGATGTCATCATCGACCAGGTGCGGTCTGCGTCGGATTTACCGTAGTTTCTAACGAGCGCCCGCCAGACGAGTGCGCCTTCCTCGGTGGCGAAGGTAACACCGGTGAATCCGACGTTCTCGATCACCTCTCCAACCGCGATTAGTTTCGCATCGAATGGCAGCGATTCGACCGGAGTGTCGGTCAGATAGATCACGGTTCCTTCACGAGAGACCAACGACCGCCCGAGGCGCAGGGCTTGTGAGGGATCGTTGAGCCCATCGAGCGGTTGCCATTTTGTTAGTGCGACTTTTAAATCCTCAACTGACGATCCTGCATAGAGTCTCGGACGTCCGGGTGCGGATTCCATCACAGTTAGTTCCACTGAGGAGGCGGGCCCTTGCAGAGTGGGCAACTCCGCGGCGAGGCGGGTGAGGGCCTCTTTTTTAAAAACACCCATCGATGCCGAAGAATCGAGCACCACAGCGATGCGCTGGACACTGCCGGATTTTTGAAATCGAGGCTCTCCCAGAAACCACGCGAGAAGCAAGACCGCCAGCAGCTGCATCCAAAGCGGAATGGAAGGAATGATCCGATCCAGCCTCCGCTCGCTCGCCGCATCACGCTGGGTCCGCTCTAGCAGAAATAGCGTGGAAACAGGAAATTCGACGGCTTTCCGCTGGAGAAAATGGATCGCCAGCACCGCCGGGATGCCGAGCAATGCGAGGAGGCCGAGTGGATTTGCGAAGGCGAACAAAGATGTTTTTAGTTGGGTTCAGCAACTGGGTTCCAGCGCTCCGGCGGGTACCGCTTCGCGGAAAAGGGCGGTGGCGAGATCATCCTCGGCGGGGATGCGGGCGAAGGCGGCTTGGTGGCGGCGCGAGTGCTGTTTCCAGAGGGCGAAGTGGTTCGCATAGGCCTCGTGATATCGCTTGAGCGTCGCGGGTTCGATCCGGTGTGGGTGTTGTGAATTCCGCTCAGGATCGATGAACTCGTAATTTCCAGACCAGGCCGGTCTCGCTTCGGATTCCAGATAGGGCGAAAAGATGACAAGGCTGCCGTGGCGTTGGCCGAGATGTCGGAGGATCGGCTCCGGATCGCCGGGGAAAAGCAGGTCTGATAGAAAAACACGGATGGCATTCGCGCGCAGCGGAAGCTTCGAAAGTTCCGGTGATTTCGCCGCGTCGGTGGCAGGCAGCGCTCGGGCCGTTTCCAGCCAGCGATGCGTGCGGAGGGTCGCCGGATCGAGTGCCACGCTCGCGTCGCCGCGGACGGCGTGGAGGGCGAGCGAGGCTCCGGCTGCGTGGCTGCTTTCCGCAATCAGATAGAAAAGCTCGGCCGTCCGTGCGGCTTTCACAGGATCGAAGAACATCGACTCCGAAGCATCGAGGATCAGATCCACCACCGGTCGGACCTCCTCGCGGAAAAGCTTCATCGTGTAGCTGCCGGTGCGCGCGTAGGCCTGCCAGTTGATGTGGCGCGGATCGTCGCCCGGCGAATACGCGCGATGGTCCTGAAAATCGAGCGATGAACCCGTGCCACCGCCGGTGAACTCTCCGGCTTGGCCACGCCAGACGCGGGAGCGCAGCGGCAGTCGCAAGCGGGCCGCGACGGCGAGCGCGCGTCCGTGGCAGGTTTGGAGAGCTTCAGGATTCATGGGGAATGCTGGTGGAACGAAGTTCCTCTTCCGCTTGGCGGATGGCTTCGCGGTTCGGTTTGAAGATGGCCAGCGCGTATAACAACAGAATCGTGATCAGGATGAAATCAATCGTGATCACCGCGATGAGCAGAGCGGAGTCGTTGAAATGGTTGGAACTGCTCATCACGACAAAAACCAGTGGGTTCCAGACGAAAAGCCAGAGGAAGTCTCGGTTGGACATCGCTTCCGTCAGAGCCCCCAGAATTCCTGTCAGAATTCCAGTCCCGATCATAAGTAGCAGATAGTTCGCCACCCTTTGACCCTCGCCCTTGAAGAAAAACACCTGAAGCACTGCTGGAAACAGCAGGGTTCCCAACAAGGCCAGCACGACGGTGTCGAACTCATCCCCATAGTTCCAAGCCCCTGGATTCAACCCGCATGCCACGATACTCATGGCGATTAGAAGCACGGTGAAGAAGATGCCGCAAGCGAGTCCGGGATAGAGGACGATTCCTAACGCTCTTCCCAAGATCCCTCGTTTCACAAATGGTTTGCAAACGGTGGAAACTAGCAGCGTGGATTCTGTCAGGGCGATCAGGATCGCAGGTGTGGCAATGATCCCGATGAACAAAAGAAGGATCTCTTTCTGAGCTGCGGAATATAGCATCACAGGAATCATCAGAAGAGTCGCAACGATCGCGATCACACGCCGTAAACTCGAATGGTTCTCCGCAGCCGGGGCGATGAGCGATGCACCGAGCGATAGTGCGGACCCCCCTAGATAAGTGATCGCAGCCACGTAGATGGCAATGGCGATCCGCGATTCGCTGGTGTCGAGCGAACACGTTTCTATCAATGACCTAGCACCGCTGTCGAATAGCAGCGTTATCAGAGCCATGAAAAGCAGCGGAGTTCCAAACAAAGGCAGAATCCCGCGGATGATCACCGACGAGCTTCCTGACAATCCGACCGTGAGTCCGGTGAGCGCCATGGACGTTAGAAAAAGAAGTCCGAGATAAACGATTTCTCCCACCAGGTTCATGCCACCGAAGAAATAGCGCAGGATGAGGTAGGGGATGATGGTGGAGAGGATCAGCGCGGACTGGCTGACGATGGCCACCCATTTGCCAAACACGATTCGCCAGGCACTCAGGCGTGTGAGCACCATCATGTCGATGGTGTTGCCTTTGATCTCCGAGGAAAGTGCCGCGACACCCCGCAGCGGTTGAACGATGAGCACGGCGATGGAAAAAAACGTAAAGATCATTCCCGAGACCACGGCACCGGCGCGGTCCGTGGTCGAGGCGGCCGTCGCCGAAAGCAGCATGATGCCGAGGAAAACCTGCAAACTCAGGAAAACGGCGATGAACGTTTTCGCGCGTAGACCTTGGCGCAGTTCCTTCACCAGCATCGGCGAGATGCGGTCGGAGAAGTCGGTTAGATGGGAGAGGGTCATGCGAGGTGGACTTTGAACATCGAACATTGAACGTCCAACATTGAACGTCGAAGGAAAGAGTGATGAATGAAGATTGGAATAGGTCTTGTGGTCCGAAAGTTCTTCATTCGATGTTCGATGTGGGAAGCTCGATGTTCGATGTTCCTGCTGTAGGCATCGGCGGTGGCGAAATTGCGGGCTGGCCGGCATCGAGGCGGCCGAGGATATCGATGAAGGCGTCTTCCAGATTCCTTTGTTCGCGGTGGAACTCGGTGATGCGCAGACCGTCCTTGACCATGCGGGCGAGCACATCGGCGGCTTTCATCGGGTCTTGGGTATCGATGCGGATACGGCCACCGAGTTTCCGGGCTTCGAGGAATTCCACGTTAGGCTGAAGGATACACCAGTCGGAAACCGACTCCGGCTTGCCATCCACCTGCACGTCGTAAAGCACGCCACCGAGATGGTCTGAGCCGCGGCGGAGGGTCTCGGCGTCGCCATGGTGGACGATGCGACCGTTGTTGATGAAAAGCAGCGAATCGCACATCTCGCCGAGTTCGGATAGAATGTGGGAGGAGATGAAGATCGTTTTTCCTTCCTTCGCCAGCACCCGGATGAGGTGTTTGAGCTCCACGCGCGCCTTCGGATCGAGTCCGGCTGCGGGCTCGTCCATGATGAGCACTTGCGGATCGTGCAGTAGCGCGCGGCCGAGACCGAGGCGCTGGGTCATGCCTTTCGAGAGCTTGTTAGAAAACCGATCGGCCAGCGGGATGAGATCGGTGAACTCCATCACCTCTTGGATTCGCTCGCGGCGTTCCTTACCCTTGTAGCCGAGCGCGCGGGCGTAGAAATCGAGATACTCGAGCACCGTCATATGCTCGTAGTTTCCGAAGTGGTCAGGCATCCAGCCGATGAGCCTACGCACTTCCGCTGGGTGGTGGACCACGTTGATGCCGCAGACTTCGGCGCTGCCGAGAGTCGGGTAGTCCAGCGTGGCGAGGATCCGCATGGTGGTTGTTTTTCCCGCACCATTGGCACCGACGAAACCGCAGACCGATCCATGAGGGATCTCGAAAGTCACGCCGTTGACGGCCTGTAGATTGCCGAAGTAGCGGTAGAGGTTATTGATCTTGAGAGCGGACATGGAAGAGATTTGAAATTTGAAATTTCAGATTTGAAATTTCACGGAGTGAGGACTGGGCCGGTGATGATGGTGCGTGTTTCCTTCCATCGGATGCCCGGATGCGTGGCAATTCCGGGAGCGGCGTTGGTGACGGCTACGTAGCAGCCGGGGCGCTTCCACGAGCGTTGCAGCATCTTTCCGTTTCTTGATGCAAATCCGCTGATTTCCTTCTGTATCGACGGCTGGACCATTGATAGATCGACGGGGGTCGTGCTGAAACGCTTGCCGGTGGTGATGCCGTCTGCCCGATACCACTGCCCGTCGTTGTCCAAGAAAAAAAGCGTTTCTATGGGGAAATCGAAAGTTGAGAGAAGTGCATGTGCCTCGCTTGTCCGCTCGATGCGGCCCCGTGTCGAGACCACGGCAGAAAGGAGATGGCCGTGTTCTGAGCGGCTTTGGAACCAATCGCCTGAAGCATTCAGTTTTCCATCGGACGGTTGCAGGTTAAAACTGCCGCGGGTGTCGGAGCTGTTGGTGAAGCGCGCCCAGCGGCTGGCAGCGATGGGCAGCGGGCTGAAGACCGATGGCTCGGTGATCTTGAAGCGCGAACCTGTCAGAACGCCAGTGCGGCAGAACTGTTCCTGATGGAGATAAGCTGCATTTTGATCGCCGTCCGGGCGCACTTCCATCAGCACTCGGCGCATGCCTGAGCCGCCGAAGCCGTCTTGGATGATGATCAGCGCTATCAGGATCAGACTTGCGATCAATGAGATGAGCGGCGTGGTGATAAAGAGTTTGTGGCGCTGGCCGGATTTCGCGAAGACGAACAGGTTGATCGGACCGACCACTACTGCGAAAACAATAAGTACCGCGATGAAAAGCCCGTATTGGAACGTCTGGCTTCCGAAGTAGCCTTGGAGAGGCCAACTGCCGTCGAAGTCGGTTTTGATAGAAGCGCTGCGGGTGCCGTTGGGGTTCGTGTGATTGACGAGATCCAACGTGGGTTTCGGATCGAGTTTTAAGTCTGAAGCGATGCTCTTGAATATCACACTGCCAAAACTCGCCTCCGAGGGGATTCCCAGCGATTTGGCGTCAGCACCGCCGGTGGCGTAAATAATCAGTTGTCCTCCTAACCGGAGCCACGATAGAAGTGCATTGCGGCCGCTCGAAGGTAAGTTGGACCAATCGGTGTCGGTCATGATCACACTGTCGTAGCCGGAGAACGCGAGCCAGTTGTCGGGCAGTTGTTTCGGATCGAACTTCGCGGCAAACTCGTTGCGCCCGCCGTAGGAACTACCGCTGCCCATGGCGGAATCCAACGATGAAGCGTTAGGCGTGAAAAGCGCCTCGCTGAGCAGAACGGCCGGTTGCGTATTGTCGGAAATGGCGTTCATGCTGTTGTTCGCATCGCCGAGCGAACCGGTCAGGCGGGTGCTGACGTTCGCTCCCCATGAATACCCCGCGATACTCGGACAAAGCGGCACGAGAATGTCCTGCGTGACGGTCTTGCCCGCGTCCGCAGTGAACTCGAAGGAAGAGGCCGCATGGGTTCCCTGGGAGTAGTTGGTGCCGCTATCGAACGAGAGTTGGATGGAGCGGTCCGTCTTTAGGTTGTTAGCAATTTTTACCCGCACGGGCAGATAGCCGCTGGACGAGGGTTTTGAAAACAATGCGACCACTTCGACATGGGTGTCCGTTTTCGGATCGTACACCTCACGAATGATCGTCTCTTGGGCGGCGACGGGAAGAATGAGGGCAAGGAAAAGCAGGTAACGGAGCATGGCGGAATGAATTTTCAGGAATGCAGTTACGCGGATTTCAAATTCTTCGGCGTGGCCGTATCCTGGAATGGAACCTCATCCAACAGCGCGCGCACGATGTCGTTCGTCGTGTGGCCTTCCACCCGCGCGTTGTAATCCAGCACGATTCGGTGGCGCAGCACTGCGGGAGCGATGGCTTTCACGTCCTCGAAGCTCGCGTTTGTCCGTTCCTGCATCAGTGCTCGGGCCTTGGCGCCGGACGCGAGCGCGAGTGCCGCCCGTGGGCTGGCTCCGTAGCGGATGCCGCGTGCCGCAGCGGACTGGCCGGGGTGGCTGGCATCGACGAGGCGTGCGATGTAGTTCGCTACCACATCGGGAAGATAGATTTTCCTAACGAGTTCCAACAGCGAATCTAAAGTTTCAGCGCTCATCACTGGATCGACCTGTGGCTCGGTGCCGAGTTCACGGTGCGAAACGATGCGCTGGAGTGTGGCCACGTCGTTGCGGGTGACTTCGAGTTTGAAGAGAAAGCGGTCGAGCTGGGCTTCCGGCAGCGGATAGGTGCCTTCGAGCTCGATTGGGTTCTGGGTGGCGAGCACGAAAAACGGCTTCGGTAGATCGTGCGTTTTTCCGAGAACTGTCACACGCCGCTCCTGCATCGCTTCGAGCAGGGCTGACTGAGTTTTGGGCGACGCGCGGTTGATTTCGTCGGCAAGCACGATGTTGGTGAAAAGCGGTCCCGGTTGGAAAACAAACTCGCGGCGCCCGTCCACTTCCTGGAGCACCGGATTTCCCGTGATGTCGCCCGGTAGCAGGTCCGGCGTGAACTGCACGCGCTTTGTGCCCAGCATGAGGAGTTTCGAGAGGCCTTTGACGAGCTCGGTTTTCCCCAGCCCTGGCAAACCTTCCAGCAGGATGTGTCCGCGGGCCAGCACGCCGGTGATCACGAGGTCGATGAGTTCCTCTTGGCCGAACAGGACCTGGTTGAGCCCGTTCGAAAGCGAGCGAAGGTGTTTGGCTGCATCGGCGACTTCCGTTTCGGTGGCGTTTTCCATGGTTTATTCCTGACTTCACCGGGACGCTAGCAGACCAAGTGCCCTTGGGAATGAAGAAGGTGTGAAATTTCAATGAATCCCACTGACCAGATGCACTTGGTTATTGGTTCGCATTCGGTTGTGGCAACTGAGTGAGCGCTGTTTTGAAAATCAAGACGAATACCGCGCTTTTGTGGATGGGTCCGATTTTTAAAAAAAGCGCGCCATCCTTCGATGGCGCGCTTGGCGAAAGAATGCGGTGGATGAACTCTCAAATATCGATCTCGCCCTCGAAAACGAAATCTGCTGGTCCGGTTAGGGTGACGTTCTTGAATGTCTTTTCTCCGGTTTTCTCAAATCCGATTTCCAGAGTGTCTCCGCCTTCGACGTCCACCTTGATCGGACTCGGCGCACCGGTTAGAAGATGGTGGACGAGGGCCGATGCCACCATTCCGGTCCCACAGGCGAGAGTCTCATCTTCCACGCCGCGCTCGAAAGTGCGGATAGAGATGTGGTCGGGGGCCAAGATAGCGGCGAAGTTCACATTGGTGCCGGCAGGTGCAAAAGCGTCGTGATTGCGAATCTCACCGCCGTATTGAAAGACATCGAAGTCTTCGAGTTCCGCCATGCTTTCAAGGAATGCGACGACGTGCGGCACGCCAGTGTTGACGAAATGCAGGCTGCCGTCGATGTCGGGAACTTTGATGTCGATTTCCAATTCGAGATCCTTCGGATCGGACATGGCGATGCGGACGTCGTCACCGATCATTTCCGCAGCGAGCGTTCCGACGATGGTTTCAAAGGTTATTTTCTTGAGAACGATTTCGCCGAGGTGCGCGGTGAAGCGACCGAAACAACGTGCGCCGTTACCGCACATTTCGGCTTCGCCGCCGTCAGCATTGTAATAGCGGAAGCGGAAATCCGCGCCCTTCTTGGCGGGCTCCACGGCGAGCAGACCGTCGGCACCGATGCCGCGGTGGCGGTCGCAGAGTGCGGCGATGGTGTCCGCGTCGAGAGCTTCGGAGAGAGAGAGATCGCGATTATCAACGATGATGAAATCGTTGCCGGCGCCGTTCATTTTGAAGAATTTTAGGAGCATGGTGGGAAAGAGGTTGATGGATGAAAGTAAGGGTGAGGCTCCGGAAATACCGAAGCGTCCGGGCCAAGGTGTTCTCTCCGCCCGGCATTTCAATCTCATTTATCATGCATCGTGGGGTTGGTAGATTTTCAAGATCGGCATTTTCCGGTAAGTGATCGGGAAACTTACAGGCGGGGGGTATCTCCATCAGAATTTCACGCGTTTGCCAGTCACCACCCGCTCAAGAATCCCGACATCGCCGATGTGATCGTCAAGCCGATGAAGATCTTGGAACGCGGCACAACGGTGAACCGGGTTTTTGATTGAGTGGTGGATTACGTCGCGACATTCATCCGGGGTATCGCGGCGTGATCCGCCTACCTGTGAGGAATGAGCAGCTAGTGTTGGGAGGACTTTCGTAGTCTTCAACCTAGAAGTCAGGCACCTTCGCACTATCCGAACCATCTCCTTGATTGGATACCAAGACGGAAAATCACTTAGGGTTTAGTTTAGGGAGTAGTTTCCCTAACATGATTTCACAACCCTTTGAAAAACAAAGTGGTGGAGCGTAGCGGATTCGAACCGCTGACCCCTTGCATGCCATGCAAGTGCTCTACCAACTGAGCTAACGCCCCTTTCGGGTGGGGCGGAGGTTTATCGGCGGGACCGGGCGGGATCAAGAGGATTTTTGGAAAAATGTCGGCATCTCCGAAATCCCTCGTCGCGCATCGGGATTCACCGCTTGCGACGGAAGAATGCGAGTGAGCCAAGTAGGCCGAGCAGGGCGGCGGAAGGCTCTGGGATCGTGGCGATTCCCGGTGTGGTGGTGAAGCGGCCGAGGAGATCGGCGCGGCCTTGGCCACCTTCGAAGACGCGGAACTGATCCTGAGTGGAAAGCGTGCCGTCGATGGTGTTCTGATCGACCTTGAAGGTGAGTTCCAGGTAATAGGTGTTGCCGGAGGCGTCGGTGAAATTGAGCGGCGCGGCGAGATTGCGCAGGGAAACGATGTCGGCGCTGGCGACCGGGTCACTTGTGTTGGTGGAGTTGATCAGATCGCTGGTGTAGACGGCGGTGATCGGGGTGACGCCGGATGGGCTCGAGAAATTCAGGTTCAGCGTGAGATCGACGGATGAGGCTCCGGTGGTCGAGTTGATCGTGCCGTTGCGGTAGAAGAGTGAGCCAATGTTGAAATACTCGCCAGCGCTGGTGTTGTTGGCTGCGATGGGAGAAAACCAAAGCGCGCTAGAGTGTGAGTAGCTCACTCCGCTGGCGGCTTGCCCCCATTGAAAGGCGGCGGAACCGGCTGGGCCCGTGGGGTTGAGGGAAGTGGGGGCGTCCGCCAGGTCCATGCCGGGAATGTAGCCGTCGGAGAGGTCGCTATCGGCATAGAGCAGGCTGTTGCTGCTTTCATTCACGCCGTTTCCAAATGCACCTGAGACGCTGAAGCTCAACGAACTAGGAAGGTTCTGAGCACCGGACTGGGTGTCCAGAATTGCAAAAATGAGGCCCAAGAGGGCGAAGAAACCAAGGGGGAGTTTCATACAAGGGGGGATGGGGTGGGGGTGGGGGATGGCCAGGGACCGGGGGTGCGATCGGCTGACGAGATGAATCATGTCACAAAACCGGACATAAGAAATCACGTGATCGCGTAAATCAGGAAAGCTGAAGTATTTCGCTTTGGAATTTTCTCCTTCATGAATCCTTGGCGGACCGGCCGCGCTGCCTATGCTCCGCCGCATGTCGAAGTATGCTGGGGAAAAAGTGTTGGTGGTGCCGCGTGCGCTGTTAAATGAAATCGGGTCGTTTCAAGGCATTCGGACGGAAGGATTGGATGCTGCCGTTAGCCAACTGTTGGACCCGGCGAACCACTTTTTCATGGACCGTGCCGCCGCCGAGGAGGACCCCAGCCACAAGCAACTCATCCCTTACTGCATCTTCCGCTGTGGCGATAGGATTCTCCACTACACTCGGGGCAAGGCGGGTGGTGAAAGCAGGCTGCATGCGAAAATTTCCGTTGGAGTCGGTGGCCACGTGAACCCAATCGACACTGGAGGCGGGCGCACAGGCGCGGACGCCTATCATGCCGCTGTCACCCGCGAGATCGAGGAGGAGCTAGACCTGCCGGAGGACCACCAGCACAAGATCATCGCCCTGCTCAATGACGAATCCAACCCCGTCGGCCAGGTCCACCTTGGCATCGTGCATTTGATCGAGCTGAAGTCGGATGACGTAAAATCCCGCGAGGACGCGCTGACCGATCTCGGATTCACGCCACTGGCAGAGCTCAATGACGGATTGTTCGAGCGCTTGGAAACTTGGTCGCAGTTCTGCATCCGGCACTTGTCGGAGTAGTCCGCAGAAAGCGAACGCTCTGGTCACTGCCACCGTTCGTCATCCTAAGGGCTGGCAGTGCCCTGAATTGCACCCGCGCATCTTCCGGCTGGCATTTTTCTACGGTCATTGCAGCATGCTCGCACTATGGCGATTTCCTCCAGCGATTATGAGAAACTCGGGCAATTCTACCTCGGCCGCGGCTATGATGGGGATGCGAAAAAAGTCGAGGACGATCTGATCCTCTATGATTCCAAGGATCTCGTGACGCACGGTGTGGTGTTGGGGATGACGGGCTCTGGAAAGACTGGGCTCTGCTTGGCGCTGTTGGAGGAAGCGGCGATGGACAACATTCCGGCGATCATCATCGATCCGAAGGGCGACATTTCCAACTTGCTGCTGATGTTTCCAGACCTCGACGCGAAGAGCTTCCGGCCATGGATCAACGAGGACGACGCGACGAAAAAAGGCGTGAGCCCGGATGAGTTCGCGGCGCAGACAGCGGAGAAATGGAAAAACGGTCTGGCGGAGTGGGGGCAGGATTCCGGGCGGATCGCCACGCTGCGCGACAAGGTGGACATCAATATTTTCACCCCCGGTAGTAAGGCGGGGATTCCGGTTTCCATCCTGAGCTCGCTGGAGGTGCCGCCGTTTGAAATTATGGACGATGCGGAGCTGTTGGGCGAGCGGGTGGAAAGTACGGTTTCCTCGCTGTTATCGCTCGTCGGCGTGGAGGCGGACGCGATCCAGAGCCCGGAGGCGGTGCTGTGTGCCGCCATTTTCCAAAACGCGTGGGCAGCCGGGCAGAACATCACGTTGGAAACTCTCATCCGCCATATCCAGAAGCCGGCGTTCGATAAAGTGGGGGTGATCGACCTGAATTCCTTCATGCCCGAGAAGACGCGGCAGGTGTTAGCGCTGAAGTTTAACAACCTGCTAGCGTCACCTGGATTCGCGACGTGGCTGGAAGGCCCGCCGCTGGACATCGCGAAGATGCTGCACTCGCCCGCCGGGAAACCGCGCATCTCGATTTTCTCCATCGCGCATCTGGGAGACTCAGAGCGGATGTTTTTCGTGAGTCTGTTATTGAACCAGATGCTCGGCTGGATGCGGTCGCAGAATGGCACCACTTCGTTGCGGGCCATCATGTATATGGATGAAATTTATGGCTACCTGCCGCCGACCGCGAACCCGCCGTCGAAGAAGCCGCTGATGACGATGCTCAAACAAGGGCGCGCATTCGGGCTGGGCTGCTTGCTGGCGACGCAGAATCCGGTGGACTTGGATTACAAGGCACTCTCTAACATTGGGACGTGGTTCCTCGGCCGCCTGCAGACGGAGCGGGACAAAATGCGGGTGTTGGACGGGCTCGAAGGAGCTGCCGGAACGCAGAATGCGAAATTTGATAGAAGCAGCATGGAGAAGCTGATTTCCGGACTGGGAAACCAAGTTTTCCTGATGAACAACGTGCACGAGGATCACCCGGTTCTGTTCAAAGTGCGCTGGGTGATGAGCTATCTGACAGGGCCACTCACGCGCGGCCAGATCAAGACGCTGATGGATCCGAAGCGCGGGGAATTCGGGAATGGATCGGCCGCTGCGAGTCCCACGGCGGAGGTGAATCCAATGGCGATGCCAGGTATGAACGCGCCGACTGCCGCCGCATCGCCGCGCCCGGTGGTGGGTGGCGGCGTGGTGGAGATTTTCGTGCCCATCGCCGGAGCGGCTGATGACATCACCTATCAGCCCCACCTGTTGCGTGAGGGGATCGTGCACTTTTACTCGGCGAAATCTGGACTCGATGGCAGCAACACGGTGCGCCTTGTGAATCCGGTGCTTGCGTCGGGGATCGACTGGGAGAAAACCGTGCCGCCGCCGATAAAGATCGAGTCGGGTGCGAACGAACCCGCTGCCGGTGCTGGGTTTGGGGTGCTCCCAGGATTCGCCATGAATGCAGCGAACTACAAGCAGGTGGAAAAGGACTTCGCGGAGTGGCTCTATCGGAATGAGCGCGCGGATGTGTTTTCCTGCCCAACCTTGAAGGAGTGGTCGAAGCTGGGAGAAACTGAGGCGGATTTCCGCGCCCGCCTGACGATGGAAGCTCGCGAAGCCCGTGATGCCGCGATTTCAAAACTCCGCGATGATGCGACCAAGAAAATTTCCTCCATCCAGTCCCGCCTTCAGACCGCACAAGGCCAGCTCGACAAACAAAAGGCCGAATCAAATTCCGCCATGATGCAAGCTGGCGTCTCAGTGCTCGGTGGGATCCTCGGCGCGTTCCTCGGTCGTAAGTCTGGCCTCGGGTCGCTCACCCGCGGCACTTCCGCCATCGGCAAGGCGACCGGCGCTTACAAACAACATGAGGACGTCACCGCCGCCGATGCCAAGGTCGCCTCTATCAATGCGGAAATCGAAGCCGCCAACTCCGGTCTCGAGTTGGATATTGCGAAACTCACCGAGTCCTATGATCCCGCGGCGCTCGCGCTTGGGACGGAATCCATCAAGCCGGCGAAGACGGACGTGAAGGTGCAGAACGTCGCGCTGCTTTGGCTGCCATTTGACGCGCAGGGGACGAAGGCGTGGTAAGGCAAAATCTGGAGCCACCTTTGCCAGTCTCACCCGTTCAGGTGAAAGGCCGAAAAGCCGATTGATTTTGCCCGTAACTTAGAGGCTGTCTGAAAAAATGGGAAAGGAGCGCGTTCATTCTGAACGCTATTTGCGGCGGACATCCTGTCCGGCGGCATTGATTCAAGTCGCCCGACAGAATGTCGGGCCCAAACAGTCGATAAAATATCGACGCTCCGTATTTTTCAGACTACCTCTTAAACAGTTTTGCAAATGGCGGATGGCGGTTCATGTAAAGCGTGGCTGCCGCACCGCTGCATGAAAACCTGAAAGACCCATCTTCCAGTTCCGTATCTAATTGCCCAATTCGGGACGATCATCCCCATAAACTCCAATGAAATACCTGCGAGCTTCCTTGTTTCTCCTCACTTTTTCCAGCACCGCCTTCGCGGCAGACGGTTGGACGGATCTTTTTAACGGCAAAAATCTCGACGGCTGGACCCAGCGCGGTGGCAAGGCGACCTACACGATCGAGGACGGCTGCATCGTCGGCACCTCGACTCTCAACACGCCGAATACCTTCCTCTGCACCGGCCGCGATTACAGTGATTTCGTTCTGGAATATGAGTTCAAAGTCGATCCTTTGCTCAATTCCGGCGTGCAGATCCGCAGCAACTGCTACTCGAAGGAAACCGAGCTGACGTGGGATAGCAAGACGATCAAGATCCCTGCGGACCGCGTGCATGGCTATCAGATCGAGATCGATCCCGAGGTAAAAAAGGACCGCTGGTGGAGCGGCGGTATCTACGACGAAGCCCGCCGCGGCTGGCTGTTTCCAGGTGCTCTCGGCGGTGAGGTGAAGGCGTTCACCGATCAAGGCCGTACGCTTTTCAAACAGGGTGAATGGAATAAAGTGCGCGTCGAGGCCATCGGCGACACCATCAAGACCACGCTCAATGGCGAGGCCCGGGCATCGATCACCGACTCACTGACCGGCAGTGGCTTCATTGCACTGCAAGTCCACGGGATCGGGCAGGAAAAAGCCAAGGAAGGCACCAAGGTCCGGTGGCGGAACCTTCGGGTCCAGGATCTATCGGCGGCTGAGCCGAACACCCTGTCTGCTGGTGAAAAAGCGGCGGGTTGGAAGTTGCTGTGGGACGGGAAAACCAGCGAAGGCTGGCGCAGCGCCAATGGTGCGGATTTCCCGAAAGGCGGTGCTTGGGAAATGAAAAACGGCGAGCTCATCATCAACGAGTCCGGCGGCGCCGAAGCCAAAAAAGGCGGTGACATCGTCACCCACGACAAGTATGCCAACTTCGATTTCCAGTTGGATTTCAAGATCACTCCCGGCGCGAACAGCGGCATCAAGACTTTCGTCGATCCCGCGCTGAACAAGGGGGCGGGCTCCGCCATTGGGCCGGAATTCCAAATCCTCGATGATGTGCGCCATCCCGATGCCAAGCTCGGTCGCGACGGGAATCGCACCATCGGCTCACTCTACGACATGCGGGCCGCGCCTTTGGAAAAAGTCGCTATGCCCATCGGCGAATGGAACCACGCCCGCATCCTTTCGAAGGACAAGCGGCTCACCTATTGGCTCAACGGCCGGATGACCATCGACATCGAGCGCGGCTCCAAGGAATGGCGCGATCTCGTCGCAATCAGTAAATACAAAGTTTGGCCAAATTTCGGCGAACTTCCCGAAGGCCACATTCTTCTGCAGGACCACGGTAACCAGGTCTTCTATCGAAATATCAAGATCCGCGATTTCTCCAACAAGTAACCCACGCATAACAAATCACCTGATGAATCCACGTCGCCAATTCCTCAAAACCGCCCTCGGCGGCACCGCTGGACTGATCGCCCTCCCGAGCATTTTCCCCGGCTCCCTCTTCGCTGCCAACTCGGCTAACAAACGAATTCAAGTCGCCCAGATCGGCTGCGGCCGGATGGGCCTTGAGGATTTGGGCGGTGTGCTCGACGTGCCGATGGCGCGGGTCGTGGCTGTTTGCGATCTCGATACAAAGCGCTCTGCCGAGGCCAAGCGCAGGATCGAGGAGTTCTACAAAAAACGGGGTGAAAGCTCGGTGGAGGTGAAGGTTTACAGCGACTATCAGGAACTGCTGGCGAGCTCAGAAATCGACGCCGTCGTCGTCAGCACGCCGGACCATTGGCATGGCCTCGTCGCCACCCATGCGGCCATCGCCGGAAAGCACATCTACTGCCAGAAACCGCTCACCTATAACATCGCTGAGTCCATCGCCCTCCGCAAAACAGTGCGGGCAAAGAAGGTGATCCTACAGGTCGGCTCGCAGCAGCGCTCGGAATTTCCGTTCACCGCGTTCCGCCCCGCCAGCGAGGCAGTTCTCAATGGACGCCTTGGTAAACTCAAGACCATCAAGATCGGCATCGGGATCGACAATCCCAGCGGCAAGGCTCCCGCAGCGATGCCGGTCCCGCCGAATTTCAACTACGAGCGCTGGCTCGGCCCCGCACCGCAGCAGGACTACATGGAAGGCCGCTGCCACCCGCAGGATAGCTTCAGCGGCCGCCCGGGCTGGATCACCACCGAGGACTTCGGGCTCGGTATGATCACCAACTGGGGTGCGCACCACATCGACATCGCGCAGTGGGCGATGGGCCAACAACTCGGCGGTCCCTCGATCATCGAAGCTAAGGCAGATTTCATGACCAACGATGTCTGGACCGTGCACCACGGCTACCACGTGGAAATGCTCTACCCGAACGACGTGCAGGTGATCCTCGACGAAAAGTTTGATAACGGCCTCCGCTTCGAAGGCGAGGAAGGCTGGATCTTCTGCACCCGCGGCGCCGCGAAGGTCACCGCCAGCGATGGCAATGTCCCCAGCGACGGAAAGTCCGCTCTCCGCGCCAGCGATCCGAAACTGCTTTCTCCGCTCGGCTCCGATGCCAAACGCTGGCCCGCCAGCAAGGATCACAAGTTGAACTGGATTGAGTCCATCATCGCCAACCGCGATCCGATCGCACCCGTCGATCAGGCCGCCCGCAGCCTGCAAACCTGCGCCGCGGCATGGATCGGCATGAAACTCGGCCGCAAGCTGACTTGGGATGTCGCCAGCGAGTCCTTCCTCGGCGATGACGAGGCGAATGCCCTCCGCAGCCGCAGGCCGCGCAAGGCGGAATACGACATCGATGCCATCCTGAAAGCCGCCGGGATCTAAGCGACGTGATACAAACATTCCTGTCTGTTCTTAAATTAGTTTCAGTCATCAAATCGCTCCCCCGCGCGCCGCGAGGGAGCGGAATACCGGCTCCGGCACGTAGCGCCGGACCGTTTCCTCCCAGCCCTTCGGCCCGATCAGACCCTTGATCATGTTTGAGGAAAGCTCTGCGATGTCGCGCGGCGGCATCAGGAAAACCGTGGTAATCTGCGGGGCCATGTCCGAGTTGATGTGGCGCATGACTCGCTCATATTCGTAGTCGTTCGGCGAGCGGATGCCGCGCAGGATGTATTTTGCACCCATTTTTTTCGCGTAGTCCACGAGGTAGCGGTTGTCGAAATGGGCGATCACCAGCCGCTCCGATTCCGCCGTGGACAGGTGCAGCAGCTCCAGGCGCTCCTCGACGGTGAACGAGTAGCGTTTTGACGGGTTGTTGCCGATCGCGACGATCAGGTGGTCGAACATCTCCAGCCCCTGCTGAATCATCCAGATATGACCGTTCGTAGGTGGATCGAAGGAACCGGCGTAAACCGCAGTGCGCGTCATGGCTGGACGCTAATGGAAAATTTACGAACCGGAATCGCTAAATGGCGGCCTCAAAACAAATCGAACGATTTTTTGACTTCGCGGCGAGAGCTTGTTATCAGCTCGCAGCCCAAGCGCCCGTAGCTCAGTTGGATAGAGCATCCGCCTTCTAAGCGGAATGTCACTGGTTCGAATCCAGTCGGGCGTGCTTTTTGGTTTGAATCGATGGGTGAATTTTCTTTATTATACTCGTGCGCATCAGGATTTGTGGATCGAGGTGTGAGCGAAGCTAGCAGCGCTGGGGAGCGTAAGCGCCCTCGCTTGCAATTTCTGGCGCCCTCGCCGGAAATAATGGGCTGGCGTGGCCATGGGACTTTGGTTTCTGGTGATGCGATGTGCGTCCTGTTGCCACGAAGTCCTTGGCGAGGGCGCCGAGGACCACACGCGAGGGCGCGTATGCTCCCCATTCTCTTGCCACCGCCCAGCGCGGTGGAATCCACAAATCCTGATGCGTTTGAGGATAGCTAGGAAGGGGCCGGGATTTTGAAACAGAAAAACGGGGTGGGAAAGGTGGCGCTCCGGACTTGCCCTGCCGGATTTCCCGGGCATGCTTCGCGGCGTTGTGAGTTCCATTCCGGTCGAGCCATCTTTGGAAATCTTCGCTGAGCTGGCGAAGCGGGGCAATGTCGTGCCCGTTTACACCCAGCTTGCGGCGGATTTCGAGACCCCGTTGTCCGCCTATTTGAAATTGCGGGATAATCGCCATTCTTTCCTTCTGGAAAGCGCGGAAAGCACAGAGAAGGGCGGGCGGTGGTCGATAGTGGGCAGTGGTCCGCGGCTGGTTTTCGAGGCGCGGGAGAAGGAAATCACGATCCGCGAGGGCTCGAAGGTGCGCACATTTTCCGTGGAGGACGATGTGCTAGCGGCGCTGGAGCGGGAGATGGCGGTTTACCAACCGGTGACTCACGGCGCGCTGCCGCAGTTTTCCGGCGGGATGGTGGGGTATCTTTCTTACGACGCGGTGCGGCAGTTCGAGCCGACGCTGGGATCGCCGCCGCCGGATGTTTTGGGCATCCCGGATGCGATGTTCATGCTGGCGGACACGCTGTTGGTTTTCGACCACCGGTTGCGGCGCTTGCAGGTGATCGCGAATGCGTTCATCGATGAGTTTTCGACCCACGAGGAGGCCTACGCGGCGGCGCGGGGACGGATCGCGGCGATCGTGGAAATTTTAAATCGGCCATTCCATGTGCCGGCGCTCAACGGGCTGGTGAAAGTGACGCCGGCCGAGGCGACGAGTAATACGACGCAGGCGGAATACGAGGAAATCGTCTTGGCGGGCAAGGAGTTCATTAAGGCGGGGGATATTTTTCAATTTGTGCCGAGCCAGCGGTTTGAGACGAGCTTCGATCAGCCACCGGTGGATCTCTATCGGGCGCTCCGATTTGTGAATCCTTCGCCGTATATGTTCATCTTGGAGCTGGGAGATTTCGCGCTGGTGGGAAGCTCGCCGGAAGTGCACGTGCGCTCGATCAAGGGGCGCATCGACATCCGTCCGATCGCCGGTACGCGCCCGCGCGGGAAGACTCCGGAAGAGGACGACGCGCTTGCAGAGGATCTGATGAAGGACCCGAAGGAATGCGCGGAGCACCTGATGTTAGTGGACCTTGCTAGAAATGACGTGGGCCGCATCGCGAAGCACGGCAAGGTGAGGGTGGACGATTTCATGATTGTGGAACGCTACAGCCACGTGATGCACATTGTTTCCAACGTCTCGGGCGATCTCGATCCATCGCACAGCGCTTACGATGTGCTGCGGGCGACGTTTCCGGCAGGAACCGTTAGTGGTGCGCCGAAGATCCGGGCGATGCAGATCATCAACTCGCTGGAGAAAAACAAACGCTGCGCCTATGCCGGAGCGGTGGGGTATTTCGGTTTTGATGGATCGCATGACTCCTGCATCACGCTGCGGACCTGCCTGCTGAAAAACGGCAAAGCCTACGTGCAAGCCGGTGCGGGAGTGGTGGCGGACTCGGACCCCACTTATGAATATGTGGAAACCGTCAATAAGGCGAAGGCGCTGCTGAGTGCGATCGCACTGGCGCGGACTCTGGGGCCTGAAAGCTGGTGAAGAGGTTGAGAGTTGATGGTTGATAGTAAGACAAAGAATTCCAAATCCGCATCTCATTCCTACTTCCATCTGCGTCCATATGCGGTTGAAAATTTCTAAATCCAGATTCTACCATGCTCCTCATTCTCGATAACTACGATTCCTTCACCTATAACCTTGTCCAATACTTCGGTGAGCTGGGTGCGGAGATGAAAATTTTCCGCAACGACGTGCTGACGGTGGAGGACGTGATGGCGATGAAGCCAGAGCGCATCTGCATTTCGCCAGGACCCTGCACGCCGACGGAAGCGGGGATCTCTTGCGAGCTGATCGAAAAGATGGGTGCGACGACTCCGATCCTCGGGGTTTGCCTAGGCCACCAGTCGATTGGCCAAGTTTACGGCGGTGATGTGGTCCGTGCTGATAGACTGATGCATGGCAAGACCTCGCCGATCCACCATTCGGGGAAAAGTGTTTTTACGGGGATGCCGAGTCCGTTTGAAGCCACGCGGTATCACTCGCTGATCGTGAAGCGGGAAACGCTGCCGGACTGCCTTGAGATCACCGCGTGGACCGAGGAAGGGGAGATCATGGGGCTGATGCACAAGAAGCACCCGGTGCATGGTGTGCAATTCCACCCGGAGTCCATCCTCACTCAGGACGGTAAGCGGCTGTTGGAAAATTTCCTCAAGCTCTAACCTAGCAAAGCTGGCTCCTCTTGCGGATCGCGAACACCCAGGCGGGTGGCAGATTGCGCATTGAGAAACTGGTGCAAACGCTTTTCAGGTCCAGTGCCCTCATCACCTTGCGCGGCACCGGGCAGAGCGGGCGATAGGTAAACTGATACATCGCGCCGCCGTCGCACAGTTGGGAGAACGAGCCTTCGAGAATGCTGTGGATCACATTCTGTGGCATCGAGAGCAGCGGCAGTCCGCTGACGATCGCACCGACGCCGTTTTCATCAAACAGGTCGAGGCTTTCGAGTTTCGTGGCGCAAGCGGAGATGATCCGAACGTCGGGAAAGCGCTTGCAGAGGAGTTTCGCCAATTTCGGATCGTATTCGAGGAGAGTGAGGTTTTTGGCGGAAACACCTCGGGCGAGGAGCGCCTTGGTGAAGACTCCGGTGCCGGGGCCGAGTTCGAGCACGGTGCCAGTGGTGGAGGAAATTTCCGAAGTAATCGCCCTCGCCAACACCGGGCCGGAGGGGACAATCGAACCTACTTTAAGCGGAGCGCGGAGCCATGCGCGTGCGAATGCTGTGAATTCGCAGACGGGCGAGGACTCAGTGCTCATGAATGGTGGATCGTCTTTGGGGTTTGGGATGCGCTGATTATATGACCGCGAGTGAACGCTGTCGCACAGGAATATTTAGAGATGTAAAATAGACGTTTGCCAAGGACGGAATCGTAAGGCGTTGGAAATACGTGGGATGCGACCAGTGGGCCTCCTTTATTCGCCGCGGAGGACTTCGACGCCGCTTTTTTGGAGCAGCTCGGTGAACTCAGGATCGGCGGCTTTGTCAGTGATGAGGCAGCTTAGATCGGTCAGTCCTGCGAAGAAAAACGCGGCTTTTTGACCGAGTTTCGAGTGATCGGCGAGGAAAACGACGTCCTGTGTGCTGGCGATGACACGCTCCTTGAACGCCGCTTGACGGGAATTGCTCTCGCTGACGCCGCGCTCAAGGTGCAGGCCGTTTCCGGAAAAGAACATACGGTGGATGTTGTAGCGCTGGAGGGATTTTTCCGCGGTCAGGCCGATGAACGAGCGGGATTTCGGGTCGAACAGGCCGCCGGTGCAGATGAGATCGAGATTCGGGCGGTCCGAGAGGGCAGTGAAAACGTTGAGCGCGTTCGTCAGGATGGTGAGCGGGAGGTCTGGCAGGAACTCGGTGAGGGTCAGCACAGTGGAGCTGGCATCGAGGAAAATGGTTTCATTTGCCTGGATGCGGCTGGCAGCGACTTTTGCGATGGCGAGCTTTTCGTCACGGCAAATTGCTTGGCGCTCGTTGAAGGGGAGTTCCTCGCGAATTCGCTGAGGACGGCTTGCTCCGCCGTGAATTCGAATGAGCTCCCCGCGTTTTTCTAGCATCTCAAAGTCCTTTCGCACCGTTTCGTCCGTCACGCCGAGTTCCATGGAAGTTTCAGTGGTACGTAGGGAGTCGGCTTGGCTAAGCAGGTCCAAAATTCGGCGTTGGCGGTCGATAGCGAGCAAAATTCGTGTTTTTCTGTGTTTCTTTGGGTATTATTGGTTTTTGTGTTGACTTGTCAATCAAATCCAACGAAACCGAAGTCACAGATGGCCGCACCGATTTCCCAATCCACGCCCCGAGCAGTCGTCGAACACCTTGTTCGCGAGCAGGTTTACTCCCGCCTTGGCATTGCGTTGCCAGCGGCGTCGAAAGCCCCCAATGCACTGCTGGTCAATATTTCAGCCCGTCATTGCCACCTCACCCAGGAAGCGGTAGAAGCGCTGTTCGGCCCCGGCCACAAGCTGACTCCGATGAAGGGTCTTTATCAGGAAGGCCAGTATGCGGCGAAAGAGTCCATCACGTTGATCGGGCCGAGAAGCCGGATCATTTCCAACCTCCGCATCCTCGGACCTTGTCGGAGTCTGAATCAGGTCGAGCTCGCCTACACCGATGCGATCGCTCTCGGATTCGACATTCCGGTGCGCATGTCGGGCGACATCGCAGGCACTCCCGGCTGCATGTTAATGGGGCCGCACGGCTATTTCCAACTCGACGAAGGGGTCATCCGCGCCCAGCCGCATGCCCACATGAACCCGCAGGACGCGGAGTTTTATGGAGTGAAGCACTTGGACATCATGAAACTGAAAGTCCACGGCCCGCTCGGCATGACATTCGACAATCTCGTCGTCCGCGTGGATCCCTCGTTCAAAAATGAAGTCCACATCGACACCGATGAAGGCAACGCCTGCGGCCTCAAGCCCGATACTTTCTGCGAACTGATCAAATAATCTCAATCCAAACCATCACCAACTAACACTATGAGCACTGCACTCGGCATGATCGAAACCAAAGGCTACGTCGGCAGCGTCGAAGCCACCGACGCGATGGCGAAAGCCGCCAACGTCACCCTCGTCAAACAAATCCAAACCGGCGGGGGATTCCTCACCGTCCTCGTCAAAGGTGACGTCGGCAGCGTGAAAGCAGCCGTCGATGCCGGAGCCGAAGCAGCCGGTCGCGTCGGTGAGCTCGTCTCGTCGCACGTCATTGCCCGTCCGCACGCCGATCTTCTTACGCAGTTCGGAATCGCCTGATTTCCCCGCTAACAAAAATTTCAAACTCACCACTACCATGGCCAAACAAGCAATCGGCATCATCGAAACCAAAGGTTTCGTCGCCCTCATCGAAGCCTCTGACGCCGCCCTCAAGGCTGCCGATATCAGAATGACCGGCTGGGACAAAATCGGCTCTGGCCTTGTCACCGGATTCTTCACCGGAGACGTCGCCGCAGTCAAAGCCGGCCTCGACGCCGCTGCTGCTGCCGCTTCCAACATCGGAACCGTTACTTCCGTTCAAGTCATCCCACGCCCGCACGACGATCTGTCGAAGCTCGGCACCTGGATTGCCTGATCGTTTTCAGCGTTTCAGATTCTCAGTATTTCAGCCTCTATCAAGATGCTCGTCCTCGTCGCTAACCTTGGCTCCACGTCCTTCAAATACCGTCTCTTCCGCATGGATGAGAACGGCGGAAATGACATCGCCAAGGGCGGCTACGAAAGAGTGACGGATTATGCTGCGGTGATCGAGGATGCGCTCGCCACTCTTCAGCGCGATGGCATTATCAGCAGCCCGGATGAGATCGATGCCGTCGGTTTCAAGACCGTTCTTGGCAAGGACCTCAGTGGTTGTGTGATTGCCGATCAGAAGGTGATCGATGCGCTCGATGGCTTCACCGCCGTCGCTCCGGCACACAATCCACCCTACGCGGCTGGAATCCGTCAGTTTGAGAAATCACTGCCGAAAGCCCGCCTTGTCGCATTGTTTGAAACTGCGTTCTATCAGTGGACCTCGCCAGCCTCGGCTCACTACGCGATTCCCCGTGCTTGGCGTGACATCGGCATCCGCCGCTACGGATTCCACGGTGCGAGCCACAAGTTTATCGCAGAACGCTCCGCTGAACTCTGCGATCGCCCCGACGTTGCTGAAATCGCCCGCCGCCTCTATCTGGATGGACCACAATCCGTTAGTGGTCATCCGCTGCGTGTCGTTTCCTGTCACCTCGGCGGTTCTAGTTCTGTTACTGGCATCCGCAACGGTGTCGCAATCGGGACCAGCATGGGATTTTCCCCTCAGAGCGGTCTCCCGCAGAACAACCGGGTGGGTGAACTCGATTCAGGCGCGATTCCCTACGCCATGCGCACGCTCGGAATTTCCCTTGATGAAGCCGAACGTCAGCTTACCAAGGAATCTGGCCTGCTAGGTTTGTCCGGAGTTTCCAACGACATCCGCGATGTCAACGCCGCTGCTGAGGCTGGAAACGAAGACGCCCAACTCGCCATCGATGCTTTGGTTCACTCGATCCGTCACTGGATCGGGGCTTTCAAATTCGAGCTCGGTGGCCTCGATGCCCTCGTCTTCACCGCTGGCATCGGCGAAAACGGCGCCACTCTCCGTGCCGCCGTTTGCAAAAACCTCGAAGGCTTCGGGATCATACTGGATCCCGATAAAAACGAAACCTGCCGCGCTACCGAAACGGTCATCAGCGACGACGATTCGCTTGTTAAAATCATCGTCATCCCTGCCAACGAGGAGCTGGTCCTCGCCCGCGAAGTCTTTCGCAAACTTTCCTGACTCTCACACCTAACCATTCACACTAAACAAATACTACCATGGCCAAACAAGCAGTTGGACTTCTCGAAACCCGTGGCCTCGCCTGTCTCGTCGTTGGCGTTGACGCGATGCTCAAATCCGCAAACGTCGAACTCGCCGGTCCGATGAAACAAGTCGGCAGCGCGCTCTGCAATGCCGTCGTCTTTGGCGATGTCGCAGCGGTCAAAGCCGCCCTCGATGCCGGTGCCGCCGCCGCTTCCGAGTCCGGTGAAGTCGTCAGTGCCCACGTCATCGCCCGTCCGGACGACGCCATCGATGGCGTTCTTCCACAGGATCCCGGTGCTACCGTCCGCGCTCCTCGTAAGTAATATTCTGATGCCGCACCTACAGCTTCCAATGGCTGTAGGTGCGGCTACCCCACAACCCTGATGTTCCTAGCAGAAGTCATCGGACAAGTCGTTTCTACGAAAAAAGACGAGCTCATGGTCGGAAGGAAACTTCTCATCTTGCGCCCGCAACTCGTGGACGAAAAGGATCCGACTAAATTCAAGTCCGGGCAGAACACCATTGTGGCCATCGACACCGTCGGTGCAGGCGAAGGTGAGCTCGTACTCTTTTGCCAAGGCAGCTCGGCTCGCGCCGCCCAGGGGCTCAAGCTGATCCCTGTGGACGCCGCCATTGTCGCCATCATCGACCGCGTCGAAGTCCTCGGCAAGACGGTTTACAAAGGCGGCTGATCCCACATTTCCCAAAAATTTCGACGCATCACTTTCAGAATGAAAACTCTCGATCCCGAAACCCTCCGCTCCGTGGTGGAATCCGTCGTTTCCCGCCTCGCAGCGTCTAACGGTCACTCTGCACCCGCTCCGGCACCCGCTCCGGCACCCGCTCCGGCACCCGCTCCGGCACCCGCTCCGGCACCCGCTCCGGCACCCGCCGCGAAGTCTTCATCGTGCGGCTGTGGTTGTTCCGGTAATGAAGGTAAACGCGGCGTCTTCACCTGCGTGGACAAGGCGGCTGAAGCTGCGCACGAAGCCCATCTCCAGTTGAAGAAACTCGGAGTTGCTGGCCGCGCGAAGGTGATCGAAATTGTTAAGACCTTAGCTGTCGCGAATGCCGAGCCATGGGGTCGCTTCGAGATGGAGGAAACCAAAATCGGCCGCCTCGATCACAAGATCGGCAAGTTGCTCATCACCAAGAATGTTCCCGGCACCGAATGGCTCCAGCCCTACGCCATGAGCGGCGATGGTGGCATCACGCTTGAAGAATACGCCCCATTCGGCGTGATCGGCGCGATCCTTCCGGTTACTCACTCGGTCCCTACTCTAACCGGAAATGTCATCAACATGGTGGCCGCCGGAAACTCGGTTGTTTTCAACCCGCATCCCGGCGGTGCCCGCAGCGCTGCGATGGCCGTGCGTGCCTACAATGAAGCGATCAAACGCGAGATCGGCATCGACAATCTGATTACCACCGTCGAGAGCCCTTCGCTCGAATCCTTCGATCTCCTTTGCAAAAATCCGCACGTCGCCCTCCTCGCCATCACCGGTGGTCCGGCGGTCGTCAATGCCGCGATGAAATCCGGCAAGCGCGCGATCTGCGCCGGTCCTGGAAATCCTGTCGTCGTCATTGATGAAACAGCCGACCTCGCCCGTGCCGCTCGCGGCATTGTGGAAGGTGCTGCATTCGATAACAATCTTCTCTGCATCGGTGAGAAAGCCGTCTTCGTCGTCGGATCCGTGTTTAACCGCTTCTGTCAGGAACTCGAAAAGGCGGGTGGAGCACGCATCACCGCGCAGCAATTGGAGAAACTAACTGCTGCTGCATTCACCTTCAAGCCCGGTGAAGGCGGTGGCTGCTCGCATGCTTCCGTCAATCGCGCTCTCGTCGGTGCGGATCCATCGAAACTTGCTGAATACGCTGGAACCACCGTTCCTAGCGGCACCCAACTCCTTTTCGCCGAGACCGATGCCGACCATCCCTTCGTCCAGGAAGAACAAATGATGCCGATGATGCCGATCGTCTCGGTGCCCGACTTCGAAACCGCCGTCCGCGAAGCCAAGCGCGCCGAGCACAATTACCGCCACTCCGCCATCATCCACACCAAGGATGTCGATCACATGACTTACATGGCGAAGGAAATGGACACCACCATCTTTGTGAAAAACGGCGCGTCCGTCGCCGGCCTCGGCCTCGGTGGCGAGGGTTATCTTTCCTACTCCATCGCCACTACGACGGGCGAGGGGATCACTACTCCCAAGACCTTCACCCGCATTCGTCGTTGTGTGCTTGTGGAAAATCTTCGCATTATCTAACCTTTAGTATTTCAGTTTTCAGCCTTTACCCAAAGTCATGTTTCTCGCCCAAGTCGTCGGCCACGCGGTCAGCAGTCATGCTCATCCCTCACTCAAGGGACACAAGATGATGCTCTGCCAGCCACTCGACGCGGATGAAAAACTAACTGGAGCTCCCATCATCGCCATCGATCTCTTCGGCTCCGGCCTTCACTCGAAAGTGCTGGTCTCCACCGACGGGCTCGGTGCCCGCCACATCGTCCACGATGACAAGTCTCCCATCAGAAATTTTATCCAAGGTGTCGTTGATTGAGCCTGTTATTCAAAAATGCGCGTAGCCCAAGTCATCGGTCGAGTGACCCTGAGTATCCAAGATCCCGCTTTCAAAGGCGGGCGCTGGCTCATGGTCAATCCCCTCGATGCCGGACAGTTCAACGACGCCTGCCAATCAGCACCCTCGATTTCCTCACAGTCCTCTTTCGTCACCTATGATAACCTCGGCGCCGGTGACGGCGATATCGTCGGCATCGTGGAGGGCGCGGAAGCGACTGCACCGTTTGATTTTCCTATTCCCATCGACGCAATTACCGTCGCCATTTTTGATTCACTTTCTTACCAACCACCCGCAGCCTGATTTTCTAACGTTATAAACTCATGAGCAAAAAAGTCTTCACCGCCGCCGATATCGAAGCCCACCTGAAGTCAGGTAAGACCGCTGCCGATCTTCCGAAGGGAGTGATCCTCACACCTTCCGCCAAGGACGTGCTCCGCGATGGACTCGGCCCTGTCCGCGCCGGTGGCTACAGCAGCGCGGCACCTGCAACGCTTGCCGCGACACCTACCGCTTACGCCGAGCCGATCCTACCCGACTACGAATTCAAGTGGACACCCGGCAAAGACCCGAAGACTCCTGCCGAAATCGCTGCGTTCTTCAACTCTCCCGCCATCGTCGAACTCAAGCAACGCATGGTCGAGATTGGCCAGCGCATGTGGAACCGCGAATACACGGATGGAAACGGCGGTAACTTGACCATCCGCGTAGGTGACAATCTTGTGCTTTGCACACCCACTCTCGTTTCCAAAGGATTCATGACTCTTGAACAAATGTGCCTCGTGGATATGGAAGGTGTTCAGCTCGCCGGTAAATACAAGCGCACCTCCGAGTGCATGACGCACCTTGCGATCATGAAGCGCCAACCGAAGGCAAAAGCCTGCTGTCACGCGCACCCGCCGCACGGCACGGCCTTTGCTGTCGCCGGTGTCCAGCCTCCGACTTGTATGATCCCCGAGGCCGAAGTTTTCCTGGGCCAGATCGGTCTATCCGAATATCAGACTCCCGGCACTCCCGCCAATGCGGTCGCCGTCGGTGACGCCGCTGTCGATCACATGGCCGTTCTCATGGTCAACCACGGTGTCATCACATGGGGCAAGGATATTGAGGACGCCTATTGGAAAATGGAAAACGTCGAGTCCTACTGCAAAACCATTTGGGTCGCCTCTCAGATCAATGGTGGCAAACTTCTCACCATCACCGGTGGACAGGCCAAAGAACTCATCGCTCTCCGCAAGGTGCTCGGCATGGAAGACAAGCGGGCTAACTGGCAGGAATGCCAGCTCTGCGATAATACTGCCTTCCAACCTGGCACGGTCTGCCAGATCCCGGACAAGGTGGCGTCTTCCTCATCCGCTAGTGCCAAGCTTGATCCAGAAGCCGAGAAACTCGTGCAGATGCTCACCGAGCAGATCCTCGCTGCGGTGAAGTGAGGAGAGGTGTTAGGTTTCGCGGGGTATCATGCCCCGTGGCCCAGTCCTTGAAGCTGTTTTTTTAGGAAATCTTGCTCGGAGCGCAACTCCGCAAGGCTGATGGCTTTCTGGAGATGGGCGACAGCTATCTGGATGTTTCCCAATTGTGCTTCTAACTCTCCTAGAATTGCGTGGACGAGATAATAGGAATCGAGAGAGCGATTCTGGCGGATTTTTGAAATCGCTTCGATCCCTGCGGCGGGGCCTTCGATTTTTGAAAGTGCGACCGCACGGTTGAGCGCGATGACCGGAGAGTCGTTGATCATCGTCCACTGGTCGTAGTGAGTGAGAATCCGCAGCCAGTCGGTAGCTGAATCGTCCGCAGAAGTGGCGTGGCACGCGGCGATGCCTGCTTGGAGGTGATACTCGGTTAGGGTATCGCCGCTTGCAGCGTGGCTGAGGTGCATGAGACCGAGGCGGATCATAGATGAATCCCATGTGGAGCGATCCTGATCCCTGAGGCGCAGGATGTTTCCTCCCGGATCGGTGCGTCCTTGCAGGCGGGCGGCATTGAGAAGCATCAGGGAAAGGAGGGCGTGCGTGTGGGGAAAGTCCGAGCAAGGGTGCATTGCGAGAAGAGTGGTGAGACGAATGGCTTCCATGCACAGATCTTCGCGAATGAGGTTATCTCCGCTGGATGCCTTGTAGCCTTCATTGAAAAGCAGATAGAGAGTCTGTAGGACCCCGTCGAGCCGGGTGGTGAGCTCGTCACCGGCGGGGATTTCAAAAGGAATCGCCAGATCGCGGATCTTCTGGCGGGCGCGGGTGAGGCGTTTGTTGATGGCGACTTCACTGGTGAGGAATGCATTGGCGATTTCTGCAGGGCTGAAACCGCAGAGTGTCTTGAGCGCGAGCGCGGTCTGATCTTCGAGCGAGATAAGGGGATGGCAGCAGGCAAAAATCAGCTGCAGGCGGTCGTCGGCGATTTCGGTATCGAATTGAGGGTCGGTGGATGCGTCTATCGGGCGTTCGAGGGAGGCGATGATCTCCGGTTGTTTGTCGTGAAAGGATTTTTCCCGGCGGATCAGGTCGAGCGCGCGGTTTTTCGCCGTCTGCATCAGCCAGGCGGCCGGGTTCGTGGGAATGCCATGATAGGGCCAAGTTTGAAGGGCACGAATCATGGCCTCCTGCACCACATCCTCCGCGAGCTGAAGGCGGGCCATCCCGAAGATACCGGTAAGCGCTGAAACCAGCTTACCCGCCTCGTGACGGAAAAGATGCTCCGCAAGCTGCGGCACTGCGGTGGATGGGGGAGGGGAGTCCAATCGCTCAGGCGTGGGCCATTGCGGTTTTCGCCAATGCTGCTCTGACGGAGGGGCAGATGTCGGCGATCGGGCGCACTTCGATTTTTAGGCCTTTTGTTAGCATTGGGTTTTCGCGCGCGATCGCAATGGCTTCCTCCATGTCCGCGACATCCAGCAGAAGGTAGCCTCCGATAGATTCCTTGGATTCCACGAACGGACCATCGGCGATCATGCCGTTTTTGGCCGCGACAGTGTGTCCGTTTTTCTCAAGTGGCTGCGCGCTCTTTGCCTTGCCTTCGCTGAACAGACTGTCGAACCACGCGTGGGTGCGGGCCATCATTTCGCGTATTTCCTGAGGTTCCATGCCTTCAGTCCAGTCGGGGCCGCTGAAGAATAACAGATATTGATTTGTTTTCATCGTTTTGATTTCAGTTGGTAGTTTGGGAGAGTTGTTCGAGGACTCGCTGGCTGGCAGCGCAGCGGGCTAACAGGGGGCGGGCTTCGACGGTCATGCCATACGTAAGTGCTGGGCATTGTTTTGCGATTTCGAGGGCTTCATCGAGATCCCTGACGTTGAGAATGAAATAGCCGGCAACGGTTTCCTTGGACTCGGCAAAGGGACCGTCGGAAACGTGCAGGGACTTTCCAGAGACGACTTTTCCTTCTGTTGCTAGAGATTGGCCACCGAGGCAGCGGCCGTCCGCGACGAGGCGGTCGAACCATGCCATCCACTCGGCCATGGTGCGCTGGATTTCGTCGGGTGAACGGCCGTTATGCCAGTCGGTGCCGCGGAAGAGAAGTAGGTATTCGGATTTTTCTGATGGGGAAATCATGGTCAATGTGGTGGGGGTTCTCTGGTTCACGCTTCTTTGCCCGATCCCAACAGGCTGAGAAACGCTTTGCGTCCGTCCCAAAGGAGATAAGTGGCGAGGAGGCAAATCACGATGAGGATGGGATCGAGCAAACCGGCTCCTTTTGTGATGAAAATGTGGAAAGCCAGGATGTTGATGATGATGGGGCCGATCACAAGCAACCCAAAGTTTCTGGTGCGAGGGACGGCGACCAGAATTCCGCCGAGGACTTCCAATACTTTTACAAAAGTCAGGTAGCCCGTGGGCGCAAAGGCAGCCATGAAATAGGCGACCGGCGTTCCCTCGGGTGGTGCTGGCTGCTGCGGTACCATGTTCAGGAGAAACATAAGGCCAAACGCGAAAAACATAAGGCCAAGAAGACCTCCGATGATGGTGGGTAGTAATTTCATTGTGTTAGTTTTCAGTGCGGAAACGACCAGAAGGACGAAGATGACAAGTCAGATGACGATGAAGAATTTGGAGATCATGGCGTTGGATGGCGTGCGGTTCATCATAAAGACGAACAAACCCGGATCATCAGGACAACTTTGGACGAAAATTTTCTGCTGTCAGGGAATTTGTGTCGTAAAGAGGGAATTGGGGTTGGGTTTTTAGAAAGTCACCCTCTCTTCACGCTGACGGGCGCTGGTTCGGTGGAGTGACCATTACCCGCTCCTCCGACGATGCTAATCCAGGATCGCCCTCAAGGCGAAATAGGACTTCATTTGCTTTCAGGGGGCGAGCGACGCAAGGTAAGCAGCGCTGGGTTCTAATTACTGCGATTTCTTCAGGTGCTCGAGAATGGTCTCTCGGAGGTATTGGATCACAGCGTATTTCTGCGAGGCACCGAACTGCGATTGTGGCGGCATGATGCCGTAACCTTATTCGAGGGGATGACCGGGATCTGCGCCGAGGCAGGTAATTGGCATCTCCCATGGCTCTGCCGATGAGATAATACGTCTCGGCTTTCGAGTTCTAATGACCGGTTGGGATGCGGCGATGACCTGATGCGTGGTGGTTACTGTGAGCAGCGATAGCAGGGTGGATCGGATCGAGCGTGGGATGCCTGCGGTGTTTCGGATAGGTTTTATGGTTTTTTCTTGGGCTGTCTGCTGATAGTCTTACCTGCGAGTTCGGCGATCTCGTCTGTTTGTTTCTGCCAGATCCGCTCCATTTCCTCGACCTTTTCTGGCATCTTTGTCGCAAGATTGATCTGCTCTGCGCGGTCGGTCCGCATGTCGTAGAGTTCCCATGGATCTCCCTTGGCCGCGACTAGCTTCCAATCGCCTGTGCGCAGGGCGCGATTGCCCTCGTGAAGCCACCAGAGACTTTGATGCGGAATGGTTTCATCTTTTGCAAAGGCCGCTCTGAGACTGTGGCCCGGGGCCTCGGGGATTGCTTCGCCTTCCCATTCCTTCGGTTTGCTGACTCCTGCTAGATCGAGAATGGTGGGCACGATGTCGATGAGATGTCCGGGCGTGTGGCGCAGCTCGCCTTTTGCGCTGATACCCGCTGGCCATTGCACGATGAGCGGCGTGCTGATGCCTCCCTCGTGCACCCAGGTCTTGTGCCGACGAAAAGGGGTATTGCAGGCGCTAGAAAATCCGGGGCCGAGGCAGAGGAAACTCTTCGCACTGCCGGGAGCTGCCGCCGGATCATGTCCGCCGTCACGGATCATCATCTCGGCGCTGGCACCATTGTCGGAGGCGAACATGAGGATCGTGTTATCCAATGCGTTCATGGCCTTGAGCTGCGCGATGATGCGCCCGATTTCCTGATCCATGCGGTCCACCATGGCGGCATGGATCGCCATTTTAGTCGCTTGGAATCGGCGCTGCTCGTCCGTGAGATCATCCCATGGCAGCGGACGGTTCACTTCGCCCGGGCCTATCTTTTTCACCACTTCAGGAAATGCGTAGGGTGGACCGACATCGCGTTCGATAGCAGATAGAGTCGTATGTATGATGCCCATTTCCTTCTGTCTCTGGAAGCGTGCCTCCCGCATGGCTTCCCAGCCGGAGAGGTATTTATCGCGATACTTCGCGATGTCCTGCGGTAACGCGTGAAGAGGGAAGTGAGGCGCGATGAAGGCGACGTATTGGAAAAACGGCTGGTCTGCGTGGTTCGCCGCATGGTCTTTCAGGCAGCCGATGGCGTGATCGGCGATGGCGGTGGTGACGTAGTAGCCGCTTTCGTCTGCGGCGGGTTTCAGTGGTTTGTCATCGATCAGGTCGCCGGCAGAGGTGAAATAGTTTCCATGGTTGTTAACGCTGAGAGAGTGGTCGAATCCAGCGTCCAACACGTTGCCATCGATATGCCATTTGCCACTATGATAGCAGCGGTAGCCGGCGGGCTTGAGGAAATCCGGCAGCAGGCGCGCCCACGATTGGCGCACGCCCCGGTTGCCGCCCTGGAGACCGGGCAGGCTGTCGCGGTGGATCTGCTGGGCATAGTATCCGGTGAGCAGCGAGGCGCGTGAGGACCAACAGCGGGCCGTGTTGTAAAATTGGGTAAAACGCAGGCCGCTGTTAGCGAGTGAGTCGATGTTGGGAGTTGCGATGTCACCGCCGTAGCAACCGACATCGGAATAGCCCATATCGTCTGCGAGGATGAATACGACGTTCGGCTTGGCGGTTCCAGCCGCCGTGCAATGAAGGTTCATGCAGGAGGTGAGCAATAGGCCAACAGCCACCGGGCTAAAGCGCCCCCGGCGGGTGGCCACCGTCAGGCAGTGGAGGAGGGAGATAGGAGTCATCATGGTTTTTTCGATCTGGATTTTGATGTTTGCCGAATGTCTTACGCTGTTCCCGGAGCCAACCCATGATGCAGACCGATTCGGTCAGGACAGGCACGGCGACTGGTTGATTACGGATGGTAGGTGTTTCGTAGGAAAGGATATTTTTACAGTCTTTTCAGCCGGATTTTTGCGGAAAGATCAAATGTTAGTGCGCTGTTCGATGCCGGGACGATGGACCATTCCGCGTTTCATGCGCTTCGCCATGAGTAGGAACATGCGGAAGGCTCACGTGTAGGCAGGCTCGCCGAGTGACACTCCGGTGGCCTCACCTATGGCAGCGATCGGACTGCATCTGCCGCAGTGAGAAGACGGTAATCGCTGAGCCCGACGCGCCGTTTTCCATGCGCTCCCGCCGTGCATCGCGCTTTCTCAAGGTTCTTCTTTCACTGCGTTTTCAATCCGTTAGCATCCGGGTAATTGAGGCACGGGACCGCACCTGCTACTTCCGAAGATTCCCACGCTGAGATTGAAAAGCAACTTGGGGACGCCGCCAATATGCTCTGGGTCGGGGCAGATCTGAAACCTTCCGAATACTCGCGCTCGGTCACGGGAAAAACATACACTGCTCCAGCCACACTGTCGTCCGCGATGATCATGCCGCCGTCGTGCAACGGGGCCTTTGGATAGAAAATCGCCAGTGCGAGGTCAGGGGAAAACTGGGCGTCGAGAATGCCGCTGCTGTCCAGGAAATCCTTCAAGTTCATTTGCAAAAAAGAATCACTTCCTGGCTTTTCATTGAAAAAAGTTTGATCCAATCTACCGCACGCTGACGGATTATTCGTGTAGCCAATTCTCTACCAACAGTCCCTATGAAGATCCCATCCAAGTTTCTCCTGATCAGTTCCGCCGCTGTCGTCTCAGCCAGTCCGCTCGTAATGGCGGCTGAGCCGGTTATCTCGTCATGCCAACAGGGCCCCGGCCCAGAGTTGATCGTTCCATTGATTATCGTGGACCCGGTCGTGACGGAGCCAAAGGTGGTGGACGTAAAGGTTGAACCTACCACCAAGGATGAGGGCCCGACGGGGACGGAAGCTACCGGTGGCGAAAAGACGGATGAAGGCGAATTCACCGGTGGTGATGAGCCGGTCACAGAAGTAACGGTGACGGGTGAGGAAGTGCCAACCACCGCCCACGATGACGCTGTCCCGCTCGATTGGGTGAAGCGCGGTGGTGGCGAAAATCCAGAAATTTTCCAGAATATGGCAGGTGGCGGCGCTCCAGTATTGGAAAAAACTGATACATCGGTCGCACTTTTTCATAATTTGGGGCAAGACGATAAGGCGGCTGCCATCGAGGCGAAGGGCACGACCGGTCTGTCTCAGATCAAGGGCGAGAAGAAAGAGACGCAAGCATTGGTCAAAAAAGGCCGTGTTTTCCTCCGCTGAGTATTCGGCACATGAGTTCATTCACTAAGGCTGCCGGCTGAGTCCGGCAGCCTTTCTTTTTACCGTTCATTCATGAAACGCGCGTCTATCATTGCGTCTTTTTGCACGCTTTTCCCTGCATCCGTTTTTGGCTTTGGCGCGGACGATGCGAGCCGTCCAGTCCCGCTAACGGAACATCGTACCACCGAGAGGCCCACCCGTGATGACTCGGGCGGAGTGAAGGCGGGAAAGAATCAAATTCTGGTCCCGAAGCTGCGCGGCCTGGCGCTCAGCACGGCGGCGGAGGCAGCACTGGCGCTCCAAACACAGATGGCAGCGGGCGTTCTGATGGGTGGATTCTCAGACGAGGATGCGGCGGCTCTGCGTAAGATTGCCGATGGGGCGATCGGCAAGCCCGTCTCGCTGCGGTCGCTAGACAAGCTCAGCTCCGCGCTGGAGACGGCGTTCCGTTCGAGTGGGCGTGCGTTTGTAAAAGTCTCGTTTCCTCCGCAGGAAATCACCTCGGGCGTGATTGCGGTGATGGTTTGTCCGGCACGCTCAGGAGCTGTTCTCGTGGCAGGGAAGCCTTCATTTGGTATGAAATTTTCCGCTGATGCCTTCCGCACTCTGCCAGGGAAGGAAATCTCGGGCGATGTGGTGATGGAGGATTTGGATTGGCTCAATCAGAACCCTCTGCGGCGTGCCTCGATCTCCTACGCGGATGGAATCGCCCCGGATGGGCTTGATCTAACGCTCCGTCTCCGCGCTGAAAAGCCGTGGCGTGCCTATGCCGGCATTGATAACCAGCTCAGTGATAGCCTCGGAGATGAGCGCGTTTTCCTCGGCTTTCAATACGGTGATCTCTTCTCGCTGGATCATCGAGTCACAGCGCAATATACCTCCTCGCTGGACTCAAAGAGCCTGCGCGGGGTGAGTGGCATTTATGAAATCCCGCTGCCTATCAGACACTTGCTGGATATCTCGCTGGGCTTCACCGAGTCCGATTCTAATGCGGCTGGCCCCATCGACCAGAGCGGAAAGTTTTCAAGAGTGGCGCTGGTCTATCGGGTGCCGCTGCCGCGTTGGGCGTCGATCAGTCAAGAGGCGCGGGCTGGGATGGAATTCCGTATTAACGACTATCTATTTTCCGACGGCAGTCGCGATACCGTGCGCTTTTTCCAACTGGAAACTGGGTGGAAGGGAAAACGCTACGATGCGCTCGGCTTCACTCGTGTGGACGTGGCTCTCATTTACAGTCCAGGCCAAGGCATCCTCGGCTCGAATGATGAGGACTTTATCGCACTCGGAGCGGCTGGGGCGCAGTCATTGATCGCCCGGTTGGAGCTGGAGCGTACGCTGAAGCTTGGAGGAGGTGCCACGCTTATGGGCCGCTGCGAGGCGCAGTGGGCGGACTCCGATTTACTGTCTAGCGATCAGATATATGCCAGCGGGGTGAACCGTGTGCGTGGTTTTGATGAAGCGGTGGGCTATGCGTCAGACGGCATTGTCGCCACGATTGAGCTCCAGTCGAAGGTCTATCACACGGCGAAAGCCGGTGACTGGCAGGGGATTTCCTTCGTCGATGCCGCGTTTCTTAATCGCGAGCATTCTTACGATATAGGCCAGCTTGCTTCTACTGGAGTGGGTCTGCGCTGGCACTACGAGGACAAACTTTCGGCAAGGGTAGATCTCGGGATTCCGATCGACTGCCCGGAGCAAATCAACGTCAATCCGATGCTGCACTTTTCCGTCAGCACCACCTGGTGATTTCAGCGAGGGCCTTGCAGCACCATATTCCGTTCTGATGGCGGGCTCGGAAGTTGGGTCGGTAGTGAAGATTTGCAGAAAGCTGCTAAATAATCCAGCAGGCCTCGGTTTAGGACAATTGCTCGCTCATCGCTGGACTAGGGTGGTCAGTTACTTTCTCCAAGTCTGGTCGATGTAGGCGATGATGGTGGGAATCGCCGTTTCGAGCACGTGCGCCACTTCTTCGTAGGCGGCCTTGCCCATACCGATCGGATCCGGCACGTCGATGGCGGCCCCTTTCTTCGGAAAATCCGAGAACTCGCAGGTCAGATAGAACTTGTCTGCGTGTTGTGGGAAGCGGGATTCCAGGACCTCCAAATGCCCACGGGTCATGGCGAAAACATGGCTGGCCTTCGACAGGATCGACTCCGAAACGGGGCGGCTGTGGAAATCATCGAGTTCCGCTCCGCGTTTTTTTAGGATTGCCGCCGTTTCCGGGCTGCAGGGCGTGCCTTTCGAGGCAGCCACTCCAGCGGAGCTCACTTCATAGTCGCCCCGATCGGCGATCGCCTTGAGAAAAAGGCCCTCAGCCATCGGACTTCGACAGGTATTTCCGGTGCAAACGAAGAGCACATGCTTCATATCAGACATCGCGGAGGATCGTGATGGCTCGGAGCGCGTTCGTCAAATCGCAATGGCTATTCGGGAATACTGCTTGAACCGCCAGACCGGGTGTCTTTAATGGTGATCGACAGCGATTTGGAAATCGAGAAATTCCATGTGCTGCGAGCACGCATCGAGCCATACGAGCTGGATGAACCGGCATCGATTTTTTCGTTCGCCAATCGCCTGGCGCGCGCAAGTCTGGAATAACGCACCCCCAGCTCCGGTTGCTCGTTCGGCAGCGGTGATGGAGGAGGAGGCTGAATCAGGACTTGTCAGGCAGTTTTCGCCTCATGCTCGGCCTTGGCGACTTTGCGGCACTCGGCGACGAAGTGGTTACAAGCCTCGCGGCAGAGCAGGGGAATGGCTTCGTTTTCCAGAATATTGCCGACAACACCGTTGAAACGGCTGGCCTCGCTATCGTCGAGTGGAGTGTCTGCATCGAGTTTCCAGAGAATCTTCTTCGCGCACTGGTGGGCGGGTCCGCAAACTTTTTGGACGAGTTTCTGGGCTCCGGCGTCGCTGATGCTCCGGGCGAAGCGATACATGCCGGTCTGGCGATTGAGTTTTTCACGGAGGGTTTCGATTTCCAGCGTTCCTTCCTTTTCGGCGAGAAAAAGGCCGACGCATGCCGGATAAAATTGATCGAGAGCGAGGCGAAGTTCCTCCTCGTTTTCGAGCTGCATCACCCAGCCGCGCTTCAGATTCACCTGACCTTTTGTGAAACGGTAAGTGCCGTCCTCGGCATAAGTTGAGATCTCGCGGGCGTCTTCAGGTCCGATGTGGAGCTCCAAGCCGCCGAATGAAGGCATTGTGAACAACTCGAAATCCGCAAGGTGGAAAAGGCTGTAACGTGAGTTGCAATCGCCCGTTTGAATCTCCAGTTCACCGATCCGGTGAATTCCAAATTTCAGGAAATTGTGCAGTTTTTGAGCTACCGACATGTGTTTATCGAAATATAGTTAAATTGACCTCTGTAAATTGATTCAGAGTGATTTGTGTATTTGATCAAAGTCGTGAATTTGATCCAGAATGACATCTGCCAACAGGCGTTCAGTACCGATGGCCGAGCTGTAATAAAGTGTCTTGCCCCGGACATGATGGGGGTTGTGGCGGAACACCTCGCGCTGACTGGCGGCCGCTCCTACCTCGTTTTCAATGCCGATCAGGACGGGGATGTCTTGGTAAGAGTGCAGACCGTCCGAAATGAAAAATGGCACGATGACCACGTTCGGAGTATGCGAAAGCTGATCCCACTCGGCGATGAACGGCTGCTCCTCCATGTAGGCGTCGAGCACGGCGGCGTACCCGGCACCGGAGGCGATGATCTGGTCCACTTGGTCGCGGATGGCCTTGGTGGAATTCTGGTTCAGTCCTGTGCCGTGGCCGGTGATGATCAGAGTGGTGGCGGCGGGATCGACGTCCGGTGCGACCTCTTTCGCGCGGCGGAGGATCAGCCCGGTCATCGATGGATGGACGCCGACGGGCAGGCAATAGTGGAAGGTTTTTCCTCGGACTTCGGTGCTTGGGCCGGTGAGTCCGAGTTCCCGAGGAATCACATCCTGGGTGAAATAGCCTTCGCTGATGAAGTCCGGGACGACGTAAACCTCAGGCGAATCGATCAGATAAAACGCCTCGCGCATGGAGGGTTCCTCTTTCCAGAAGCAGCAGTGGACCTCTGCGAAAAGCCCGCGTCGGCGGATTTCGTCGGCGTGTTCGAAGTAGGGCGTGGAGGAGTCCGGGTTCTCGGTGGAGCCGTGTCCGACGATGAGCAGGGCACAGTCTGGCTTCGGTGCGATGGGCATGCCGGGAAAGTGGCGGGCAAGTGCCGGAATGCAAGACCAGGAGAAGTTTCGGTTTCCAGTTTTTTAATTTCCGAATGAGACTGGCTGCGGATGCAGGTTTTGAGGAAATTGCGGCTGTGGATCGATCCCGTGAAGCGCTCCGGCCCAGAGGCCATGGCCGTGGACGAGTGGCTGCTGGAGACTGCGGCGGAACCAGTGCTGCGCATTTACGGCTGGGATGGGGATTGGGCGAGTGTGGGCTATTTCGGGAAAATCGCCGAAGCGCGGGCTGCCATTCCGGGCGTGGGCTGGGTGCGTCGCTGGACGGGCGGGGGCATGGTCGATCACCGCGCCGATTGGACTTACACTCTGGTGCTGCCTCATTCGGAAAAATTAGCGAGCGAACGCGGTGCCGAAAGCTATCGCCAGATCCACACCGCGCTGGCGGGTGCGCTCATTGCGGAAGGAATTCACGTAAACCTGAGCGGCGGAGCCCAGGAAACTGGCGCGGCACTTTGTTTTGAGAATCCGGTGAATCACGATTTGGTGGGGCTGGACGGCCGTAAACTCGCCGGTGCGGGCCAGCGCCGGTCGCGGCAGGGGCTTTTGCACCAAGGATCCGCGGCCGTCGCGGGTGAAGGTGAGAATTCCAAACTGCGTGCCGAAAGATTGGCGGCGCGGTTGGCGGATGCCTGGGTGCTTGCTGACTTTCAGCCAGATCCCGCGCTTCTCGCCTCCAAATCGGCCGAGCGCTATGCTGCCCCGAGTTGGTTAGGAAGGCGCTGAGAAAAGCACAGCGATTTGCAATTGTTGCGGAAGAAGCATGCAAAATGTGCAGGATTTCTGGTCATTTAACTGATGCTTAAATTGCCTTAAATATTTTAATGTGTTGAAAATCAGCAATTTGCAAGGCGCTGTTGGTGATTGGCACGCCCGATGCAATAATACTCTCGTTCTCCGGGGGGAGAAAACAGGGGATTTCGGTCCCTACAAATTGCCAATCTGTCGGTAGTGTCAGTCTTCTTCTGGGAGATTCCGCCGGCGGGTTGGCTTTTTGGTTTTCGCCGATCCTGCGGGAGATCGGAAATGCGATCTTAATATCCGGTGCCTGACAGCAGCGGAGGCTGTTTATTTAGAAATGAAATTATCGAAACTCGGAACTCTGAATCGACTGCGCGCCCACCTTAAAAAGCTCGCAGAATTTTCCGGCTGTTTTCCAGATAGTCCGAGCACCGGGAATGGAGTGGCGACGTTCCGGAACGGCTGGTGTTGGAGCGGTGGAAAAATCATGCAAGGTGCAACTTTCAAGTATCGTGTTAGCAATCCGTTGATTCGACGGGAAACGCGTTCATATTGCGGGTGATGGATAATTCGGACGATGATGCCCAGATGGTCATGGACCGGATCAGCCGCCGAGGATGCGTGTCCGAAAGCAAGCGGCCAATGACGGCTGTGGAAGTCCGTTCCCTGCTCCGGACGGGGAATTGCGAAGTGATCATGCGCGACTACGCCCAGCTTCGCAGTCTGTCCCTCGAACGCAGTCGCAATTCCGAAATACTGCTGGAGAGCATGACGGACTCCTTTTTCATCCTCGATCACGAGTGGCGCTTCATCTATCTGAATCGTCAGGCGGAGGTTTTGTTGCGCCGCGAGCGCGCCGATCTGGATGGCCGGTTGATCTGGGAAGAGTTTCCCGAACTTGCGGAAACGGCATTTGGCAGCGCTTATCGCCGCGCAGTGGAGAAGGATGCTCCTGTCGAACTGGTCGAATTCTATCCGGCACTGGGCTGCTGGTTCGAAGTGCGCGCGTTTCCCTCGGAAGAAGGTCTGGCGGTGAGTTTTCACGATGTGACCGAGCGCGTCCGGTCGCAGCAACAGCTAAAGCTTTTGGAAAGCTGTGTTTCGCGGATCAACGATATTGTTATCATCACGGAGGCGGATTCCTTCGACGAACCAGGCCCGCGCATTGTTTTCGTGAACGACGCCTTCGAGCGCTTGACCGGCTACAAGCGCGAGGAAGTCATCGGCCGATCCCCACGTTTTCTCCAAGGCGAGGAAACCAGCCGCGAGAGCCTTACCGAAATCCGAAACGCGCTGGAGCAGCGCAAGCCGGTGCGCACCGAAGTCGTTAACTATACTAAAGACGGCGAGAAAATCTGGTTGGAAATCGAAATCGTTCCGGTGGTGGATGCTGCCGGAAGTGTGCGCCACCTCATCGCCGTGGAACGCGACGTCAGCGAAAGAAAAAAAAATCAGGCACTGCTGAAAGCGAACGAGACTCGTTACATCAACCAGCGCAACGCCCTCATCGCCCTCACCCGCAAGAAATCTCACCAGGATGGCGGCATTCTCCAATCGTTCCGCCACATTACCGAAACCGCTGCGCAAACACTCGACGTGTCGCGGGTCAGCATCTGGCGCTACAGCGGGGACCGATCAGGCATCGACTGCGTGGATCTCTATCAACTCGAATCCGGCGCTCATTCCTCCGGCATCCACCTGAGCGCTGCGGATTTCCCCGCCTATTTCCAAGGTCTGTCGGAAATGGAACTGATCGTCGCAGACGACGCCCGCACCAATCCATGCACCAGTGAATTTTCCGAAAATTATCTCATTCCCCTCGGCATCACCTCGATGCTTGATGCTCCCATTCATTTCGGAAACTCGGTGGAATACCTCATCTGTCACGAACATGTCGGAACACCCCGGCAGTGGACTGCTGACGAGAAGACCTTCACCATCGCCATAGCCAATCTCGTCTCGCTCACATTGGAAGCTCACGAACGCGCCAGGGCGGAGGCCGAGGTAATCAAGAGCCACCAGCGTTTTCAATCGGTGGCGGCTGCCACGAATGACACGATCTGGGATTGGGATCTGCTGACTAACTCTTTCTGGTGGAACGATGGATTCGCCCATCTCTTCGGCTGGACGGCCAGCGATACGGAACCGTCTGTCCGCGCATGGATCCGCCAGATTCACCCCGAGGATCGCAGCCGGGTGGTTTCGGGAATCTATGCGGCCATCGAAAGCGATAGAACGCAGTGGACGGACGAATACCGTTTCATGAGCAACGATGGCTCCGTCGCCTATGTGATAGACCGCGGCCAGATCTTACGTGATGCAGAAGGGCGCGGCGTGCGAATGGTCGGCGGCATGAGCGATCTGACGCATCAGAAAAAGACCCAACTGGAACTCGCCCGCTCGCATCGCGCACTGCAGATGCTCAGTTCCTGCAATAAACTGCTGATTCACGCTTCGGATGAAAAGGTGCTTCTCTCCGATGTCTGCCGCCTTGCCGTAGAGGTCGGCGGCTACCGGATGGCTTGGGTCGGATATGCGTTAGAAAACCGAGGCCTCGGGATCATGCCGATGGCCCATGCGGGCGATGGCGCATCCGATTTGTCGGAAATCGAACTCTCCCTCGAAGAAAACGATAGAGCCGGCTTCGGGCCTGCTGGCCGGACGATCCTTAGCGGCGAGGCCACGGTTTGTGGCGACCTCCCTGACGACCCGTTTTTCGAAAAATGGCGACGTCCTGCCATTCTCAAAGGCTATCAGAGTGTGGTTTGCCTGCCGCTTTCGAACGAGTGGAGGACCTTCGGGGTGATCATTCTGTTTGCGGAAAACCTCAATGCGGCGGGTTCAGACGAGTTGAAGTTGCTGAAGCAAATGGCGAATGATCTTGCGTTCGGCATTCAGAATATCCGGGTCCGCGAGGAGCGGCAGCGGGGGCAAGAAGTCGTGCTGAAAGTCGCGCAGGCGGTCTCAACAGCGGCAGGAGAAGAGTTTTTCGACCTCTTGACACGCAGCATGGTGGAAGCCTTGGGTGCGGATGGAGGTGGTATTGGGAAACTCGATCCCGATGGGACATCAATTCATTCACTATCGTTCTATCTGGATGGATGCAGGATGGGACCACTCAGCTATCAGCTCGCTGGAACGCCTTGCGAAAATGTGATTGCGGGAGACCTCTGCGTGTATCCTCGGAATACGCGTAACCTTTTTCCCGCCGATCCGACCTTGATTGAGTTCGATGTCGAGGGCTATGCCGGCATTCCGTTGTTCGATTCAAATGAAACCTGCTGCGGAGTCATGGTGGTGTTTTCCCATCAGCCATTGGAGGAAAGGGCGCTGGTGGAGTCCACCCTCAGGATTTTCGCCGCCCGAGCTGCGGCCGAGATGGAACGGCAGCAATCGGACGCCCGCATCCGCGAGCAGGCCTCGCTGCTAGACATGGCGCAGGACGCGATCATCGCCTGCGATCTCGGCCAAGTAGTCACTTACTGGAACAAGAGTGCGGAAAGGCTCTATGGGTGGACCGCCGTCGAGGCTGTAGGACGCACCGTCAACGATTTGCTCTATCGCGACGAGAAGTCCTTCGCGCAAGCATTTGAGCATACCCGCCGCACCGGGGAATGGGTGGGGGAAATGCGCCACATCACTCGGAATTCGCGCGATCTAATCATCGTCAGCCGTTGGACCCTTGTCCGCGACGCACAGGGCGATCCTAACGGATTTCTCTTTATCAACACGGACATCTCCGAGCACCGCAAGCTCGAACAACAGTTTCTCCGCGCCCAACGGCTAGAAAGCATTGGCACGCTCGCCGGGGGGATCGCCCACGACCTGAACAACATCCTCGCGCCCATTTCCATGGCCATCGAGATTTTGAAAATGCGTATCCCGGACGAGCGAGCCACCGAGCTGTTGGATACCATTGCCGCCAGCGCGAAACGCGGTGCTGACATGGTCGGTCAAGTCCTGTCATTCGCCCGCGGGATGGGAGGGCGGCGAGTCGAAATCCAGATGTATCAGCTCATCACCGAGGTTGAGAAAATCATGCGAGACACCTTTCTCAAAAACATCCGCTTCGAGGTCAGCGCCGGGCGAGACTTGTGGACGGTCCGCGGAGATCCCACGCAACTCCATCAGGTGCTCATCAACCTCTGCGTGAACGCCCGCGATGCCGTAGCAGAAAACGGTGAAATTTCCATCACCTCAGGAAACGTCGAAATCGATGAGAGTTTCGCAGGAATGAACCTTGAGTCGAAGTCTGGTCCGCACATCTACATCGAGGTGAGGGACAATGGTGCCGGGATTCCGGCAGAAATCATGGACAGAATTTTTGATCCCTTTTTCACCACCAAGTCAATTGGCAAGGGAACAGGCCTCGGTTTGTCCACCTCGCTGGCGATCATCAAGAGTCATGGCGGTTTCATTCGAACGACCAGCGAGCAGGGCAGCGGCTCCTCGTTCCGCGTCTATTTGCCCGCTTTTCCGGAACTCACGGACACGGATGGTCCAGAGCACGTTGAATTGCCACGTGGCAATGGCGAAACCATTCTCGTTGTGGATGACGAAGCTTTCATCCGGAAAATTACCGAGGAAACTCTCCAGGCCTTTGGCTATCAGGTAATCCTCGCCGCCAACGGCAAAGAAGCCGTCGCCATTTACAAGAGTCACGGAGATGGGATCGACGCCGTCTTCACCGACATGATGATGCCCGGCATGGATGGAGCTGCGACCATTCGCGCGTTGAACGAAATCAATCCGAATATCTGTATCATTGCCACCAGTGGGCTTGAGTCAAACAGGGATCTCGCCCGAGCAGCAGGCGGCGTGACAGTTTTTCTCCCCAAACCTTGCACTGCCGAACTGCTACTCAAATCCCTCAAAACGGTGCTTTTTAGACCTACTTGAATTAAATCAACGCATAAATTGCTAAAGATTGTTAAGTAGTTTACGGCATCAGAAATTTCTCTAAATTATTAAGTTAACCCATGGCTTCCACCACCGCCAGTTCTCCCAACCTTCTGATCGTCGATGATGATGAGACAGTTCAACGATTGCTCGTCATCGCGGCGCAGGATCTCGGCTGGCGACCTCGCGCGGCCGGCTCGGGGCAAGAAGCTCTGGGACAGCTTGATGCGGGGATAGAAGCGGTGGTTCTTGATCACGGCCTGCCCGGCATCAACGGGATCGAGACGCTCGTCCGCATTCGCGAAATGTTTCCCTCGGTCCCAGTCATCATGCTCACCGGCCTTAATGACGCGGAAACTGCCGTCCAAGCCCTCCGCGCCGGAGCTGATGACTACCTGACGAAACCTTTCGAGCTCAAGCGCCTGTTCGACCTGCTTCGCCAAGCGAAAAACGCCCGCAAAGATATCCCACCCGTCCTGACGACCGCTGAGATCCCTCGACCTGCCAAGGCAAGAATTCAGAGTTTGAGTCCCATGCTCCGCCTGTTATTGGGTGATCTCGCCAAGGCTGCCCGGCTCGACAGCACGATCCTTCTCACAGGCGAGAGTGGCACTGGCAAAACCCATTTCGCTCGAGAAATCCACCGTCTCAGCCCGCGGTGTAAGGAGGAATTCATCACCGTCAGTTGCCCGGCCTTGCCTCGCGAACTTCTGGAGTCCGAACTCTTCGGCCATGAGCGTGGGGCTTTCACCGGCGCCATCGCTTCACGGGCAGGGCGCTTTGAACAAGCTTCAAAAGGCACACTTTTTCTCGACGAAATCGGCGATCTCCCACCCGAGCTGCAACCGAAGCTTCTCAACGTCCTTCAAGATCGCGAGTTCTTCCGCGTCGGCGGCAGCAAGATGCTGCACACCAACGCCCGCGTCATTGCTGCCACCAACGTCGATTTACGCCAGCGGGTGGATGAAGGTGCTTTTCGCGAGGACTTGTATTATCGCTTAAACATCATCGAGCTGAACATTCCGCCGCTGCGCGAGCGCAAGGAGGACGTCGCCGATCTGACAGATGACATTCTCTCTATCATCGCCAAACGCCGCGCCGCTTCCGGATGGACGTTGACCGCCGGTGCGCGGCAGTCCCTGAAAAATTTTGACTGGCCCGGCAATGTCCGCCAGCTAGAGAATGTGCTCGAGCGCGCCACTGCCTTCGCGGAGAGTCCGATGCTCGGTGAGGAGGATTTTACCCGCCTGCTCATCGGCCGCCGCGATGGAGTGCCGGGGATCGAAACCGGAAACTCGCAAGGGCATACCCTTCAGGAAATCGAACGCAACGCCTTCATCCAGACGTATATCCGCAGCGGGAAGAACAAGGCAAAAACCGCGAGAGAACTCGGCATCTCCGAGCGCTCAGTTTACAATCTGCTAGGCCGCCACGGGCTGAAGTAGTTCATTTTTTGTCCAATAGCAGTTTCACAGGTCCTAGCAGACCGGAGTCGAGCGCGGGCCAAGCGGAGGCATCGAAGGGTTTGTAATCGACGTTCACGAAGTTGATCTCGTGGAAGGCTTTCCAGCTCACCTTGCGGCGGTCGAGATCGGCGATGCGGTTGGCAGCGAGGTTGGTGACCTCGATGCGGAGGATGTTTTTGCCGGATTTTAGGAAATCACGGAGGTCGATGACGTGTGGCCTGCACCAGGAAATCCCGAGCGGTTGTTCGTCCAGCCAGACGCGGGCTGTTACTGCGACCTGCCCGAGATCGAGGCGGGCGGGGGCCTTGTCCGGGCCGGGAAAATCAAAGGTCGTGGTGTAGCTGGCGGTGCCAGAGAAGTTCTTCACATCAGGATCAGGCAGGCTGGTCCATGAGCCGAGGGTGGTGACTTCGGCGGTTTTCGGTAGGACAGGTCCGCCATCCGCGAAGTCGATTTTCCATGGCCCCCCGATGGTGATCGCCTGCGGGTTCGCGGAAGGAGAGAGCCAAGGTTTTCCTTCGATTTTGCGATCCGTGAACGTGCGGAGCAGAATGGATTGTCCGGGTTCGAGACGCAGGGAAAAGCCGGGTGAAACAACGCCGGTGTGGCTGGCGGACCATGGATCGAGCACGAGAGCACTCTGGAATAAAGTGCCGATGGGAAGGACTCCGTCGAATGGTGCGTTGCTGCGATTCACGATGAAGTAGTGATAGCCCTCCGCATGGGTGCGGCGGACGAAACGCAGTCCGAGATCGGTCATTTTTTCCTGATGGATGCCGGATTTTTCGAGTGAGGGGATGACGCTTCCCTCACAGAAAGTGATGTTAGCAGCGGCTTTTTCCTGCGCGAGCAGGGCTGCGCGGCGTTCAGCTTGTTGATAGAATCCGGGAACGTTCTGCGGCCAGCCGTCCTGAACGATGATCATGGCTCCTTGGGCACGGAGTTCGAGAATGCGTTTGAGCGATTGCGGCTGCAAGCGCTTCACGCCGGGCAGGACGAGAGCGGAGAAGACATTGTCGCCGAGGAGGATTTTCCCATCCCTAACGGTGGCCTTGGCGAGCATGCGGTCTGATGCGTAGTCAAAGGTGATGCCGTGGTTCCACAAGTCCATGGAGGTTTTGTAAAACGTCGTAGTCCAGAGCCAGGAGTCCTGATTGTGGACGGTGAAGAGAGGGAGCTTTTCGCTGTTGTTGTGCCAGAGGTCGTGGATCGGATAGTAGAGTAGCACATCGGACGAAGGGTGGCCGTCTTGGAGGATCGATTGACAGCGTTGGAGGTAGCTGGTGAAGGCGGGGAGATCATGCCAGAGCCCGCCGTTAGGTCCCATGTGGGTGGAGGCGTAGAAGAGCCAGCCGGGCCATTTTACATCGGCGGGAGAATAGGGAATACCGTGGAAAAAGACGTGATTCACGCCACCGAGAAACACGAAATCGGCGGCTTCCTTGAGATTGTCCGGAGTGACTTGGAAGTGTTCACCGAGCCACGTAAAGGTCTCCGAACTGACCAGTGGAGTGCCATTCGCATGCGCGGCAGAGGCGGCGAAGCGCAGCATGGGGATTTGGTTCTCGTCCACGTGTCGGAAGATTTCTGTCTCAGGAATGTCGGAGACGGCGTAGTGATCGAGCAGGTTTCCGGGCGAGCCGTGGGCTTGGTTTCGCGTGAGGCTGCCGTGTTCCTTTGCCCAATCGTGCCAGCGTGTGAGGTAGGCGTGATGGAGTTCATCGAGCGTTTCTCGATAGTCCGAGCGGACGCGGGCGACGCTGTCAGCATCACCGATGCCGGAGAAGGCGGGGAGTTGCTCGCGCAGGTCGTAACCGCGGGCGGACTTAAAATCTGCTAGCAACGAGGATGTCCATTCGGCGCCGTAGTATTCGAAGGAATCGTGGAAATGTGCACGCGGCACTGGTGCGGAAGATTTCGCGAACGCAGCATCGAAAGCGGAGAGATACTTCGTCATCGCGGTGGCCGAAAATGGATCGAGCACGTTGCCCTCGCCTCCTGGGGCTGCGCGTTTGACTTTCTGGATTGGCGACTTCGAGGAAATGCCGAGAATCTTCCATTTGCCGGCGGGCGGGGTCCATTGAAGTTCGCCCTGCGTGACTTTAGCGGTTAGGTCGATGGGGCTGCCGCTCTCCGGGAATGCAGTGAGGCACTGGATTTTCCCATCAGTTAGTTTGAGTTTTACTGGTTTGCCGCCTTCCGCATCGGTGCGGATCATTTCGCGGCTGGCCGAGGCCATCTCCGGTGTGACCATCGGCCCGCCGAAGGGCCATCCGGTGCCGGTCGTGAGATCGACACCCAGTCCAAGGCGCTTGGCCTCGGTGGTGGTGTGTCCGACGGCGGCGACCCACTCGGGTGATAGGAATTTTAGGAAACGGTCCTCCGCGCCCATCGCCCCGTAGATCGGGCAAATCTCGACTCCGCCGAGGCCGGTTTTGGCAAAATTCTCGAGCTCGGCGGTGAGGTTTTTTTTGTCCACCCCGCTACCAAGCCACCACCAGCGGGTCCACGGCTTGTTGGTGGAGGTGACGGCCGGCCAGGCGAGCGGGTCTTTTGGGAAATCTTCCGCGCGGGCTTGCGTCGTGATCCAGGCCAGCAGCACGAAGGCGAATTTGCGGATCGGAATTTTTGAAAAAAGAGTGTCTGCCATGGAAGTGGAATTTGTAAGAAGAAATACGGGAGGTTGCACGGCATTTTGAGCAACCCAGATGGGGTATATAGCAGGATTCGAGCGGTGACGTATAAAGGGATCGATTTGGCGGAATTGTTGACTGTTGCCCTGCCCTTACGCAGTTTGGCAGCATCAGTTTCGTGAGTCAATTTTCACCAACCATCTTATGAAACGCGCTGCATTCAAAATGAAGCTGAAGCCCGGCTTCGAGGCCGAGTATGAGAAACGCCATGACGAGATCTGGCCTGAGCTTTCCAAATTGCTCACAATTTCCGGCGTCTCGGATTACTCCATTTTCCTCGATCGAGAAACACTCACGCTTTTCTCGGTGCAGAAACTTTCCGAAAACCACACCGCCGATCTCCTGCCATCGAATCCTATCGTCAAAAAATGGTGGGCCTACATGGCAGAAATCATGGAGACTAACCCCGACAACTCTCCAGTCTGCACGCCACTCCCTGAAGTTTTCCACGCACCATGAAAATCACCACGATCCTGCTATTCTCGCTGTTGACGTTGCGTGCCACTGCCGAGGAAAAGATGAACGTTCTTTTCATCATCGCAGACGATATGCGCACCGAGCTCGGTTGCTATGGCAGCCCTCTCGCGAAAACCCCGAATCTCGACAAGCTGGCCACCACCGGCGTGAAGTTCGACCGCGCTTACTGCCAGTTTCCACTTTGCAATCCCTCCCGCGCCTCGATGCTGACTGGCCGAAGACCGGGAACGACGGGCGTGTTAGGCAACCGCACATGGTTCGGCGATCTTCATCCGGATTTCGTCAGCATGCCGAAGCTTTTCAAAAACAGCGGCTACACTTCTATCCGTATCGGCAAGATATTCCACGGAGGCATCGATGATACCGATGCCTGGAGCATCGACGGGCAAGTCCGCACGCTCGCAGGTGTGCCGGCCGGGCCGCCTACAGTAACGAAATCCAAACTCCGCGATGATCCAGAGCCCGATTCATTACCAGACAAGGAAAAGCGGTCCGACCGATGGGTGGTCTTGAAAGGCAAAGGCGAGGAGCACGGTGACTATAAGGCGACTGACCGCGCGATCAAGTATCTGCGCGAGCACAAAGACGAACCGTTTTTCATGGGCTTCGGGTTGGTGAAACCTCACAGCCCACCGGAAGCGCCGCAGAGTTTCTACGATCAGTGGGATGTTTCAAAAATTCCGCTGCCGGTCGATTTCGCCCCGCGCCCCACGGTGCCACCTGGATTTCCAGCTGGCTCTATCCGCCCACGGAATGCTGATTTGTTCGTGAACCGTGACGCGTCGCCTGATGAAGCGCGGGAGATGATCCGCGCCTATCTGGCGTCGTCTGCGTTCATGGACTGGAACGTCGGACGTGTGCTGGCGGAACTGGACGCACTGGGTTTACGGAAGAAGACCATCGTCGTCTTCTGGGGGGATCATGGCTATCAGCTAGGAGAAAAGGGAAAGTGGTCGAAGGCAGGATCGCTGTGGGAGCAGGGCACGCGCACGCCGCTCTTTATCTGTGATCCCCGCGAGCAGACTGCCGGAAAAACCTGTGCACGGGTGGTGGAAATGATCGATCTCTATCCGACTCTAGCCGGACTTTGTGGACTCTCGCAGCCAGACGGTCTGGAAGGACGCAGCATCGCCCCTTTGCTGGAAAATCCCGAACAGCCATGGGACCACCCGGCCTACACGGTGTGGAGCGAGGACGGGAAACATTTCACCGGAGTGATGGTGCGCACCGAGCAATGGCGATACGCGGAATTTTATGGAAAAGGCGCTGGTTCGATGCTCCTAGAACCGGCGAAAGATTCCAGCGAACTTTCCAATCTCGCGAACGATCCGCAGTATGCGGACATCGTCGCCCAACTTGGCGGACTGGTAAAACAGTATGCTGCAGGGCACACGCCGCCAGCGAAGGAACCGTAAAGACGCTACTCCCATCCACCCAAGATGTTACCGTAAAACTAAGCCGTGATTTGGTCAGTTTGTCAAACACTGCCCATCTCACGACGATCCGTTAGGCACGGGAAAACCCATTTACCGATGTGATGAAAACCCTGTCAGCTCTCGCCATTTTCTCCTTCATCCCCACTCTGGGGCTCCACGCCGCCGAACCATTGGTTTGGAACATCGAAGCCGCCGGGAAAGGTCCTGCGGTTAGTCCGATGATGCACGGGATTTTCTTCGAGGACATCAACTACGCGGCCGACGGTGGACTCTATGCGGAACTCGTCACTTTCCACGGCGCGGCCCCCCCTATCGAATCGCGGGCGGCGGGTAGTGAAACCTAACCCGTTTGGATGATTGCCAGCCGGCGGAAAATATGGGATTTGCTGGCGTGATTTTTCGCTGCCTCAGCATTGTTTTTGTCGGAGTGTCCCTGCTTTCCGCAGAAGATACTGTTTTAAAACGGTATCCGATCCCCGATTTCGGTGCCGTGGCGGATGGTAAGACGCTCAACACCGCCTCCATCCAGAAAGCCATCGACCTTGCGGAGTCCGCGGGTGGGGGAGTCGTGGAGATTCCGAAAGGAACGTTCCTTAGCGGTTCGATTTTCTTGAAAAAGAGCGTGGAACTGCATCTCGACGAAGATGCAGTGTTGCTCGGTTCAAACAAGATCGAGGATTATCCGAAACGTAACACCCGCATCGAAGGACATTTCGAACCCTGGCGGATGGCCTTGGTGAACGCGCAGCAAATCGACGGCGTGCGGATCAGCGGGAAGGGGAAAATCGATGGTAACGGGCGTCTGTTCTGGGCGCAGTTCTGGCAGCGGCGGAAAGAAAATCCAAAGTGCACGAATATTGAGGTCGAGCGTCCGCGGTTGATGTTCATCGATCGTTGCAACAACGTGAAAATCTCCGGACTGGCATTTCAGGACTCCGGTTTCTGGAATCTCCATCTTTACCGCTGCCAAGATGTTTTGATCGAAGGACTGCACATCAGCGCGCCGACGAAAGGCCATATCCTCGCGCCGAGTACCGACGGCATCGATGTGGATTCCTCTCAGAAAGTCACGATCCGGCACTGCGTGATTTCCGTGAATGACGACAACATTGCCCTCAAGGGCAGCAAGGGGCCGTTGGCGGATCAGGACAAGGATAGCCCGCCGGTCGAGGATATTGTCGTCGAGGACTGCGAGTTCGGCGATGGCAACGGCATGATCACCTGCGGAAGCGAGGCAACTCACATCCGCAATGTTGTAGTTAGAAATTGCCGGATCAATGGCGGTGCCACGCTTCTGACCCTCAAGCTGCGCCCCGACACGCCGCAACTCTATGAGAATATCCTGATCGACGGCATCAAGCTATCTGGCGGAAAAGGACGGATTCTCAACGTCGCACCATGGAGGCAGTTTTTCGATCTAAAGGGCTACCCATCGCCATCGCGGACGGTGAGTCAAGTGATGATCCGCAACGTGAGCGGGCAGTTTTCATCACTTGGCACCTTGTATGGAAATCCGGGCGACACGCTCCGAGACATCACGCTGGAAAACTTTGATGTCAGCTTAGCGAGCGAGAAATTCGAGCTGGGCGACGTGAAGAACCTAGTGCTGAAGAACGTGCGGGTGAACGGGAATCCCTATCTAGCACCGGCTTCCGCTTCGCTCTGAATCGTGAATATCATTTCGTCCTGCCTCTCTCGAATGCGCCGAGGTCCGGTGCCTTGCCGGTGAAGGGAAGCCCCACATCGACGCCCTTGTCGATCGCCGGATTTCCAGCCTTGAGTTGCATGAGCTGAATATCTGGTAGGCTACCGTCCGCTTTGCGTGGCTTGACGAGATCTGCTTCGTTGAGACTTTCGAAATCCTTGTCATCGAATTTCAGCTTCAGTGAAAAATAGTTGTCGCTGATGTCGCAGAGAGCCTCGTTGATGTTGGAAACTTCGGTGCGGCCTTTGTAGCCGAGATTGTTTTTCAACTTGTGGCCGTATCCCGGGACGTCCTCGGTGTGTTCGGCATTGCGTCCGAGCAAGTTGAAATTGATGCCGTTCAGATAGGCCGTGTTGTTGATGAAATCGATGCCACCCGGCTGGTGATTCGCATAAAAACCGGAGGCTTTATTGTGCACGGCGAGGCTGCTGCGGATGATGTGGCGGGGGATAACAGGCGGCAGTGTGCCACCATCCACTCCGTAGCCGCCGAGCTTGAAGCCGTTGCCGTCGCCGAGGCTTTTGAACGAGGTGTCGTAGCCGTTGTTAAATGACCAGCAGTTTTCAATCAGCAGGGACTCGTGAGTGCTGATAAGATCAAAGCCGTCGTCGCTATTGAACCACGAGCGGCAGCCACGAAAGACGTTCTTGACGCTGCCCTCCGGAACGTGGAAGCCAAAGCCATCGACATTTCCGCCGCGCTTGTTTTCCGACGTGCAGTCGTAATTCTGATAGGCGTCGCAGTTGATTACGAGATTGTTCGAGCCACGGCCGAGCCAGAAACCGATGGCTTGGCCGTCGTGCATCTGGAGTGCTTCGTAGGTATTATTATCGCCCTCATTGTCCACGCAGATCGACTGGGTATGGCCCGTGATGGTGACTTGGACGCCAATAATGGAAATACCCTTGAGGTGGTTCGCCGAGCCGCTGACGTGAAATGCCGTCACCCGCATTCCTTCGGGTTTCACGGCGCTGAAATCAAACACCGGTAGCTCATTCTGATAGGCGAAGTAATTGATTGGGCGGTCCGGCATGCCACTTTTTGTCAGCACATTGACCAAGGCGCGATTGCGATGCCGGCTGGTGATCTGTTCTTCTGCCATTTTGTAGGTGCCGCCACGGATGAAGACCGTGTCACCCGGGCTGACGCTCTTCTGGCTACGCTGGATGGTGGCGAATGGTGCTGCCAGTGTGCCCTCGCTGGTGTCTTTCCCTTCCGGCGCGATATAATAATCCTTGGCCGGAAGCGGAAGCGCGGCGCCTGTCAGAACAAGCGCCGCGAGCGTGGAGGGTGTGGAAATCATTTCAGTGGCCGGTGCCGCTGGTGCCGATGTAGTTGCCGTAGCCGATGATGATCGTGGAGAGCACCAGTATGCCTAGCCCGGCGAAGAGCAGACCTTTCGACTTCGGACTTGCGCCCTTCCATTCCTTGAGGGCGAGGCCCCAGATGGAACTGAAGATGATGATAGAGGCCATGTGGAGCGTCCACGAACTGAACTTGTAATCACCCATCTGTGTTTCACCCATTGAGTAGAAGAAGAACTGGAAATACCAGGTCGTTCCAGCAAGCGCGGCAAACAGATAGTTAGAAACGCGCGGAATCTTGCGGTCGTTGGTTCCGTCGCCGTGGCGGGCTTGCTCTGCCATTTCCACGGCGGGGGCATCGGTGGCATTCTCAATGATGGAGCTGTCCTTGCCGTGGGCTGGGTGGCGGAGTTCTGAAGCGAGGTATTCATAACCGGTGCGATTGCGGAAGTTGAGGTAGGCGCACCAGATGAAGTTAGTGGTAAATCCACCTAGCAGCACGACGATGAGAACAGGCAGGCCGGTCCAGATCTCCGCAGTGCCGTGAGCTTTTGAAATATCACCGATTTCCTTACCTGCGGAGAGGCCGAAGGCGAAGCAGGCACTCATGATGCCCGAGAAGGTGGCCACCATGATGCCCTTTTTGAAATTGAACTCTTTCACTGTGGAGCGTTTCTCTGCTTCCGTCATTTCTCCTTCCTTGGCCTTTCCTGCAAGAGCGGTGATGACGATGCCGACGACGCAAACGGCGAGACCGGCAAGCACCCAACGTCCGTTAGGGACGTCAAGCAGCTTGGAAGCAAACTCACCTTTGAAAATCGGCGGGATCAACGTGCCGAAAACCGTGCAGTAGCCCAACGCCACCGCCATGCCGAGCGACATGCCGAGGTAGCGCATCGTTAGTCCGAAAGTCAGGCCGCCCAGGCCCCAGAGTGCTCCAAATAAATACGTGTAGCCCCAGGTGGAACCAGAAGTTTCTTTCAGAACGTCCACGACATCCTTGGTGTTAAGCAACGCGAAAAACCATGGGGCGACGATCCACGAGAATACGCCGGCGACGAGCCATGCGGTTTCCCATGACCAGCGTTTGACACCGCGGAAGGGAACGTAGAATGAGCCGGACGCAAGCCCGCCGAGCCAGTGGAATAAAACGCCAAGTATTGGATTTGGATTCATGTGGGTGTGTAGATTGAGGTTTTCGGAGTGTTTGAAAAGCTTTTGTTCGAACGGGTGCGAGCAAGATTGGATATCAACTTTCTTGGGCTAGAGAAGCTAGAATGTTATTTAATGTCAAAGAAATAGGACGGCTTTTAGGGGTATCACAGGGACGTGATTTTGTTTCACCACATCGAATATGCGGCTTGGTGGGATACTCCAATAGGCTGTCTCCCGCAGCAGTCGAGAGATGAGGGTGCAGGATGGATAAACGCTGATAGCGGGATTTACCGACTTTTCCTCCACACCCGGATGATTTCGAGAAACGGCTCGATGTATCGCTGCACCTTCGCCTCGCCGATGCCTGGAATGTGGAGGGCCTCTGCGGTGGTGATAGGCTGATAGCGGGCGAGGGCTTCGAGGGTTTTATTATTGAAAATGACGTAGGGCGGGACGTCCTCGCGCTTGGCGAGGCGGGCCCGGTGGTCCCGCATCATCGAGTAGAGTTGGGCGTCGTGGCCGTGATCCTGAAGAGCGGAATCTGCCTTGATCGGGGAGGTGTCCGGCCACACAAGGCGGAACTTTGTTTCGCCGCGCATGACGCGGTCGCCTAACGGAGAGAGGGTGAGTAAGGGGAACTCTCCGGGCACGGTCTGGACGAGTCCTGCTTCCGCGAGGGAGCGCATGAGGGCGTTCAGATAGCCTGCGCCTTTTTCTTTCAAAATGCCGTAGGTGCTGAGCTGGTCGAGACGGGCGGTGATGATTTCTTGGGACTTGCTACCGGCTAACATCTGCACGATGCGGCCGCGGCCGAATTTTCCCTCCCATCCAATGGCCGTGCGTCGTGACATGCGGGCGACACCGCTGAGCGCCTTTTTTACAATGAGCTCCTCCTCGGCATTTGGCGGGCGGGATTCACCGGAACCTTCGTCACGGCAAACATCACAGCTCCCGCAGACGCCGGCGTCTTCCTCGCCGAAGTACATCAGAATCCACTGCTGGCGGCAGACGCGAGAGTAACACATTTCGACCATGGCCTTGAGCTTCTCTCGATCGCGGCGGTCCTTTTCCTCGATGGCGGCCTCGTCGAGCTGGAGGGCGCGGGCGAGCACGTCCGGCTTGAGCAGGCGGGTGCCTTTCATGCGTTTTTTGGGAATATCGAAGCGCTCGATGTAGCCGCCGCGGGCGAGGATGGCCATGGCGCTGCCGACAGACATGGAGTTTTTCACGTCCGAATTCTCGGCGATTTCCTCAAGCGTGCGGTGGACTTCGTAGTCCTTGTCCGCCTCGTTGAGTAGGTATTGATAGATGGCGCGAACGATGGCGGCGGTGGGGTTCGCTCCATCGATGAAAAACTCCTGGGTGCGGGTGTCGGCGTAGTTGAAAAGCAACTCGCAGAAGGCGTTTTCCCCATCGCGTCCGGCGCGGCCTGCTTCCTGATAGTAGGCCTCGACGCTGCCGGGGATTTCGTAATGGATGACGAAGCGCACGTCCGAGCGATCGATGCCCATGCCGAAGGCGTTGGTGGCGACGGCGACGTCTGCCTTGCGGCTGATGAAAATGTCCTGGGCGCGGGTGCGTTCTTGCTCACTCATGCCGCCGTGATAGGCCACGCATTTCATGCCCCAGCTTGCGAGGGTCTCTGAAACGGACTCGACCTTTTTCCGCGTGGCGCAATAGACGATGCCGGTCTTGTGTGCGGCGATGACGGACTTCATGCGCTCGTCCTTATGCTGCGCCTTGTCCACGGCGGAGATGCTGAGTGCTAGATTCGGCCGGGAGAAGCCGCTGACGCGCTCGAACGGCTCGCGCAGCGCGAGCACGGTGGAGATGTCGTTTCTAACGATTGGCGTGGCGGTGGCGGTGAGCGCGACGCATTGCGGGCGGCCGATTTTTTCCAGAGATTTTCCTAACCGGAGATAATCTGGCCGGAAATCGTGGCCCCACTGGCTGAGGCAGTGCGCTTCATCCACGGCGAAGAGCGAGATCTCGATGCCGGTCAGGGCGTTGAGAAAACTTTCTGCGCGGAAGCGTTCCGGCGCGACGTAAACGAGCTTCCACTTGCCGGCGCGCATGCCATCGAGCCGTTCCTTTTGCTCGGCCCATGAGAGCGTGGAGTTGATCACCGTGGCGGCGATCCCACGGGCGACGAGGGCATCCACCTGGTCCTTCATCAGTGCGATGAGTGGCGAGATGACGAGGGTGACTCCGGGAAAACACAGCGCGGGGATCTGAAAGCAGAGCGATTTTCCGCCGCCGGTGGGCATTACGACGAGGCCATCGCGGCCGGAGGTGATTTCCATGATGACCTCTTCCTGGCCCTCGAGAAATCCGGTAAATCCGAAATGCCGCTCAAGCGCCTGGTGGGGCGTCATGATGAGGGATTTGGTTTCGGTTCGGGCAGGTGGCATCGCGTGCGCGAATGAACAAGGAGAGGCGCGCGGCGTCAATGCGGTAGCACCATCAAAAGTCAGGGATGGACCCATCTAGCTGCTCCAATTTCCACTCATTCAGTCATTTTCCTGCCGGACCCCGGCCCGTGGGGGGCGCGGACCGGAGCATCCTCGTTCTTTTCGGGGGGATCTTTTCGGGGGAGAATCAGTGGCAAATTTCAGAAACCGGGTCGCTCCAAGGGCCCTGGCCGGACTGGCCGACGGCGGACACGCGGTACCAGTGGCGCTGCCCGAACTCGA
>JBBRYQ010000017.1:0-76350 GCA_038237425.1 Verrucomicrobiales bacterium
ACCTAGAGCAAAAAGTGACCATCCACATCAGCCAGCGGAAACAAGGTGAGCCATTCCAAGAAGTGGCCTTTGTCTAACCTTTCTCATACCGCAACAGGATTCACCCATCCGGGAAGCGGCGTGACTTTTCACGATCCTTTTCCTAACTTGGGATTTCGGGGTAAATCATCTTTGCTCCGCCTCATTGTCCTCCCTCCGCCTCACGCCACCACTTCCCAACTCTCTTCTCTGATCACTGATCACTGCTCACTCGGCACTTCTCCTCCCTCCTCTTCCCTGAAAACTGGAAACTTAAAACTAGCAACTTCTCTACCCTTGCCCTCAAAGCCAAAGCTTGAAAGGATTCAGAAAAGCCAATGACCTTCCTCCTGTCATCCAAAGCACTCACCTGCCGCTCCATGAAATTCAGACAAACCGTCCGCCAATACGCTGCCAAACAAGGCATCTCCGTAGAAGAAGCGCTTGAAAAGGGCATGGAGGATAAGAGCTAGGAGTTCGCGGAACCGGGTGCGGAGGTTTGCGTTCCTGCCTGAGGTCGGTCGTAAGGAGAAACAATACTCCTTCCAATCCCTAACGCTTTCTCGGGCTCCACGCGAATTAAACTTCTTCAACTGTGGCCAAGAGGAAAAAGACAAACCTGATCACCTGCGCGTATTGTCGAAACGAAATTCGACAATGCGACTCGCAACGGGATCACGTCCCTCCTAAAGCACTCTTCAGCCCTCCTCGTCCTAGCAATCTCGTGACGGTTCGCTGCTGCGACACCTGTCACCGCGATCTTTCCAGTGGGGATGAAGCTCTCCGCAGCTTCGCCGCCTTAAGCTGGGGAACTACAGCTTCCGCCAAGGGCCTTAAAACACTCTCCGATCGCGCACATAGCCGAGACCCTTGGTGGTTCGCCGAATTGAAAGAATGCGCTCGGAAATCGTCGCCCATTCCAAATCCTCACAACGACAAAGAAGAACTGCGGGAAATACAATTGTCAGGAGGCATTGCGACCGCAATTCATGGAACTCTTATCAGGACGGTTCGCGGGTTACTATTTGATCATGATCCTGGCTTCGACACCCGTGCAATCAAGTTCGAGCCTTTCCAAAGCAAACCTGTGAATCTCGATCAGTTTGCAGAGGTGGCTCAGGGCCTTGGACCTCTCCGGTTTCGCAAAGTGTTTGGTGAGGGCGCTTTTGGAGCCATCTGGGACTTTGCGGTAGAAGACCCAAACATAGGAGTGATGATTATGTCCTTCTTCGGACGTTTAAATTTCACCGTTTTCTTTGGGCCAGCGGGGCATCGCAAAGGACGAGAATGGGAGTAAACGGAGAATTCCAATGGCTTCCCTGAGTCCCAATAACGCGACAACGCTCTTTGAAGCAAATTGTTCAATTTCCTCACCTGAGCCTCTCTCTTTTTTGGGGAACCCTCTCCAGACATCGACTTTCCAAGGGCTTTAATGCAAATGTAAGCCACTCCCAATACGGTGTTCGAAAGAACAATATATTGGGCGAAATTTGACTCAAATTCTTGATTTTTTTGACTATTTCTGCCCCCTCCTATTCGGAAGACTCAACCAAACAACGTAGGAAAAACATTCGCGCGGCGGCAAAAATGAGATATTTTCGGAGGTATTCGGTGGAGAGAAAATGTCTTGAAAGGCTTGACGGATCTAGGCAGTATCGCCACCCATTGAACGGCAACTATAAAAAATGAGTGTAATTGAAGTCCCCCTCCAATCCGATGCACCGGAAAGTTTCCGCATCCCAACGACTTCTTTTGACTTCGGGGCGATGTGCGATGATTTGGAGCGCCGTCAGGATTCCGAGCCTGCCATTTTCCCTAGCTTGTTGTTCACAGAGGACGAAGTGAGGTCAGTCAACTGGGATGCAGTGTTCGCCAATTGGTAAAGGCTTCCCGGTCTCCAGATCCCGAGCCTGTGTCCGCTCCCTCACTGAGCGCCATTTTGTTGGCGCATGAAGCCCCGGGTTTTACTACCATCCAAGACGCTTGGCATAGCCGGGAGCCAAACCCCGACGCATGTTGTCACAAATTTGTCATCTTGGGCCGATTCGATCAATTGATCCTTACGCTTGCTGATGATTCTGCTGCTTTGTTTCCCAGCAGCAATGGTCTCATCACAAACGCCCGCGCTGCCACTAGCAGTTCCTACATTGGACGGGTAGTAGCACCGGGATACTTCAAACCATCCGATTGGGCTGCGACCCACCCTGTCGTTGGTCTATGTTCGGTGCGCTTCGCCCGACGGATTCTGGCTGCCGCAGGAAATTTCGATTTTCTGGATGAATTTCTCACCTCGAAGCTGGACGCTAATTCAGTCCGGCATGCAGTGGTGTCAGCGACCGGCTGGGAAGATGCACTCGTTCTCTTTTTCGCCAAGGACTTCAATATGATCTCACGCGCAGCAGGGGTCTTGCGGTCGATGCGTTTAAATGACCTGCCGTTTGCCTCGCTAATCCATGCAGCGGATGGCTTCACCCATCCCTGCATCACCACTTGTACGCTTCCGGCATTCTGTTGCCAGTGGAGCAGCGGCTGGAAGGACGAAGATACCGAAGCGCTTCTAGCGAGGATGAGTGCCAGTGCTCCTCTGAATTGGGCGGTGCGTATCGAACTACATCCAGGGCATTGGGATGCTTTCGCCAATGAGCTGAGGAAGAGAAGTGAAAAACTTGGTGTCGCCGTAGCTTTTCGTCCGGCGTTCGGCCAGACAGACCTTCGGATTTCCGATGGAGGAGGGAGTTCAGCTACCCACGAGGGACTATTGCGCTTTCTTCTCCACGTAATTTTCCCGCTGGGTGCCGAGACAGGAACGGTAATGCGTTCTGCTGAAACCCATTTGCATCCCGTTCTTGAAGACTACCATGAGGATTTCGGTGCCGGGCCTCTGGTGGATCAACTCGCACGCTGCTCTGACGAACGCGAGTCCGCTTTTCCGGACGACATACGTGACAAGCTCAAGGATGCCGCCATCCCGCCGCATACGCTGCGAGTGCTTGAGGAAACGCTTTCCCGAGTCCAAGGAATCAGCCGTGATCCGATGCACGGCGAGGAATTCGAGACACTCCAACGTCTCAGAGATGCTTTCATCCGCGCTGTGCGGGCGATGAAGTCCGGAATCAGCGAGGGAGAGTCCCGCCAGCTCCAGCGCGATGTCAGTGAATGGCAAATGTTGCTGGACCGCTGCCTTGCGGATCGATTCCGCGGTCCCTATCCGATGGGAGACAGCCTTATGATGAGATTGGGCACCTATCAGGGCGCCCATCACCGCTTTCTGGTGGTGATTGATACACTTGCCCAGCGGGCCTACGATTTGGCGCGCCATGCGATTCGCGCTCAAAACGCCGCATGCAAACTTCCGGAGGCCGCGCTCGCCACCTTTATCGGAAATTCGCCATCCGCTTATGCCACCGCCCATACGATCGACTGGCTCGGCTGTGGATTCACCGACGTGCCCGCCAGTTTGGTCTGCCGGATGCGCGATGCCCACCTGCTTTTACACGAGACCGGGCACCACGTGATTCGATCGTTTTTCGCCTCTCGGCCTGAGATGAGGTTCAGTGCTTACACCCACGACCCGGTTCGTGGCCTAATTCCGGAAGCATGGGTTCAGCTAACGGCGGCCGGACTGCTGCAAACAGAAGTGATGGAGCTGAACGAATACTGGAAAAATTCAACTGTTCTGCGAGAAATCCGCGAAATCCTAGCGGATTATTTTTCGGCATGTATTTGTTTCCCTTCGAATATTGCAGGACACAAGAACGCCTCACTTCGTACGCTCGCAGATTTTTTTGATGATGGCAGCGAGGCATTCTTGCGGAGTGTCCAGACTGAACTCCGACTGCGTTCCAGCGGAATCCAAGCGCTTCAAGAAAACCGTGAGCACGCCAAGACTCATTATGATGAATCCATCCAACGTGGATTGAAAGCTATTCGCAATGCTGGAGGCAACGCCATTGACTTCGATCGTTTCAAATCGCGTGCCAACGTGATCGGCCATGCCGTGCGTGCTATTCAGTTGCTTGGCAAGCTTCCTGAGTTCAAGGCACTGCTGGATGGCTTTAATGATTGCGCGCGTGCGGGAACTTTCCACGGGGAAGACGCCGGCCATTGCTTGCTCGAAGATCTACGTAATTTCCTCAGTGGGCCGGACTGCGGGTCGATGGATGGCAGCTTCCAAATCCTCGATAAGCTCTGGTTCAAACTCCTGCGCCGTCGTGAGAAACGACATCTTGTGGAGGTTCCGCTTGAACCGGCAATTTAGTCCGTCATTACCCCTGCTCTGCCTCTCCGAAGTCGAAACGGTCATTCCCGACTAACAAGCATTCGCTGGATTTGAAAGGTTCAACTGGGCCAATCATGTTACCGGCGTGTTTCCACGCGAGTTACGTTGATGGGTTCAGGAACGGACTGGAGCAAGACGCCAAAGCCGCGGCGGACGGGATGTGGGTGGCGAAGAAACGTCGTCGATGGGGTCTCGATGGGGTCTCGTGGCACCAGTCCTTGAAATCGAGCACAAGCACTGCCTTGCCGTCGATTGAGTCCTCGCAATTTCACATCACACTCCCAGTTCCGCGAACTGGTGGTCCCGATTCATCCGCCGGATCGCTGAGATCCTGGGATGGTCGCCTGATTGCCAGAACCCGCACCTCGTCACCTTTGATCTCGTAGAGGATCCGAAAGGCGGAGCGGTTTTGAAAAAACCGGATTTAAAGATGATCTAATGAGTGACACTGAACGCGATTGTCCGAGGCATCCTCCCACGAACTACCATTGCCTTGCCGCCGATCCAACCGGGTTCGCCTTCTTCTTTTACAAACGCCGCTCCGATGGGCATGTCGAGTTGGGAATCGACAAGGCGGATGACTTCTTCCTCGGCCTTGTCGGAAATAGTGATCCATTCCATTTTCATCTCGATGGGTGAGCCGGGAATGGGAATCCACTGGACCTGCCATCCGCATTCTCGCAGCGTCTGGCTTACTGAAACGACGCGTGACTATGACCCAAGACTCAAAAAAGAATCGGCAGTTGAATCCGACAGAACTGGCGCAGCTAGGAACGATCCCCGACTATTTATTGAGTGAGATCCTGAAGGTGCCGACGCCTGAAATCCGTGCCCAGCGCGAGCTTCGCGGGATTCCCCGCTTCGTTTCTCCGGGACGGGCTGCCCACGTGTGGACTCCGGAAGATGTGGAGCTGCTGGGGACGATGACAGATTGCGCAGTGGCGGCGAAGGTTGGTACTTCAGAGTTCCAAGTGGAAAATGAGCGCCAGCGACGGAAGATCTCCGCCACTCAAACTCGAATGAATCATCATGTGTGGCTACCGGAGCATGACGCGCTTCTCGGGGTGGAGTTCGATTCCCAGATCGCGATCCACCTGCATGTGACCACCCGCACGGTTCGCATGAGGAGACAGGAACTCGGGATTCCCCGGCAGCGGGGCTCGGGTTCGAAGACGGGCGGGCATGTGGAACGCAGCCCGGATGAAATCTGGACCCCGGAAATGCTCGCCAAATTGGGAACTATTTCGGATTCTACGCTGGCCGCGCATCTCAAAATTCATTCGAGCGAGGTCCGCGCCAAGCGCGACGCACTCGGAGTCCCAAGGAAGGAAGCCCGGCACCCGGCACTTCGTGACTGGACACAGGAAGAGCTTTCGCTGTTAGGGACAATGTCGGATACTGACATCGCCAAGAAGCTTGGGGTCAACCGGTCGCGTGTTTGCGTGCGACGCACCGCCCTGAGCATACCGCCCTTTGTTCCGAAAAAGAAGGTGCGTGTCTGGACTCGGGACGAGGATGCCTTGCTCGGCGTCGGCACGGATTCCGAAGTCGCCGCCCGACTCAAGACCACCCGGAGCATCGTCGAAAAGCGAAGGAATCAGCTCGGAATTCCCCGCCAGTATGCGAACGGGAGCAAGCCTGCAAGCGCCGTCGATGGGGTCATCGCCGGGGTCAGTCCTTGAAATCGAGCACAAGCTCAGACATCCTGCCCTTCCAACGTGAGACCGCATGTCTACCACGCGGGCGGGGAAATCAGTTGACCCCAAAAACGGAGCGCTGGCTTTAGCCGGCATATTCGAATGGGCGGAAGAAGCCGGCTAAAGCCAGCGCTCCGTTTTGGCTCATCCCGTCGTTCAAGGTCACCGCGTTTCCCTCGAGGTCAGGATGTCTGAAGCTCTGCTTTGCCGTCGATTGAGTCCTCGCAATTTCACATCACATTCCCAGTTCCGCGAACTGGTGGTCCCTATCCATCCGCCGGATCGATGATGACTACGAGGTGGCCCATTTCCCAATTAAAGGGCTTCCCACTCGCGGATGGCTTCCGAGGCGGGCTTCGAATGTCCCGCTTCTGCCGCTTCAAGACCCTCTCTGACGGCTTCGATGCCATCGAGGAATTCGGCGGCATCGATCAGGCGCTCGTATTCCTCGGCGGGCATGATCGCGAGGCTGGGACGACCGTGCTGGGTGAGGATTTCCGCACGGTTCGTCCGGCGGATGCGGGCTGTATGCTCGCTTGCATTCCGGACAAAGTCGGAGATGGGGAAGATGTCGTTGATTCTAAGATCGAATGGCATGGCTGAAACTGACTCAAAACCATTGAATCATAAAAAAACCGGATTTAAAGATGAATTATTGCCCGGGTTCAGTATTGCCCAGGCTCATTCGTTGAATTTCAATGTCGATTATTGTTAGCGAATGAGATCATGCCTCTTGGATAGCATCATTGCACCGGTTCTCCTGTCACCTATCCACTGCCCCAGCACCGCTGCCACCACGCATAGTGCGGATGGGACACTGCGGGTCGTAAACGGGCGAAGCGGAAGATGGACTGGAGCCATTCACCCATCCGCTCATCGGCAACTCCGTTTTGCTCCTGCCACAGGATCAGGAGCTCAAGGGTGCCGAGGGTTTCGAAATTCGGATACCGCTTTTTGGCACGGCGGATCGCCCTTTCGTCGTCAATGGCGATAGAATGGTTGCGGCTTTCCGCCAGGGCGAAGCACATCGCCTCTCCATCGCCGGCCCCGAGCAGCGCGGTCAGGAGGGTCTCAGGAGGTACCAGTCCCGAATTTCAAGTGCGTGTCGTCCTCTAACTGAAGCCTCGGAGCTTTTACTCCAGGAGATCTTGATCTGATCACGGGCGAGCCGCCCGTGCCCCTCTTGGAAGAGATACATGACAGTGTTCCTGCCTTCCCTCCCCGACCTCCTACCTTCCCGCCCGGGATGAAGAAGCATTGGGCGCTGGTGTGGATTTGAGTGGTCTCTCGATGTTGGCCCCATCGGTCTTGAACCCAACCGATTTTGTGGTTGAATACTTCCAACAAGAATTATGAGTGCCGTCATCGAAACCGATCAAGAGCTCAAAGAGGAGGCCTTGGAAAAAGGCATGGAGGAGAAATCCAAAGAGTTCACGGAAGGTGGATCAGAGCTCTACCAAAAAAGCATAAGTCCCATAGGACCTATCAGACCTATGGCTGCCTAACTAAAATCTTCACAGAAACGACTCGATGAAAAAACTCCTAATTCTTAGTTCATGGATCCTGTCTGCCGTCCTAGTATCCGCCGGCGAGCGTGCCCCACTATGGCCAGGAGGAAAAATCCCAAATTCCCAACCACAGCAAATCGCAGTGACCACCCAAGAGGCGCAAGCACCGGGTTTCAAGCCAGCGGAAAACACGATGCCGCATCTCGATTGGTATGAGCCGCCCACGGAAAAAAACGGCGCATGCATGTTACTCATTTCCGGCGGCGGTTATGAAAATTGCTGCGACGGGGCCTGGATTGACCGGGCCGCGAAGAAGCTAGCAGAACTCGGTTTCGTCTGCGTGAACCTCACCTACCGCACTCCACGCCCACAAAACCTAGCGATCTATCAGAGCGCATGGGAAGACGGGCAACGCGCCGTCCGTCTCGTCCGCAACGAGGCGAAGAAACGCGGCTTCGATCCAGAAAAAATCGGCGCACTCGGATTCTCCGCTGGCGCCCACCTAACGGTTCTACTCGCAACGAGCGCGCTCACCCCCGCATACGGACCGATTGACGAACTCGACCAGCTTCCCTGCCACATCAATTGGGCCGTGCCGATCTACACCGCCTATGCACTCACCGATGGGCTCACCGGCCCGAACACGAGCAAGGCTGATGCCAACGACGTGAAACTCTCCGACGTCTTCAAGTTCGACGCCAAGACCTGTCCGATGGCACTCTTCCACGGCGGGGTCGATGCCTACTCACCGCTTGGTTCCACCCAGATCTACCGCCAGCTCCGCAGAATGAAAATTCCAGCCGAGATCCATCTCTTCGCGGACCGGCCCCACGGTTTCATGGGCGACCCCGAGAAAGGCGAGAACGGCACCGCTTACGATCACTGGTTCGACCGCGTCACTGAGTTCCTCCATCAGATGAACTATGACGGGCGTCTCGGCCAGGAAGTCGATCTCATGAAGCGTTATGTGAATGACGATGCACGCGGCGCTTATAGCAAGTCGCCGATCTGGCCGAAAGGCAAAATGCCGGATGTGCAGGCGAAGCAAGTTCAGCCTTATCTCGAGTGGCACATGCCGAAGGAATTGAAGACCAAGGCGATTCAGATCATCTTTTCGGGCGGCGCTTACGGGGGCAATGATCCGGACGGATTCGAAGTCGCGCCGGCTCGACGTTACCTCAATGAAAAGGGCATGGCGGTCGTGACGATGAAATACCGCACACCACGGCCGCAGGGCGGACTGGCCAAGCACATCACCGCGTGGGAGGACCTGCAGCGCTGCATCCGGATCGTTCGCAGCGAAGCCGCCGCAAAAGGGCTCGATCCCGACCGCATCGGCATCATGGGTTCCTCAGCGGGCGGCCATCTAACACTCATGGGCGCGACCAGTTCGAAACTCCAAGCGTATGCGCCGATTGACGGCATCGACAAGCTTCCCTGCAACGTGCAGTGGGCAGTCGCGATCTATCCGGCATACGCGCTTACGGACGGCGCGGAAAAGCCCAATGCGCAGGGCGGCAACGAAGACGATGCTAAGCTTGTACCCGAGTTTTCATTCGACACTGCGACTTGTCCGATGCTGTTCATCCATGGCGACTCCGATGGCTGGGCAGCGATGAATTCAGTGAAATCCTGGGAACAACTTCGGCGGATGGGAATCCAGTCGGATCTCCACACGCTTGTCGGACGCAGTCACTGCTTCCAGAGGACTGCCGCACCCGGCACGGGCAGCTACACCTGGATGGGTCGCATTTGGGAATTCATGAATCACAAGGGCTACAACAGGTAAAAAGATATGAACGAGAAATTCAAGGAGTTCGCCGAAGCCGGGGCGGAAGTCTATGTTTCAGCCCGATTCCGGGAGTTTGCATGAATCCATGAACAAGCCATTTAGCGTTAGGGTTTGGCCGATGCCACCATGGCTGGACTCGCATCGACTGCTCGGACCAGGCCCCTGGACGACGATCAAACAATCGCCAGGCCACTTGGAATTTCAAGCCGATCTAACTCGTGATGCGGCCGCAGATCTTGCCGCAAGGCTTCGCGGCGTCGGCATTGGAGGCTCGCTGCTCAACATCGAAATCATACCCGCACTCAATCGAAAAGACATCCGCAAAGCATACAGCGATGAAGCGAAACGCTATCGGGAAGGAAGCACGGGATTCAGCAATCGATCTACTCAACTGGACGACGAAGGCCGAAAATCTCTCACACCGGAAGCTCTAGCCCTAACCCTCGGTCAACGCGCCCGTGGTCTGCGCGTCATTGATGCCTGCGCAGGCGCAGGAGGAAACACTATCGGCTTCGCCCGCGCGGGATGCTCCGTCGTTGCCATCGAGATCGACCCCGGCCGCCTCGCGATGGCCAGACACAACGCACAACTCTACGGCGTCGCAGATCGCATCGAGTTCATCCTCGGAGATGCCCGCACGATCCTCCCAAAACACCCAGCCGACATACTCTTCATCGATCCTCCTTGGGGCGAAAGATACAACAAAGAACGCGTTGCCCTCAATGATCTCCCGCCTTGCCAAGAGCTGCTAGAATCCGCTATTCACATCCCGAAAAAGTGGCTCAAAGTTCCACCTTCATTCGATCCATCCACCCTCCCCACCTACCATGTCGAAGCCTACTTCGGCGTGGCCAAAGGAGATGAGCGGCGGGTGAAATTCCTCCTCGCAGAAAGCAGTCGATGATCTCTCTCCTAACAAAGATAGATCCGATAGGACTTATAAGACCTATTCTGCCATGACTACCCCAGAGAATCCAGAAAGTTTCCTCCCACCAGGCGGAAACTACCAGGAACTCCTCTCCGACCAAAAATCCGAAGTCATCTACGACTTCACGTTCCGCTTCTGCGAAAAATCCCTAAAAAAGGAGACCGCACCATCGACCAAATGGTGCAATTTAGCTCACTGTTGGCGCTTTAACGCGAGTTCCACGAGCTGTGCGGAAATCTTGCGGATGTCCTTGATGATCTCTGGAGTCGGCTCTTTGCCTTCCTCAAGAGTCATTTTCGTGGACAAGCCCTCAAGCAGCTCACGCATGGCCAGATAATTCGGTCGGGCGGAAATCTTCGGTTCCAGACCGGTGAGGCAATCCGAGTAGTATTCCGCGATATCTTTCCGCATCACCTTGCGAGCACGTTCGGGAGAAAATTGCTTGTCCACGGCCACGGTGGAAACCTCCAATGCCCGAATCCAACCGCCTAACGAAATCAAGTGGGCCAAGTCCGCATCCTGGAGCGAGACCAATTCATCCTCCACATCCCTCTGCGTGGATGCCAACTCCATCTTGAGTTGAGGAACAGCGCCTTTTTTCGCACTCTCCAACAACCCTGCTGCATGACGGTTGACCCGGTCACCCGTGCCAAGAGCTTTGCCATAACGAGTCAAATCCTTCGCCATCTTTTCTACATGCTCCAACTGCTCGGCCTGGACCATGAGGAAACCATCCGCAATGAGGAAACCCAATTCGACCGCGAGATCCGCCCGATCCAGGGACATCCGCGCCGGCATTTTCCGCTCCACCTCGGCGATGGGCAAGGGCATCAAAAACTGCAAGGTATCAAACAATTTGGAGATCGAAGGAGCGGTGAACTTGTTCACACTGAGTTCATTCCGGATCGCTCGATCGTCAAGCAGATCATTGGGGACCTCTCCACCGGGCCCAGCGGCATCCGCTGCCACTTGCACGGGATCGGGCGCACCTTCGATTTTCAAGGATTCCTCTTCCGACAGTGCTGGCGTCGCTACGGCGAGCAAGGCGGATAAACTCAGCAGTTTCAACTTCATGCGGTGACGCTGCCATCCCCCTGCCGATATAGCTAGGATTTTGGCATGTGCAGGAGGCGGATCTCCACAGAAAACGCGGCGGATTCTCTGGCGAGGGCGTGGAAGTCCGGTGCAATTTCCAGCGATCTGGCCGCTTCGATGATCCGGGCGCGCCATACTTCCGCACCTTGGGGCGAGCGTTCTTTGATTCATCGAAAATGCTCGCGGAAATTCCTGTTTGCCGGATCGGTGATGATAACGCGGTTCGTCCGGCGGATGCGGGCAGTATGCTCACTCGCGTTCCGGACAAAGTCGGAAATGGGGAAAATTTCGTTGATTCTGAGGTCGAGTGGCATGGGTATCGGACGACCATTCCGCTTCGACGCGTATCCGTCTACCTACCCGGCGCCTTCCTCTGCGACTGCCACCTCCCGGCGGGTGGTCGTGGACCTCCAACAGAAGTTCCTGCATGTCGAGGAGAACGGTCGGACCCTTGCTGCCTTTCCGATCACCCCAGGCTCGTCGGAGCACCCGGCACCTATCGGCGAATGGCGGATCGTCGGCTCTGTCCCATGGCCCTGGTATCGCCACGATGAAGGCGTGTTGAGTCGCGGCGAGCGGACGGATGATTTCTACAATCTCCCGCCCGGCCCGAACAGTCCGGTCGGTATCCTCTGGGCCGGGCTGAACCGCCCAGGTGTCGGCATCCACGGCACGCCGGTGCCAGATACCATTGGGCGCGCCGGCAGCCACGGCTGCATCCGCCTCGCCAACTGGGATGCGGCGACCTTCCACACCTTAGTCGGGAAAGGAACGCCGGTCACCATCCGCTGAATCCGGGAGGATCTCCGATTGACGATCGGGGGATCAAAGACCCAGTGCCTGCTCGATGTCGGCTTGAATGTCGTCAATGTGCTCGATTCCTAGCGAAACGCGCAGCATGCCGGGTTGCACACCTGCGGCGGTCTGCTCGCTGGCTGATAGCTGAGAGTGAGTGGTGGAAGCTGGATGGATGATCAGCGTTTTGGCATCGCCGACATTGGCGAGGTGAGAGATCAGTTTCAGGCTGTTCACAAATTTCTCCGCCCGTGAGCGATCGCCTTTCAGCTCGAAGGAGAGCACTCCGCCGAAGCCACGTTGAAGGTATTTCTTCGCCATCGAGTGGCTGGGATGGCTCGCCAATCCGGGATAGTTCACCGACACCACTTCGGGGTGATTTTCCAGCCACCGGGCAAGAGCGAGCGCGTTTTCACAAGTCCGCTCGACGCGCAGGGCGAGAGTTTCCAAGCCTTGGAGAAGGAGAAACGAATTGAACGGCGACTGCGAAGGGCCGAAGTCGCGCAGGCCTTCCACGCGGCAGCGGATGATAAACTGGATATTCCCCATCGGTCCACCGACGCCGAAAGCATCGTTGAGAACCACGCCATGATAGCTCGGCGATGGACTGGTGAACTGCGGATATTTACCATTTCCCCAATCGTAAGTTCCGGCATCCACAATGACGCCGCCCATGCTCGTGCCATGGCCGCCGATCCACTTCGTAGCGGACTCGACGAGGATGTGAGCGCCCCATTTCAGCGGTTGGCAAACGGCTCCGCCTGCGCCGAAGGTGTTATCCACGATGAGCGGCAGGTCGTGCTTTTTCGCCAATGCGGCGAACGCTTCGAAATCCGGAATCGTCAATCCGGGGTTGCCGATACTTTCTAGATAGATCGCCTTAGTTTTGGAATCGATCAATGGCTCGTAGCTTTCCACCTTCACGCCATCGGCGAAACGCGCTTCGACGCCGATGTTTTTGAAGGCATTCTTGAACTGATTGTAGGACCCGCCGTAGAGATGCGAGGTAGTGACAAAATTATCGCCGACGGTAGTGATATTGTTGATTGCTAGAAACTGGGCGGAGTGCCCCGAGGAAGTCGCCAACGCCGCGACACCACCCTCCAGAGCGGCCATCCGCTTCTCGAACACGTCGTTCGTGGGATTCATGATGCGGGTGTAGATGTTTCCGAATTCCTGCAGCGCAAACAACCGCGCGCCGTGGGCGGAGTCTTTGAACTGATAGGCCGTCGTCTGATAGATAGGAACCGCCCGGGATTGGGTAGCGGGATCGATTTCCTGGCCGGCGTGAAGTTGGAGAGTTTCAAATTTCATGGGAGTTGATGAATCGGTTGATGGTTTGCAGTGAATCCCAATGCACTTCCGATTACGCGCATTGCAGGATTCCAATGAAATCAACAACTTCAGCTATGGCAGTTCAATATCCGAATTACAGGACCGTGCCAGAGAGCTGCGATTTGGCTGTTTATGGGAGAAAGTGGGACGCCAATTTATTCAGAGCGAAGGCACCGAGGCCCGATATGCTAGCGGCCTAGAGCCTATTGAGCGTCGTATCTTCAAACGGGCCTGGGGAATTTCTTCGCCTCGGTTGCCCAACGCTTCGAGCGTTCGCGGGCGAAAAAGTAGGCTGGACTCACGCCTATTGCGGCGCCCCACATCGGCAAATCGCTGAAACTGCACTTGGTTAAAAAAATGCACCTCAGGCAGCTTCACGCCTCCTACTGGGGTCACCAGCGTTCAAGTAGAATGTTGGGGCGGCGGTGGCGCGGGAGGCGCGGCAACCCGCACGACAGGCGGTGCGTATGCTATCAAAACGAACCAAATACCATCTCCGCAACTTCTCCATCTTTCTCCATCAGATCGGGAAAAAGTGGTTTGAGTTCGGCTACTACGAATCCATGGGCGACGACTTCGATCGGGACATGAAAAATCTCTCCGCTGAGCACCGCAACCTAGCATGGTTCAGAGTCTGCGATCCCATGCAACTGCCACTCGACGGTGAAATTGGCTGGGCAATGATGGAGCAGGTGTATTTTAATCCGCGAACCCCGCCATCGACGCCTACAAAAAAATCTTGAATGAAACCGACACTTTATCAGTAAAGGAACCACCACGAATATGAATCCCATCGCACACACCACACGCCGTCACTTCATTAAAGCGTCCTTCGCCGCCGCAGGCGCGGTGGTTGCCGGGCCGCAGATCATCCGGGCTGAGACGCTTGGCAATGCTGCCAAGGACGCCGCGAATTCCCGCATCGGCATAGGATTCATCGGCATGGGAAAAATTTCCGATGGGCATTTGAGAACCTTTTCAGACATGAAGGGCGCGCAGCCGATCGCCGTGTGCGACATCAGGGCTTGGGAATTGCAAAATGCCGTCGCCGTGCTCAAGCAAAAAGGCCATGAAGGCGTCCTCGCAACTTCCCACTTCGAGGAGGTTCTTGCAAATCCGGACGTCGATGCGGTGTGCGTTACCACGCCAGACCACTGGCACGCCGCAATCGCCATCGCGGCGATGAAGGCGGGAAAGGACGTCTATGTGGAGAAGCCGATGACCCTAACCATTGCAGAAAGCAAGGCGATGGTAGCTGCCGAGAAAAAATACGGACGTGTCGTGCAGGTCGGATCGCAACAGCGCTCGACGGTCTATTTCCGCATCGCTGCAAATCTCATACGCAACGGCCTGATCGGCGACGTGAAGGAAGTCTATTGTAAGCTCGGCGATTTCCCACTCCCGCCGGAGAAGGAGCAAATCATCGCCGTGCCGGAGGGTTTCGATTATGACCGCTGGCTCGGCCCCACGCCATTCTACGAGTATTCCGAAAACCGTGCGGCAGGCAACTACGGTGGCGGCTGGCGCTGTTATTGGGACTACGGTAGCCGCAAATTCGGCGACTGGGGAGCGCACCACTTTGACATCGTTCAGTGGGCGTTAGGCCGCGACGAAACTGGCCCGGTCGAGTTCATCCCGAAAGGCTTCGAAGGGGCCGAACACCACCACTATCGCTACGCGGATGGCATCACGGTGTGGCGCGATAAGCAGCCTGACTACGGTTACATGATCCGCTTCATCGGCACCAAGGGCGAGGTTCACGTAAGCCGCGACAAAATCGCCACGCTGCCGGTGGAACTGGTGCGCCACACTTTCAGCGGTAGTGACATCCAAGTGTATGAATCCAAGGACCACCGGCAAAATTTCCTGGATTCCATCAAGTCCCGGAAACCAACCATCTGTCCGGCAACTGTCGGCCAACGCACGGCAAATATTTGTCAGGTGGCCGCGATTGCCGAACGTCTTGGCCGGGCACTCAAGTGGGATCCGGTAGCAGAGAAAATCACTGGCGATGCAGATGCCGAAGCCATGCAAGACCGCACCCGCCGTAAAGGATACGAGCTGCCAACGGTGGCATGATTTACATCGCCGCCCGTGGGGCGGGCTTGGATACTGATTTAAGAGCGTCCCAATGCCAATGCCGCCCCATCCGGGTCAGCAAGGCTTTGGGCGCGATTGAATAAGTTTTATACGCATAGTCGATTGGTTCTGGCGGGTTTTTTAGTGTATGGTCGGTAGCCAAATTGGTGCTCAGTCCACTTCGACTCCCGTCCTTTTTCCATGACGATGGCCGCAGCACCTCCGTCGGCACCATGGCGATCTATCGGTTCTGCCGTCCGGTTGCTTGGCAAAGCTTTCCTGACTCCGCTCTTCCGGTGGAGCTTCAGGATGTAAATCCATTGGGTATCGACCGGATGGGGTAAGCCCGAGACCGGACTCACCTTTTCACAGAATCACGAAACGAAGGAGTAGTCGTACGGCTTGCGCATCTCACGTGAGATATACGTGTTAGCTTCTGCAGCGTGCTCGCCGGTGAAGATTTCCTTCTCTGCATCCCATTGGAGACTTTTTCCCGTGCGCAGTGAGATAGCTCCCAAATGACAGACCGATGCCGAGCGATGGCCGATTTCCACAGCGCAGATCGGATCTTTGCGGGTGTTCATGCAATCGAAGAAGTTCCCCTTGTGATCATTGCTGAAGTAAAGGTGCTCCGCATCATCGGGAAGTGGTTTGGAGAGGAGGTCGCGGTCGTTGGCACTGATCTGATCGCGGTTTACCCAGATCCAGCCGTCGGCTCCCTCGAAGCGAATGCCGTTGCGCTGACCATCCGCTTTTACAGTTGCTCCGAAAGGACTGTCATCAGGGGTAGAGCGGACATTGAATACCACTCCGTTCGGATAGGTAAATTTCACCTCATAGTCACTGATGGTCGTATAGCCGCCAGGGATGGGGGTGGACAGCGCCTTACTTTCGATCTGCGTAGGCGCTGGAAGACCGATGGCCCAGTAACCGATGTCCATGTGATGGGCGCCCCAGTCGGTCATGGTGCCACCGGAGTATTCATACCAGTAGCGGAACCAGATGTGGCAGCGTTTCGTCACGTAGTCCACCTTCGGCGCTTGGCCCTGCCAGAAATCCCAGTCCAGTTCCGGCGGTGCGGCAGCGGTTGCGAACGGGCCTTCCCGCAGACCGGCCGGCAACCAAACAGTGACTTCCTTGAGTTTGCCGATGCGGCCGTTGCGGACCAATTCACAGGCCATGCGGAAGCGTTGGCTGCTGCGTTGTTGGGTGCCGGTTTGGAGGACAACTTTGTTATCGCGCACTGCTTTGATAACGTGTTTTCCCTCGTCAATGGTTAGGGTGAGTGGCTTTTCCGAATAGATGTCTTTTTTCGCTCTGGCGGCGGCGATATTGACCAAACTATGCCAGTGGTCCGGGGTACCGTTGATGATGCAGTCGATATCCTTTCGCTCCAACAGTTTGCGGAAGTCGCTGAATTTTTCCGGCACTTTGCCATCCTTGGTGAGACGCGTGACAGCACGGTCAACATGTGATTGGTCCACATCACACACTGCCACGACGTCGCCAAACCGCAGGGCATCTTTCGCGTCGCCGCTTCCTTGTTCGCCACAGCCAATCAACGCGATGGTCGGGCGTGCATTTGGAGAAACAATTTTAGCGACAGGTTCCTCGGCGCGGGCCAGCTCCCGTTCGACAAACCAAAGCGGCAGGCTGGTGGCGGCAGCAGTGGCGGAGCATTTCCGGAGAAACGAGCGGCGGGAGATTTGGAATAATTTCGTTGGGTCCATCGGATTTTGGTAACTGGGATTAGAAATTTGGGTGGGTTTAAGAAGATATTCATACTGCCGAGTTTTCGGACGCTTTTCATGCATCCCAGCTCCAAGGCAAATCATCCTGGCTTCACGAAAAGTTCCAAGAGGAATCATCCGCTTTTGTGGAAAAGCATCTCCAACTTTGCCCAGGATCCGTCGGCAGTGGGTATATCGTTGTGGGTGAATGGCGAAGGCCGTGAAGTAGTAGCCGCTTTGACAATCCGGTTTGCCGCTGATGAAAGTTAGCGTCCGACGCGGGCCGCAGCACGCCCTTGTGGCAGCTTGCGGTGCAATACGAGATGGCGCGTGGTGGCCTCAGCGAGTCGGAGGCTGTGGCTGACAATGGTGATCCAGATCTGAATGGATCGCTCCCGGCGACGGGCAAGCAGCTTGAAAATGGCTCGCCAAATTCGGCTTTCCACGGCCTCATCCAGTCGTGTCTCCGCCGATCTTTGAAATCAGAAACGCCCGTGTCTGGAGAGGTGAAACGCTCGCCCTGCGCGATTTTTCTCTCACCCTCAGCCACGGCGGAAGCGTGGCTATCCTCGGCCCGAATGGTGCGGGAAAAAGCTCGTTTCTCAAGCTGCTCACTGGCGAGGTGCGGCCCGAGGCGGATCCGGCGACAAGCTGCCGTTTGTTTGGCGAGGCGCTTTGGTCGCTGGAGGAACTTCGCCACCGCATCGGGGTGGTGATGCCAGAGGAGGTGGCGCGCTTCGATAGCGACGAGCTCGCCCACGACGCCGTTATTTCCTCCCTGCGCGGAGCCTACGGCCGCACCCGCGACATGCGGTTTTCCCAACAGGAAAAATCTGCCGCGATCGCAGCGATGGAAATGATGGGGGTGGCGAATCTCGCCCAGCGTGAATTCGGCACGCTGTCCTCGGGCGAGCGGCGGCGCATCCTGATCGCCCGTGCGCTTGTCCATCAGCCGGATGTTCTGGTCTTGGACGAGCCGTCCACTGCACTCGATTTTGCCGCCGCCCTCACGCTGACGAGCACGCTGCGGAACTTGATTCATCAGGGTAAGGACCTCGTGCTCGTCACCCACCACCCGGGCGAAATCCCGCCGGAAATCGAGCGAGTCATCCTGTTGCGGGACGGCCGCGTCTTCGCCGATGGCGACAAACGAAAAATCCTGACCTCTGAGCGGCTGAGTGAGCTCTATCGAGTCAAGCTCAGGATCACCTGGTCCGGCGGTTGGTGCGATGTCCGCACGGCGTAATCAATCCACCTTTTTCTCCGGCACCACCAGCGTCATGCCCTTGAGCAGGCGGCAGAATTCCTTTTTCACCAGCACCTGCTGCGTCCCCTCGCCTTTCACGCTGCCGGTGGTGTCCTTGTATTCCACTTCATAGCGGTCCAGCCGGACGATCCGGATGAAACGATCGGCCTTTTGATAAATTTGATCCTGAAAAAGTCGCATGGCGCAGCATGTCCGGGCATCCGCTCTGTGGCAAGCCGACAGCCGAGCGCTCCGGAACGTTTCCCGAATAAACCTTGCCAATCACAAATGGATCGGGAGCATGCAGCTGTTAATTCGCCATGGAATCGCTGTCTCGCAACGTTAAATTCCGCTATGTGATTCCGGCGCTAATCGCTCTCACGATGGTTGTTTACGGAGTCGTGACCTCGTCGCTAAACACCCGCGACAACGTCAGAGACTTCAGTCGCGTCGCCCACACCCGGGATGTCCTGCTCGCCCTGCAGGATACTTTCCGCAACATGCTGGATCTGGAAACAGGTCAGCGCGGGTTTATCATCGTCGCCGATGAATCCTATCTCGCCCCTTACCATGCGGCGTTGAAAAAAGTGGACGAACAAGTCACCGCCCTTTCCGAACTCACCAAGGACAACGCCGCACAACAGCTCCGCATTGGCATGATCAAGGAGGTCATCAGCCAACGGAAAAAAACCATCGATCTCGGCATCGAAGTCCGGCGCAGCTCGGGCCTTGATGCCGCCGCCAACCAGGTGAGAAATGGTGGTGGCAAGGAACAGATGGACCGCCTCCGCCAGCTCATTGACGAGATGAAACAGGAAGAACTCCTGCTACTTGACAAGCGTCAGGTGAAACTCACGGAGAGCTTCACCCGCACGAACCGGACCGTCGTCGTCTCCGGCAGCTTGGCCATCTCAGCGGGTCTTATCGGTGCGGTGTTGCTGATGCTCTTCCTCACTGCCCGCGACCGCGAGGAACACCAGAAGATGCAGCGCGAAAAGGCTGAGAGCGCCGACCGGGCGAAGAGCGATTTCCTCGCCATGATGAGTCATGAAATACGCACGCCAATGAACGCCATCCTCGGCTTCGGCGAACTGCTCCACGATGCGGTGGAAACCCCGCGGCAGAAGCATTTCGCCGCCGCCATCGTCTCCAGCGGCAATGCCTTGCTCTCGCTCATCAACGACATCCTCGATCTCTCGAAAATCGAAGCCGGAAAGCTCTCCCTGCACAGCGAGGTCACCGTCATCAGTAAGTTCGCAGAAAACCTCCAGACGTTGTTTTCCTTCCGCGCCATGGAAAAAGACATCCGCTACACCATCGAAGTGGCTTCCGACGTCCCCGCTCTGCTTTCCTTCGATTCCATGCGCCTGCGCCAGGTCCTGGTTAACCTGATATGTAACGCCATCAAATTCACCAACAGCGGCTCCGTCACCGTTTTCATCCGCGCGGAGCCGGTCACTACGGACAACATCGTCACCCTCAACATTGAGGTGGCGGACACCGGCATCGGCATTCCCGAAGAATTTCTGCCGGAAATCTTCCGCCCATTCTATCAGGTGGATTCCCGCCAGGCTCGCCAGTTTCAGGGGACTGGCTTGGGCCTCAGTATCAGCCACCGACTCGTCGAGGCGATGCGTGGGACGCTGACTGCAGAGAGTGAGCATGGAAATGGCTCGGTCTTCCGTGTTTCATTACCCACTCATTTCAGCCGACTCTCGCAGGAGAATCTCGTTGCCGATCAAGAGAGCAGCCAGGCCCCCGTGGATTTCAATCAGCTCCGACCGTCCAAAATCCTCGTCGTCGATGATGAACCGCTAAACCGGGAACTTCTCCGGAACTACTTCGCGGATACCGAGCACGAGGTCATCGAAGCAGAAAATGGCGAGCAAGCGGTGGCAAAATGCATGAAGCACCACCCGGACATCGTGCTCATGGACATCCGTATGCCGGGAATGGATGGTCGTGAGGCGCTGGCCAAGCTCCGGGAGAATGAGGAAACACGCCACATTCCATTGATCGCCGTCACCGCCTCGTCCCTGCTTAACAGCCAACTGGAACTCAAATCCATTTTCGACGGATTCACGGACAAGCCCATCAGTCGCAGCAGCTTGTTTCTGGAGCTTTTCAAATTCATCCCGGTCGCGAAGCCCGCAGCCGGCGTTCCAGATCCCCCCCCGCTGCCAGACAATCCCGTCACTCCTACCAGCGACATTGCGAAACTCTGCGAAGACCTCGATCTCCTTCACCAGACCGAGTGGCCGAACCTCGTCAAACTCGTCCCAGCCCAAGGCACCATGAAATTCGCCGCCACTCTCGCCGAACTCGCGGAACAACATTCGTGCTCGCTTCTTTCCGACCACGCGGCACAACTCATGAACTCCGCGCAGGCTATGGACCTCAACGAATCCGGCCGCCTGCTGCGGAATTTCCCGCAAATCATCGCCGATCTCCGTCCGTCAAATGATTGACCGCCTGCCACCCACCGATACGCCTTCGATGATCCTCGTCGTGGATGACGAGCCAAAGAACATTCAAGTCGTCGGTTCCCTGCTGCTCAAGCACGGTCATGAAATCATCGCCGCCAACAGCGGGCCCGAGGCTCTCAACAAACTCGAATCTATCCGGCCGGATCTCATCCTGCTCGACGTCATGATGCCCGGTATGACCGGCTTCGAACTCTGCCGCATTCTCCAAGCAAATCCAGACACGCGCAGCACGCCGATCATTTTCCTATCAGCCGCCGACGACAAGAGCTTCATCATCGAAGCTCTCCAGCACGGCGGTGTGGACTACGTCACAAAGCCATTTAATGGAGCAGAGCTTCTCAGCCGCGTCGATCTCCACTCGAACCTCCAGAAGACCCGCCGCCGTCTCGACGACATCATCGCCGAAAAGAACCGGCTGTTGGAAATCGTCGCTCACGATTTAAAAAATCCGCTCAACGGCATCCAGTTCGCCGCCATGATGCTCGCTGAGAAATCCGAGGGCCTCGGCACCCAGCAGGACAGGCTCGTAGAAAGCATCAACGACTCGGCCGCCCGCGCCTTTGAGATCATCAACGGATTGTTAGCCACTCCCTCGCTGGAAGCGGCCAAGGCGCGGATACGCAGCCAGCCGGTCTGCCTCAAGGAAAACGCCGCCAGGGCGGTGAAAAGCTTCGAGCAGCACCTCCGCAGCAAGGACATCCGTCTCGCTTTCCACACGCCCCCGGAAAACCTGATGGTGCTCGGTGAGGAGCGCACTCTGCTCTGCTGCCTTGAGAACCTGATTTCTAACGCTATCAAGTTCTCTCCGAAAGGCGCACACGTTGTGATCGGCGTTCAGCCAGACGGACCAACCGGCGAATTCCGCATTGAGGATGAAGGTCCCGGTATCCAAGCTGATGAAGTGGGAAATCTTTTCCAGAAATTCACCCGCCTCAGCGCCAAACCCACTGCGGGAGAATCCTCGACGGGCCTTGGCCTGCACATCGTTCACGAGCTCGTCAGCGCCATGCACGGCACCGTCGAATACGAAAAAAGCCAACTCGGCGGCGCTTGCTTTAAGGTAAGATTTCCCCTGGCGAGCTGAGAGTCCCCGCTCTTTTCACTTGCCGTCTTTACCATCCACCGTGGCTCCCGAAACGAAGATCATGGCATCGTGATCCACGACACTATGCCCGAGATACATGCCCCACCGGAAGGAGGTGGGGCCCTTGGGTCTAGCATAGGTGCCTTCTCCTACTTTTTTGGTATCGAGAAAAACTTCGTCATCCTGCCCGTTATCGGGTGAGAATGAATTTCAATCGCTTTCCCGGGCCTCAAGGGCTAGGTCAGCGGCGAGGAACAGCGACGAAGGACAGGGCGCTGGATGATTTTTTCGCATTTCCACCCGTCCGTCGGGCTGATTGTCTCTGCGCCAGCAACATGACCGAGAAAAAAACACCGCAGGAACATCCGCTCGCCAATATCCTGATCAACGTGCTCATCCCAGTGCTGGTATTGAGTTTCCTCAGCAAGGATCCGGCGATTCAGGAGAAACTGGGCAAACCGGCGCATTTCTGGCACCTCGGCCCGCTCTATGCGATGGTGGTGGCGCTGGCGCTGCCGCTGGGCTATGGCATCCACCATTTCATCAAGACGCGGAAACCTAATTTTTTCTCCGGCCTCGGCCTTGTATCCATCCTGCTCACCGGCGGGCTCACGGTCTATCTCTGGAACAAGGATGGCAGCGTGAAGGAAAACGCGGGGCTGCTTTTTGGATTGAAGGAAGCCTCCATCCCGCTGGTGCTCGGCATCGCCATCCTGACATCAGCTAGATCCAACGCGCCACTGCTCAATGTTTTCCTGTATAACGACAACTTGTTCGACATTCCGAAGATCGAACAGAAAATCAAAGAGCTGGGAAAAACCGAAGCCTATCGAAATCTGCTGGTCCAGTCCACCCGCCTGTTCTCCGCTTCGTTTTTCCTCAGCTCAGTGATGAATCTGGGGCTGTGCCGGTGGTTTTTCCGAGCCTTCGACCATACGGCCATCGATGCGTTGGAAACTTATAACGGCATCGTGGGCAAGGTGACAGGCTGGGGCTTTGCGGTGATCGGCGTGCCCATCCTGGTTTTCCTTTTCCTGATCCTGCGGCGCCTGCTCAAGGGGCTGAACGAGCTAACGGGACTGAAGGACGAGGAGCTGATGCTGCCGCGTTGAAACGAATAACGGCGTCACCCGCTAGAGAGACGCCGCATCGGAAATTTCTGAGACAAAAAGCGATCAGTCCACGAGATTGTCCACGCGCTGGGCGAGCTCAATGTCCAGCTCGGTGACGCCGCCCGCATCATGGGTGGTGAGCTTGAGGGAGACCTTAGTGTGTTTGATGGTGATGTCAGGATGGTGTTGCGCCTCTTCGGCGATTTCGGCGAGATCGTTGACGAAATCGATGGCATCCATGAACTCCTCGAACTCGACGGTTCGGGTGATCGCCTTTTTTTCGTAGTCCCACTCGGGGCATTTTTTCAATGCGGCGGTGAGATCATCATCTTCGAGAAGTTCAGACATGTTATTATTCGGGGAAACGTTCGGGGAAAGATTGCGGCGTCGCATTCGCGGTTGGCAAGCTCGTTTACTCACTTCTTGAAAATCATCATCGTGCGCATTGCGTCGTCGCTTATTTCCACGTAGATCTTCCTTATGAAAAAACTCATGCCCTTCCTGCTTGTCGCAGTGGTTTTCGCCTCGTGTGCGCCGATCACCCCGCAGGCACGAATCGAAAAGTATCCGGAGAAATTTGCTGCGCTCAGCGAGCGGGATAAATCTCTCGTCCAACAGGGCCAGATCACGCGTGGAATGTCTGCCGATGGTGTGCTCCTCGCTTGGGGACGGCCAAGCCAGCGCTACGAGGGATTTAAGAACGAGAAAGCGATCGAGCGCTGGGACTACGCGGGCTCCCAGCCGGTTTACAATTCGAATTTCTACGGCAGTTACGGCTACGGGCCTTACGGCCGCTATTCCGGGCTGGGCTACGGCGTCGGCCCGGAGATCGCCTACGTGCCCACCCATCTAGCCTCGGTGTGGTTCGCTAACAATCGGGTCGATTCGTGGGAGCGCGCGCGTTAGTGGATTTCCTGTCACCCTTTACTTGCAATCTTCCCCACTTTCGTAATGTTCACGGCAGTTCTCAATCCCATGAATTTCAAATCCGCACTCATCCTCGCCGCCGCCGTGTCCACGGCGGCATTCATGACCTCTTGTTCGAGCATTTCCTCCGGAGGTGGTGGCCTTGCCGCCTACCAAGCTTACGACCGGCCGACCAAGATGCCGAAAAACCCCAGCAACGTGCGGGTGAAGGTGTCGCTCAGCAAACAGCGCACGTATGTGATGGAAGGCTCGGAAATGCTCCTCGCCATGCCCGTATGTGTGGGTGGACCAGGCGCCTCCACGCCGACGGGAAGCTTCTCCATCATCAGCAAGAATGCGAAATACCGCGCCAATACCCACGGCTATGCCTACAGCGGAAACCAAGTGAAAAAGACGATGCTCAGTGCCCGCCCGCCCGGCTGGTCTTTCAAGGGCACGCCGATGCCTTTCTGGTGCGAGTTTAAGGCGAACTACGGCTTCCATACCGGCTGGGTGAAACACACTCCCGGCTCACACGGCTGCATCCGCATGCATGAAAATCTCGCGCCGAAATTTTTCCAACTGGTGAAACTCGGAACTCCCGTGAACATCGCCTACTCGCAACCGGAAGACGCCACATTCGGCAACATCCCACTTCCTCCGGATGCCGGCCCGCTGCCGGATTACGCGGGCTCGATGTATGTCGGTGAAGGTTATTTCAGCCAATACAAGAAGCCGACTTACCAGTGATCCGCCCCCGGATTGACCTGTTCTGATTTCCCGAAAAGGCCCTGCGATTTCCGCGGGGCCTTTTTACGTTCAGGCGATTATCAACCGCAGCGCAAGGCACGCCAGCGCGATGCCGAATGCCCCGTCGCTCCCCACTTTTGCGCCGCACTTGAGCGACGTTCGCGTTAGCAAAACCATGTCCGGCCCCGGACTGAACTGTCCGAGCGCCATCACGCCTGCGAAAGCCAGCAACTCAGCCGCAGCAGTCATTGCTCCCCGCGCTCCGTTTTCACGGCCACTACGTAATCCAGCACTGCTTTTTCATCGGCTTTTTCCAGCCCCGCGTGGCCGATCATTTTTGGCACCGCCGTCTGCCACTCGTCGATGTCCAGATCCTGCGGCAGCTTGTAGCGGTGGCACTCACCGCAATGCAGCATGTAAACTTCGTGGCCGCGCTGGATCTCGCCGAGCGGTTTCCCGCTTTTTTTCGCCATCGCCGCGCTGGGGTTGGGCACCTCCGCGATTCCTCCCTCTGCTGGCTCGCCGCCTGCTTCCATGTCGCCCAATTCCGGCGGCGGTCCCATTCCCCCGCATGAGGTCATCCAAAAAGCAACAAACAGCACTCCCAGAAATCCGATTCGCATGCTCGGAAACTACGCACAGCGCCCATACCCACTCAACCTCTGAAATCAACTTCACCCTGATAGTGAACGATTTTGACAAATCCCCCGCGATCACCAACCCTCCGGCCACAAGAATTCCACCTCGAACATACCATCCAATGAGCCACATCCGCCTTTCATCCCCGGCGGCGCTTGATCTCTCCGTGAATTCCTATCGACCGATTTAAAAACATGAACCTGTATCTGGACTACCTAGCAGAAATTGAAGAACGCAAAGCCGAAGGTTTGCATCCCAAACCCATCGACAGCGGCGAACTGGTGGCCGAAATCATCGCCCAAATCAAAGATCCCTCCAACGAGCACCGGAAGGAATCCCTCACCTTCCTGATCTACAACACCCTTCCCGGCACCACCCGCGCAGCCGGCGAAAAGGCCCGCTTCCTCGAGGAAATCATTCTTGGTAAATCCGCCGTGGAAGAAATATCCACCCCCTTCGCCTTCGAGCTGCTCTCCCACATGAAGGGCGGCGCCTCCATCAACACCCTTCTCAACCTCGCGCTCGGTGAAAATTCCGACATCGCCCAACAAGCCGCCGCGGTTCTCAAAACCCAAGTCTTCCTCTACGAAGCCGATACCGCGCGCCTCGCCGCAGCCTTCAAAGCTGGCAACCCAGTCGCCAAGGATGTCCTCGAAAGCTATGCTGCCGCCGAGTTTTTCACCAAGCTCCCACCCGTTCCAGAGGAAGTCCAAGTCGTCACCTACATCGCCGCCGAGGGCGACATCTCGACTGACCTCCTTTCTCCCGGAAATCAGGCACACTCCCGCTCCGACCGCGAGCTGCACGGCAAGTGCATGATCAACGAAGAGGCGCAGGGAAAAATCAAAGCCCTGCAAAAGCTTCACCCCAACAAGAGCGTCATGCTCATCGCCGAAAAAGGCACCATGGGCGTGGGTTCCTCCCGCATGTCCGGCGTCAATAACGTCGCGCTCTGGACCGGCAAGCAGGCCAGCCCCTACGTGCCCTTCGTCAATCTCTTCCCCATCGTCGCGGGCACTAACGGCATTTCTCCCATTTTCCTAACGACCGTTAGCGTCACCGGCGGCATCGGCCTTGATCTGAAAAACTGGGTCAAAAAAACCGACGCCGAGGGCAAAACCATTCTCAACGCCAACGGCGATCCCGTCCTCGAGCAAGTTTACTCAGTCGAGACCGGCACCCTCCTCACCATCAACACCAAGACCAAAAAGCTCTCCGGAAATGGCAACGAGCTGGCCGACATTTCCTCCGCCTTCACCCCGCAGAAACTTGAATTCATTCGGGCAGGCGGCTCCTACGCCATCGTCTTCGGTAAAAAACTCCAGACCTTCGCCGCTGAAACACTGGGAATCGTCCCACCCACCGTCTTTGCTCCCGCCAAGGAAATTTTTCACGCAGGACAAGGCCTCACCGCCGTCGAAAAAATCTTCAACCGCAACGCCGTCGGCGTCACTCCCGGCCTAACTTTGCACGCCGGATCTGACGTCCGCGTCGAAGTTAACATCGTCGGCTCGCAAGACACCACCGGCCTGATGACCTCGCAGGAGTTAGAGGCCATGGCCGCAACCATCATCTCACCCACCGTCGATGCCGCCTACCAATCCGGCTGCCACACCGCTTCCGTTTGGGATAAAAAGGCCCAGGCTAACATCCCCAAGCTGATGTCCTTCATGCAAGGCTTCGGGCTCATTACCGCCCGCGATCCCAAGGACGGCTATCACGCCATGACCGACGTCATCCACAAGGTGCTCAATGACCTCACCGTGGACGATTGGGACATCACCATCGGCGGCGACTCCCACACCCGCATGTCCAAGGGCATCGCCTTCGGCGCGGACTCCGGCACCGTCGCCCTCGCGCTCGCCACCGGCGAGGCCACCATGCCCATCCCCCAGTCCGTCAAAGTCACCTTCAAGGGCACACTCAAGCCCTACATGGATTTCCGCGACGTCGTCCACTCCACCCAGGCCCAGATGCTGAAAAAATTCGGCGACAACGTCTTCCAAGGCCGCGTCATCGAGGTCCACCTCGGCACCCTTCCCGCCGACCAAGCGTTTACCTTCACCGACTGGACCGCCGAGATGAAAGCCAAGGCATCCATCTGCATTTCACAGGGCGAAACCCTCATCCAATCACTCGAAACCGCCAAGAGCCGCATCCAAATCATGATCGACAAGGGCATGGACAATAAAACCCAAGTCCTCCAAGGCCTCATCGACAAAGCGAACAAACGCATCGCTCAAATCCAGTCCGGGGAAAAGCCACCCCTCGCCCCCGATGCCAACGCCGAGTATTACGCCGAAATGGTCGTCGATCTCGACATCATCGACGAACCCATGATCGCCGATCCCGACGTCAACAACGAAGACGTCTCCAAGCGCTACACCCACGACGTCATCCGCGAACTCTCCTACTACGGAGGCAGTAAATCGGTCGATCTCGGTTTCGTCGGCTCCTGCATGGTGCACAAAGGCGACCTGAAAATCGTCGCCAAAATGCTCAGAAACCTCGAACTAGCCCAAGGCAAAGTCGAGTTCCAAGCACCCCTCGTCGTCGCCGCGCCGACCTATAACATCATCGACGAACTCAAAGCCGAAGGCGACTGGGACATCCTGCAAAAATATTCCGGTTTCGTGTTCGACGATAACGCCCCCAAAGGCACCGCCCGCACCGAGTATGAAAACATGATGTATCTCGAGCGCCCCGGCTGTAATCTCTGCATGGGCAATCAGGAAAAGGCCGCAAAAGGCGACACCGTCATGGCCACCTCCACCCGCCTCTTCCAAGGCCGCGTCGTCGAAGACTCAGACCGGAAAAAAGGCGAATCACTCCTTTCCTCCACCCCCGTCGTCGTCCTCTCCGCCATCCTCGGCCGCACCCCGAGTATGAAGGAATACAAGGCCGCCGTCGAAGGCATCGACCTCACCACCTTCGCCCCACCGGTGAAGGAAATGGTGGCATTGTAACTAAGCTAAGGATATTTTCAGTCTCCGTTCCCAAAGCCGCCGGCCTCCCCGGAAGGCGGGTTTTTCATCGATTGGCTACTTGCCGCCAATCACTGATAAAAATACGCGGATTTAAGAACTTACCATTTGCCGAACACGCAAATTTGAGTATCTTCAACTCGTGATTGTCAGCTTCGGAGACAAGGAGACTGAAAAAATTTACAACCTGACGTTTTCGCGCAAAATCGCCCCGGAAATTCAGGAGCGCGCCTATCACAAGCTCGTCGCCATCTATGAGGCAGTATCACTCGAAAACCTCCGCCATCCGCCCAGCAATCGCTTGGAGCTTCTGAAAGGCAATCTCGCCGGATTCCATTCCATCCGTATCAACAAACAGTGGCGCATCATCTTCCAATGGGAAGGACAAGACGCCCGCGACGTGCAAATCACCGACTATCATTGAAGCAATGAAACCAAAGACCACCGAAATTCCTCTGACCAACTCTGCCGCCGCCATGCTGCGGGATTTTCTGGACGATCACAGCCTAACCCAAGCGAAGCTTGCCGCAGATCTCCACATCAGCCCCCAACTGCTCAACGACATCCTCGCCAGCCGCCGGTTACTCACCCCTGAGCACTGCCTGAAGCTCGGTCGCTACTTCGGAAACGAACCGGAGTATTGGATGCGCCTGCAGAACCATTACCTCTTCCGCAAAACCCAACGCGAGAAAGCCGACGAACTCAGCGCCGTCATTCCACTTCAGGTGGCAAGCTGATCTCATCAGAATCGAAGACACCCACTGAAACCAACCGAATGAAAACGAATCAAAACGCCATCTCCCGCGATGCTGAAAAGGTTCCAAAGCCACTCTCAAACCCTGCCGCCGCCCTCATCCGCGAAACCATAACCTATCACGGCATTGCCCAAGCCGAAGCCGCCGATGCGATGAAAGTATGCAAAGCTCAACTCAGCGCCGTCATTCGTCAGAAAAAAGCAGTCAGCGCCAACCTCGCCCTCCGCGCCCAGTTCTGCCTCGGGCTCCCAGGCGATCTCCTTATCCGCCTCCAAGCTCAGTTTGATTTCCAAAAAGCCTTCCACGCAAAAAACTCAGATCTTCGGACTGAGATCAGAGTCATCGTCTAAATCGAACATTTTGAAGCTCTCCAATTCTACCTTGTATTTTTGGAATTCATTCCTAAAACACAAGGTGAACGGTCTATCGCCAAATCGAGAAACAGCTGATCCAGCGGATTTCCAGCAATCCCGTAGATGCCTTACTCGCTTCCTGGCGGAGACGCAGTTGAGCTGAAGAAGACAGCAAATCCCGAACTAGGGTGCCAGGCACTCTAGAAACTCTGTCGGCGGGAAAATCCGGAACTCGTAGAGACCGTCCAAAGAGGTAAGATGACGGTCGTAGCTCACAAGGTATCCGGCACGGCCATTGTGGATCGATACCCGGCAAAGAGTACATTCGTGTCAATGACTGCCCGTGCCTTCACTTCAGTAGAGCCTGCCACTGTTGGACAAATTGGCGTCGGGCATCTTCCGGGCTGAGTCCGCCCCCCTTTAGCATCTCGGCATCCAGTATCGCTCCGCTCACAATGTCATCAATCTCCGGCTCAGCCCGTTCGTTTCTCCAAAGAGCGATTTTTAGCTGCTCCCCCAAAAACCACGCGATCCTGTCTTGAAGTTGCGGAATCTCTGCAACTTCGTCAGGAACCTCGATTTCCAGTGTCTTCATTGGTGCAACGTATGGGACGACCCATCACTTTTCAAACAAGAACACTTGGCACCCAGAAAGCCTTATCCGTGGTCATCGCCCACCGACACTCCACCGTCCCCACACCGTCCAAAATGAACAGCCCCTTTCACAGCCACCTCTCTCACAACTGGAGCCAAACGCTGGCGACTCTCCCCAAAACTCACCCCCTCCTTTCTAGAAAGCCTCAAAACCCTAAAAGCAACCAAAGCCACCTACCTCATCCCCGAAGGCGAAACCTTGCCCCTCTCCAAAGAAGTCGAGGCGATGAGCCTGCGAGCTTTCCTAAGCCGATTTCACGAGGAAATGTCGCAATCAGACTCCAGACCCGAAAAAATCCCACTCTATTAACTTGCGTAAAAATGATTCCTGCCCTTGCTTTTCCCCAGCATACCCGCCGCGCCTCTGACAGTCTTCGGACTGATACGCGAAACTCGGCGGGTTTTTTTTTGCTCTCACCTCACCACCAGAAGAGAGCCGCAATGAGATACGAAAAAGAAGCCCTCATCTCCCATCCGGTTGCCACATCCATTTGGAGAGACAAGCACGGGAAGAAATTCTCCGGAATATTAAAGAGACCTATCGCAATCCCGAATTCCGAATCAGAGAAGCGCTCTTAAAATGGATGGGAGGCCCACCACCGAAGTTCCATGAGTTCATCCAATACAGTGGCGAATCTGCGGTCGATCTGCTCCTGAAGAATTCATGGACCGAGTGGAAACGGATATCTGGATTCGCCGTAAAAACCTCTCTCAGTGACCCAGCACCCCATCTCCGTTCATTGGCTCAACTAAGCGAAGTCCGGAGCCCCAATTATCTCGATGCGATCACTACCTTTCTCACTGAATCGAATTTCCCGGAGAAACATCCACTCGCCGCTTCCGCTCATTACCTTTTCTGGAGCTATTCCCCGAAATCGCTTGGCTTCGATTCATACGAGCAAAGCTTCGCAACAATCCGAAAAAGTCCTTCCTTCGTGGCCGACGCACTAGAAATCATCACCTACGCACGGCTCTTCGCACCTACACCCACCCCACTCAATCTGCCATTTATCTGCCCCCTCACGCTCCATGGCACCTACGGGATGCGCGAGGTCTCAGCGGCCTTTGGAAAAGCAAACTTGGAGACATCCGGTCCGACCGGCACCGGTGTCATTTCGATTAGAGAGCTCAGACTCTACCTCCACTTCGTCACCTTCGAGAAATCCGAAAAACACTTTTCAGAGAGCACGATGTATCGCGACTACCCGATCTCGCCCAACCGACTTCATTGGGAAAGCCAATCCAACACTTCACAGGAAACGCCCACGGGACAAAACTACATCCACCATCAGGAACGGGGCTACACCATCCTATTCTTTGCCCGCGTCCGCCGCAGCAATGGCAAGCTCACCAGCAACTTCACCTTCCTCGGCGATGGTAAATTCCTCAAAGCCGAAGGCGACAGACCCATAGCGATCGAGTGGCAGCTTTCCCACCCAATGCCCGCCGATTTCCACCACGAAGCCAAGCTCGCCTCGGGTCTCTAAGTTCGCAGGAACTGACAAACAGGATTCGTTAAATTGGATCTCATTTCCCGGTCATTTCCGAGAGACACGATGCCGCTTCTGCAATAAACTAAGATCATGGACATCCTTCGCACATTCATCACCGGCTCCGGAGCCCAAGGAAATTTCTACTCGCTCCCCGCACTCGCCGAGCAAGGGTTCCCAAATCTCTCCAAGCTCCCCGTCTCCATCCGGATCGTTCTCGAATCCCTCCTCCGCAACAACGACGGTCTCAAGGTCACGGAAAAAGACATCACCAACCTCGCCAACTACAACGCCAAGGCCCCCGGCGATTACGAAATCCCCTTCGTCGTCGCCCGTATCGTTCTCCAGGATTTTACTGGCGTCCCACTCCTCGTGGATCTCGCCGCGATGCGCTCTGCCGTCGATGGCATGGGCCTCGACGCGAAAATGATCGAACCGTTAGTCCCCGTCGATCTGGTCGTGGACCACTCGGTGCAGGTGGACTACGCCGGTGGCGCCGACTCGCTGGAAAAAAACCTCGACCTCGAATTCCACCGCAACCGCGAGCGCTACGAATTCCTCAAATGGGGCGAACAAGCCTTCGACACCTTCAAGGTCGTCCCTCCCGGCATCGGCATCGTCCACCAGGTGAACCTCGAATACCTCGCCAAGTGTGTGTTGGAGAAAAACGGCGTTTTCTATCCGGACACCCTCGTCGGCACGGATTCCCACACCACCATGATCAACGGCCTCGGCGTCGTCGGCTGGGGCGTCGGCGGCATCGAAGCGGAGGCAGGAATGCTCGGCCAGCCCGTCACTTTCCTCGTCCCCGAAGTCGTCGGCGTCTATCTAACCGGCGCGCTCAACACCGGTGTCACCGCCACCGACCTTGTCCTGCTAGTCACCGAAGTTTTGCGGAAGACGAAAGTCGTCGGCAAGTTCGTCGAGTTTTACGGCCCGGGCGCAAAAGCCCTCAGCCTCCCCGACCGCGCCACTATCGCTAACATGGCTCCCGAATATGGAGCGACCATGGGCTTCTTCGGCATCGATGAAATCACCACCGGTTATCTCGCCGGCACCGGCCGCTCGCCCGAGCTCTGCACCACCGTTGAAAACTACTACAAGGCCCAAGGCCTCTGGGGCATCCCCACCGAAAAGGACGCGCTCGACTTCACCCAGGTCGTCGATATCGATCTCTCCACTGTCAAACCAGGCGTCGCCGGACCCAAGCGCCCGCAGGACCGCATCGAGCTTGTATCGCTCAAGGAAAAATGGGCCTCGCTGCTCACCGGGCCCGCTCCGGACGGTTACGCCAAGCACCCCGTCGTGGACGACCGCCCGGTCGAAGGCCTGCCCGCCACCCTCGACAGCATCCCGGACGCATCCCCCGGCTTTCCCGGTGCCTTCGGCGCCTCCGTCGGCGTGGTCACCGAGCCGAATGAAGATCCCTCTTACCCACTGTGGGAAGTCACCGTGGATAGCAAGGACAGCATCAAGGACACCATCACCCACGGCTCCGTGCTCATCGCAGCCATCACCAGCTGCACTAACACCAGCAACCCGAGCGTCATGATCGCCGCCGGCCTGCTCGCGCAAAAAGCCAATGCCAAGGGCCTCACCATCAAGCCCTCCATCAAGACCTCGCTTGGCCCCGGTTCGCGCGTCGTCACCGATTACCTCAATAAAACCGGCCTCCAAGCCGAGCTCGACAAACTCGGCTTCCAGACCGTCGGCTACGGCTGCACCACTTGCATCGGGAACTCCGGCCCGCTCGATCCCGGCATCGAAGACGTCGTGAAATCCGAGGACATCATCGCCGCCTCCGTTCTATCAGGTAACAGAAACTTCGAGGCCCGCGTCCACCAATCCATCAAGGCGAATTTCCTCATGTCCCCTCCTCTCGTCGTCGCCTTCGCCATTGCCGGCACCGTGGACATCGACATGGAAACCGAGCAACTTGGCTTCGGCAGCGATGGCCACCCCGTCTATCTGCGAGACATCTGGCCCACCTCAGAGGAAATCGAGGACGCCATGAATGCCTCGCTCCGGCCAGACGTTTTCCAAAAACTCTACACCGGCTTCTCCGACCAGAACCCGAAGTGGAACGAAATCAAATCCTCCACCGGCGATGTTTACGAATGGGACCGCGATTCCACCTACATCCAAGAGCCGCCGTTCTTCGAAGGTTTCTCCCCCACCCCACGCGACATCGTGGAAATCCACGGCGCCCGCCCGCTCGGCATCTTCGGCGACTCCGTCACCACCGACCACATCTCCCCTGCCGGAGCCATCAAGATGGACAGCCCGGCCGGCCGTTACCTCGTGGAAAAGGGCGTCACTTTCTTCGATTTCAACTCCTACGGCTCGCGCCGTGGCAACGACCGCATCATGACTCGCGGCACCTTCGCCAACGTCCGCATCAAGAACCTGATGGTCCCCGGCATCGAGGGCGGAGTCACCAGCGTCAATGGTGAAACCAAAGATATCTACGACGCCGCCGCCGTCTATCAAGAAGCAGGCACCCACACCATCATCATCGGCGGCGAAGACTACGGCATGGGCTCCAGCCGCGATTGGGCCGCGAAAGGCACCAATCTGCTAGGTGTGAAAGCCGTCATTACCAAATCCTTCGAGCGCATCCACCGCTCGAACCTCGTCGGCATGGGCGTGCTCCCCTGCAACTTCGTGAACAAGGAAGACTACGAAAAAATCAAAGACCTCGGCGATGCCACGTTCGACCTCATCGGCATCGACAACGACCTCAAGCCCATGCAACAGGCCATCCTCTGCGTGAATCCAGCCAGCGGCGAATCGTTCGACGTCCCGGTCATCGTCCGGATCGATACCCCGGTAGAAAAAGACTACTACCGCGCCGGCGGCATCCTGCCCTACGTCCTCGCCCAGATCCTTGGCTAACCAGATCGTGGGAATCATCCCGCCCAATTCATCACAAGCGGAGTCTGCACCAGTAGGCTCCGCTTTTTTCGTTTGGAATCAGCCAATTCACTGAGAGTCCATCCCCACCTCCACCAGCCCCCGGCGTAGCCTCTCTAATAAATCCCGCGTCTCCGGGCCGATCCCCTCGATCCAATTCGCCACGCCATCATCGGCCCACATCGTCGGGACACTCGCAGGTGTCAGCCGGTGGTTGGCGAGAAATCGTCTTACCTCCAACTTCGAGGCCGGGCTGAAAACACCGGCATAGAACCATGGCTTCGGGTCTTCCGAGCGATCCCTCACACCGCACATCGCCCGCGCCGTCCCGCAGGCGCTTTCCAAGCGTCCGTCTTCCTGCCGCTCCAGATAGGCCAGCCATTCCTCCGCGCGCTCCGCCAGCCCATGACGGACGATCCAAGACCGGTTCACCCGTTTCGCCCAATCCACCGGGCTCATGCTGTCTCGAAGATTCATCGTCATCATTTTAATCCACCGGATCTCGCTGATGGTCAAGCCTTGGCCTCAGATGGGCGAGCGCAAGGGCGACAATTTAAATGACGACATCAGAAAAAATTTTAGATACAGCTTAGGTGAAATGAATACAGACCCCATTGATACCGTCGTGCCGCTACCCGGCTTTACCAAGCTTCTGGCCACCGGACTGGTTGGCTGGGTAATCGGCTCCCTCGTCCTCGTCGCGACTGGGTGGTGGTGGGTTCATTCGGAAACCATGGCCGTCGCCGCTATGTGGGCGATTTCCCACTGGTGGATGGCCTTCGCCTTCGGGGCGGTGCTGCTGCTGGCGGATAGCTTAATTTCCCACATCAAGTCCGGCACCGCTTTGATGGCCTATTTGCTGCCGGTCGCCCTGCTGGCGGTCATCGCTGGCACCTGCATTGCGATCTACCCAGAACCCGGTTTCCGCAGCGACCTGTTCGGCTACATGTCACTGGCGCTGGTCTTCTACGTGCTCGGTTTCTTATGGATGTTGATCGGTCCGGGAAGTGGGCCAAACACGGCATTCCTCCGAGTGGTCCTGCCCGCCATGATCGGCGGACTGGTGATTCTCGGACTCGTCGCGGTGCCTGTCTTCTCCAGCAATCTTTTTATCTATCGAAATGCATTCGGCCTATCGGTCTCCAAAGCAACCATCGGCAACGGAGCGATGGTCGCAGACGGCGTGCTAGAAATCCGCAAACCGGGGAACTATGCGTTTGCCGCTCCGCGTTTCTTGTATGGCGGCGACATGGAAATCAACGATATGGACTCTGCCATGGAATACGGCAAAATCACTTGGGGAGCTGACGGGCCACCCAAGGAAGGCTCTTCCGGTAACTATCCGTTCCAGATCCGTTGGGAAAAAAACATCCCCAAAACCCAACCCCCACCCGCGAGCGACGAAATGGAACGCGAGATGATTTCGCTCGAAATCCGCAACGCCACTAAGCCAGACCCTGAGCTCATTTTCGACATCTCCGCGCCCCTGCCCTTCGGCCGGCAATAAAACGTCAGCCATCCTCGCCCATGTCCGCCGGACTAACCAAAACGGACATGCTGTTGAGAGTGAAATCGCCGAAAAGTGTCGCCAGCGCCACGTCTGCGGCATCGCGTCCGTAAGCAATTACGATCCGATTGCCCTTGGTGTTAGGCTGGGTCGCATCGAAGGTATACCAGCGGCCACCGATGAACGCCTCGAACCACGCGTGCAGGTCCATCGGCTGGAGTTCATGTAAAAAACCCACCACCATCCGCGCCGGGATACTCATCGCCCGGCAGAGTGCGATCCCAAGATGGGCAAAATCCCGGCAGACACCGCATCGCAATTCGAGCGTTTCGATCGCTGACGTGGATGCATTGCTCGACTCCGCTACGTAGCTGATCTCACGGTTCACCCAGTTGTGGATTTCCTGAACCTGCAAATAGCTTGGCGGAAGGTGGCCCGTGATGGACATCGCCATTTCCGTCATCAGATCAGACTGGCAATAGCGGCTGGGCAGCAGGAACTGGATCACGTCCGTCGGCAAAGCCTCCACCGGAGTGAGAGGCGCATCCGGATTCACATCGATGAAATCCGCGACTTTTACCCGGTAGCAGACAGTCACATCAAACTCTCCTGCCGGCATGATCGTGCGCTGACAGAGATTTCCATAAACGTCTGAGAACTCAACCATTGGAGCCTCGGGCGAGATGTGAAATTCCTCCCGCAGCACCCACTGAGCCCATCCGCTGCGGGGGCGCAGCATGAAAATCACCGCCACGTCTTCGGTGGTCTGATAGGAAAGCTGGCAGGAGGCGTCGAGAATCATCGGAGAGGCGGAACATCGGCGCAAGTCCGGTGCAGGCGATTCATCTCTGCCCACCGTTGCGTGTTAGGCAAGGCAAATCAGCCGATCCGTCCCTGCGCATCGGGTTCAGGCGATCAGCACAAATCGAGCAAGGAATGGACTGCAACGCCCGCCTTTTTTCCGAACTTCAGGATTTCGTTCTACCCTCCGGCTTGGAACCTGCTTGGATGGGAGATCATGAAGATCTATAAAGAACCTAAACCGCTGAGTGGCAAGGCCCTGACGGCCGAGATCGACGTCCGCGCGCTGCCCAAGGTCTTGCTTCATGAGCACCTCGATGGCGGCCTGCGTCCGGTCACGGTGATCGAGCTCGCGAAGGAACTCGGCTATCAGGCACTGCCCACTACCGATCCCGCTGATCTCGCAAAATGGTTCCACCGCGGCGCGCAGCGGGGAAATCTGCCGGAGTATCTCGAAGGATTTCAGCACACCATATCCGTGATGCAGACGGCTGAGACGCTGGAACGGGTGGCATTTGAGTTCATTGAGGACATGTATTTCGACGGCGTGGTCTATGCAGAGGTTCGTTTCGCCCCGGTTTTCCACACCGAGCGCGGGCTAACGCAGGACGAGGTGGTGGCCGCAGTGGTGGCCGGGCTGGAGCGCGGCGAGCGCACCTATTCGGTGGAATGGGGCCTGATCATCTGCGCGATGCGACACCTGCAAAATTCGCTAGAGGCCGCCGAGCTGGCGATCCGTTCGCGCGATTTGGGAGTGGTGGGTTTCGACCTAGCAGGCGGCGAGGATGGATTCCCCCCGAAAAAACACGTCGAGGCGTTTCAAGCAATCGAGCGGGCAAATTTCTACATCACCATCCACGCTGGTGAAGCCTACGGACCCGAGTCCATCTGGCAGGCGCTCCAATATTGCGGTGCCCACCGCCTCGGCCACGCCACCCGCCTGCGCGATGACATCACGGTGCTGCCGGACGGCTCGCTGAAACTCGGCGGACTGGCGCAATACATTCTGGACCGGCGCATTCCCTTGGAAATGTGCCTGCTGAGCAATCTCCACACCGGAGCGAGTCCGACTCTGGAGGATCACCCGTTCGGGATGTTTTTCCGCCGCGGCTTCCGCGTTTGCCTGAATACCGACGACCGCCTGATGAGCGACACCACGATGACTCAGGAAACGACGCTCGCCGCCGAGCTTTTCGACCTCAGCCTCAATGAGCTGGAAAAACTCTCGCTCAACTCGATGAAAAGCGCCTTCGCCCCCTACGACAAGCGCATCAAGATCATTTTCGAAACGATCAAGCCCGCGTTCACCACCGTCCGCGCCACCCTCGGCCAAGCGGCTGGCTTGACGGACCGGGTTTGAAGGAGAAGATCGCGCTTCCCGATGCCCCTTATCCGCGACTGCCGTTTCACCGCCATTGATTTCGAATCCGCAGGGGCGGCGCGTGGAAAAACCGATAGCCCGGTGCAGATCGGCATGGCCACCTGGACGGCTGAAAATGGGCATGCCGATGCGTTCACTTCCTACCTTTTCACGGATCAGCCGATCCAGTGGTCGGCGCGGAAAATCCACGGCATCGGGCCGGAGCAACTCACGGACGCGCCATCGCTGCTCTCGCTGTGGCCGGAGGTGAAAAGTCGGCTGTCCGGATCAGTCGTCGTGGCTCATGGAAAAGGCACGGAAAAGCGCTTCCTGCGGGCGTTCCCCGGGCATGGCTTCAAGCCGTGGATCGACACGTTGTTGCTCGCCCGCGCTGCTTGGCCGGAGCTGCCGGACCATTCGCTGGGCGCCCTTTGTGAAATGCACGCACTCACCGCCGAGATCGGCGAAATCATCCCTGCAAAATCATGGCACGATGCGCTTTTCGATGCCGTCGCCTCGCTCGTCCTCCTCGCCCGCATTATCGAGAGTCATGCGCTCGTTGATCAGCCGGTCGATTCCTTGCTTCACCCAGACACATCTGTATGGCACAAATCAAAACGCTCATGACACTTCGCCATTTTTTGTTCGGCACCTCCAGCAGATCTACGCCCCTCATTTGTGCATTCCTTCTCGGTGGATCATTGATCACTTTCGTCAACCACCGCTCCGACGCCGCAACCGAGGTTGAAAAAACCGAGCCAAGCGCTTCGTTGCAATCTGCCGATACCGAACTCGTCCGTTCCCTCCTCGACGAGCACCTATCCGGCCGGACCTTTGCCTTCGCTACCATCGCCGAAGCCTGTTCTGGTAAAAAAGTCCTGCCTCTCGACGCCAGCCCGGCCCACCAACGGGTCACCACCGCCATCCATCAGGCGCTGAAAGATACCCTCGCCGATCTCAACAAGCCGACCTCGCCCGTCCGTCAGCTCCGCCGCATCAACGAAGCATCGAAATTTTTCGAAGACGGCATCCACGCCCGAATCAACGCGATGCCCGGCTTCTCCTGCGAGATACCGCCCACCCGCGATGGTGAGCGCCAGCGCTCCGGCTATCCGGATCTCAAAATCACTGACAAGGAATCACAAAAAATCTTCTACCTCGACCCCAAGCTCGTCGAACAAGGCTCCGCCGAAAGCACCTTCCGCACGTTCTATTTCGAGCCAAAAAACGAAACGCTCAAGATCAACGACGATGCCGTGCACCTCCTCGTCGGCATCGAGCACGATGGCAAGGAACGCGAATGGACCTTCACCGGTTGGCGCCTCATCGATCTCTCAAGCCTCCGCGTCCGCCTCAAAGCCGAGTTCCAAGCTTCAAACGCCGACCTCTATCAAAATTCCGTGCTTTCCCTCCCGAATCCAGCCCGTTAGTTTGCACTTACCGTGACACTCCCTCCCAGACGCACTAGCGGTTCAGTCGCCATGGACGACTACCTCGAGCAGATCCTGCATCTGATCGAGGCGAAAGGCTACGCCCGGGCCGTGGATATTTCGAAAAACCTCGGAATCTCACAAGCCAGCGTGACCAACATGCTTCAGCGCCTCGATAGCGAGGGACTCGTGAAGCACGAAAAATACCGCGGCACCATCCTCACTGAGGAAGGCCACCGCATCGCCCTCGCGATCATCGAGAGGCATGAAACCCTCACTCGTTTCCTGCGCCTCTTCGGCATTGACGAGGAAACCATCTATCGCGATGTGGAAGGCATGGAACACCACGTCTCCCGCCCCACTCTCGGCGTCATCCGCGCCGTCGCGGACGCTCTGGAGGCAGATCCGTTATTACTCGAAAAAGTCCGCGAAAAGAGCCAGCGCTGAGAGAGCAAAGTTCTAGCGATTCCGCTTTTTCCACTCGGGATAGTCTCTCTCCAACAACTGCTGCGGCCAAGTCCCATACCAAGCGTAGCCATTGCGGCGCTCGCTGCCGATTTCCGCCAACGTCGCTTTCGCCACTCCATCACGGTCACAGAATAACGGCTTCCCAGTCTTGAGGTCGTAAAACCTCGCCCATAACAGCGGGGCGGTTGAATCCTGCACCACCACGAGGTTTGTCCCATTTTTCGTTGTCGGATCCGGTCTCCGTTCCAGTCGAACGCCCGTGATTTTGGCAGACTCGAACCATGCAATCGCACCCTCGATGGCTTTCACCACCTCAGGAGTTGGCTTGTCCAAACTCATCAACAGTCGGGTCACTCCGGCGGACTCCGCACCACTGAACGAAGCGAGTTCGAAGGTCCGCGCCGGGCGCGGAGTGTAGTCAACCTCGTCATGCTGCGCGCACCAGACTGTCGGCTTTCCATCAACCTCGATCTGACATTTTAGAATGCATTCGATTCCTCTTTTAAATGCTTCCCCCGCCGCTTGCCGTTCCTTGGCTGGGACGAACGCGTAGGTTTCCTTGCGGTTCACTTCACGGAGAAATTCCATCAGACGCTCCATCGCTCCGTCGTTGAATGTGATGTGACGGTGATACTGCCGGCTCGGCGGATAATACTGAGGCCAGCCACCGGTAGGATACTGCGCCTTGAGGATGTAAGCGAGGCCGTTGGAAAACGACTTTTGATAGATTTCATCCTTCGTCGCGCCATAACAGCGCGCCAGGAACCGCAGCTCGTCAGTCGTTGCGCCGTTGTCGAAGGTCGGATGCAGCTCACTGCGATCACCGGTGAAGGGCTTATCGACTGTGTCGGTATTTTTCGGCCAGCCACCCAGATCGGATTGATAAGAGAGAATCGTCGTCGCAATTTTCTTCGCTTCGGGTGTGATGAACCAAGCGTCCGCCTTTTTCAAATAAGGTGCGGCCCCACCACCCGCCGCAAATGCCGATAGAGGCGCGAGCGCCGTGAGAATTAAAGCGGCACGGCAGATGAGTTTGGCATTCATGAGTGGAAATTCAGTCTTCCGTTTTGAGAATAATGTCCTTGAACTGCACGGTCATCGGTTGGCCGGCATGAAGCTGGAGGCCGAGAAGACCTGTCTTCGCCCCGGCGGCGGTTTCGTCAGTGACATCCACGGTCTGCTTGCCGTTGATGAAATGTTGGAGATGGCCGCCCTTGGCGATGACGATATACTCGTTCCAGTCAGCGGGTTTGATTGCAGCCTGGATCTCGTCGGATTTACCGACTTCGCCGGTGACTTCAATGTTCGGCTTTTTCGCCTCTCCGCCTTCGTGGATAGTGACTTTCTCGCCACGCAGCGCAAGGATACCACGGGCTTTTTCCTCATAAAGAATGCCGCTGTATTTCGGGCCGCATTCGAAATCCGCCTGATAGCCGGAGAGCACGGAATATTCGGGCTTCACCACTTTACTGCGGTATTGCACGCCGGAGTTTCCGAAGGCTTTGGACTCACCGTTCGCATCGACGATTTTGTATTTGAAATGCAGTTCGAAATCTCCGGCGACACAATCCCAAATGAGGAAAGTATTTTCCTTCACAGGCGCTTCTTTGGTCGTTTGGCCGGTGATCGCACCGTCCTTGACGCTCCAAAATTCCGGTTGGCCTTTCCAGCCGGTGAGGTCTTTGCCGTTGAAGAGTGACTTTTCACCCGCATGGGCGATGGAGGCGAGAGCGAGGAAAGTGAGGACGGTTTTGATTTTCATGGAGGCAGTGGATACGTAGAGTTTTGGCGGGTAATTTCGCAAATTAACCGATTTTCTCGCTGAGAAACCGCAGCATCAGACTGTGGCAGACCCTAGCGACGGCCGGATTGTAGCGCGGACCTTCATCGCGAAGGAAAGCGTGGGCCGCATTGAACTCATGCCATTCGAAATCCGCGCCCGTTTCCTCCAGAGTCAGGTGGATCAATTCCCTGCCCGCTTTCGGAATGTGCGGGTCCTGACGGCCGAAAACGAACAGGAGCGAGGCGTCCATTTCCCCAATGCGTTTCAAGGTGTCATCCGATTTGCCAGCGCCGAGCGTCGCCGTATGCACATCAGTCGGATAGAAAGCAACCACCGCAGTGATCCCCTCATGAAAGCCCGCGCGCAGCGCAAGATGGCCGCCGAGGCAAACACCGTAACTCGCGATACGGCCGGTGCAGGATGCGTGACCTAGCAGATATTTCACCGTTGCGTCCACATCCTCGTCGTAAGAGGAAAGCTCCTTGGTATATTTCAACTCGTTCCCCCGATCCGATCCCGCTTGGTCGTATGCGAGCACGGACCCGAGCGGCTCGAATTCATGATAGACCTCCGGCACCACCACCCAATACCCCTCGCCCGCAAGCGCAGCGGCCATTCGACGGATCGGCCCAGTGACCTGAAAAATTTCCGAGTAAAAAATCACCGCCGGAAACGGACCGTCGCCTTGTGGCAAAAACGAATGCAGCCGCATCGGGCCGCGTGAGGTTGCGAGATCGGTGAACGATTCAGTCAGGGTGGACATGGAACAAAGAAATGTGGATTTGCAGTACAAATCCAGCATTTCCGTCTGCGGAATTTACCCGTAGCCTGTTGGGGATGGCACGCCGTTTTCTGATCGCTCCGGACAAGTTTAAAGGTTCGCTTTCCGCCCTCGAAGCGGCAGAAGCAATGGCTGCGGGAATCCTCCGCAACTTCCCGCATGCGGATCTCGACCTTTGCCCGATCGCTGATGGTGGCGAGGGCTTCATGGAGACTCTCGCTCCCACAATGCACGCCCGCTGGATCACCTGCCCCGCTATCGATGCACTTGGACGCCCGATCGAGAGCCGCTATCTCCTTGCAGACACACCGCAAGGCCTCACCGCGATTCAGGAAATGGCGGAAACCTCTGGACTCTGGCGGTTGTCTGCCACCGAGCGGAATCCGCTGCTTGCCAGCACGAAGGGCACCGGTCTTCAAATGGCACATGCCATCCGCGAACACCGCGTTTCTCGGATCATCCTCGGCATCGGTGGCAGTGCGACTAACGACGGCGGAGCAGGAATGGCTGCCGCGCTGGGCGTCGTTTTCAGCGCGGCTAACGGCGTGACAGTCGAACCAAATCCTTCCGTCCTAACCACTATCACCAGGGCAAACATGACTGACTGTCTCTGTTTACCGGAGATCATCGCTGCCTGTGATGTGGACAATCCTTTGCTCGGACCCAACGGAGCTACCGCGGTTTTCTCCGAACAAAAAGGTGCTTCGGAAAATGACAAGATCCTATTGGAAGCCGCCCTTGCACATCTTGTTTCTATCAGCGGTGGAGAAATCTCAGCCCACACTCCTGGAGCCGGAGCCGCCGGCGGGCTTGGATTCGGCCTGCTGCATTTCACCAACGCCAAATTGATCTCTGGATTCGAGCTTCTCGCAGGCCTGCTCGATTTAAAAAAACGCATCGCCGCGGCAGATCATGTCATCACCGGTGAAGGCGCGATCGACTATCAGAGTCTTTCCGGCAAAGGTCCTGTGGCTCTCGCAAAGCTGGCCCATCAACTCGGCAAACCCACAACCGCCTTCTGTGGACAAGCCGACGTCGCTGCCCAAAACAGCGGGATTTTCCGACAGATCCACACCTTGACAGATACCGGCCTACCGATCGAAACCCTAGTCGTCCAAGCTTCCACACTCCTAACTCAATTGATAGCGACAACCGATTTTCCCTGATTCATGAAAACCCAATCATCACCGAGACCGAAGCCCTGAAGGAAGATTTCAAAGGCCGCACGAACGAATGGATGTGCCGTCTGGAGATCACTAACACCAAAGCACTCCAGATCTGTCGCGCTGTGCTACCGGCCGGAGAATGCCACAATTCCCATCACCATCCTGAACTGGAAGAGGCGATCTACGTGCTCGAAGGTGAGCTGGAACAATGGGTCGGCCAGGAAAAGCGAATTCTCAAGGTCGGTGAAGTCGCCCACATGAACGCCGGCATCGTCCACGCCACTTTCAATATCAGCGATATGGATGCGGTGATCCTCGCTATTCTATCACCCGGCTCAAAAACCGTGCCATTCATGGTGGACGTAAGCGACGAGGAATCATGGAGGTCACTTCGTAGACAGACCATCGAATGACAAAGCGAGATCGCTTCTGCCTGTCCCCGATTGATAATGCAAAGCAGGACAGCTTTTCCTATTTGGATTTAGATCGGTGAACAATGCGGAGGATGGGCATTTCCAGAAGATGATAAGATAGGCATGCAAGAGCCAAGGTGATCGCGGTAGCGAGAAGGGTGACGAGCGCATCCGTCATACCGGAAATCTGAGGTTGCTGGTGCTTGATCATGCCATGCAGTAGTCCGCTGGCAGGTTGGTGAATCAGATAGATCCCATACGAGATAAAACCCAGCCATTGGAGTGTGCGCAATCGCAGCAGGTGGCAGAGGCTGGGAATCATTTCCAGTCGTGCGACGAGAATGACGATCCCGTAGAGCAGCGCGTATAGGGTATTATCGAAGACCCCGAGGCAGCCGGGAAACAGGATCATCAGTCCGACCAATGCAAGCAGGACAATCCCGGCCATGATGAGGGGGCCCCTCATCTGCCAGATCAGTTCGACGCCTCTTCCCCACCGTACCAACAAGGCCACACAAGCGCCAGCGAGTAAAGGATCGGCTCTCCACGGCAAGTTTATATAGTTGTGAAATCCGGGAGAAAGTATCCGGAGCCACGGAAGAACCAGCAGAATGGAAACCAGAACAATGACTAGACGCCGAGTATCCAACAGCATGACCAGCAGCGGAATGACCAGATAAAACTGCTCTTCCACGGCGAGCGACCACGTCACCGCCAGCCATCCGGGGCCAAATCCGGGCTTCATGCCCATAATAATATTTTGCGTGAAGGTAGCATAAGACGCCAGTGGAATGGCATCGCCAAAGAGCCATTGCTCCGGCGCTCCAGAAAGTCCGCTCCATTTCTCTGCGACCACATACAATCCCAGCATCAGGAAATAGAGGGGAAAAATCCTGCACGTCCGGCGCAGATAGAAGGTGCTGAAATAACCAGGCTTGTCTTTCCTGTCCAATAGGATGCCAACAATTAAAAAACCCGACAGGGCAAAAAATAGATCCACGCCGCTGCCCGTGACATAGAGTATCCGTCGGACGTAGGGTGCCCACCAGCCGGCATCGCGTGCCACTTGGCAAGGAATGTAATGCCAGACCAGCACCATCAGTACCGCCAGTCCGCGGACGCCGTCCAATGCTGGGTATCGGACGGCGTTGATGGATTGCGTTTGGGTCGGCATTCGCTGCGATGGGAATGGGCGATTAGGAAATCAAAATCGCATCGTTTTCCAGCCGCAGAGTCATGCCGGTGTTTCGACTGATGAGAAACGATTGGATTTCGTCGAGCTGGGGATAAGCGGGATGGGTTCCGAATAAGCGAGCATCATCGATTACGATCCGAAACGGGTGCTTCATGGTTGAGAAGATCGCGTCGAGTTCTTCGATGGCAGGACATTCCTTTTCTCCCATACCCGTGTCACCTCCGGAATAATGACCGTCCAGATAGAAAATGCATGGTGTTTGGATCGTCTCGCACAAGCCCGCCAGCAATGAGGCAGAATCTCCTTCGTGGACGGAAATGGATGGGATTTTCCTGAACCGTTCGCGGGCGAGGGCAGCGAGCTCAGGCTGCACTTCGATGGTGTGGATCTGTTCGAAAGATTTCCTAAAACTCCATGTGGTGTCGCCGAAAAGAGTTCCTGTTTCGACCAATGTCCTAGCCTCTACAGCCCGTGCTTCTGCGAGTAGCACGGCGCGTTTGACAAAGTAAGGTGGTGGCATGCTCCAGCCGGCGGTCTTCCAAATCCCGGATGCATGAAGAAGGTGTCGGAATTCGCTCAGCCGGTTGATCACCGGAACTAGTGCGATCAGGCGGTTCCGCCATTGAATGCGACTGTGATTACTCATCGGATGTTCAAATGGTCGTCAGTTCAGCGGATGGGGAATGTGTTGAAGATGATGCATTGTCAGTTAATTTTGTCTCTCCGCCCATTCAATTCCCAATGCGGAATGTTGGTCTGTTGAAAGTCGCTTGGCCAGCTCTTCTTCCCACGGGACCTAGGATTAACGGCTGCTGGAGCGGAAATTTCACCCCAAGCAATTCTGTTCCACCCTCCGCTATTTCACTGGCATCAGGATGAACTCCTTGACGGAGACGCCACGGCTATCGTCCTTGAGAGCGATGCGGATGACATTCTTTCCGTTAGCCAGTGTAACCTCGACCGGCTGGGTCTGCTGCCACCTGCCTGTGGTATACGGCACCGCGATTTCAACCGGCAGACTGCTGTCTTTCGTGCCAATAAGAAACTTTTGCCCCTCTTGGACCGTCACCACCTTGGCCACCAGTGCATACTTGCCAGCCCGCAGCACATCGACCGTGTAATCCGCACTGACAAAAGGTGATCACCCTGTGCGGAAAAGTCACTGGAGGTATATCCTAAAATAGATCATCAAGGGAACAAGTGGATTCACGGACGGCATCACAACAAAAATACGTTTTTTGCGCCATTCTAAGTCCAGCTTACCATCTCCAGTTGTTGGTGTGAATCGGCCCTCGAAGTCGTGCAAATTCAGATGATACGGCAATGATCAGCCGTGCTATTCAACCCATTCTCAAGGCGTCCTTCAATGCGGCGTGGTATTCCTTCCGGGTCAACTCAAAGCCACCGAACTGGCTGAGGTGGGCGGTCATCCACTGGGTGTCGAGCAGGGAGAATTTCATTTCGCGCAGGCGCTCAACAAGGGCGACGAGGGCAATTTTCGATGCGTCCGTTTTGCGGGAGAACATGCTTTCACCAAAAAACACCCCGGGAAGAGCCACCCCGTAGAGTCCACCTTGAAGTCCATCCGCATCCCAGCACTCGACGGAATGCGCGTGGCCGAGATCGTGGACCGCGCAGTAGCTTTCGAGGATTACCTCATCGATCCATGTTTCCTCGCGTTCTGCGCACGCTATCATCACCTCGCGAAATGCGGTGTTCCAGCGGATTTCAAAGGGTTTACGTTTGAGCGCTTTCTGCAGCCCATGTGGAATGTGGAAGCGATCATCCAGTGGAATCAGGCCGCGCAACTCGGGGGAGAACCACTGGATCTCTCCTTGATGCGCCATCGGAAAAACCCCTTGGGCGTAGGCCTCTAGCAAGATTCCCGATGGAATGATTTTCGACATCGGCGATTGGGCGGTCTCAGTCGATCGCTTTGCCGACGATGGTGGCAAAGGCATTATGATCGTGGATGCTCTCGTGGTTCACCGCTTTCACCGTGAAGGAGGAAACGCGTTTGTCCGCCCGCAGCAGAGCGGCTGCATTTCTAACTACATCCTCGACGAATACGGGATTTTCGTAAGCCTGCATCGTGACAAAGCGTTCATCCGTGCGCTTGAGTAGCGCGTAGAGCGGTGCGGAGCCGGACTTCTCAGCGATGGCGATGAGGTCCTCGATAAGGATGAGTTCCCACCCGCTTTTTTTTGCCTTAGGGCGGACTTCCAGAGTGACATAACCGCGCTGGTTATGGGCTCCGTAGTCGCTGATTTCCTTGCTGCATGGGCAGAGCGTGGTGACGGGAACGGTGACGCAGAGCACGAAATCATCGACGGTGCCGTTCGAAGTTCCCTGGAAAACTACGTCGCAGCCCACTTTCGCGGCCGCCCCGGAAACAGGGGCCTTTTTCGTGACAAAATACGTGAACGCCACTTCGATGTGCGCTTCCTCGGCGTCGAGGCGTTTTTTTAAATCGCGCAGGATTTCCGGCAGGGTGCGCATGGTCACCTCGCCCTCGTGCTTGCTGAGGACTTCGAGGAAACGGCTCATGTGCGTGCCCTTGAAATGATGTGGAAGATGCACGGACATCGAAATTTTCGCGACCGTTGGAAATGGTTTTCCATCGTGGTCCAGGACCTGAATCGGATAGCGCAGATCGGAGACTCCGACCTGATCGATGGCAATGCCGCGCGTATCGGGCGTGGCCTGGATGTCGGGCAATGTGGATTTCTTGGACATGGTTCAGAGTGATTTTTCGTATTCCGCCCATGAAGAGGACGTTTCCCAAACGCGCACTCGGACGAGGCGAGTGTTCGCGTTAAGGGGGTAGCGAGTATCGGTGAGTTTCGCGTATTCGCCAAGAGCGACAGCAGCGTGATCGAAAATCGTGCGGGCCATCAGCTCCGTGGTTGGGTCCTGATTTTCGAAACCGATCACACGTTCGCCGTAGCGTTCCTTGAAATCCTGATAGGCAGGGTCCGCAGTGTTCATGCAAAGCGCGTGATCGAAGCTGTCCAGCCAATCGCCGACCGCTTCCTTGATGATCTTGAAATCGCAGACCATCTGATTTTCATCCAGCTCGTCCGCCTCGATCACAAACTCGACCTTGCGCGTATGCCCGTGCGGAAACCGACACTTGTCCGGATGCTTGGTAAGCATATGGCCATTCTCCACTTCGAGGGATTTGCAGATTCGGTAGGGCATGGAAGTGGTTGAGAGTAGATGGTTGAGTGTTGAGAGAAAGAGAAGAGGATGAATGTGAAGGTCTTTTCCGACTCCCAACACTCAACTTTCAACTCTCAACTCAATGTCGGAATTTTCGGAGTTTGCTCATACTTCGTGGGATCCGGCAATCCCGCGAGCAGGAACGCTTCGCGCCGCTCGACGCAGGTGCCGCAGACGCCGCAGTGAATTTCGCCACCCTTATAACAGGACCAGGTTTCGGAAAAGTCGATGCCGAGTTCGACGCCGCGTTTGGCGATACCGGTCTTGTTGGTGTCGATGAACGGACGCAGAAGCTGGATCTTCGCGTAGGTCCCCTCCTCCATCGCGGTGCCCATGGCCTGCATGAACGGCTCGCGGCAGTCCGGATAGATCGCATGATCGCCGGAGTGCGCGGCAATGACGAGGCCTTCCGCTTCGATGCTTTCCGCGTAGCCGGCGGCGATGGCGAGCATGATGCCGTTGCGAAACGGGACGACGGTTTGCTTCATTGTTAGCTCGGCATAGTGGCCGTCCGGGATGTCTCCGCCAGATTTCAGCAGGTCGGATTTGAAAAGCTGGTTCATAAAATCCAGCGGGATCGTGTGATGGATCACGCCGTTTCTCTCAGAGTGAAATTTCGCGAACGGAATCTCGCGGGCGTTGTGCTTCGAGCCGTAGTCGAAGGAAAGACAAGCAGCCACCTCGTGGGTTTCCAGCGCCTCGTAAAACGCGACAACCGAATCCATTCCCCCACTCAGCAGCACACAGACTTTCATGCGTCGCACTCCGGATAGGTCGCCTCCGTGGTGAGTTGGATGCCGCCGCGCGGGGCGAATTCGCCACGGACGATAAGCTGCTGCGGCTTCAGCGCCGTGATGAGATCATCGAGAATGCGATTGACGATTTCCTCGTTGAAGGCCGGCTGGTTACGGAAAGACGCGAGATAGAATTTCAGACTCTTCGTCTCCACGATCGTCTCGCCCGGCACGTAGCGGATCTCGATTTTCGCACTGTCCGGCTGGCCGGTGACCGGGCAAAGCGAGGAAAACTCCGAGGTCTTGAGCGTAATCCAGTATTTGCGACCCGGCCGCTGATTGGGGAAAATTTCCAATTTCGCCTCATCCGGGCTGGCGGGCAGGCGAGACTCGGCTTTTCCAAGCAGTGACAAATTCTGAAGATCTTCGCGACCGGGCATGCCGGGAGTCTAAAATCGTTCGAGAAAACGTCGATTCCTTTTTCCGGATTCCGCCAGCTCCGGCCTCACCTGCGAGATCAGTCTCCACTTAACCGTCACCGAAGCCTGCTCCATCACTTACTCCCAAGGCCGAGAACGCGTAGGAATGCTCCTCGAAATGAAAGCCGAGGACTGAACACGGGAAAAATGCAGTCAGATAATCAGCCGTTTTTGATCCACAATTCAAGGTTGCGCCTTGCGTTTCGTTCACTCCTCCTCTTTCTCTGAACCCACCTGCACTGAACCGAAGATCATGAAAACATTTGCCATTCTCCTGTGCGTCGCCTCGCTCCCAGCAGCCACACTTTTTGCGGAAAACACGGAGAAAAAAATCAGCGTTCTGGTGGTGGACGGTTTCAGCAACCACAATTGGCAGCTCAATACTGAGCTCATCCGGGGAATCATCGAACCGACCGGAATCTTCGCGGTCACCGTCTCCACCTCGCCACCCAAGGCGGATTCCCCCGGCTGGGATAAGTGGCGGCCGAAGTTTTCCGACTTCGATGTGGTGATCCAGACCTGCAACGACATCAACGGCGGTCCGTCGTGGCCGGATGAGGTGAAAAAGGATTTCGAGAACTACGTGTGGGACGGAGGCGGCGTCTTCATCTATCACTCCGCGAACAACGCGTTTGCAAATTGGAATGCCTACAACCACATCATCGGCCTCGGCTGGAGGAAACCGGATCAGGGCGTCGCGTTCGCGATCGCCCCGGCTGGAAGCATCATCCGCATCCCGGTAGGCGAAGGGAAAGGCACCGGACACGGCGACCGCGTGGATGCCGTGATCACCCGCATCGGCGAGCATCCGATCCACGAAGGTCTGCCACGGAAATGGAAAACTCCGAACATCGAGATCTATCATTACGCCCGCGGACCGGCGGAAAATGTGGAGGTGCTGTCTTACGCCTACGATGTGAAAACCGACATGCAGTGGCCCATCGAGTGGACCGTGAGCTACGGCAAGGGCCGCGTATATACCGCCACCTACGGCCACGTCTGGAAGGATGATGTCCAACCGGAACGCATGCGCTGTGCCGGAGTCCAGACAGTGATGATCCGCGCGCTGTGGTGGCTCGCCCGCCGGAATGGGAAACTTCCGGTCCCGGCAGATTTCCCCACCGAGACGGAGGTCTCCATCAGAAAGGAAATTCCTATCACCCCTTGATCTGTCCACCGCGGTCCTGAATGGAGGGGCGGGCAGGCCGTGCGGATTGAAAAACCCATGATTCATCTCCTGTCATCCCAAGCTCTTCCCGACCGCCCGGCGGATGCCGAGTCCGGCGGTTGTGCTACGTGTGATGATTGAAAACCAACGCGCCTAGTGAAGTTACTTCGCCTTCCACTGCAGCGGGGTGCCGGGCGGCATGAGGCGGGCGGCGCGGGCGATGTCCCAGTTAGTGAGACGCAGGCCGCCGATGCCTTCCAATTTCATCTTGGCGGGAATGCTGGTGCCGTGCAGTCCGTAGGGCAAGGGATCGGTGGTGGCAGTCTTGCCAAGGTTGATCCAAATGATACCGACTGGATTGTTAGGGCCTGGTGCAAGGTATTGTTCCTTTTCCAGCGGAAGATCAATCACGGGCTTCACGCTCGCCGCGGGATCACCCGCCGGTGCGGGACTTTCTTTGGGAACCTCGCGCGGTTCGCGCTTGGTGACCATCCGCGGTTGCGGGATGGCGTCGAGCACGGACCAGGTGCCGCGGCCATGAAGGCCGGGACGCGCGGTGGTCAGCGGCATGACGGCGATCAGTTGGCCTCCACAGGAAATTTCCAGACGGGTCAACAACACTACTGCGGCGACGACCGGCTTCAGGGGATCGGCGACGGGTTGCAGCGGAGAGTCGAGCGCCTTTTCGATTTCAAAAGGAATGACGTTGGGCACTTGGAACTCGGTGCCGACGATGGGCGTTCCACTAATCTGCGGATTGATGCGATGCAGGAACGTTTCGTCGCAATGAAATCGCTCGGCGACGAATTCCCAGGCGCTTGCATAGCCGAGGAAATCCGCGGCTGCTAGTTCGTCGATGGTGACAGCCGGTGCTGCTAGGGCGGGTGCGGTTTTGTCCGGCTTGGTGCTTTTTTTCTTCCTCAGGGAGGGCTCCTTGGACTGAGTCGTAAGCGGTTCGTCTTTGGGGGGATTGATGAATTTGAAATCATCAGCACGAAGGATGTATTTGGAGTAGGGTTCCTTGATTGCTGCCTCGGCTTTTGTTTTTAGCAGTGTGGGGTTCGCAGCGTCCGCATGTGATTGCTGATAGAGTTCGCTGATTTTTGAAAACGAGGGGCCGGATTTACCATCGATCATGCCGGGTGAAAACATTTCCCGATCAAGGAACACTTGCAGGCGGACGTGATCGAGTTCGAGCTGCACCTCACCGGTGGGATCAACTTCCGGCACGGTCTCAGGCACGATGATCGCTTTGTTTGATTTCTTCTTTCCCGTGGATTCCTTTTTTGGTTCAGGAGCCGGAGGTGGCGGTGGCGGGAGCATCGTGAGCAGCTCGCCCACCGTCGGGATGCGGAGGATCTCACCGATGTGGATGCGGTCGTCTTTCAGGTCGTTGGCCTGCTTCAACTGCCAGGGTGCCATCTCGAATTTTTTCGCGATCTTGATGATAGCGTCGCCCTTTTTCACTTCGTAGGACTCCGGACGCTGCACGACGGGCATGGCAGGATCGACCGCAGGTTCGCCGGGTGGTTTGGGTCGCAACGCTTCCGGCAAAGGCATGCCCCAGTCCTTTTTCTCCGATGGTGATACCCACCATTTCCAGCCAACGGCGAGCTCAAGTCCCGGTTCGGTCTTGGAAGTGACGACTGGTGGCTTGACGACGGTTTGGGAAAATAAACTGCCGCAGGTGAACCCGAGGATCGCTGTTAGCACGAAGGGACGCAGGAACGAAAATCGCATGATGGAAAGGCTAGCTCGCAACGACCTAACTACAAGCCAGAATCGGTTGTGGCTACGAGTGGCGGGCAAGCGTGAACTCTGACCGATGCCTGAAACACGCCGGTTCAGATGACCGGGACATACTGGAGAAACTCCCTGATGTCACTTCGCTTCCGCCGGTGCCGGAGTGGCGGCGTTCATGGTTTCTGCAAGCATGCGCACTCCCCGTGCGGAGACCGCTTCGTGGAGTATCATGAGCACGCTATGGTCAGTGACTGGAGGAGGCGGTGGTGTTTTTGCGGACTTTTTGTCAGGCTTTCCGGGTTTTTCCTCTAGGGGAAGAGGATCGTCGGAAACCAGTGGATCAATCACGGATACATGGCCGATGGCATTGCCGCAGGCATCCATAAGAGCAGCGCCACTACTGCCCGGAGCCCAGTCCGCGCTGACGTGGATCCGCAGGTTTCTCGCTCCCCCGATGTTGGTGGCGTTGGTGGAGCGTGTGCCATCGAGCCAGAAAAATCGGTTCAGTATGCCCGTGGAGAAGTAGCCGACGGCGCTCATCGGATCACTGAAAATATAGACGGAGTCACCCGGCGCAGTCTGATCATTGAGCGGCAGCGGGGTGAAGTTTCCACCGTCCACCCGGAGGATGGCGGCGTCCATTTCCTTGTCCTGCGCGAGGATGGCAGTGACGGGCAGGATGTTTCCGAAAGCATCCGATGCGATCAGGAATCCCTCGATCATTTCCTGTTCCTCAGGTGCGACGCAATGATGGCAAGTAGCAACCGCGCCATCGGCAGTGATGGCGTATCCATCCGCTAGATTCACATGCCAATGTTTGGTACCCTTTTCCAGATAGAACCAGCCGACACGCACCAGCGCCTTGCGCCCGAGATCCGCGAGCGCTCGTGGTTCGAGACGTCGGGTGGATGGTGCGGGCAGCACAAGCGGCAAGGGCTTGGGAGATTTTAGGGCGTTCCTAACTTGCTTGGCATCCAACAATTTGCCTGCCTGTTTAAGAGCAGTGGCCTTGGCGACGAGTGGCGCGTCATCGACGAGAGTTTCATCGTTCTCAATGGGGACACCGGGGATCTGGGCGTTGGCGGCATTTCTGGTCATGCCGAAAGCGAGCGTGCAGGCGAAGCAAAGCGCCGATTTCCTGATGATCATGTGATGGATTCGGCTATTAAAAATGCGACCGCTGGCCGGACTCAACCCGGCTCAAAAATCAAAGTTGCGAACTATCGTTGATACGCGGAAGCCCTTTCAAACGGGTCGTAGTAACGGCCTTCTCGGGTCGGAGCGTAAACAAATCCGTAGCGGTCTTTTTTGTCATCGACGGGTTCCAGCAGGACTCCCTTGATTCTCGCCGTTTCGTTGTATTCCAACAAGACTCTCGATGTGCCATTGATTCCCCATTGGTTGAAACCGGTTCCGAAAATTCCGCCCTTGGGGAAAAATTCGGTGAGTCCCGCCATCGCGTGGAAGCAATTGAAGGCAGTATGATTTTCCCGGGTGAGGCGATCGTCGGCCCTATATTTCATGGTACCCGCTTCGAGCAGACGCAAGCGCTTCACAGCAAGATCGAATCCGTCCTTACTGATCTCGTAAGGTCCCCACATGCACACCGCGTTTTGCACGTTCACCGCCAGTTTGATGGTCTCTTCCAGCTTGAAACTTTTCCCTGGCACCATAGGACATTGATTCCAAGTGGGAAAAATCCGTGCGCCAAAACCCTTGAAGACACAGAGGTTGGGATTGCTCGTGAAATCGTGAGGAAGCCAACTGATAGTAAACGCTTGAAACTCACGGTCCTTGTAGGTTCGTTTCTGGATCCCTTTGATTAGCTTGGCCTGCTTGCTGTCCGCGAGCACCCGGATCACGGTCATGAAGGAGTGCGAATAACCCGGGTCATTGCCCTTGTTCTGATAGGCGAAAGGAATGATAAAATAACGATCACGCGTATTTTTCCCCTCTCCCAACCGGGTCAGAATCTTGGCCTTGATTCGATTGGTGATCTGCTGATAGAGTGGAACATTGAAGTTCGTGAAATCGGCATTCGGTTTCTCAAACCAACCGGCTTGGGCCACGAAAGACATGGCCAGAAACAACGCTCCCGCTAAGAAAATCTGGGCAAAAGCTGGGACGCGGGGGACGGTTCGCGACCGCACGGATTTGGCAATTTCAGCGACAGTGTGGGTTTGGACGGAATAATCGTTCATAACAATCGTGGTGTGAATGGGGATGCGAGAATACTAAATTCCCTATCGAATCGGGCGGCATTCTTCCTTCCGCAAGCCGTGCGCGCAATTCAATTCTCCGACGTCCCACCGAGTTTACGAAAACTCCCAAGTCTGATCACCCTGGCGGGTTGATATTTTTCAGACCTTCCGTGGTAAAATCACTGTTTCCGTAGGTCACACCGTGCTTGAGCTTGGAGCCTTCCACGTCGGTAATAGTGCCTTTCTGGGCGTCTTGGACGGTGAAATTTGCCGGGACGTTACGGTTTGTGTCGTCGTTGGCGACGTTCTCCGTCTCGATTTTCCTGACCATGGTTCCGGAAGGGAGGTATTTCTCGATACGCATCGGAACCACGCGTTTCAGATCGATCCAACTGCGGACCGCCGCAGAACCGGACCGGGATTCCAGAACCTGGCAGCTCACCTTGTTCACCATCTCGGTGCCGACGATCTTCTGGCTACTCCAAGCAAAGAAATTCTCCAGCACATCCGCATAAGTCAAGGAAGTGCCAAGCAGCGATTCCTTCATCTGCCCGGCGGTTAGCGGGTGGAACTTGTCGGGCGGAGTAAAAAGGGTGCCAGACATTTCACCACCAGATTGCTTGAGCAGCACCGCCTCGCCGAGCCGTTCCTTCGGCCAGAGGACTTGGTAAACGACTTCCGTCGAGTTCGCGGTGCGGCGTTGTTTGATTTGGAGCTGGAGAGAAAACTTCGCGCCATCTACCGATTTCCCGCTCATCTTGACCCGGGCGAAGGAGGAGTCGTCCTGCTGGAGACCGGCGAGCTGGGCGGCGAGTGCTTTCCCATCCGTTTCCTGCGCGGAAGCAGAAGAAACGAGGGCGGCGAGTGTGGTAAGCAAAACGAGGGATTTCATGGATGTAGTCGGGTTAGCCCTGCATCGCGAGACTCGGCTTGAGCCGGGAACTGCGCCACGCAGGGTAGAGTCCGCTAATGACGCCCACGATCACCGAGATTGCCACTGAAATCGCCATCAACCTCGGACTCAGGTCCGGTTCCAGCAAGCCGTGTATTGCAGGCAGGGTTTCGAGAATCTTGACGGAAATCGAACCGACCAGAACTCCTACGATGCCTCCGAGAAAGCCGAGCAACGCCGACTCCAACAGCACCATCCGGATGATCCGCGACCGCCGCCACCCGATCGCGAGGAGAATACAGATTTCCTGTTTCCGCTCGAACACGGTCATGAGCATCGTGTTCATCACCCCGAGAACACCCACGATCACCGCGAGCAGCGATGTTCCCCAACTCATGGCGCTGATGAATTTATAAGCCTGGCTGTTACCCACGTTTTCACCAGCGGGCAGCGCCTTCGCTTCCGTGACCACTTTATTGATCTCCACGCACATGGCTTTGATAGACTCTTCGTTGGTGCCTGCGTTGGCACGTACATCAATGACATTGATCTGATTCTGATTGCCGGAAATTTCCTGATAAATAGGAAGGGAAAGAATCACCGATCCATTTTCCACCAACGCTCCACCATCGACAATGCCGACGACCGTTAGTTCACGAGCCTCGATCTGAATGGGATCACCAATTTTTTTCACGAGTACCTCGGCTGCATTCAGACCAAGCACCACGACAGGCTCCATCGCGTCTTTGGGCATCCGGCCGGATAACAATTTGAGATTGTGCCACGAGAATCCGTTCCACTCACGGGAGGAAACGATCATCATCGACGAGGACTCGATACTTGTAAGATCGACGAAAATCGAACAAACCGCAGCCACTCCGGGAACTTTGGCGACGCGTTCACGGACCGTTGCATCAAAAGGCTTTGGTGCCAAGCCGCTGCCCATGGTGCTGACAACAATGTCGGTCCCACGCGCCTGCATCCCCTTCGCCCAGCTTTGCTCAAAGCCACGCGAAATGCCCACCAGCGCAACCACTGCTGCGATGCCGATAGAGATTCCAACGAGCGTCAATCCCGTGCGGACAGGTCGCCTGAGAAGTCCGCGGAAGATGATGGTGAAAAACGTCATGATGGCGGGTTAGAATCGGAAACTACGCGGCCGTCCATCATGTGGATAATCCGCGAAGCGCGGGCCGCGATGGACGGATCGTGGGTGATGAGAACCATCGTCATCTGGTGCTCTTGATGAAGGCGGACGATGAGATCAAGAATGTGGTGGGCGTTCTGACTATCGAGATTGCCAGTCGGCTCGTCGGCTAACAAAACAGAAGGACTGTTGCCGAGGCTGCGGGCGATGGCCACCCGCTGCCGCTCACCGCCGGAAAGTTTCGCAGGGAAATGATTGAGGCGCATCCCCAGCCCTACCGCCTCTAGCAGCGTTTTTGCACGATTCCCACGCTCTGCCGCCGAGCTGTCAGTTTCGAACATCGGGAGTTGTATATTCTCAAGTGCAGTGAAGGTCGGTAAAAGATGGAATGCTTGGAAAATAATCCCGATCTCGCGCGCTCGATAGGTGGCCGCTTCCGCATGGCCAGGAATCGGATTTCCGCGATAGCTGATCGACCCGCTGGTAGGTTCGTCCAGCGCTCCGAGCATCTGGAGCAGAGTTGATTTTCCGCAACCACTGGGACCGGTGATGGCGACGAACTCACCCTGATAGATACGCAGGTCCATTCCCCGGAGAGCCAGAACGCTGCCGCCGTCGTATTCCTTTTTCAGACCGATCAACTCATAAACACAAGAACCAGGTGCGTGATTGGAACTCATGATAGTGGTTCGGACTTACGGTTCCACTGGGCACCGACGCGAGGATCGGCCAGCGAACGAACCAGGTGAAGCATCGCGTGGCGGTAGCTGGGAAACGGGTGAATTTCGTCGGGATGCTTCGGCTCAAGTTCCGGCGCAAGGCGTGGAAGTTCGGCATGCGGCAGGCCGACGTGGAGATGATGCAGGCCATGATAGGGTTCGTGCAGCAGCGTGAAGGCCACCAGTTTACCCGTCCAGTTATCTGCGACGATGTTGCGGGTGCCGCTGTTAGCAGTGCTACCCGTCAAACCGACATGTTCGATATATTTCCGCCAACTCTGGAGGTTTGCAGCGACGAATGATGGGATGAAAAGCATCCACAAGAAGTATTTCCAAACATCAAAATACCCCACTGTGGAAATCAGGGTGATCCAGACTACCACCATCAGCGCGAGTTCCTGCCAGATCCGCTTGCGGACCTTTCTGCTGCGGATCGGAGAACCTTTGCGGAGGAAGGTGCGCAAGAACAGAAACGGCACGAAAAACAGACCGAATGTGAGCTCCACAAAGGCGATGAAAACGCGAAACCAGCGTGGGGAAGACGTGAAAACAAAGGGCCAGAGTTCCTCGTCCTTCTCGGTGGTAAAGTGCGCGTGATGCGACTGGTGCGATGCCCGATAGAGGCTGAAGCTCATGAAACTCAGCATCCCGATGAGAACCCCATCGAACTCATTGAAACGCCGGTTGCGCCGCAGGAGGCCGTGGGATGCTTCATGGAATCCAACCGCCGCACCATGCATGAGATGGCTGAGCACCAGCATCACCGGCAAAGCCCACCACCAGGAAACTCCATTTTTCAGAATCAAAAACATCCCGATCTCAGCGAAAAGAGTCATGATGATCACAATCTGGAAAGCCTGACGACTTACCCAATGTGGCTCCTCGCCGACGTGTGATGGCAGCGTTTTCATCGGGAGGCGGTCATGAGGGTGGAAGCGGAAGAAGGGCGACTGGCATCGGAAAGGGTGGCTTGATAGAGATTGTCGAGGTCTTGGACTTCCGCAAGTGATAAAAGGCTCTTTCGGTATAACCAGACGACTTCCAATCTCTCTCCATCCGCAGTGATCTCGCAACCGAGATCGAAACGGGCGGTGCCGGTAGAGCGCATTCGCAACTTGCTGGAAATACGCGGTAGCACAACGTCCGGCACCGGGTGGTTCTGAAGTGCGAAGCGCACGTCGAAAATCGAATGCCGTCCTGCGACCCGTTCCTCACCGATCGCGGCGGCGATTTCGGCAAACGGCATTGCATTGGCGAAGCAATCCAGCGTCGTTTCTGACACCACTTTCAAGTGCTCGGAGAAACTACGCGCAGGGTCAATTTTCAGGCGAATAGGAACGACTCCGGCAAAGTAGCCCATTGTTTCGCGGACGGATTCCTTGTTACGGTTCGCAACCGGAGTGCCCACCAGAATGTCCGACTTACCCGTCGATTTCGAGAGTGTGAACTGAAACACTCCCAGCAACGTGTTGAAAAGTGTGGTCCCATATCTAACTGCCAAAGTCTTAGCACCGCGAGCCAAGTCCGCCGGAATTGCGGAAACCCAGCGTTCTAACGGTCCGGACTTTTCCTCTCCGTCCCACATCCGCGTCGATCCAGCAAGGTGGGATATCCAAAATGCCGTGCGACGTTCTATTTCCACAGGCTGCCAGAATGCGCGTTCAGCCGCGGCCCATTCGTTGTAGGTCTGTGCCAGCGGCGGGAGTGAATTTTTCAATCCCATCATTCCGACGGCAACGGCTTTTTTTATCCCCGTTAGTCCCATGACGTAAGCGGTGCAAAGGTCCTGCACGAAGATCCCCAACGACCAACCGTCTGCGATGGCGTGATGAAAGGAAAATGCCAAAACGTGGTCGTTCGCACCGCGCCGGATCAGTTCCACGCGGTGCACTGGTCCTTGGAGGATATCGAACGGCTGCCGATAGGTTTCCAGCATTACCGCTTCGAGGTCATCGGCGGCTGATAGCTCTCGATACCCTAACACCGCCGCGACTGTGGCGCGGATCATCTGTAGCGGCCGTTCTTTCCCTGGCAGAAACGAAGTCCGCAATGCCTCGTGGCGATCAATGACGTGCTGGAGTGCGGTTTTGCATTGTTCGTGGGTGATCGGGCCCTTGATCTCGATGACTCCGCAAATGTGATTGGCGGGATCGGCCACAGGGACTGGCGAGTTTTCCCACAATTCTCTCTGCGGCAGCGTGACCGGCTGGAGGCGGGCTTCCCCACTTTCCAGCCAGCGTTTGAATTGTGCTCTCGGATCCTCTGGCATCAGTGAACGAGGTTTTTGCCAGCCGCGTCATCAGACTCGGAAGTGCCGCCCAGCAAGAGATCGAGATCCTCGTCGGAAATCGAATCGAGGTCGATTTCCTCGCTGCTGGTCGCCACTTCGTCGACCACGGGTTTTGCCGGGCCATCGGCCTCGCTGCCCATTTGCTCGGCGATCAGCGTGGCGATCTGGCCGATCGTGCGGGCCCGCATCAGGCTGGTGGGAGGCAGGGCAACGCCGATGGAGCTTTCTAACATTGTTTCGATTTCCACACCCATGAGCGAATCGAGACCAAGGTCAGTTAGCGGCTGATCCTCGCGCAGACTGTCCGGCTTGACCCGCAATACCGAGCCGACGACATCGCGGACGGCCTCGCCGATGACACCGTTGCGATCCTCCGCCGAAGCGGCTTGGATCTTAGCGCGCCAATCGTTACCGCCACCGCCGGCTTCCTGCATTTCGACGCCTGCGGCGAAAATGCGCTCGACCAGCGGGTTGTCTTGCATGCCGCGGAACGATTGCCGCCATTTCGCCCAGTCCACACGGATCGCGGACATCTGGGTGGAGTGGCCGGTGAGGAAGGACTCCATCAGCGAGGTGACTTCAGCAGGTGTTAGCGCACCGGTGCCTTGACGGGCGAGGAACTCGGCAACCCGCTCATTTCTAGCAACGTAGCCTTCACCACCGAGCACGCCCCAGTTGATCGCCAGTGCGGGAAGTCCCAGCGCGCGGCGATGATGGGCGAGTGAATCGAGGAATGCATTCGCCGCAGCGTAGTTACCCTGTGCCGGATTGCCGAAGATGCTCGAAACGGAGGAGAACATCACAAAGCAGTCGAGGGACAAGTCCTTCGTATTCTCGTGGAGCAGCCAAGCACCATGTGCTTTGGGAGCCATCACGACTCGCAAGCGCTCAGCGGTTAGAGCGGAGAGCGGCGCGTCGTCGATGACCATCGCAAGGTGGAAAACACCCTTGAGATCAGGGATTTCAGAAACGAGGCGCTTCACGTCGTCCGGCGAGCCGATGTCCGCCTTGGCAACGGTGACCTTGATTCCCTGGCCTTCGAGTTTCGCCACGAACTCCACGGCTTCGGGCGTGGATGCACCGCTGCGGCTGCTGAGAACGAGATGGCGTGCGCCGCATTCGACGAGCCACTCGGCGAGCACCCGGCCGAATCCGCCGAGACCACCGGTGATGAGATAGGCACCATCCGGTTTGATAGAAAATGTGGGTAACGGCGGCTCGCCCTTCCGCAGGATGAAGGATTCAGCGAATCCGACGACCACTTTGCCGGTGTGCTTGCCGCCGGCCATGAGCCGGAATGCGGCGTCGATCCGGCTTGCAGGGAAGGAGCGGAACGGCAGAGGGGTGAGCGCACCTTTCTCTGCCAGACCGGCGATTTCCGCCATTAGATCGCGGGTTTGATCCTCGTCGCCTGCGAAAATCGCGTCCATCGCGATGACATGGAACGAGGAATTCCGGCGCAGTCCCCACAGCGGGATGCGCGAGTTCATATAGATATCGCGCTTGCCGATTTCGAGGAAACGCCCGGACTCTGCTAGACAGGAAAGCCCCATCGGGATGGCTTCGGCGGCGAGCGCGTTGAGGACGACATCCACGCCACGGCCGTTGGTGAGTTCCATGACGGACTCCGCGAAATCGCCGCGGCGCGAGTCGATGACGTGTTTGACGCCGAGCGTTTTGAGCAAGGCACGCTTGATCGGGCTGCCGGCGGAGGCGATGACCTCGGCACCGAGGTGGTGGGCGATTTGGATCGCCGCCATACCGACACCGCCAGCACCAGCGTGAACGAGGATGCTCTCGCCCGCTTTCATCCGGGCGACGTTGTTCAGCGCATACCAAGCGGTCATAAAAACGACCGGCAGCGTCGCCGCTTCTTCGTAGGAAAGACTCTCCGGCATTTTCCGAACATCAGCGGCACGGGCGAGCGTGTGCGTCGCGATACCGAACACTGCCAATCCGAACGCCTTGTCTCCGACTGCTAGATGAGTCACACCATCGCCAACCGCAATCACTTCACCCGCCACTTCGTCGCCGAAGATCCGTGCGTCGGCCGTTTCAGCCGGATAGAGCGCGAGCGCTTTGAGCACATCGCGGAAATTCATGCCGGCGGCTTTGACTCGGATGAGCACTTCGCCGGGAGCACACGTTGGCAGCTCAAACGGAGTGAAGCGCAGGCTATCCAGCAATCCACGTTCGCGGGATTCGAGACGAAGCGGCACCGAAGAATCGAGACGCTGTTCGTGATTTTCAAAACCCCGGGTGATCCGCTGGACATAGCGGGCCTCGCCACGCAGGGCGACTTCGCGCTCGCTGTCCGCATGGAGCAGCTCACTCCATAGCAGGCCACGATCGTTAGAAGATGCCTCGGTTGGAAGGTCGATGCCACGGCACGCCAAATTCGGATGTTCGCCGAGGATGACGCGGAAAATCCCGATCGATGGCGCTTGGGCGACGGCCGTGGCCCCCATCCCGACGCCTGCCGGTTGAGCACCGCGGGTGACGAGATCGATTCGCAACTTGGCGACGGCCATGGTTTCTTCCAGCGCGTGAGTTAGATGCAAAAGAGAATCAATGCCCATCAGCGCGTCATCGGTCTTTTCATCGAGCGTCCACAGCCAGACAATGCGTTCTGGCGGTGTGTCATTCAGAAGTGCGGAGAACAGTTCCTTCCAATCTTCTGGCTCATCATCGCGGACGGTGAAATTATCAGCACCCTTGGCTGCAAATTTTTCACCGCGGTTCACCACGCGGCAGCGAGAACCAGCGGCGGCGACTTGCGCAGCGATTTCATTGCCCAATCCGGCCTCGTCGGCGAAGATGACCCATGATGCCTCGACCGGCAGTTCAACTTCTGGAGTTAGAACGGCGTGGCCGGCTTTACGGCCGAGAAGGCCAATTTGCCCTTCGCCTTCCGGTCCTAGAAGTCCTGGCATCGAGAGCGTTTCGGCGAAGCCTGCTTGCTTCATTGCAGATTCCCATTGGTCGCGCTGCATCAGCGGTTGATCCGGCCGCAGATCGCGATCGGTGAGGTGCCACCAACCTTGCGTGAGACCGAAAACCGATTCAGTCCAAAGCTGCGGTGTGGCCACGTCCATGAACATCATTGTGCCACCAGGAACGAGCAATTCGTGGAGCATTTTGAGCGTCACACGGACATCGGCGACGGCGTGAATGACATTGGTGCCGACGATAAAATCAAAACTGCCGGGCTCGAAATCCTGATCCGCCGATGGCTTTTCGAGATCGAGCACCCTGTATTCCACTTCAGGAAAGGCCGCGAGTTTTTGGTTAGCGGCGGAGAAGAATCCGGCGGAAACGTCGGTGAAGGTGTAGCTGTGGATGCCGCGATCCAGCAGTGGCAAGACTTGTGCCGCTAGACCGGCGGTGCCCGCACCCACTTCGAGAATCCGCAATCCGCGGCCCTCTGGCAGGACTCGGGCGGCTTCCTGCACCGCGCAGCCGATGCTGGCCATCCAGTGGCTGGAGACCAGTCCATCGCCGTAGAAATGGTCCAGCAAGTCGGCGTTGGATCCGCCAAAGAGGACTTGCACAGCGTCTTTCTCACCGCGGATAATCGCACCGAATTCCCCGCAACTTGAGGCGCACAGCAGTGCTTCCGGCAAATGCCCCGGGTGACTCGTTAGGAAATCACGCAGGACCTTCTGACTTGAATCCGCAGCCACGGCGAAGGCTGCCGTCGGAGTGTATGTGTCGCCACTCACCGCAAGCAGACCCCGCTTGGCGAGCTTATCCATTAAGCGACCGAAAACCGTTAGCATCGGCGCAGCAACGCCAAGCGAGCTTGCGGAAAATCCGCCGCTAACACCCATTTCGCAAAGTCCGCTCGCGATCAGCGCAGCAGCTAGGTCATCTTCAGAAGCCATCATCGATTCGAGTTCGGAGCGACCGCGCAAAGTGATGACTTCTTCCAAGGCAGTGTTGGCAACATCCCGAAGTTGAGCTAGCGGAATCGGAAGCTGCACAGATGGCGCGACAGTCGGCTCGGTGCGTTCCCAATCGACATTGTAAACCAGATCGCGGCTGCCGCCGGAAGTTCCGGCACGGCGCACGTTAGACATACTGACGGCACGGAAGCCATCCACCAACACGCAGGGACGACCGGATTCATCGTAGAGTCCGATGCGGCCTTCGATCAATTCCTCATTGAAATGCAGAACCTTCGCGCGGACTTGAGTCGATGCCCCCGGCGAACGCAGGAAAAGAATCCTCGCGAAACGCACCGGCAGTTTCATCTTCGCCTTGCGGTCCTCGACGGTCTTGGCACCGGCAGAAAACACCTGAAGTGCACCGTCCAGTAGCACCGGATGCAGTGCGTATTCCGATGCGCGAGATTCGATGACTTTCGATAGAGTAACCCTTCCCGCCGACTTCCCGCAACCGGCAGCCAGCTCACGGATCGGCTTAAACTCGTCGCCATAACGAAGTCCCAGATCGCTCATGTGACCGTAAAACGCGCCGACTCCTTCTGCTTCCAAATCTGCATCCGGTGCTTCGAGCGCGCAATTTCCGAACGAGGAATCGGTCCGCTCGCTGCGCATCGAGCCCACGACGTGCACCGACCACGAAGCAGCTTGATCAAATTTGCTCTGAATCGTGAACGTACGCTCAGCCGGCTCGTAGGTCAGTTCCATCATCATCGCCGATGCAGGATCTGGCAAAATGAGCGGGCGGCGGATTTCGAAATCTTCGATCGCGAACGGCCGTCCTTCAAACAATTGCAATCCGGCTTCCAACGCCATTTCCACAAAACCAGCGGCCGGGAAGATGATATGCGTGTCCACCTTATGATCCTTCAGGAAAGCCATGTGGCGGCCGTCGAGCCGCGAAGTCCAGGTGGGTGTAGCGCGCGGCTGGCGGGAGTCTAGCAGACCCTTGCCACCCGGTGCGAGGCGGGCGTCGCGCAGTTCGCTGCATTCGTGCCACCAGCGGGCCCGGTCAAACGGATAGGCGGGCAGCGAGAGAATTTCACGTGACGGTGTCATCGCGGAAAAATCGAGAACTACCCCACCCCGATGCAGCTCCATGGCGGCTTCGAGATAAGATTCGTGCTCGCGATCACGGCGGGTGGATGCCGTCACCTGGCCCTTAAGTCCACGAGCAGTTAGACACTCGACTATCGACATAGAAAGAGCCGGGTGCGAACTGATTTCCAACCAGACATCGACTCCGAAATCTGCCAACGCATTGACGGCTTTCACGAACTGGACCGATTGGCGGATCCCCCTACCCCAGTGTGCGGCGATACAGTCTTTTCCGGAACACCGATCACCAGTCACGGTGCTGAAAAATGGCAGGAGCTCTTCCTGTGGCGAAATGTCAGATAGATCCTTGTTGAGGCGATCTGCTGCCGGTTGCATCATCGCGTGGTGATACGGGTGATCTACTTTTACGAAACGGGCAAAAATATTCTGCGGTTCCAGCTCAGCGCGAATCGCTTCCAGGGAGGTTTTCACGCCAGCCAGAGTGAGCGAGCGCGGGCCGTTGAAGGCAGCGATACTCACCGTCGTGTCGTGGCGGGCGATCAACGCCAGCGCCTCTTCTTCCGACAAACTAACCGCCAGCATCGTCCCCTCGCCGCGGGCGCATTCGTGCATGAACCGGGCGCGCAGCACGATCACGCGCGCAGCTTCTTCCAACGATAGAATTCCTGCAACGCAAGCCGCCGCGACTTCGCCGACGCTGTGACCGACAACGGCAGTCGGCTCAACGCCAAGCGATTTCCAAAGCGCCACCAAAGCGAGTTGCATGGCAAAAATCGCCGGTTGGGCGATCTCGGTTTGCTGCATTTTCGAGTCCGCCTCGTCGCGGTTGAGTTCTTCCAACAGCGAGAAGCTCGCGTAAGGACGCATCGCCGCTTCGCAGGTTTCCATTACCTCGCGGAACACCGGCTCGTTGCGCATCAGCTCCCGGCCCATGCCCCACCACTGCGGACCTTGCCCGCTCATGACGAAGCCGATGCGCGGGGCGAATTCCGGCCGCGGTGTGAATGAATTACGGCCCTTGCCCACCGTGGACCCGGCGGCGAATTCGCGCAGTTCTTCCGTTAGCTCGGCGGACGAACTGGCAACGACCGTTAGGCGGTGCGCGTGGTGGTTCCGGCGCGCGCCCAGCGTGTAGGTCAATTTCGGCAGAACTGGGGAAGTTCCATTTCCGAGTTCATGCGACTCGATCCAATCACCCAAGCGCACGGCGGTTGCTTTGAGCGCATCCTCGGAGCGCGCTGAAATCACCAGCGGCCATGAGCGGTTCATCGGGAAATTTTCAGCGCCCTTGGAAGGAGCCGGAGCAGGCGGCTCTGCCAAAATGACGTGCGCGTTTGCCCCACCGAAGCCGAACGAGTTCACCCCGGCAATGCGGCGTGCGCCATTTTCAGGAAATGTTTCCAAGGTGGTCGGCACGCGCAATTTCAAGCCAGGCATATCGATGTGCGGGCTCGGGTTTTCGAAATGGAGACTCGGAGGAATCTGGCCGTGTTTCAGGACGAGCATTCCTTTGATCAGACCTACGACGCCGGCCGCAGTTTCCAAGTGCCCGAGGTTAGTTTTCACGGAGCCGATAGGCAGCGCGGTTTCCCGTTCACCGCAGAGTGCTTCCGCCAAAGCGATCGCTTCAATAGGATCGCCCACTGCGGTGCCCGTGCCGTGAGCTTCGACGAAACCGACTTCCGACGGTTGGATTCCAGCGTCGGCACAAGCGTCGCGCACCAGTTGGGCCTGAGCCTCAGTGCTCGGGAGGGAAATCCCGTTAGTATGACCGTCTTGGTTCAGCGACGAGCCGAGGATCACGCCTTGGATCGGATCGCCGTCCGCAATGGCTTGGGAGAGCGGCTTCAACAGCACGATACCCGCGCCTTCGCCACGGACAAAGCCGTTAGCCTCGGCGGCAAAAGCCTTGCACGCGCCGTCCGGAGAGAGCATGCCAGCTTGGGAAAATCCAATGAAGCCGTCTGGCGTGATGATCACTGTCACGCCACCTGCCATCGCCATTTTGCAGCGGCCGGCCCGCAGCGATTCGCAAGCGAGATGCACGGCAGTCAAAGCAGATGAACACGCAGTGTCCATGGACAAGCTTGGTCCTGATAGATTAAAGCAGTAGGAAATCCGGTTGGCGGCGATGCTGTGCGCACTGCCAGTCGGCGAATGCGAACTGATGCCCTTGCGGTCGGTGCCGCCACCCTGAATGTTCTGATAGTCGTTATGGGAAACCCCCATGAACACGCCGATATCCGTGCCTTTTTCAAAATCCAGCACCTGCCCCGCGTCCTCGATCGCCTCCCATGCGGTTTCCAGCAAGAGCCGTTGTTGCGGATCGATGTAAGGAGCCTCGCGTGGCGAAATTCCGAAAAACTGTGGGTCGAATTGGTCGATCTGATCGAGGAATCCGCCACGCTTGGCGATGGACTTGCCTGCTAGGCCTGGTTCAGCGTCGTAGTAGCGTTCCACGTTCCAGCGGTCTGCGGGGACTTCGGATACGGCGTCGCGCCCTTCGACCAGCAATTGCCAGAACGATTCTGCATCATTGACACCCCCGGGGAAGCGACAGCCGATGCCGATAATGGCGATGTCCTCTCTACCGGTTTCTCTCTGGTTTAAGTCTGAAGTCACTAAGGGCGAAGGAGTCGGGAGCGGAAGACGGGACATGGTCGAGTGTCAGATTCTAAGTGAATGGCGAAGCGGCGAGATCGAACCTGAAGGGATTTACGATTCCTTCAGATCCACTCCCGGAAACAATTGCTTTCCGGGTCCCATCGTTTCTGACGTTTTCGTTGCTGTAGGTGGTGAAGTCAAAAACTTTTTCGGAAACGAATGAGTGGCTTTGGCTCGTTTCCCGTCAATTTTTGCGGAGCTTAAAATGATCTCCCCGGCCGCATGAATTCGTCCGATTTCTGGTAATCCGGTCGCTTGGAATAAATTGAGATAGCGGTTGCCAAACCGATTGTCTGAATTAGTACAGGAGGCCATGTGCGGAATAGCAGGCGTGATGGACTTGGCCGGACGGCGATCAGTGCCCGAGGGCGTGGTGGAACGGATGTCTCGGGCGTTGATTCACCGGGGGCCGGATGAGGAAGGATTCCTGCGGGTGCCCGGTCTATCGATGGCCTCGCGGCGGCTCGCCATCGTCGGTCTCGCTGACGGTCAGCAGCCGGTGTCCAACGAGGACGGCAGCGTGAAGGTGGTTTTCAACGGCGAGCTTTTCGACCATCCCGAGAAACGCGCGGAACTCGCGGCGCGGGGGCATCGGCTGCACACCCATTGCGATACGGAAATCATCCCGCACATGTGGGAGGAATTTCAAGAAGGCATGTTCGAGCGGCTGCGGGGGCAGTTCGCGATCGCCTTGTATGACGTAAAACGACATCAACTGACGCTCGGGCGGGACCGCTTCGGGATCAGCCCGCTTTACTGGACCCGGCAGGGCGACTGGCTGCTCTTCGCCTCCGAAATCAAGGGCCTACTCGCTTCCGGCATGGTGACACCCAAGGCGGATCTGCTGGGAATCGACCAGATTTTCAGCTTCGCCGCCATGCCTGGCCCGGTGACTTGTTTCGAAGGAGTAAAATTACTCACGCAGGGACATTATTTGCAGATTTCACCCACCAACGAAGAGCAGCCCGTCAGCGAGCGGGCCTACTGGACGATGGATTTCCCCAACGAGGGCGACGAAAATCCGGAAAACGATCCACGCAAACTCGCGGACGAGTTCGAGGATCTCCTCCTCAAGGCCGTGGACCGGCGACTCCGGGCCGATGTGCCGGTGGGCGCATATCTATCAGGAGGTCTCGACTCCAGCATGATCGTGGCAATGGCTTGCAGACTGAAAGGTCCGGCCATCAACACCTACACGGTCCGCGTGGATGATCCGGCGCTGGACGAGCTTAGCGGAGCAAACCAGTCAGCCAAACACATCGGCACCAAGCCGCCGATCGTGCAGGATTTCAGGGCCGGTGATGCGCTGGATATGTATCCACAGCTCATTCAGGCGGCTGAGGCACCGGTCATCGACACCTCGTGCGCGGCCTTGTTGATGTTGGCGAAGCGGGTGCACGCGAACGGCCAGAAGGTCGTCCTAACTGGCGAAGGCGCGGACGAATGGTTAGCCGGTTATCCATGGTATAAGATCGCGAAGATCATGGGTGCCCTCGATAGCATCCCCGGCCTACCGCTCAGCAGCATGGCACGTCGCGGATTCCTGCGCCTCAACAAGGTCCCCCAATACTCGCACGAATATCGGGAAGACCTCGAAAAATCCGTCGGCGGACCGAACGCTTGGATTGACTCCTATGGCGTGCTCGGACTTTCGAAGCTCCGGCTCTACTCGGGAGAAATGCGCGAAGTGCGCGAGCAAGCGCGCCCGTGGGCGAGCCTCGGGATCAATTTAGAGCGAGCGAAACAATGGGCACCGCTCAACCGCAGCCTGTGGGTCGGCGCGCGCGTCACGCTGGCCGGGCATTTACTTCAGGCCAAGGGCGACCGCGTGGCCATGCACTCGTCCGTCGAGGCTCGCTATCCGTTTCTCGATGAGGATGTTTTCGATTTCACCTCCCAACTTCATCCAAAATGGAAACTGAACGGTTTCCGCGACAAACACCTGCTGCGGTTAGTGGCAGAGCGCTGGCTACCGAAGGAAATCGCACGCAGGAGCAAGGTGATTTTCCGCGCGCCGTTAGATAGCTTTCACCTCGATCCCGGACCCAAATTCGTCAGCGAGTTGTTGAGCGAGGAATCACTGCGGAAAACCGGCTATTTCGACATCGAGTCGGTGAAACACTGGCGTCAGGCATACAAGCAGATGCGAGTCGGATCCGTCCCGCGTCTATCCATGGAAATGGGCCTCGCCGCCGTCGTCGCCACCCAGCTCTGGCATCACACCTTCATCGATGGCTCCCTCGCCGACTTGCCGACCTGGCAACCGGATTTCTAGGTCTCCTTGTAGCTTGTTCGCATCTGCGATTTTTTTCCTGCGCCCGTTTTTCTCAAGGCGAATAGACCACCACAGGCCCTACGCCTGGCCCCTGCACGCGTCGCAACTTCTCCACCGCGCGTTTCACCGCTTGTGCGGCGGCAGTCGCCTCCTCCATCGTGTTCATTCGGGAAAAACTGATGCGCAGGCTGCTCTTCGCACGCACCTCCGGGATGCCCATCGCGAGCTGGACATGGGAGGGCCGCTGCTTCCCGGTCATGCAGGCAGAACCAGCGGAACAAGCCACGCCGGCTTCGTCCAACAGAATCAGCAGGCCCGCCGCATCGCAGCGGTCGAAGGATAGATGGCTCGTATTCGGCAAGCGGTATTGCGGATCGCCGTTAGGAGTTACGCCAGTGACTTCTGCGAGCACGGCATTTTCAAAAGCATCACGCATCGCCCTCACAGCAGAATCATCTGATAGGAATCGTTTTGCACATTCCGCCGCCACGCCCATCGCCACAATGCTCGCGGTGTTTTCCGTGCCGCTGCGCCGTCCGGCTTCCTGCCCGCCACCGTGGAGCATTGGCCTAAAACGCAGTCCCTGCCGCACATACAGCGCGCCGACACCTTTCGGGCCGTGAAACTTGTGGGCCGACATGGAAAGCAAATCCACTTTCAACTCGCGCACATGGATCGGGATTTTTCCCACTGCCTGAATCGCATCCGTGTGCACCGCTAGGCCGATCTCCGCTGCCATTTCCGCCGCTTCCTTGAGCGGCTGGATGACGCCGGTTTCATTGTTAGCCGCCATGATGGAAACATAGGCCGCCTGCTCCAGCGCGGCGCGGTAGGCAGAGAGATCGAGACGGCCGCCGGGATCCACCGGAATCTGTGTGACGCACTTCGAAAAGGTTTCTACACAACGCAGCACAGCACTGTGCTCGATGGCGGAAACCACCGCCTTTCCCTCGTCGGTTAGTCGATCCAGCGAATACAGCGCGGTATTCACGCTCTCAGTGCCGCCGCCGGTGAAGATGATTTCTGATGGGTCCGCGCCAATCAGATCCGCCACTTGGCCACGGGCGTGATCGATGGCCTTGCGCGCCAGTTTCGCTCCCGCGTAGGCACCGGACGGATTCGCATGGCCGTTGCGCAGCCATGGCAGCATCGCTTCGAGCACTTCCGGCAGCAGCGGCGTGGTCGCGTTCGCATCAAGATCAATCACGACTCAAAACCTGCCCACTTCGCGGAAATTTACAATGCATTGATTTCCCCAGCGCAGGATGATGTCGCCCCACGTCGCCGCGTGCCGGAACCATTCGAGCCCGAACTCACGGCAGTTCTGCAATGGGGCTTTTTCCGCCAAGCAGAGCAGGCCGACGAGCACCAACAGGTTCGCCAGATAGATGATCACCAGCGAGAGGAAGGTGCCGTTTTCCTTTAAGTCCGGTTGGTCGCGCGGGATCATCCACAGCGTCCAAATCATATGAAAAGTCCACGTCACGCCCATCAGCGCATAGAGCGCGCGATCCCACTCATGCGAAAATTCGAAAAAATGCCGGACGACCGCATACAACGCAGCGCCGACCACCGACCAGAACGGGAAAAAATACGGTGAGAGCGCGATGACCAGATTTGTCTTGTTCGTCGTGATGTAGCCGCCGTCTTTGCTGACGTAGAAACCAGTCACTTTCCCGCGATAGATCAGCACGAAAATCGCATGCGTCAGTTCGTGACCAAGCACATAGAGATAGAGGAAAATCGGCTGCAGCAGGCCAGACCAGAACCAGCCGATCATCACCAGCGCGCCGGTCGCGAAATACCAGAACTCTGCTGTCTGCCAGAAGCCCTGATACACCGTGGCCTGCGAAAACCGGGAGAGGAACGTCCACGTCGTCACCCAGCACAACGGCAGCAGCACCAGCGCCATCGTCCAGCGCAGCAGGCGCTTTGGTAAATCGACGCTCTCGCAGTCGTCATCCATATCGGTCGCAGCGATCGCGGCCTGCACGGATTTTAGCGCCCGTTTTCCACCCCGTCGGTTCGCCTGTTCGTGCGCCCGGCGGTTAGCCGAACTCAGCACTTCCGAAAACGACACGCGCTCACGCCGCTGATTCTTTAGCGGTCGGCTCGGTTTAGTCTTGGACAGGGTCTTGGAACGGCGCTTTACCATCTGGATTCGGAGGCCGGAGATTATTTCGGAGATCTTAACAAATCAAGCCGGATTCCGGGGCGACCCGATGAGCGTGCATTCAGGCGCAAAAAGGACTGATCCGGGAAGCCGATTTCCTCAAATGATGCACGACCTTGCTCGCACCTCATGCTCAAGATACGCTGTCCTGCAAGTAAGGCCCTCGCGCCTAAACCTTCCCTTTTGAGCCCTAAAAAGAAGACCTCCATGAAGAATTCCGGAACGAAAAAGAAGCTGTCCGCCGGACAAACCAAGGAACTGCTCAGCGCGCTGATGGCGCGTTTTGAGAAAAACATGAACCGCCACCCAGGCATTGAATGGGCTGCGATCCAAGCAAGGCTGGAATCCTGTCCCGAAAAACTGGGCTCACTCCTCGAAATGGAAGAATCCGGCGGTGAACCGGATGTGGTAGGTCATGACAAAAAGACGGGCGAAACCCTCTTTTTTGATTGCTCACCGGAAAGTCCAAAAGGCCGCGTTGCCGTCTGTTACGACCGTGAAGGGCTGGAATCGAGGAAAGAACACAAACCGGCGAACACCGCCATGGATCTGGCAGCAGCCATGGGCATCGAGCTTTTGACGGAAGAACAATACCGGGAGCTGCAAACGCTTGGAAGTTTCGATCTAAAAACGTCGAGCTGGGTGAAAACGCCCACTGAGGTGAGAAAACTCGGAGGGGCCCTTTTTGGAGACCGCCGCTTCGGCCGAGTTTTCATCTATCACAACGGCGCACAGTCCTACTACAGCGCCAGGGCGTTTCGTGGCTCACTCACCGTCTGAAATCTGATTCCCCTGCCCCAGCCGAAGCCAAGCCCGTCGTCGAGGCTAATCGCAAAGCGAAATGGTTGACCAAAATGGACAAGGCACAGGAACAATCGAAGGAAACCGGTCTGCCAATCCTCGTCCTCTTCACCGGCACCAGTTGGTGTCCCTATTGCATCAAGCTCGAAAAAGAGGTTTTCTCCGAATCCAGTTTCAAAACATTCGCCGATCAGAATCTCGTCCTGCTGCTGCTCGACTTTGGCCCCGGCGGCACGCCTAACAACAAGAAAGACGGACAGCTCGCCAAGGACTACGGCGTGACTGGCTATCCTACTTATTTCCTAACCGACGCCACTGGTAAACAAATGGCAAAGGGCGGCTTTCACGACGGAATCAATCCCAGCGTGTTTGCCGATTGGGTGAAATCCGCCACGTCAAAGCGGTAAACTCTGCGCCCGTTTCGACTTGGCGATCCTATTCTACCCGCTACCCGTCCACGGTGGTTCTACATCCCTCTCTTTCATAACTCCCGCAGTCTCAGACTTGCCCACGGGCCGGAGAGCATTCTAGCATCGCTCATGACGGTTGTGGACAGTGGCGAATCACTCAGGGAGATTTTGAAAAATTGCGCGGGCACCAAGGTCCTAGTGCCGACCATGGGAGCTCTGCACGAAGGTCATTTGGAACTGATCCGCAAGGCCAGAGTTCTCGCAGGCCCGGCGGGAACAGTCGTCGTTTCCATCTTCGTGAACCCAATCCAGTTCGACCGCGCCGCCGATCTCGCCGCCTATCCTCGGCCAATCGAAACAGATCTCGCCGCTTGCATGGAAGAGGGCGTGGACGTGGTTTTCGCGCCTGAAGTGGGTTCCATGTATTTCCCGGACCGCTCGGTGAAGGTGACGGAATCTCTGCTCTCCTCTGGACTCTGCGGGGCGACCCGGCCGGGGCACTTCGACGGCGTTTGCACGGTGGTGCTAAAGCTTTTCCTGCTGACCGGCTGCGAGCTAGCCGTCTTCGGCGAGAAGGACTACCAGCAACTCGCGATCATCCGCCGCATGGTCCGGGACCTAGATGTGCCAGTGAAAATCGTCGGCTGCCCGACCATCCGCGAAAAAGATGGCCTCGCGATGTCATCCCGAAACGTCCGCCTCAGCCCGGAACAACGCGCCGACGCCCCGCGCATCCGCATCTCGCTGCTGGACGGAGCAAAATGCGCCACCGTCGCCGGAATCTTGGAAACCGCGCGCGCAGGCATCGAAGCATCACCACTCACCCGCATCGACTACCTTTCGCTGGTGGATACGGAAACGCTCCAACCGGTCACGGAACTCACCCGCCCCGCGCTTCTGGCGGCCGCGGTTTTCTGCGGTGAGGTCCGCTTGATTGATAACGTGATCGTGTATCCAGCCGGTTTTGGCTCGCTCTAAAGGGCATCCGGACCTACACGTTTCGCGGTTTTCCATGATCTCCCCCCACCGACAAAACAACTTCGATCTCATCCGCCTGCTTGCAGCAGCGCAGGTCGTAGTGGCGCATGCCATCGGTCACACACCGCTCGCGAAAACGCTGCCGGCTTGGGGAAAACAGCTTTTCGACGCGCTGATGATGCTGCCCGGCGTGCCGATTTTTTTCGTAATCAGCGGCTTTCTCATCACGAAATCGTATGAGAAAAATCCCGCCGATCTCAAAGGCTACTTCTGGCGGCGCGGCCTGCGGATCTTTCCCGCGCTCTGGATGTGCCTGGCCGTGACGCTGGCGGCACTGGGAATCTTCGGTTTTCTGGAATCCGGCTTTGTGCTCTCCCCCGTGTTCATGGCGTGGCTCGCCGGTCAGGTGAGTTTTTTCCAATTCTACAATCCCGAGCACTTCCGCGGATTCGGCATCGGCGTGGCGAACGGCGCGCTATGGACGATCACGGTGGAACTTCAGTTCTATTTGTTCATTCCGCTATTCTGTTATCTGACAGCGCGCAGGAGTCTGGATAAAATCATCACGCCTCTGCTGTTTCTCGCATCGTTCACACTCTATTGCATTATGGATGGCCAGGTAAACGGCCCAGGCGGATTCACCGGCGCACCTGTTGTCTTCAAACTTCTCCACGTCACACTGGTGCCACACCTATGGATGTTTCTGCTAGGTATTCTGATTCATCGGAATTTCGAGAAGCTCAAGCCATGGATTGAGGGGAAATTCCTCCCTTACTTTGCGGGCTACGTCGTCTTCATGGCTTTGCAGCACTTCCTCGTCGCGGACCGCTCGGTGCCCTTCTACCTCGCCTACCTACCGTCGCGCACGATCCTCGCCTTCGCCACCATCGCCGGTGCGTTCAGCTACCGCCCGCTGTCGAATCGACTGCTGGGTGGGACCGATATTTCCTACGGCATCTACATCTATCACTCGGTGGTGATCAATGTCCTCATCGAGCTCGGCATGCTCACCTCGCTTGGCTCCGTGATACTGGTTTACATCATTTCCATCACCGCCGCACTGCTAAGCTGGCGCCTGATTGAAAAACCAGCGCTGGCCTGCAAATCACTCTCGCCAGTCGCGCTTTGGTGCCGTCTGCGTCAGCGAGCTTAGCCACCACCCTAGTAGGAGAAATGAACCGCCTCCTGAACGGATGCGGCTAAGGAGTATCCACTTTGCGTGAAAAATTTGGCAGAGCATGGACAATCCCTAGCAAATCCCCGCCCGAGGTAGAATCCGGAAAACCCGTTAACCGGAAACCACCCTGAATCTACCCTGCTCCAAGGGTAAAGTGAGTGCGCCGATCAGGCGCAGCAGACCGGCGGGTTGCCACCGACATGGCCGGACTCCAAAGCACGCTCATAAAAGCGGCGGAGGAGCGCCAGAGCGCCGTTGTATCGGGTGGCGGCAGCGGTGGCGGCGACCTTTGCGAGCGAAACGGCAATCTGCCGGTAGTAGTGCCGGGTCGTCACTTTGATCGATGGCTCCTCCCGGTTTGCCACGGTCTGGATGGCCGCGCCAAGCGTCCCGGCCAGACTGGCGTTTTTCGCGCCTTTCATTTCGGCGATGACGGCGGGCAGGCGGTTCTTGGCAGTGTTTTAATCCTCAGTGTCGAGACTGCGGCGAATGACCTTGCTACCCACCTTGGCGCTGGCGTAGTAATTGCCACCCCGATGGCGAAAGAGACAAGGAACCTGAGACTTACTGAATTGAGCGGATTGTTGCATGGCGCGGTAGCTTGTTGCAACGCTGGCATGCATTTTCGGTATGCATTTGGAAACTTGAATCGTCGCAACTTCAATTGGGGCCTGTAGCTCAGCGGTTAGAGCAGGGGACTCATAATCCCTTGGTCCAGGGTTCAAATCCCTGCGGGCCCACC
>JBBRYQ010000018.1:0-74050 GCA_038237425.1 Verrucomicrobiales bacterium
ACCCTGCGGAGGGTGGCACCTTGAACTCGGGACGCCCAGCTCCCCATCCGCTAGAAGAGATATACCTTCAACGGATCAACGATTTCCAACGCAAAGAAGGAGTCGCCAAAAGAGCATGGGAATCAGACCTGCCCATAGTAGTCAGAGACGGTAACACCGATCACACGGCGAAGGGGCGGGCGGAAATGCAATGCGGACATAGCACTCACGCACGGGGCACGAATACCCCCGAAAACGGCGTGTCAAGCACCCTGTCCGCACTGGGAACCAAAGCGAAAGAGAACCCGGAACATCGTTTCCGGAGCCTTGCTCGCCTACTCGACCGACAGATGCTCGGAGAGGCGTTTCGCAGACTCAAACGCCGTGCCTCACCGGGAATCGACGGTGTGACCCACGGTGAGTATGCGGAAAATCTCGATGAAAACCTGTTGGCATTGGAATCGCGTTTGAGGGATGGGAGCTACCGCGCCCAACCCGTCAAGCGCCGGTGGATCGCCAAAGCGGGAAGTCAGAAATTACGACCGTTAGGCATCCCCGTGTTAGAAGACTAGATCGTACAGCAAGCCGTGAGGATGATCCTCGAACCTATCTGGGAAAACGACTTCGCCGACGAAAGCATCGGATATCGACCCGGACGCAGTGCCCGCCGCTCCAGCCAGGAGTTAAGCGAAGTGCTCCATGATGGTAAGCACCGCTGGGTCGTCGAAGCGGACATTAGAGGGTTCTTTGATCACATCAATCATGGTTGGTTAGTCAAAATGCTAGAAGCTCGCATTGCCGACCGCGCCCTGATCCGAATCATCCGCGAATGGCTCAAGGCCGGAGTGATGGAAGAGTTGCAACATTGGTCGCCCTCCCACGAGGGCACGCCGCAAGGTGGAGTGATCTCGCCAATGTTAGGAAACATCTATTTGCACTTCATTCAAGACCTGTGGATTAAGAAGGTTGTGGCAAAGAAAAGCAAGGGCAGCGTCCTTTTTAGGAGATATGCAGACGATAGCGTCGTCTGTTTCCAAAGAAAGGATGATGCCGAGGCGTATCTGCGGGAACTGCCCGCACGCCTCGCAAAATTCGGACTCGCACTGGCCGAAGAAAAGAGTTCGTTGGTCAAGTTCAACCGGTGGGAGGCGGAAAGCAGTGGAAAGTTCACTTTCCTTGGCTTCGACTTCTATTGGGGGAAAAGCCGCCGCCATGATAACTTCTGGCTGGTGAGGCGCACCACCAACGGCAAGAAATTCAGTGCAGGACTTGCCAAACTCAAGGACTGGATCAAGAAGGAAAGGAGCACACCGCTCCCGGAACTCGTCGCTACCTTGAGACGCAAGTTGCAAGGGCACTGGAACTACTATGGCGTCATCGGCAACTCGGAAAAGACCAGTAGCTTCGCTTACTTTGCGAAGGGTCTGATTTACAAATGGCTCAACCGGCGCAGCCAGCGCAAGAGTTTCACATGGGCCTCCTTCGAGGTCGCATGGGAACGCTGGCAGATTCCGACGCCCCAAGTGATCGAGAAACCATGTCGCCGATAAGCTCGACAAAACCAACCAAGCCCCGTATGAAAGTGTCCAACAACAGAAATCCAATCATGTCCGAAGTTCCACCTGCGCGCATTTCCGAGGAGCCCGGTGCGGTAATTCCGCACGCCGGGTTCTGCGAGGGGGGCGTCGGGCAACCGACGTCTCTACCTTAATCGCATGGACGAAGAAGTCATGTTCCGCGATATGATAGCGAATCGTGTCGGCCATAAACTCCCAGTGAAACTCGGGCACGTCTTGGAAGCCAGCCGCCCCGTATGAGTCGAGTGTCGTGTCACCGCCGCACGCGATCCAGTTCAACAGCGAGGACCGGTCGTCGCGTGCCCGCATCATCATGATCTCGTGGTTCCCACGCAGCGCCACCAACCGGCAGCGCTTTCGGATGTCTAGCAGGAAATCAATCACCCCGCGCGAATCGGGACCGCGATCCACATAGTCACCCAGAGTCACGACCGTGTCGCCGTCACCGAATGCCAGTTCCTGGTCCAGCACCTGAAGCGCGGTCAGGCAGCCGTGAATGTCTCCGATGGCAAGCTGACGCATAGGGTGGGGGGAGAGGAAATCGGAGTTGGCAGGCTCCTTGGAGCGGAACATGTCGTAGAGGAAGACTGACAGTGCCCTCATTGACAAGCAAGCGCTGGGAACCCGGATTCGCTGGTCAAAATTCCAGATCTTGGTTAGCACTGGCGCATGAAACGAAGCCGATGGCAGGACAACCCGAACGGACTTGAGCCGCTTGCCGCACAGGCGACGGACTACGCCCTACACATGATGCGCACCACCGGCTCGGTGCCGCCCACTGTCATCGCCGATACGGACGAAGGTTATGTCTTCTGCATGCCCAGTTCGCTCACTGATGATGCCGCGAAAGACCGATTCGCCGAAGTGGCGCGGATCTTTGCCATCGCCCACAACGCCCGATCCCTTGTCATGGTGGTGGAGGCATGGGCGAAACGACCGGATGCCAGTGGCCATCTCGACACGGAAACGCCACCTTCCGAATCACCCGACCGCCAGGAAATCGTCGCCCTGATGCTTGAAGACCATTCCCGCAACGCCACCAGCATGCTCCCGATCCTGCGGAACGAGGGTGGCGCTTTCACCGCCTTCGGTGACCCCGGTCCGATGCACTTCGGAGAATCCGTCGGTCGCTTTGCCGGCCTCATGCCCCGCAATAAACCCAGCAACCGCGAAGCGGCACAGGCCAAGGCCACGCTGTTATCTCTCGGCATGAACATCGTCAACCGGGGCTTCGATCCAACCTTGAACTGAAATGAGTGACGAACACGACGCCGTGGTGGTGATCTTCAGCAAGGAGCAGGTGCGCCAGCGCAAGCTCGCCCACTTTCTCAAGCGCTTCGGCTCGTCCGCATTGCCGGAGGGACCGGAACTCGCAGCGATGATGGGCACCTTCCAATTCCTGGTCGATGGTTGGAACGATGATCCACAGGAACTCTACGCCATCCCGGAAATCCGGAATTTCTATCAGCACTTTTACTCCGCTTGGCCTTACTGGTTTTTTTTCTGCGATCTCCACACCGAAACACTCCAGATGATGGTGCTCTGCATGCTGCCGAATCTCCAGGGCTTCAAGCGCGTGGGGCAGCCTAAAGCCGCCGTCGAATACGACCCGATGGACCTCGTCGGTTTCATCCAGCGCAACTTCGGCCCCCTGAACGCCATGATGGACCGCGCCGGGATGTCGGAGATGGAAATCTACAATCGCACCCGCGACCTGTTCCACTACTTCAAGCTGCCATACGACGCGCCTCCCCCGGAGGAGTGACCGGCGAAACCTTGCGATTCAAACTTCTTCTTCAAGGATCTGACCGTGGTCTTTCAACCATGCCTTGGCTTTCTCTGTCGAGGGGGCCTTTGCCCGCACGATGTTCCAGAAGCGCGGAGTGTGGTTCGCCTCCATCAGGTGCGCGAGTTCGTGCACGATCACATAGTCGATGACGAACATCGGAGCTTTGATCAGCCTCCAGTTGAAGTTGACGTTGTCCTTTACTGTGCAGGAACCCCAGCGATAGCGGTTGTCCACGATCCTGGCCTCGCCGAATTCGACGCCCAGTTCATCGGCGTGGCGTTTCACCCGGGGCAGAATGGTCTCGGTGGCGCGGTTGAGATACCACTCCTTCAAAACCTTCCGACGCTTTGCCTGCTGTGCCGCAGGGATCAGGAATCGGCGTGAGAATTCGACACCGCCACTCGTCGTCTCGGCGATCTCGATAGGGTAATCCCGTCCCAGATACGGAACGGATTCGCCATTGACCACTTCCTTGCCGGGAGCATGCGGTCGGTCCTGATATTTTTGGGGGTGATTCACCTTTTCGAACAACCACTGCCGTTTGGATTCTACCACTCGGCGAATCGCCTCATCGGTGGCTGACTCCGGCGCGTGGACGACGATGGAGCGGTCACGCTCGACGGAAATCGTGAGCTTCTTGCGTCTGGGGGATCGGACAATCTGGTAGTTCAGGTCCATCAGTTGGCGTAGAGGATCGTGTCGTGGTTTTTCTCGGCGATCTCCATTAGGCGGCTGATGATGTGCTTCCGCTTGTTAACGAGCCCGGGCATCGCTGAGAATTCCGGCTGCAAGATGGCCTTCTGAAGATCCGCTACCAACTTGTTCCGGGCCGGGATACTTTCCCAGAAGCCGGTGAGTTTCAATTCGCGCTCGATCTCTCCGTAAAGCTCTTGGGTCAATCCAACAAGCTTACTGATCCTCTCGTCCTCCTTCATTCCATACAGCGGTGTATCGTCGCCGAGCAACGAAGAATCTGGATCTGGGACCGCTTCCTCTCCAAAAATCTCCCGCTTCAACATCCGGTAAATCGGCATCTGCTTCTTTCGGTGCAGGCCATAGGTGGGTTCCTTGCCCGCATTCACGATTCGCTGGCGGAGCTTCTCCAACTCCTCGTAAATCTTTTTCCAGTTGTTGGCGAACTCCTCAAAGATTTTCCTCAGTGCTTCTGAAAACGAAGACTGCAATTCCGGGTCGTCATTGAGATCCACGTCAAGGTGATGCCGGATCGCATGTTCGATTTCCGCCGCCTTGGTTTTGGTGCGGCCATGCTTTTTGACCTCCTTTTGGAAATCTTCGTCCAAGATAGAAATCGGCTCCACCTTCACGTCGATGCCCTTGGATTCCAGAAAGGCGTCGGTGATCGTGCGAAGCTTGGGCGGGATGCCTTTCATACTCAGCCTGCCGTCCCGGAAATGCTTCGCCGCCATTTCGTTGATCGCCACCAACGCTTGGAAGTCCTCCATGTAGTCGAGCGCCTGCCGGGCTGGGAATACAAGGTTCAGATTCTTGGTGAACTTCTTGAAGAGGCTCATGAACTCGAAACGCAGATCCTCGTCGTAAAACACATCGTAAAACGCGTCCGCATCGTTCAGGTCGGTTAGGCCATGCTTTTTCAAAAGCGCCAGCACCGCATCGTGACTGGCTTTGAGTTCCCGGAGTTCCTCTTCAGGAAAACTCAACACATCTTCCACTTCCTTCTGCTCCCGCTCGTCGTAGTTATCGAGCGCCTTCTTCAGGTGGTGGCCGACACCGACGTAGTCCACGACGAAGCCCTTTTCCTTGGAATCGCCCCCCACCCGGTTCACGCGGGCGATGGCCTGGAGCAATCCGTGGGCGACGATGATTTTGTCCAGATACATCACCTGTTCCACCGGCGCGTCGAAGCCTGTTAGTAGCATATTGTTCACGATGACAATTCCGATGTCGCCCTTCACGCCTTCGTCTTCCTTGTCGAAGGGCAGCTTGAAACTTTTGATCGCAGCCTCGTGCTTCGATGCGTTGGTGAATGGCGTGAGATGGAGCTCGTCGTTGTGATTGCCGGAAATCACCACGTCACTCTTGAGTTGTTTGAGCCGTGCCACATCGAGCTTCAACGGATTAGCTTTTTCGAGTGCGGTGATCGTCTCGACGACAGCAGCATCGACATGCTTCTTATATCGCACGGCAGCCTCGCGGGACGTCGCCACGATCTGGGCTTTGTAGCCATTCGGGAAAACATGGGTGAGGTAATGCGTTACCATGTCCCTGGCCTTTGCCGCGATGGTCGTGTCAGCCTCCAGATAGGCCGCCCGCGAGCCGTAGCCGAGGATCTCCATCCGCTCCTGCAAATTGTATTCGCTGAAAACGTCCGCGAACTTGGCGTCCATCCCCGGCTTGTCCTTCACCTCCGCATTGTGGGTGCGGCCTTCGTAGATGATTTCCAGCGTCACCCCGTCCGCGATGGACTGGCGCATCGTGTATTTGTCGATGTAGTCGCCAAAGACCCGCTCCGTCTTGTCGATCGGGGTGCCGGTGTAGCCGATGCGTGTGGCCTGTGGAATGCCCTTGTCCAGATTCGCTGCCAGCCGTGAATACTGCGAGCGGTGTGCCTCATCGGTCATCACCAGGATGTTCGGGCTGGTATTCAGTTCGGGAAACGTCTCGGTTAGATCGGTCTCTCGGAACTTGTGGATCATGGCCATTACCAGGTCGGAGGCATCGCTGGTGAGCAGCTCCTTCAGCTTCTTGATGCTGTCGGCAGGCTTCACGGTGAAGCCGATACTCTGGCTGGTTTCCGAAAGCTGCTGTTCCAACTGAGTGCGGTCGGTGACGAAGACCACCTTCCATTTGGAGAGTGATGGATGCCGATACATCTCCCGCACCATGAACATCATCGTTAGGGATTTCCCGGAGCCTTGGGTGTGCCAGATGATGCCGCTACGTTCGCGGGGATTCTTGCCCGCCAGCAACCGCTTCACCGCCAGCTTCACCGCGCGGAATTGCTGATAGCGCGCCACCACCTTGATCATCTCCCCTTTGTCGTTGGTGCTGAAGATCGTGAACGTGCGGATCAGATCCAACAGATTGTCCCGGTCCAACATTCCGGCGACGAGACGCTGCTGATCGTTCGGGCTGCTGCTGCCATGGTCCAGATCGTTCAGTGTGCGCGGGAATGGATCCGACCATCGATAGAAATGCTTCTCGCTGTGGGTGGTGATCGTGCCGAACTTCGCTTCCTGTCGGCAGGTCGTCACGACGAACTGATTGTAGAAAAACAACGGTGCACTCCCTTCACCCTTCGAGCCGCGTTGCTCGCTGTACCGCAGCAGTTGGTCGATAGCTTCAGGGATCGGCTCCTTCACCTTGGGGGACTTGCACTCGATCACCACCACCGGCAGGCCGTTGAGGAAAAGCACGATGTCCGGGATGATGTGATGCTCGGTGCCAAGGATGCGCACCTTGAACTGGCAGACCGCGATGAAGCGGTTGTTGTCCCGGTTCTTGAAGTCGATGAACTTCACCGACGGGCTCTTCTCACCCGTCTTGCGGTTTTCGCTAACGCTGGTGTTTTCCAGAAGCTGGTTGAACACATGCCGGTTGTTCTGGAGCAGGTTGGTGCTGGGGAAATTCGCCGTGAGTTGTTTCACCACCTCATCCACCTGATCGTCCTCCAGCCATGGGTTGATCACCTTCAGTTGCTCCCGCAGCACCGATAGCATCACCACCTCGGTGAAGTTGGTGCGATGGCTGTCGCCGGGATGCTGCTTGGCATCCAGGTCGATGATTTCCCAGCCGAGACCGGCGAGTTGGTCAAGCAATGGCTTCTCGACGTGCTTTCTCTCGTCGAGGCGGAGCTGGGCGGGTGTGTCGGTGGTGCTCATGAGTGTGTGTTTTTGGCCAGCCAGCGCTTTCCTAACTCGGAGAGGCGGTAGCGCTGGAGGACGCTCTTGGGTTTGTCGGGTTGGGTCATTTCGAGCAAGCCGCTCGTCAGCGCCGGGCGCAAGTAGGTGTCGGAAAAATACTCGCGGTGCTTGATTCCCAGCGCAGCCATCAGATCAGCGCGGGACATCTCGCCATCCAAGGCAGCGAGTAGACGCCCAACATGCTCGGTGACATGCTCGGTGACATGCTCGGTGACATGCTCGGTGACTTCGGGGGTGATATGATCGGTTTTGACCGAAGTTTTGACCGAAGTTTTCACCGAACCCAGCTTGTCGAGATTGGCTTCGACTTGCGGCGTTGTTTGGTGCCCCGAGGCAGCTAAATCGGGCACTACCCAAGTTCCGTCCCGATCCGAGCCTTGGCGCTGTAGCCCTCCTAAATCCTTGAGTTTAGCGATTTGCTTCTCCACGGCACGGCTGGAAATTCCCAATTTCATGGCTAGCGCCCCGGCTGTGATCGTCGGGGTCAACCGGATCATCTCCAAGATCTGTTCTGCCCTGTCCCCCGACGTTTTCTCCGAACCGATCTCCGAACCGATCTCCGAACTTTTCTCCGAACTTTTCTCCGAACTTTTCTCCGAACTAGCTTCCGGTAGCAGGCCAGTCCAATCGGTGGCCTTCTCATGCACCGGCAGCCGGGTCAGGAAATAGCTGCGCTCCTCGTCGGTTTCGAATTCCGGGGCGGGAGATCCATTGTTCGCCATGGACTTGATGATCTTGGAAATTCCGGTGGAGTGGCCTTCGGTGAGATCCAGTTCCTTGAGGAATTCCCCGATGCGGCGGTTGCGGTAGCGGCGGGACACCGCCTTGCCTTTGTTCAGATCCTCCAACCGGATTGAGCGGTCTGGGCCAGGGAAACTCAGCACGACCAGGTCTTCGCGGGAAATGCGGATCTCAACCGGTTCACGGATCTCGTAGGAACGATGATAGATCGCATTCACCACCGCTTCCTCGATGGCGGCTTGGGGGAAGTTCCAGAATCGCTCCGCCTCTGCGCGCTGCGGGTGCTTGATGATCGTTTCCTTGATGTAGTTCCGCTGGATGAAGCTGATGGCATCTCGGGTGATCCGACCCAGTGGCCCCTGGAAGATCTTCTCTTCAAACCGATCCCCACCCGCTCCATCCGGAAACCACACCACATCGATCTGGGTGACCGGGAAAAAGCGCTCGGGGTGTTCGTTGAAAAACAGTAGGCCGACGTTCTGCGGCATCGGCGCTTCACTTGGGCCAGTCACCACTCTCATTTGGCGACCCAGAGCCTCCACTGGGAGCGCGGCCACCTCGTTTGCCAGATCGCTACCCACATCCCGCAGGAACTCCTCCATCAGCCGCTGTGACAGATCGGACGTCTTCGCTGTTTGGTTCACGCGGTCATCGTAGGGCACCTGCGCCGTCAGGCTGATCAGCTCCCGCTCATCCTCGCCCTTGGCCTCTATGGTGCTGGAATAGCGGCGGAGATAGTAACGGTATTCCTTCGTCTTGGCCGTCACCGATTTTGGAACCTTGTAAGGTCTGGACAGTCCGCCCGGTGCCCACAGCACCAGCAGGTTCCGATCCGCGAAACGCTCCACGCTCAGCAGCGGGAAATACGGCGGTTGGATCAGATTGCAGAAACCCAGCAACTCCTGCTGGATCTTATCGAGCTGATTCTCCTCCAAGCCCACGGGAGGAAACACCGGCATCCCGGCCGCATCGCAATCCTGCCCGATCACCACATAGCCGCCACCCAGATTTTCGAAATCGTTGGCAAAGGCACACAGCGTCCGCAGGATCGCATCCGGGTTCCAGCCCGCCTTGTATTCGATGCGCTCGCCTTCCACCTGCCGCTGGCGGAGGAGGTTTTCTAGGTTGATGGGGAGCTTGGAGGTCATGGTGTTTACAGCAGGCTCGGTACATTCTTCTCATCGCCAAGTTGTCGCTCGTCGGGGGGTATCTGTGCGGGGGTGTCCTTGGCGCTCATAATAGCAGTTTATAGGTTCGTTGGTAGATTGTAAAACTTGCGCAACTCGTCCAGAGCTTCCGACAAGGTCAGTCGGGAAATCCCCAGGGACTTCAAATCCGTCGGGTCTTCGGCGATGCGGGAAACGGCTCCTGCCAAATCCTCCCGCAGTGTCGCAGCCATGGTGATCTTCCGATCCCGATCCAGCACGGTGAACAGGCGAAAAATATCGTTTTTGTGTTTCTTGATATTCTTGGAGTCCACTGATTCCCCGGCAGCCTTGCGCTTGGATAAATCCACATAAGCGCGGGCTTTCAGCGGAATGATGGCCTCCGCCTTGAGCACGGAAAGGCCGTCGATCAGCGTCCTGTGTTCCATGACAAAGGCGTAGTAGTCATCGTTCATCAGGATGGCGGAGAGACTGCTCACCTCCTCATCGACAGGCACCGGAGTGATCTCAGCTTCCCCCCGGAGATCGAGCGCATCCGGCACCCGGGCGAACAGTTCCAGCATCTCGGGAAAACCTTCCTGCGCAGGCGCATAGAACCGGTAGAACAAACGCTTTCCCGTGCTTTTCTGGCGGTTCTCATATCCACCCTCCCGGATGAAACTCCAGAACACCTCCGCGAATTCGCGATCCAATGCCTCCACACACAACACGATATCCAGATCCTTGGTGACTCGGAAATCTCCGCCCAGCTCTTCCATGCTGAGACTGGACGCGGCACCGCCGATCAAAACATAGCGGTCGGCATAGGCAGCGAAGTGCTCCTTGAAGCGGTCGAGTCCCTTTACCATTTCACACCTCCCAGAAGTTCATCGATTGAGATTTGCACCCGCTCATCGGCTATGTGGTCGAGACTCAGCGCCAGCGAAAGCCTATCCACCACAGGCTTATCGGACAGCAGCCTGGGGTCGTAATGCCAGATTTCGAACTCCGCGTGTGCCATGTCCTTGGAGACTTCCGGAATGATATGGAGGCCGGGTTCCTTCTGGATCTGTTTCCACTCCGCGCTGGTAATCGCCCAGGTGGCATGCCGCCCCATTCCAAGCATTGTGAGTTCTTCCATGGCAGATTCGCCGGCCTTGAAGTCACAGCCGGGAAACCATTCGTCCACGTAAATGCGCTTCTTCACCGGGGAGCGCAAAGCCGGGCGGGCTTTTTCCCAGAGCTCGCGGCCGGTGACGAGGAAGTGGTGACGGGCAAAGCGCCGTTCGCCCTGACACTCGACCAGCTCCAACTGGCGCAGCTCATCCAGTGCCCGGGTCATCGTCATCTTGGTGTAGCCGAGACTCTCAGCAAGACTGGCACCGGTGAACTCGGACGCCGGATCGATACGCCGTAGCAAGCAGGCAAGAACCACGACCTGTCCAGCCGGAGAAATTTTGGAAGTGTCCCGTCTCGGCTCCTTGAATTGCTCGCGGAGATCCAGCCCTAGATCGGGCAGATAGAGCTGCTGACCCGGAGCGAGGAACGGGATCTTATCCCTGATCAGACGCTTGCGTTCATAGGCGCTTACGGTTTCGAGGACGAAAATGCTACGGAGTCCGGTCTTCTGGAACAGCCAAGCTGCGTGTTTCGCCATGGCTGCCGGTGCTGGGATATCATCGCGGGCTATCAAAGCCAGAAATGCTTTTCCTGCCAGCTCGCAATGGCGGGTCTCGTAGGTCTCCGCCATGTGGAGCGGCAGCCGTCCCGCGCCGGGAAACGCAGAAAACATGGGAGCTACGCCAAGGATTTCCTTGAGGTAGTCAGTGGCTTGCACCAGTAATTTCGCGTGCATGGAAGAATCAAGTAACACCGTAATTCCTAGGTAACAAGCTTAAAGTTACTTTACGAAAAGCGCGTTACCATGGCGCGGTTGTCTCACAGCAAACTCGGTTCATTCTCCTCATCACCAAGCTGCCGCTCCAGCGACTGCCTGACGAGTCCCATGATGTAGGGGATGTCTTCCATCTTCTCAAGAAACACCTCGGTATTGCCGTTCCCCCAGCGACCCAAGCCGGTGACGTCCTTGCAGAGATTCCGAGGGTCATCCATATCCGGGAAATCCATATTGAGGCTGAGTCGCAACCTTTTGGACTGCGGGACAATGTCCACAAAGTTGGTCTCCGCTTTGAAGGCGATGTAGAGCTTGAGAACGACCTCCCGCACACACTCATCAAGCGCGAGCACCTCAACCCGCAGCGCATTGAAAAGCTCGCGGGTGATTCCTCCGTCGAGGTGGGGATGAACCTCCAAGGAATACTCCGAGTCTTCTTTCCCTTTGCTACGGTAGGTTTCCATGATGTCGGCAGAGAGTGCCGGAGCTGCCCATATTTTCGCCGCCTTTTCCGCGAGACGGTTAGCCCGCTTCTGGATGGCTTGCTCGTTCCAGGACTCGCAGGTGCCGAGCCCCTCGTTGAGCCGCAGCGGGCTCTGGCGGAAGCCACCATCCATGTCGCGCTTGTCCTTGAATGGGCGGTCACTGTATTCCGAGTTGTAGCCGGTCAGGGTTAGGTTCCCCAGGGTGTGGAGGTATTGGGCATGCAAGCGCTTCCAGTTTTCGCCGAGATCCGCCCGCCAGTCGGCGTTGAGGTTCTCGTTTTGCGGCATGATGTGCTCGATGGTGTAATCTTGCACCATCACGCGCTCCTTCCGGTCGTGGTTTTCGAAACGCCGTATCCATCGCCGCCCAACTCCGGGTGCCCGGGCCGTGGCCTTCCACGAATGTCCACTCCGCCGGTGTCGTGTCCGGGAACGCTTCCAGGCAGAACTTGTGGCACAGCGTCACCGCCTGCTGGTTGGTGAACACCTTGTAGCCGGCCCCGACGATCCCCACGATGTCGCCCGTGTCTGCCGCGACCAGTGCTTTCTTGTGCGGCACCCGCACGTCCCGCGCCACACCCTTGTGGGTAACGGTGACAAGGACCGGGGCTTCTTCGATGGGGAAAAACCAGTCGGCACGCGGTGAATTTCGTCTCATGGCAGCGCCACTGTAGCCGCCGGGGTGGGACAAATGTGGGGGTAGCCTCTGAGAAATTTTGATTTATTGATCGCGGAGTTTGGATTGGGAGCCAATCGACCGGTTGATCGAATGAATTCAGCCTTGGAGCTGTCGAAGTCAGCATGAAAGCGATCCTCTCCCTGCTGGCTATGTCATTGACCATCGCCACCGTTTCCCCGGCGCAAACCTGCCGGGAGGTCGTGCGCGATGGCTCCGGCCGGGTGATCCAGACCGTGGAACGCCAGAAGAGCAGCGGCGGTGTGGAGCGCGCGGTCACTCGCGACGCTTCGGGCCGGGTTGTGGGAACTTCCACCAGCCAGACAAGCGCCGGTGGCACCACGAGCACCACTTATCGCGACGCCTCCGGACGCTCCGCCGGATCGGCCACGACGAATGGCTCTTCCGCCGGGTCATACCAAACGACCTTCCGCGACGCCAGCGGTCGAGTGGCAGGCAGCGCGACCACCCGGACCAATGGCACAAGTGGCAACCGCACCGATTTCCGTGATGCCTCAGGCCGCTCGGCAGGAAGCTCCACCATCAGCGGGAGTTCGTCGGGATCATTCACCGGCAGCCATCGCGACAGCTCCGGCCGCCTGACAGGAAGCAGCTCAAGCAACGGGAAATGCAACGCCGTGCCGAGTGCGCCTGTTCCACCACGGCCTGTGAAGTGACAGCGCGTGCGCGCCACCTTTACTCCGCACCGGACTTCGTTTGCGCTTCCAGCTCCGCCTGCGCATCCAGTGCGCCAGCCCCATAAGCGACCTTTTCCTGGAACGACTCCAACGACTCGATGGCTTCCCGGTGCATCTCCGCCAAGTGCTTGGCATGATCGATCTCCCGCAGATCCAGCTCCTCCTGAACCACGGCCCAGGGAGGCATCGGGAAAACCTCCGGATCGATCATCGTCAACGCCAACCGCAGAATATCCTCGATGGAACGTTTTGAGACTTCGGCCGGCAGGCAGGGCACTTCCCGCAAGCCAAGACGCTTCAGCGATTCGTTGAGACGGTAGAATCCTCGAATTCCCTTCACCGGCAGGATTTTGCCTTTGTTGACGAAATCATGGAAAGTGCTGCGGGGTAACGGAGGATGAAAATAACGGCGGATCGTTTCCCGGCGGACTGCGAATTCCGGGTAACTGGGTGGTGGCGTCTTCGGCGGCGATGGATTCATTTAAGGATGCTCGATCCCCCATGCGAATTTGTCACCGGAAGAAATACTTAAGAAGCCTAAAATAGTTGCCAATCCAGTTGCCAAAAATGCACCATTAATCCGGATTTCGGGGGGCCGGGGCGGATTCCGGCGGACTAGACTCTCTGGAGCTGAATATGAAAAAACCCTAGAACCATAAGGTTTCTAGGGTTGTGAAGGAAGTACGAGGACTGGGACTCGAACCCAGGACCAATTGATTAAAAGCCAACTGCTCTACCAACTGAGCTATCCTCGCCTTCATTTCCCGCGTGCGGGGGCGGGACAATTAGGAGCACGCCGGAGTCTTGGCAAGCTGATTATCACTAAAAGAGGCGGGAAATTGATTTTTTCAAGATCTCGTAATGGCTGAGAGCCGGTGTGAACAAAAATCCGGCCTAAGAGCGCTTGGGCAGGTGCCAAGGCGGGTTTTTTTCGAGTTGTTGCTTAAACTCGGGGGATTCAGCGGCAGCGGCTTCGAGGATATAGGGGCTGACGACGATGAACTGCAAGTAGAGCGCAGCGCAGAACACCAGAATGTGGATGGTGATACGTGCCGGACGAAGTGGTTCGACAAGCACCTTGTGACCGCCGACGTGGTCCCACAGCGTGTTTCCGAGGCGTTTGGTGGTGAAATAGCTGAGCACTTGGCAGAACAAGGCGAGCAGGTCCCAACCGAAGCCGATGCCGGTGAATAGGACGCGTGCGGAGCGGCGGGTGGCCTCGGCGAGGCTGAGCAGTGAGCCGTCGAGATTGACTACTTTGAGGCCAAGCAGCCATTTACCCGGGGTGGTGCCGAAATGGTGGATGAGCAATGTTTCTAAAATGAACCACGGAACGTAGTGGGGGAACATGACCCACGGATTAGTCATGGTGCCGCGGATGTCGCGGCCGGTCGCCCAGAGGGTGAACCACCAGATGGCGGCGAAGAGCGAGAGATCGAGCCAGCGGGCCCAGAACCGCCGGCCAATCACCAACGGCTGCGGCAGGGGCGGTGGGAGTTCGCTCGTTGGCGGAAGTGAGGTCTCTATTTCGGCTTGCGGACTTTGGAAGGGCTGGGTGAGCTGGAATTCGCGCTTGAAGAGATCGATTTCGCCAAGCGGCATCCAAGCGGCGAGGCCTTCGTGCCAGGCGGGAGTGGTGGGATCGAGCTGGCCGTCTTCGATTTTATGGCGGACTTCATAGTCGTGAATAGGGCCGGTTTTTTCCCCGTTGCGGATGATCCAGATGTCCATGGTTCAGAGGTTCCGCAGGGATTTTGCGGCGTCGCTGCGGGCGGCGAAGAACGCGGGGACCAGCGCGGCGAGCGAGCAGAGAAGGAATGCCATGAAAGCGATGACTGCCTGTTCCAGAGGATTGTTATAAGCGGGCAGGACGCCGAAGCCGGTGAAGTTCGCGGCAAAAGGATCGAAACCAAGCGCGCGGAAAATGGCCTGCACGCCGCCGCGATAGTGGATGACGATGCGGCCGAGTGCGACGCCGAGCACGGCTCCTAACACGCCAAGGATCATTCCCTGATAGAGAAATACGCGGACGATCTGGCCGGGGGCTGCGCCAAGTGCCTTCATGACGCCGATCTCGCGACGCTTCTGGATGGTGACGGTGAACATGACTGCCATCATCGAGAAGGCGGAAACCAAAACGATGAAGGAAAGCGCGAAATACATCATCACGCGCTGTTGGTTGATGAGGGCGAAGAAGCCCTGATATTGCTCGCCCCAGGTGAGTAGCGACCATTCCGGGCCAAGGGTTTTTCGCGATTCGGCGGCGACTTGTTCCGCCTGATAGGGATCGTCTAGGCGCAGCGCGATGCCCTGCACGGATTCTCCCAGTCCGGCGAGATCTTGGGCGAGGGGAAGGGGGACGAAGAGGTCTGGGGTGACGGTCATCTGGGATGCCTGATAGACACCGGTGATGGTGGCTTCCTTGGGCAAAACGATGCTTTTGAGTCCCTTGAGGGTCTCTCCGTCCATTTTCTCGGGATCCGTGGAATTCAAATCTTCGACGGCTTTTTCAATGGCGCTCTTGTCGGCAGCCTTGAAGTGATAGATGCCGGCTGCCTCGTCTTTTTCACCCGCTTCCATGGCCACGAGCAGGCCGTCTAGCAGGTCCATCTCGGGCTGGCGGATGGCTTCGGTGCGGATGGCATCGAGCGGATTGTAGATCGAGGTGAGAGTGTCGATGGCGATAGTGAAATCATCACCGTCAGGTTTCCATGAAGACTTGAGGGAACTCATGGCGGGTTTCCAAACATTGGCGAAGGCTTCCCGGAGTGGCGGCTTCTCGGTGGCCTTGTAGGCGTGCATGACTTCCTCGAAATTCCTTGTGGAATAGAGGCGGAGTTTCTCGCCGACGCCGATGGCGAGTTGCTCGGCGAGGATGGAGGAAATGACGACGCGGTCGTCGATGCCGAGATCTGCGGTGGAAGCCGGGTAGTTTTCCTTGTCGAGCATCGCGCTGATGCCGTTGACCTGAGCAGGATCCGAGGTGTCGATACCGCGGAAAAGGACTGGGCGTTGCCAAGATTGGACATCAACGATCACGTTGTCCGATACGAAGGCGGTGGCGGACTGGACCCGCGGGAGAGCCTTGGCTTTTTCCGCTGCTTCCTTCCAATCGGCCATCGGCGAATCGCGGAAGCCGGCAGCGTGCTGTCGCAGGAGGATGTGGGGAGTGAAGCCGAGCAGGCGGCTTTTCACATTGCGCTCAAGACCGGCGTAAACCGCCATGACGACGACGAGAACGAGAACGCCCAACATCACTCCGATCAACGAGATCAGGGTGAAAGAAGAAAGCATGGACCGGCGCGGATTAAGGTAGCGCCGGGCGAGGAGGAAGCTGAAGGAACGACGTTTGATGCCGCTAGGTAATCGCTTTCGGGGGCGGTGGCAAGCGAAGCGGTGAAATCAAATCCGGCGGGAGGTGGTGCGCCGGGGAGGATGGGAAGAACAGGCAGGAATGCCTGTGTCACGCCCGTGGGGCTTAATCTCCGCCGGGAAGGCCGAGGAGTTCGATGAGGCGCTGGAGGTCGTCATCGCCGTAATATTCGATCTCGATCTTGCCCTTTTTCGACGAGTGCTGGATCGCGACGTGGGTAGCGAGGTGCTCGCGGAGGCGGTTGGTGATGGCTCGGACGTGGATGTCCACCTCGCGCGGGGCGGGGCCTTTTTTCGCATCGCCGGGCTCGGCGGAATCGTTGTTGATGAAAGACTGGGCGAGCTTTTCCGCCGCGCGGACGGTGAGTTGGCGGCGGATGATTTGGTCTGCGGCGAGGAGTTGGGTGTCCTGGTCCTTGATGGAGAGAATCGCCTTCGCATGGCCGACGGTGAGGCGGGCTTGGGCGACGAGCATCTGCACGTCCTTGTGGAGGTCTAGCAGGCGCATCGCGTTGGCGACGCTGGCGCGGGATTTGCCGACGCGGGTGGCGATTTCATCCTGCTTGAGAGAGAACTCTTTGACGAGGCGGACGTAACCGGCGGCTTCTTCGAGCGGGTTGAGGTCTTCGCGCTGGAGATTTTCGATCAGCGCCATTTCCAATACATCGCGGTCGGACGCCTCGCGTTCGATGACAGGAACGGTGGTGAGGCCGAGTTTTTTCGAAGCGCGCCAACGCCGCTCGCCAGCGATGAGCTCGTATTTCCCATCGACGAGTCGGACGATGAGCGGCTGGATGATGCCGTGCTGGCGGATCGACTCCATCAGATCCTCGAGCGGTGACTCGATGAACTGGAGACGCGGCTGCAAGGGGCTGGGCACGACCTGTTCGATCGGCACTTCGCGGACTCTTTTGAAATCCTCCGGGGTCGCATCGGCAAGGGGTGCCGCCGTGCCCGCACTCTTCTTGATGAGTGCTCCGAGTCCTTTTCCGAGTGCCTGTTTCGCCATGGGGGGGACAGCTTTACGCAAAGCGGCTTTGAAATCCAAGCGGATTTCCGCCAAGCTTGACGGGAGGGGGGCTTGAGGGCATCCATTGCCTTGTGAAACCAACGTTTTTTATTCTCACAACTGCCGCGCTGGTGCTGGCATCGGGCACCGGCCGTGCGCAGAAACCGCTCGCTCCACTGCCTCCCGTCCGCGAGGAAACACCGGCACCGGCTCTCATCGCTTCGAACGTGCCGCCGGAAGTGATCGCATCCGCATCCGCTGCCGTGGCCAAGCTGGGCGACGAAGTGGTGCTCGGCCGCTATCAGGTGGCGGTGGACCGCATGAATCCGATGTGGAAAGAGCGCACTGCGAAGCGCATGGGGGGCATGGAGGAACTCAACAAACAGCTCGCCGGCGTGGCCAAGCAAATGGTGCAGCAGGGGATCAGCATGATTTCCTTCAAGCCGCAGGGCCAGCCGCGTGCGTATGAGGTCTCGCCGGGAAAAAAGGTGGAGAAAGTGAATGGAGTGGAAACGGAAAGCCTGGTTTTCAACAAGTGGCTGGTCCTGGTGCCGACCACAACGAAGTTCCGCATCATGCGTCAGGGCGAAACCAAACCGCTGGTGATCGACAGCATCGGCTTTCAGGTCGCGATCTCCGACAAGGTGAAAATCGACTGGACCTTCATCGACGGAGCGGGGATCTCGGTGAACGACCTGCGCAGCCTGTTTGCAACTTTACCGCAGGACATGACACTTCCTCCTTTGGAAAAAAAAGAATCTCGTTAGTATCAAGCCATGGCATCAAAGAAGAAAGCTGTCTCGGAACAAGCGGTCCTGCACCGCAAGCTGGTCGAACTCTGGAAACGCGGGCAAAGCAAATACTGTGAGGTCCGTGATTCGGCCATCCACGGTCGCGGGGTTTACGCCAGTTGTTTCATCGCGAAGGAATCGAAGATCATCGAATATGTCGGCGAAATGGTGGACAAGAAGGAAAGCGAGCGCCGCGCACTCTCGCAGCATGCGAAGTCGTTAAAAACCGGCGATGCTGCGGTTTACATCTTCACTCTATCAAAGTCCTACGACATCGACGGCAACGTACCGTGGAACACTGCGCGCCTCATCAACCACTCGTGCAGCCCGAATTGTGAGGCATGGATCGAAGGTCGGAAAATTTTCATCCACGCGCTCCAGGATATCAATCAGGGCGATGAACTCACTTTCGACTACGGATTTGATGTGGACTGTTATGAAGACCATCCTTGCCTTTGTGGCAGGAAGGGCTGCGTCGGCTACATCGTGGGCCGCAGCCAATGGCCAGAACTCAAGGAACGCCTGAAGGGAAAAGGGAAATGACAGGATCGCGCAAACCGACGGATTTCGAAATGGCGGTCTATCAGGCTGTCAGGCTGATTCCGGCGGGACAAGTGTCGAGCTACGGAAGGATCGCCCGGAAAATCTCGCGTGGTACCGCACGCTCGGTGGGCACCGCGTTGGCGAAAAATCCTTTTGCTCCGGAAGTCCCTTGTCACCGCGTCGTTCGCGCGGATGGCGGCCTTGGCGGATTTCACGGAGAAACCGAAGGCCCGCGCCTGCGCGAGAAGTCCGAAATGCTGCGGCGCGAAGGCGTGCTGTTTGTCGCTAACGGGAAAGTCGATCCCGCGGCGTTCACCAGCTAACGGAATTTATCAGCCCTGCATCAGCCGCATGCCCCACCAGATAAGGGAGGCGGTGGCGGTGAGGAGCAGGAAAAGCAGTGTCATGCTCTTCGTCTGGATGCGCTGAATGTTTGCGATCTCGCCGCGCGAGACGATTTCCTCGTGTGCACGCCGTGCCTTGCGCTCAATAATTTCCGCTAGGGGAGGCATGGTGCAGTCGCGATCCTTGATTTCCAAGGCGAGACGTTTCGGGATTTCAGCGCATTCCTTTTCTCGGAGACGGAGCTTTTGCTCGGTCTCGCGGAGTTCAATTAACTGCAAATCTTCTTTGAAAATGGTGCTGCGGCTCATGGCGGGACGTGGCGGTTACTTCAACAGATAGACAACGAGGGCGATGCCGCCGAGGACGACGACCGGGAGATTGAAAGCAAAGCCATTGCGGAGGTTCACCATGAATTCGGAACTCTCGGACTTGCGGCTGTTAGCGCGTCCTCGCTTCGACGGGCGGCCGAAAATGGCACCGCTGCGATTGCCCTCAAAATGGGCGGCCGCTTGGTCGTATTCATCGGCGGCGATGTCGATCGACATGGTGGCACGTTCGAGTTTTTCCGAAAGATTGTCGCGGGTCCAGTTTTCCGGATTGAACTTCTGAATCTTGTCGAGGTGGGCGGCGAAGCAGACGCGGCATTGTTCGAGATCCTCGGACTCCTGCTTCATTTCATAAAGCTCGCGGTCGATCAAGGTAAGCGAGGAAGTGAGTTTCTCCGTGAGCTCGGCCTGTTGGGAAAGGAAGTTGCGCTTGCGAGTTGTGAGTTCCTCCAGCTCGGTTTTCTTGCGCTCCAGCTCTTCACGTTGGAGTTGGATGCGGTTGAGTTCGTCCTGCGCATCCTTGAGCTTGCGGTCGTAATCCTCGTTACGGTCGGCGTGGCCTGAGGGCATTTCCAATTGCGTCGAACGGATTTTGATGTGGTGGGTGTGTTCGCTGGGAGCTGCCATGGGTGGGAGATGTTGAAAAACTTCAACTTGATTACACAAATCGCCACCATCCATCCAGCGAATATTTCAGATATCTTGACAAATTCGTTTGCCGTGCTTTTTAGCACGCGACGTTTAGGTCAGATGTAAAACATCGGAGCGCCTTGATTGCTCGCGAGATTTTCCACCGTGATCTGATCGAGCGACTGCTTTAAACTCGTGGAAACCTGCTCCCACGCCCGTTTCACCGCTTGGCCGGAATCGCCGTCCATCGCCACGGATACCTGAAGCAGTGCGGGGTCCACCGCCTCCACCACCTGCCGCAGCGTGATCTGGTTGGACGCGCGGCCCAGCAGGTATCCGCCTGCCTTGCCGCGACGGCTTTCGATCAGCCCGGCGCGGCGCAAATCGTTGAGAATTTGCACAAGAAAATTTCCTGATACGGCTTCCCGTTGCGCAAGGTCCTCAAGCCGTGTAAGAGTTCGCCCGTCATGGTATTTCGCAAGCTGGGCCATCGCCCGGCATGCGTATTCCAATTTCTGTGAAATCTTCATGAGCGAATCTCAACAGACCGCCCCTCAGACGGCGAGCAAGAATACAAACAAGCTTTGCGCAGGCAAAATCGTCGATATCCAGAATCTTTGGGAAACTCTGCGCAGCGAGGCTGCCAAGGTTGCCACGGATGAGCCCACGCTCAAACTTCTCGTTCACGATGTGATCCTTTCCCGGGAAAGTCTGGCAGCCGCGCTCGGCGCCCGTCTCGCGCGCCGCCTCGCCCGTGAGGACATGCCGCGTGTCGCCATGGAGCCCTTGCTGACTGGCGTTTTTGTGACCCACTCGCACATCGTCAACAGCGCGGCCCGCGACCTCCGTGCCATGTTCGAGCGCGATCCCGCCTGCTTCTCCCCTCTGGAGCCGCTGTTGTTTTTCAAAGGTTTCCTCGCTCTAACGACCTATCGTGTCTCGCACCAACTTTGGCTGGACGGTCGCCGCTGGCTCGCACTCTATCTGCAGAGCGTCGCCAGTGAAGCCTTCGCCGTGGACATTCATCCCGCCGCCAGGATCGGCTGTGGGATTCTGTTGGATCACGCCACTTCCTTTGTCGTGGGTGAAACGGCGATCATCGAAGACGACGTTTCTATCCTCCATGAAGTCACCCTCGGCGGCACCGGCAAGGCATGCGGTAACCGCCACCCGATCATCCGCTCTGGTGTCTTGTTAGGCGCTGGTGCGAAAATCCTCGGACGCGTGGAAATCGGCACCGGAGCCAAGGTCGGCGCTGGCAGCGTGGTGCTCCACGATGTCCCGCCGCATACCACCGTGGCAGGTGTGCCTGCCGTGATCGTCGGCGTCTCCAGCGAGGAGAACCCTGCTATCGAAATGAACCAGAAACTCGACTGCTGCAGCAGCATCTGATCGCCATGATCCGCCGTTCCATTCCGCTCCTGCTTTGCTGTCTCGTAGTCGTTTCCTGCGACAAGGTGAAGAAACTCGCCGATCAAGCCAAAGCGGCGGTGGAAAACAAGATCTCCGGAAAATCCTCCGCATCCGCAGATAGCAAGCCGGACGCCGCACTCCAGAAGCTCGTGGACCAGACTCCGGAAGGCGTCATCTTCCGCAAGGATCTGCCGTTTCCGAGCCACATCGAAGTGCTGACCACGCTCCGTGAAGAAATGACCGGGCGATTCTATCAGACGTCCGCCATCGAGCATCGTGCTGAGGATATGAAGGGGACCAAGGTCGTCATCACCAAACTCGAACGCTCCGGTGACCAAGTCCGCTACTCGCTCGAGCAGTCTAGCTTCACTGCCCCGCTGCCCGATGGCGCGGACGCACCGAAGGAGCCCGTCACTGATCCTCTCAAACAGGCCGCACCCGCCGGTAAGCCGATGATCTATCGAAAATCCGGCAAAGGTTGGCAAGGTTCCGGCAGCGACGGATTCCGGGCAGCCGCGCTTTCGAAGCAGTTGTCGCCGGTTTTCGATCTACTGCTCGTCGAAAACGCCCTCGCACCGCGCACCTTGTGGTTAGGAAAACGCCGCTTCAAGGCAGGTGATAAGATTCCCGTCGCTGAAAGCTCGCTACCCATGCTGCTCACCGGAAAGGCAACCGGCTCCTTCAATCTCATTTTTGAAAAAACCGAAGTGGTAGACGGCCATCCCTGCGGCGTCTTCTCCGTCACTGGAGATTTCAGCCGCAAACAGTTTCCAGACTTCGAGGGCACGCTCACCGATCAGGATGTCACCATCGAGTCCGGGAAAATCTGGCTGTCGCTTCTCTATCCGATCGTTCTCCGTCAGGAGCTCGATACCATTCAGACCACCAAGTCCGGCGGCCATGGTGGCACCTCCGAGCGCGGCCAGGGCAAGGTGAAGGTGACGCTTGATCGTGCATGGAAGATCAAGCCGTAGTCAGGATCGAATTCCGTGCGGATTCTCCACTTGCGGAATGCCTGCCGTTGCCCGCATGATCCCGGCAATGACTGACGAAACAACGTTTTGGAAAGGCAGCCCTTCGCAGTGGCTGAACATCTGGCCTTTCACCGGAGCCGTGCTCTTTGCCATCGCCACCATCATCGGCGGCCTATTCTTTCCGCCCGCTTTTGCCGCGCTTCTGCTGCCGCTGGTTTGCGTGATCTGGAAGTATCTATCGGTAAGGACGAAGGTCTTCGAACTCACCAGCCAACGCCTGCGCGTCACCACCGGCATCATCAACCAGAAGATCGAGGAAATCGAACTCTACCGCGTCAAGGACACCCAGATGATCCGCACCTGGTGGATGCGCCTCACCGGGCTTGCCTCCATTGTCCTCGAAACTTCCGACCGCGGTTTGCCTGTTCTAACTATCCCTGCCGTCCGTGGTGGACTGGAACTCCGTGAGGAACTCCGTAAGCAGGTGGAGCTTATGCGCGATCAGAAGCGGGTTCGGGAAATGGACTTCGACGAAGGTCACATCGGTGACATCGGCCAGAGCTGAAGGATCAGGGTGTGAGCCAGATATGGAGCTTATAGAATTGGGTAGGTCCGGACTGGCTGCCGCTGTAGTTCACGTTTTGATCGCTGGCGATAATGTCTTCATAGCCAGCGGGCGATGCCCACGTTCCGCTGACTAGATTGGCGGCGTTTTCCAGCGCATAGTGACGTGTTTTTCCGGCGTAGCCAGACCCGCTGGCTGCCTTCGCGGTGAAAGAAACCGATAGTTGCCCGGCGCTGGTGGCCATTGACGGTATGGGTGCCAGTTCAGCAGTCATTGGCAGGAGTCCGAAGACATACTCTTTCTCGTTAGTGATCCCGTCACCATCCGGGTCTGCCGTCGGTCCTGAGATCGCGGGATCCGCCATTTGTGCGACGGTGAATTGAGCGCTTTGCCAGGTGGCAAAGGTTCCGATCGTATCGGCCAGCGTGGTGAACGATGAGACCGGCGTGGTGTAAGTGGTGCCTGCGCTATTGCTGGCATAGACTTTGAACGAGTATCCCGTGCCCGGCGCGAGGCTGGCTGCGCTGATTGTGAAGACCCCAGTGGCAGCAGTGGCAGTGGCCTGCGTCACCCCAGAGCCGCCGATGATTGGATCTCCGTTCGCGGTGGTGATTGAGTAAACCACTCCGCACGCGGTTAACGCTGCGCCACCGTCGCTCGTGACGTTTCCGCCAAGCGTGGCGCTTGTCGTGGCGATGCTGGCTGTGGTGGGCGTAGTCACAGTGGGGGCTGCCAGAGTAGTGAAGGTAGAAACCGGCGTGGTGTAAATTGTCCCCGCACTGTTTGTGGCGTAGGCTTTGAACGAGTATCCCGTGCCCGGCGCAAGTCCGGTGGCGCCGATCGTGAATACTCCGGTGGTGCCCGTTCCCGGTGCATTGGTCACGCCCGTGCCGCCGATGAGTGGATCTGCGTTCGCAGAGGTGATCGAATAAACCACCCCAGACGCGGAGATGGCCCCTCCGCCATTGCTCGTGACATTTCCGCCCAGAGTCGCACTTGTCGCGGCGATACCCGCGCTGGTGGGCGTGGTGACGGTCGGAACAGCAACCAATGTAGTGAAGGTAGAAACCGGCGAAGTGTAGGTCGTGCCGACGCTGTTAGTGGCATAGGCTTTGAAGGAATATCCTGTGCCTGGCGCAAGACCGGTGGTGTTGATCGTGGAAACTCCGGTGGCCGTACTCCCCGCGATTTGCATCACGCCGGCGCCCCCAATGGCTGGATTTGCGTTGGTGGAAGTGATCGAATAAACCACCCCGCGTGCGGTGATCGTTGCTCCGCCGTTGCTCGTCACGTTGCCACCTAGCGTCGCACTCGACGTGGTGATGCTCGCACTGGTGGGCGTGGTGATAGTCGGTGCGGCAAGAGTAGTGAAGGTGGAAACTGTGGTGTAAACGGTTCCCACGCTGTTGATGACGTAGGCTTTGTATGAGTATCCCGTGCCAGGTGAAAGACCGGTGGCGCTGATCGTCGAGACTCCGGTGGTGGCCGTTCCTATCACTCGGGTCACGCCCGTGCCGCCGATGGCCGGGCTATTGTTGGCTGTGGTGATTGAGTAAACTACACCGCGAGTGATTGTGTCACCGCCGTCGCTGGTCACATTGCCTCCGAGTGTGGCGCTGGTTGCGGCGATGCTAGCACTTGTCGGAGTGGTGATGGTGGGCGCCACAGCCGCGACGCTGATGGTAAACGCCTTGGATACAGACCCTCCCGAGTTTCCTGAGTTTTCCCATGCTTTGAGTGTAAACGTGAAACTCCCGGCGACCGTCGGCGTGCCCGATAGAGTGCACGTGCTCCCTGAGTTCGACTTTGTAATGCCCGGTGGCAGAGCGCCTACGCTGATCGACCAGCTTCCAGGGTTTCCAGGAGCTCCCGTCACTTGAGCCGTCATTGAGAATCCGGCTCCGCTGGTCGCTGGAAGGGGAGAGACCACCGGAGTGGGAAGAAGCTGACTCAACGTAGTAGCCCCCGCGACGGTATCAAAGACCCCAAGCCCGGCAACCGTGGCCACCGTCCATTTTACCAACTCCGCGACTCCGGTGGTGCCCATCACGCGGGCTTCCGGGACGATCATTTGGACGACGGGGGTCTTTTGGAAAAGTAGCAGCAGCGAACCCGCCCTAGAGAAAAACCGTCGGACCTTGGGATGAACACAATGTAGTAGCTTCATGAGGAGGCCATTACTTTTGCGATAAAATGGAATGTCGCAAATAGGAGATGGTAACTATGTGGTTATCATCCTGCCGCTGTTCCGGACGGTCCGTGACCGGGTGGCTCAGACCAGTTCGGGGTCGGCCCCGAGCATGCCGATCAGACTCACGCGGTATTCCGGCGAGTTGACCTGATCCAGCGTGGCCTTGGCCGTGGCGATGCGGTCGTGGATATTGAGCCGCTCGAGTTCGCTCTGATAGTTTGGCTTCGCGAGGAACCCCTCAAGGTAAGCGATGTGGCGTTTCCACAGGTTCTGATCCACCTTCACCTTCGCATCGAGCCGCGCCTGATACCAATCGGACGCCATGGTCGCCTCGCGGGTGAAGAGCGCCCGGATGGCTGGATCGGTAATGGATTTCCCCTCGAACTCGCCGTAAGCCATGAGGTTCAACAGGGCCTTGAGCGGCGGGATGGCGGCGTCGATGCTGCCGTCCTGAAAGTAGTTCAGCGCGACGGTTCTCTGCGTTTCGATAATGTTGTCGAGGCCATCGATGAAGTCCTCCATCGACTGGAGCTCGGGCTTGAGCATGTCCTCGCTGAAAACAGTATCCGCTGCGGAGAACATCCGGCCGAAGAAGGTGGTGACGAAACTCTCGGTGATGCGATAACCGAGGCGGCTGGCTTCGATAGTTTTTCCTTCGTGCACGAAGTCTTCCAATTTTTCCAGGTAGCCATTCTTGATCAGATAGGCTGGCTCACGCTCGGGGATGAACATGCGCGACCAGACTTCAGGGACTAACAGGCTGATGTCGTGATCGACCCGATATTTCCGCCCGATGTGTCCCGCCGCGCTGGTGAAGCCACGGTAATCGGTGATCAGATAGGAAACGAGTGCGGCGTTGACGTCGTGGATTGGGAGGATGGCGTTGAACGGTCCTTTGGTGAGCGCACCTTCGCTGCCAGCACCGGTCGTGGATGGGCTCTTGCCGGTGAGCGAGGAAATGAAATCCATGAACAGCTCGGGCAGTTCTTGATAGTGGATGGGGTTGTAAACGGCGAGTGCGCGGATACCGGCCGCCTCGTCCGGCGGGTTGTTGCGGCGTCCGGCGAGCACCGAGTTCACCGGCATCGGCACCGGAGCGTCGAGCGGAAGGCGGCGATAGAGCCGTGAGCCAAGTCCTGCCAGATAGACGGAGCGCGGATCCTCGAGGTCGGGTCGGTTCTGGAGATAACGCGGGTTTTTCGTCGGCTTGCCATCGACGATGCGCGGCTGGTGCGAGCTAACAACATATTCGGGTTTCCCAGCTTCGACAAAAGTCGTCAGCATCTTGCGCAACGGCGAGGTGAATTGCTCGAAGCGGATCGCGTCCTTTGTCATCGCCACGGCGGCGTGGCGGTGGATTGGCTCGTAGTTGGAGAAAAACATCCCGCCTTGGCTGAAGTCGCTTTCGGTCTTTTTATCGTAGCCGCGGATGACGGCGTCGTCCGGGCGCTGGAACAACCGGTATTCGCAGTTCCTAACGAACTTGAGCGAAGGATTTTTTACATCCGGATGGAGGCCAGCCACCGAGCCATGCGGGACGACCATGGACGCACTGATGTCGTCCTCGGTCTGGATCTTTTTCGCCGGGGCAAAATCCTTGCGGATACTGAAAGTGCGCCAAGTGCCGTCCTCGCTGAAGCCGACGCGAAGATATTGAGTGACGAGCCGTTGGCGCCGATAGATCAGTTGGCGACCAGGCAGGCCATTGATTAGATCGACGCTGAAGCGCTTCTGCCATTCATTGCCCCAGCGCGGTTTGTAAAAGCGTTTGACGATGAAAACAAGGTCGCGCACCGAGCTGCCGATGGTGGCGAGCCAAGCATTGTATTCATCGGTGTAGGCGGTGTGCTGGGTGAGCAGGCGGATGACAGAGCCGAGCGAGCGTTCATGGCTGAGCAGCGGCCGGCCGGGTTTGCCGGGATCTCGCGGATTTTTATAACGGTTTGAAAAATCGCGATTGATGATCGCAGTCGCGGCTTCGATGTCCTTTTTTAGATCATTGACGATGACTGCGGCAGTGATCATCGCGTCTGATAGTGATTTAGAAATTTCCGATTTTCCCCCGCCGGAAACGGTGCAGGGTTTATGGCAGAACGTGCCCTCCGCAGTGGTGCCGATGAGCCGCCAGCGTTGACCGGCTGAGGGTTTCACCATCTCCACTTTGTATCCGGAAGGGAGGACATAGGTGATGCCTGGCTGCAGCGAGATTTTTTGGAATCCATCGTCGTTTTCCCATCCCAGCGACTGGCTGTTGAGATCGATGTGGACATCTTCCGGGACGTAAAGAATGTCCGGATACTGCTTGTCGATGCCGTAGCCTTCGGGCTGGAGATTGAAAATCGCGCCGTAGCGTTTGGTAAAGCCGGTGAAGGCGTGATCGACCGGGCGCGAATAATCGCTGAGGGAGAAATCCTCGCCGAGGTCGAAGCTCGGAAACGCGATGGCTCCACCGGCGTGTTCTTCCTCGGCGTTGCCATAGAGGTTCGCCGCATAGCTGAGCTGGGTTTTCACCTCTTTTTTGCAGTAACCGTAGTAGTTGTCCGCAATGATAGTGACGATGATGCCGCGCTTGTCGCGACACGTGATTTTGAAGGCGCTGCCGTCGTTGTAGAGCTCGTTCTCGTTGGTCCAACACATGCCTTCGCGCTTCTGGCGATCCGTTGCTTCTGCGATGTTAGGGAGGCCGAGGTCCTTCTTTTTCAGCGTGGTGATATGAGGCGCGAGGATCACGCATCCGGTGTGGCCGGACCAGCCTTCGGCATCGAGGCGGGCGTCGTTGTCCGGTAGATAGGGATCGCCTGCATTGCCGAAGATGCTTTCGACGAAATCCAGATTACTCACCAGATTTCCGGGAGCGAAGAAGCGCGTTTCCATCGATTTTTGTGGAGAAACACCGGGGATTTCCGGGGCGACCACGGGACGCAATAACAACGAGACGAAGACCTTTGCCGGGTTTTCAGAAGTGCCCGTGAATGGCAGCGTCATGAGGTCCTGCGGCGGATTGAGTGCGCCCTTCAGCAGGCGGGCAAAGACCACTTTCGGGATCGCTTTTTTGTCCGCTGGAATCGGCAATCCGCCCTCGGCGACGTGGAACACGCCCTCGGTCGTCCGGCGGTCGTTCGCGGGATTGTGACACACTCCCTGATGCACGCGATACGAGCTGAGGATGGACGATTTGAACTCATCCTGGTCCGGCGGCAGCGATAGCATGCGGCTGATCCCGTGGCGCTCCACCACCAGCGCGCCTACAGGAAGCAGGTGCGCCGTTTCCGGGAAAACTTCAGCGATGATTTCGCTGCCGAGATAATCGTGGAGGAAATTGTCGATATAAGCATCAGCCGGACAGAGGTAATCCGAAAGCAGCCGGGTCTTTTCCTGAAAGCTGGCGATCAGCGAGCGGCCGAGATCGAGGAACGGATAGTCCGCTTCGTTGCCGACGATCGAGTATCCACGGGCGGCGAGCTTCAGGTTGACGAACTCGCGGAGGCGGTTTTCCTCGTCGGGTGAGGCGATGGCGGGACCTTCATCAGTGAATCCAATTTTGTCTTTGAGGTTGGGCATTGCGGCTGCAGACGGTTTAAATGGGTGGCCGTGCAATAAGCAAGCCCCGGGCCAGATTGGCGGGACGATTGACGCGAGTAAGGTTCTCGGACCGCCCTTGAATCCATCAAGGTGCCACGCGGACGCCCAAACGGAAAAATTTGGGCTGCCCAGTGGTCGAAGTAGTATAAGTGACCGTCTGGTTATTTCCCGCGATGTTCGCGAAGCTGGGTATCTCAGTCCATGCCTGGGCATCGAGGGTGTTTGAGGATTCTAGGGTATAGCGCCGTGTCAGTCCGTTATAGCCGGGGCCTGTGGCCATGTTGGCAGTGAAACTCAGAGTGATCTGATTTCCTGTGACGGAGATTGCGGGCGAAGGCGAAAGGTTGCCGATCTTCGGTGGGAGTCCGAAGAGGTATTCCTGATCATTGGTAAGGCCGTCGCCATCGGGATCCGCAGTAGGCCCGGAAACGAGAGAATTCGCCAGCTCTTCGGGCGTGAACTGGTTGTTTTGCCAGAGGGCAAAAGGAGTGGCGGCTGTTACCGTGGCCGCAGTCGAGTCCGCGCTACCGGCGGCATTCGAAGCACGGACCCAATAGGTGATGTTGGATGTTAGCGATGGGGTGGTGAAGGTGCTGCCAGTAGCTCCGGATACAGGGTTGCTGATGCTGCCGGAATTTCCGAGATACCACTGGAAGGTCGGCGATGTGCCGGAGGCGGCGGTGCTCAAAGTCGTGGTCGAGCCGCTCGCGATGATGACGGATGCCGGCTGGGTGGTGATAGCGGGAGGAATCCGGATGGTGACAGTGGCTGCGTTTGAATCTTTCGAACCGAGCACATTGGTGATGCGGGCCCAGTAGCTGGTGTCTGCATTGAGAGCCGGGGTGATGAATGTGGGAGAAGTTGCACCGGATACGGGATTGGTGGTGACTCCCGTCGCTCCGCGATACCACTGGATTGAAGTTGAATTACCGGAAAATGCGACAGTCAGATTGGTGGTGCTCCCACTGTTGATCGTTTTTGAGACTGGCTGCGTGGTAACAACGGGTGCGTCCCCGATTAGGGTTTCGATCAGATTCGACAGCTTTGAATGAAATTTGGCGGTGGGATTGAGGTAGTCCCAGAAGACATAATTGGCTCCGGTGCCGGTTAGGCTCGGGTTACCGAGATTCGTGATCGCATCAATGCTGTGGCCGTTGACCTGGGGATTGATGAGCCCGAACGCAGCCGGGCTAGCCAGAACGTCTTCAAAGAATTGGAAAGTGTCCGGCAGATAGAGAGTCAGACCCGGTTTGGTGGCAGCCAGAGTCATCATTTCCGACTTGAAGAGGGTATTGAACTGGATGGCCCGATCGCGAAGAAAATTACTGTCAGCGGTGGAAAGTTGATAGAACGGAGTGGCGGAGATATCGACGGCATTGGGCATCACCAAGATCCGGACTCCCTTGGTGTAAAGCTTGTTCAATGACTGCTTGTGGCGGGTGACTGCATCCTGGATGAAAGTGGTCCACGCGGGCTTGTCGGAGTTCGTGTAAGGTGGGGAATTCGTTTGGGAAAACTCGACGAAATCCGCATTGGCCGCCCAGACGACAAACATCGCAGTCGCAACGTCATTGGGAGGGGTGAACGCGTCGATGTTGATCTTGAGTTCTCCGCTGTCTTGCCCGAAGTAAGAATTGTTGCGGGAGGCGACATAAGGCAAGCCTTGCCAACTGGCCAGATCCTCGATGAAGACTTTGCCGTTGCAGTATCGTTTGCCGAAATAAAGCGAAGGCGTGGAACTGTTGTTGGTCGTGGTTGTGCAAACGCCGTCACCAAAAGCGTACACCGAGGTGATCTGGGCGATCGCTGGCGAGGTCGAAAAAATTGTAAAAATCAATGCCGCCAGGAGACGTGCGGTAATTCGGAATGCATTCATTGCGCATTTTTTTAAAATTAGACTTTTGTTGACTATGTTTGTCGGGCGAATTATCAATTTTTATTTTAAATTCGCAATATTTTATTATTAAGGATATCAAATGCCTCGCTGATTGCTGCACTCCCCCCAAGGTTTTCAGGCATTTCTGTGAAAAACACTGGAAAGGAAAAGCCAATGAAACTCTTTAAGAAATCTTTAATTGTTCTGCTGTCAGGTGCCCCTTCGGCGGTGATGGGCAACGGTTTTCGTCTGGTGAGCCAGGACGCTTTCGCTTCGTCACGAGGCGAAGCATTCGTGGCGACTGCGGACAACGCCTCGGCGGTGTATTACAACCCAGCGGGATTGACTCAGCTCAAGGGCCAGAATGTCCTGGGTGGGGTTTATGGTCTTCATTTTGAACCTACCTACCAAGCCCCCGCCGGGTCGCCGAATGCCGGGAAGACCTATCATATCGAGAATCAAGACGCCCTGGCTCCCCAGATTTTTTATGCTTATGGATTGGAGAACATTCCGGTCACTTTGGGGCTTGGCATTTACGCGCCTAACGGTGCGAGCGTCACTTGGCCACAGGATACCGGTTTCAGAGCAGTGGCGACCGAAGGAGATCTGACTTATTTGCGGGTGAATCCGGTGGTGGCGATCGAGATTTTACCAGGGCTCTCAGTGGCAGGCGGCATGATGGTGGACTATGGGGATATTGCACTGGAGCAGGGCTTGCTGCGGACTGAGACTCCGTTTGCGAACTCCTTCCGCTTCGAAGGTGATGATATCGCCGTGGGTTATAATTTGGGGTTGTTGTGGAAAATCGACAAGCAGTGGTCGTTCGGAGCGACGTATCGCAGTCCTGTTAGTCTCGCATTCAAGGGGCAAACCCAGCTCGAGCAACAGCCGCTGATCAATTCAACCAAGATCGATGCGAAAACAGAATTTGATTTTCCCTACACGGCGGTATTCGGGTTGGCTTATCGGCCGACTCCGAAATGGAACTTCGAGGTAAACGCGGACTTTTCCAACTGGAGCAGCATCGATACCGTCACCATCCAACAAAAAGACGTCCCTCCATTTCCTGTCCAGCAGAACATTCCGGTGAATCTGAATTTCGAGGATAGCTGGATGTATAAAGCGGGTATGACGCACTACTTCGATGATGGTTGGCAGGCCAGTATGGGTTATTTGTTCAATCAAAACTCTGTTTCATCGAAATACTACAGCCCGACAGTTGCTGATCTCGACCGCCATTTCCTGACTTTCGGCATTGGTCGTCAGTGGGACTGCTACCGCGTGGACCTTGCTTATCAGATTGGCTACGGACCGGACCGCGAAGTCAAAGGCAGTTCTCCGGGCTCAACTCCCGGCCGCTTTGTCGGCCAAACTGCGGATGGCACGTATGGCTTCCACAGCCAGGGTCTACTATTGTCCGTCGGGATGAAATTCTGAAACCCAGCGACCACGGAAATCGACCCAGATCATGGCGGAGGATTCTGAGGCGGAGAAGATGGTGGCGAAGGGCTTGCAGCAACTCGGCTTGGCGACCGAGGCAGGCGGGCTAATTCCGTGCCGCAAGGGCGATCCCCGGAAGGTGGCCTTGGCTTGTGTGGTCAAAGTTCAAGCGTATCTAACACTCAAGGCGGAGCGCGGAATTTTCACCGTGCGGGGGAGCGCCGGTGGCGGAGGGCTTCATAAATAGCAGGAGCGCGAAAGGCTTCGGCGATGCCGTAGGCGGTTAGGCAGCAAACCAGCAACGGCAACATGAAGTCGTATTTGCCGGTCATTTCCACCATCAGGATGATCCCAGTCAGCGGAGCGCGGACGACCGAGGTGAAGAGCGCTCCCATGCCGAGCAGCGCGAAGGTCTGCGGATGAGACACGAGGGACGGAGCGATGGCCTCCACCGACACGCCAAACAACAGCCCGCCCAAGGCACCGATGACCAACATGGGAGCGAAGATGCCGCCTGCGGAACCGGAGCCGTAAGAAATCATGGTGAGCGCGAATCGCGAGAGCAGCAGCAAAGGAATGAGACTGAGTGCGAATTCCCCGCCGATGGCCTTGTCCGCCATGGCTCCTCCGCCGCCTGCTAGACCTGGCATCCACCATGCCGCAGCACCGACGATCGCCCCCGCGATGGCTCCGGGTAACCACGTCGAGTGGTGGAAATGGCGATCCGCGAAATCCAAGCTGGCGAGCAATGAACGGTTGAAAACGATGCCGGCAAATCCCGCGATCACCCCGAGCAGCAGCGCGAGTGGGAGTTCGTGCAGGTTGGTGACCGGCAGCAGTTGAAGATTGAAGACCGGATCGCTTCCTACTAACAACCGCGAGACAACATCAGCGGTGACGGAGGCAAGGAAAGCGGCGACAAACACGACAGGCGTGAAATTCCCCTGAAGCTCTTCCAAGACGAAAATGACTCCCGCGAGCGGGGCATTGAAGGCGGCGGCAAGTCCGGCACCGGCACCCGCGCTGATGAGCGCCTTCCGCTCGCCGAAGCCTGATTTGATGCGGAACCAACTGGCAGTCATCAACCCCGCCGCCCCGCCCATCTGCACGGTGGGGCCCTCTCGTCCCAGCGCCAGACCACCGCCGATGCTGATAACGCCGGCGAGAAATTTCAGCGGCAGCAGGCGTTTCCAGCGCATCTCGGTTTCCCCGTGAAGCACAGATTTTAAATGGGGAATACCGCTCCCCGCCGCTTCCGGGGCGAACCTCCGCACCAGCCAGAGCCCGATGCCGCCCGCCAGCGCCCCACCGCCGATGGCGACAATCGCCGCCAGCCACGATGGCAGACCGGCGATGGTGGATTCACGAAAATGCTCGGCGCGGTCCAAGGTCAGGCGGAAGGCCGAGGCGATGACACCCGCCACCAGACCCACCACGAGCGCTTTCGGCAGGATGTGCCGGCGCTTCACCTCTTCCTCGTTCAATCCACCGACCGCCTCATCCCCATGCACATTCGAAACTTCCACGGGCATAGGGTGTCAGAGGTCGAGCGGTGAAACAACCCCGGAGCCATCCGAGATCGCTATCAGAAACTCGGCGACATCATCGGGACTGTCCGCATTCCGCCGCTCCACCGGTGCGCTTCTCGTGGACAAACGGCAGTGGCTATTTTCAACTCCTCTGAATTCTTCAGCCGGCGTTGCTACCTGCTGCCTGCTTAGCGGGAGGCAAGCGACGAGTTGTAATCGTGATTTTCAAAGAACTGCCGACGCCAGCAGCCGCGTTGAAACCGCCGCTGATCGGCATCACTCCGCGCGGGTGGTGGCTCGCACCCACGGCGATGTGACCGGAACCGACGCGCTTACCGATAGAAGGATCAAACCCTGCCCAACCGTGATCCGGCAGGAAAATTTCCGCCCACGCATGGGTGGAGCCGCGGCCGGCCTGTGAATTCCGGCTTTCCAGATAGCCGCTGACGAAACGGGACGGATAGCCTAACGAGCGGCTGGTTTCGATCATCAGCACAGCCATGTCCCGGCAAGATCCACTGGTGAGCCCGAGGGTTTCGAGTGGAGACTGGACGCCGGCTTCTTCACGTCTGTTATACGTGATCATCCGGTGGATGAGTTTGGCCATATTGTCGAAAATTGCGCTCGGCTTATCGGACGATGGTGCCAAACCGCTGTTCGTGAACCAATCTCGGAGCTGGCCAATCTCGGGCGGATAGATGTATTGAAGATAAGGGGCGGCCACCATTTGCTCGATGCCTGCGATCTGCGCGGGGTAGGCAACGAGAATCGGCTCCTGGGCGGCTTGCGGTGCGGGTGGGACGCTGACTGTGAATTCGCTGCGAATCCGCAGTTCCCGCGCAGAATTTTGGAATTCTGCGTAGGCAATCGAGTTGTCTAATAGATCGCGGTGCCAGCGGAGTTTGGATGGCGGCGAGGTGGTTAGGTTCATGGACTGCAGAAGGACTTCGTGTCCCTCACGCGGCCGGAGCACTAACCGGTGTGGGAGAAAGTGAACCGGCTGCGAATAGCTGTAACAAGTTTCGTGAACCAGATGGATCTGCTCCCACGTGTCCGGGGAGGCATTGATGATGTTCATGGCGTTTTCCTAACTACAGAAGCGCAATGGCCAGATTCTGAGTGGCCAGGCTGTCACGCGTGAAGGGAACGAAATTCGGATCGGTGCACTCGCATGAAACGATGCTGGCGGTCAGTTCCGGAGTGCCGAAGATGGTGCAGACGGCTGCGTCCGCTGCATCGCGGCCGGTGGCGATTCTGACAAGCCCATTGAGCGGGACAAGGCGGGTGGCGTCGAAGATATACCACATGCCGTTGATCAGGACCTCGAAGCAGGCGTGGAAATCCGGCGGATTGAGCTGATAGGCATAACAAGTGGCATAGCGCGCGGGGACGTTCATCGCTCGGCACAAGGCGATTCCCAAGTGGGCGAAATCCCTGCACACCCCTTTGCGCTGTTCGAGGGTATCCACTGCGGAAGAAGTTTCACTCGAACTGCCGCTGACGTACGAAACGTGCTCATAGATCCAATCACTGATTCCTGCTGCGATTTCAAAAGGCATGGTCAAGTGGCCGAACATATCAAATGCCTGCTGGCGGAGCCGGTCCGACTGACAATATCGGCTTGGGAAAAGAAACGGAATTGCTTCCGGGCTCGGATTGTCGATATCCGAAGGTTGCAGTAAGTTTGCGGTATCCAGGTGCGTCGCCGTGGTGACTTCCGCCTGGTAGGTCACTTTCAATGGGCCGGGATTGAGTGTCTTGATGCGTGAAAAACGGTTCATTCCGGCGTCGATCGTAAACTCTTCCGTTGGGACCGTTGGCTCAATGACCAGCGACTCACTGATGATTTTCTGATCGTTGGTTTCGATGCATTTCAGCGCGAAGAGAAAAGTGGCCGGACCTGATAGATTGTAAGCCAGTTCGCATTTAACTTTGAAGTTCATGGATGGATCGGATGGGGACGTAAAGAAAGAGCGGAGTGCATCACTTGCAACCGCGGATGAGAAAAAGTCCGAGGAGAACGGGGACCGGAATTCCAATCAGCCAAAGTAGGATCCAGCCTACTTTGCCTGAGGCGTTCTTGAAAATGTTCCGTTTCGAATGGGCAGGATTGGCATTTGTTTTCATAGCAGCTCCCATTTCGCAGACGACATGCCAGCGCCGGTGCTCTCCGGATGTCGTTGGTTTTGAAAAGGTCGGGAAAATCGCTCAGGTGTCGCCTGACGAACTCAATGCGCTAAGGCGGCAGGTTGCACCCAGTTGGGATGCATATTGCAATCCGGGCGATTGTCCGTCGCTGCCACTTCCGGTGCTCCCGGTTGATCTGCGGGCCGCGCCGACACCCGGCAGAATTCGAGGTAGCTGATAGTGCCTCCTTCTCTCGGGAGTGATCCATGGCCGGAAGGCCAGTGGCAAGGTCGTGAACGCTGAAAAGTGACTTTTCCAACGTATTGGTAATCAGAGGGAACACGACTCCATCGGGAGGGGAGTTCTGAAAAGATGCTCGTTTTTTCTCATAATCGAATGGACGCTAACATGGAAATGTTGGAAATTGCGTTGACGGATCAGCCAGTTGTGGGTTTAAAAGGACAGCAAATGAAGAATGGGTTGCTAGAAATGACTTTGGGATTCGTGGCAGTGGCAGCGGCTCTTCTGACGTCCGGATGCCGCAAAGGCGGCGACGATGCTGCTTGGTGGAACGGCGAGCAACAGCGCCTCGAACTCGCCCATGACTTGGAGCTGAAGGAATACCGCTATCAACGAGCTGATTCAGGAAGCATTCAGGAGCTTGAACAACTCCAAGTTTCGAATGAATCCAACAGAAAACGCCTTGTCGATCTCTCGCGGAAGCAAACAACCCTCACCGCTGAAGTCGATTCAATGGAAAGTCAGTTGCTCGCCGTGGGCGAGCAATGGGTCACGAAACAGCGTCAGATGGCGATTGGTAAGAAATTCAAGGAATTCCCCGTTGCTGATGGCCGCACGTTTAAGAATGCCACCGTCGCGGCAGTGGACGACGCGGGTGTCACGATCCGTCACGAGGATGGGTCCGCCCGCCTCAGTTACGCCGATCTCGATGACCGTCAGCGCCTGTTTTTCGCTCTTGATGAAAATGCGTCCATCGCAGCTCAGGAAGAGGAAAAGCGCCAAGCCTCTGCATACGAACAATGGATCGACAGCACTGTCGCCGCAAATCAGGCAAAAGACGAGCGGGCCTCGCTTGAGGCGCGGCGCGAGGAACAGCGGATCCGGAGTGAACGCAGCTTGATCGCTGCCAGACAGATGTCCGATTCCGGCACCCGCGCCCTTGGCCAGCCAGCCCGATCTTTCGGTAGCGGCTATAGCGGTGGCTATGGGAGCTATTCCAGCTATAGCCGTCCCAGCTACCACTACGTCTATTACAATAATTACAACCCGTATGGATACAATCCGTATGCCAACAGGAACTATCCGTCCTGCTATCAGAGTATGGCCCGGACTCTTCCTCGTAATCCCACTCCGAGCCAGACCACTTCTTTCGCCAACACCACTATTCCCTATATTCCATGAGGTATCGCATCTGCCCGTTTCCGCTGGTCGCCCTTTCTCTGTTATTTTTCGTTTCCTGCAGTGAGGATCCGAAACTTGTCGAAAAGCGTGAGAAACAAAAAATTGAAATTACCAAGTTGAAGGGCGATGTCGCCCTCGTCGAAGAGAAGCTGAAAAACCTACCTCCCGACGTTTCTGCCGATCTTACCGAGGCCCGGCAGGTTGCTGAAAAGCAATCCGCTGAAGTCGCCAAGCTGGAGGCCGAGGTCGCTTCGCTGGATAGTCGCAAGCGCGCGCTTCAGTCAGAGTTCGACACCTATCGCGTCAAGTATCAGATCAAGTAAACCACCCAACCTCTTACAAAATTCATATGTCTTTCAGTGATATGATGCAAAGCGGCCGTGGTCCTGGAGTGATCGGGATGTTGATGGCGCTCGTAGTTTTAATCGGTTTTGGCGTTCTGTTTGTCTTCGCGTTCGACGAGGGGATGCAGGGCGGCGCGCAGACGATCGAGGCCCTGATCCGGAACCAGGATCAGGAAATCGACGGCTACCGTGGGCGGGTTGTTGAGGGGGAGAAAAAGCTGGCCACCGCGCCCGCCTTGATCGCCGCGGCAAAAGAACTCGGCCGCATTAAGCGTGAGACTCAGAGTAAGGTCGATGCCGTGTCTGCTATGAAGGCAAAGATCGAAACCGGCAACGCCGATCTGGTGGTAAAGAAGAATGCCATCGAGGAATATAAGGATCAATACCGAGCCTTCGTTCGCGGTAAGGCGAAAGGCGAGACACTGGCACAGCTGGAAACCAAGTCCGGAGCGATTTATAAAAACGTCTTCATCCGTGAAGTGACGTCGATCGGTATTCAGGTCCGTCACGACGAGGGTCAGAAGCGCATTCCGTTCGAGGACCTACCGGATGGAATGGTGGATTACTATCAGTTTGATCCTGGCCAGAAGGCTGCGGCATTGGCCAGTGAGCATGTCACGCGCAGCCAGCACGAAGCTGCGGCTGCCGTCGCCAACGACCAGTCGGATCAGGCGATGGTCCAGCAGCGGCAAAAGGACAATCAGCAGAAAAAAGAGAACACTCTGCGGGAAATCGCGACGAAAGAGGCCTTGATCGGCACACTCGAAGACGACATCAAGCAGCTCAACCTAGATATCCAACAAGCTGCTGTGGAAGCCGCTTCCGCTAGAGCCGCTGGCCGCGTCCGCATTAATAAATCCGGTAGCATTTCAGGTGATATTCGCTCCAAACAAAACCGGATCGCTGCGCTTCGTTCGGAAATCAGCCAGATGTCCGCCAGCGTGCAATAGATTTCACCAAGATGTTGTCCGCTGAAGATCATCCGGGAATTTTCTACTTCCTGGTCGGCATGATCGTTTTAGTCATGGCCGGAGTTGGAATGTCGCAGCTAGTGGACCAGCGTTTCAAGTTTTCCAACGGCACCAGCAACACCAAGAGCGATATCGCAGCGGCCGACGAAGAACTTGGGTATCTCAAGTCCTATCATGAGGAGCGGTCTCGCCAACTTGAGAACAACGGCACCCAGCTGAAAAGCGATACGTCTGCGAATGCCGACCTCCACCGAAAATCAGCCAATCTTGGCAAACGCCATTCGGATCTCGAACTCACCCGTGATCAACTTCTCAAAGCGATACCTTCGATTGAAACCGAGTTCTCCCGTTACCGTGCCGAATACCGCCGCCAGACCTGGGCCGGCGCGGTCGGTGAGAAAATCGGCACCATCGCCCTCCGCGGAGGGCGGGAATATCAGGATGTCACGATCACCCGTGTCACTGATGTGGGAATTGAAATCCACCACAAGGACGGCATCGCCCGGATCCAGGCTCCGGATCTCGATCCCAAATGGCGGGACCGTTTCCAATGGACCGATGAAGAGCGCCGGAACCGCCTCAAGGAGGAACTGGCCAATCACGAAAGCATTGCCCCACCCACACCTGCGGAAACGGAAGAACCACTGCTGCCGCCGCACCCACGGAGATCTGCTAACGATTCGGACGACGCTAAGTTGCAGGACCTGCGGACAAAAGTCATCGCTTGGAACAGCAAGGTTAGCCGGCTGCGGATGGAAAAAAGCGAGGCTGCTTCACAGTCCTACAGTGGGGGAAACTCCGTCACTGGCAGCCTCGAAACATGGAAAGCAAAGACCGCGCGGATCAGTGCCGAGCTCGCCAAGGCCCAGGCCGAACTGGTCATCGCAAAATCCCACCTCGTCGCCGTTTCTCCTAACGACGCCCTGCTCCGCACACCCGAGCGGGGAACCGACAGCAACTACTGACGCCTAAAAACCCGGCTTGCGCGGGGGCGGCGGCTACGATGGAATCGATGGCACCCAGATTTCCCATTTTTCCCATGCTCCTCATCAAGAACGCCCTTATCGCTTCCGAAGATTCCCCGTCACTCACCGCGGCCGATGTGCTGGTATCGGACGGAAAAATCCACAGCATCGGCGCGGATTTGTCTGCGGGAGCGAGTGTCCACGTGATCGACGCCAAGGGGAAAATCCTGATGCCCGGCATGTTCGATGCCCACGTTCATTTCCGCGAGCCGGGTTTCGAGGGCAAGGAAACCATCGCCACCGGCACCGAGTCCGCGATCAATGGCGGCATCACCGGCGTGGTCATGATGCCGAATACGAACCCGGCGATCGACTCCGCAACCGTGGTCGCCAACGTGCTCGACATCGGGAAACGCACCGCCCGCATTCCCGTTTACACGTCCGGCTGCGTCACCAAAGGCCGCCACGGCAAGGAGCTCGCCGGCATCGATGGCATGCGCGCGCTCGGTGTGGTCATGCTAACGGATGACGGCGACACCACCGGCGATCCTTCGGTGCTGCTGCGTGCCATGCAGTATGCCACCGAGTTTGGCATGTTCTTCGCCAGCCACTGCGAGGTGCCGGAACTCGCCGGACCACGCGCGCTCAACGAAGGGGTGACTAGTTATCGGTTAGGCATCAAGGGCTCGCCCGCCTGCGCCGAGGAAATCATCATCGACCGCGACATCCGCCTCGCCCACGCTACCGGCGCGCACATCCACATCCAGCATGTCTCTAGCAAGCTCGGCATGGAAACGATCCGCTGGTGGAAAAGCCGCGGCGATGTGAAGGTCACGGCTGAGGTTTCTCCGCACCATCTGCTTTTCAACGAAGAGGACATCGGCGACTTCGATACAAACTATAAAATGAACCCACCGCTGCGCACCAAGGCGGATAATGAAGGGCTGCTGCAAGGGCTCATCGAAGGTGTCTTCGACCTCATCGCCACCGACCACGCGCCGCACACGCGGTTTGAAAAATCCCAGGACTTCGTCAGCGCTCCTAACGGTATCACCGGCCTCGATACCGCGCTCGTCTCGCTTTATCACCACTTCGTTGCCACCGGGAAATTCGGCTGGGACCTGATCGTGAAACGATACAGCGCAGAGCCACGCCGTCTGATGGGCCTGCCCGCTGTGAGTATCGAAGCCGGCCAACCCGCCGATCTCATCCTCTTCGATCCCGAAGGCGAAACCACCTTCACCGCAGAGTTCATGAAATCGAAATCCATCAACACACCCTTCATCAATCAGACGCTCAAGGGCAGTGTGGATCTCGTCGTGCTCGGCACGGAAATCCTTCTCGAACGCTGAATCGCAAAACAGCGGCACGGCCATCTCCCCTCCATCTTTCATCAACGCTTGATATTGACCACCCGGCGCGGCGGGCTTAGGCAGGGGCGGACACTTTTTACCCACCATGGACCTTACCACGACTGCATATGGCACCTGGAGCGGCGGACGCTTCATGCACTTTGGCGAAACCCTTTCTGAGGAGCGGTTCATCGGCTGCATCGAGACCGCATACGAGGCGGGCATCCGCACGTTTGTCACGTCGGACGTTTATGGGAACGGCAAGGCGGACGAGCTGCTGGGCAAGGCGTTGCAGGGAATTGATCGCAGTTCCTACAGCCTCGTCGGCATGATCGGCCACGATTTTTACCAAGGCCAGCGCCAAGGCAGCCAGGGCTATCCGCGCTTTACCTCGCCTGCGTTGCGCGGCCCGGACGGCTACGCGGATTTTGTGAAAATGGCTACCAGCAAGGAATTGGAACGCTGTGGCGCTGAAAAATTCGACCTGCTGATGCTGCACAATCCCGATGAGCTCGGCTACACGAGCGAGCCGCTTTGGCAGGCACTCGCCGGAGCGAAAGAGCAGGGTCTCACCGATCGTCTGGGGATCGCGCCCGGACCGGCGAATGGCTTTTCACTCGACCTGGTTTACTGCCTCGAAAAATTCGGTGAGCTCATCGACTGGTCGATGCTCATCCTCAATCCGCTAGAGCCATGGCCAGTCGGGTTGACGCTGCCCGCCTGCGAAAAATACGGCGTGAAGGTGATGACCCGCGTCGTCGATTACGGCGGTGTTTTCCATGATGACATTGGTGGTGCAGAGCACGTTTTCAAACCCGGCGACCACCGCACCTATCGGCCGGAAGGCTGGGTGCAACACGGCATGGAAAAAGCCGAGCGCATGCGTCCGCTCGCCGAGAAATATCATCTAACGCTTCTTCAACTCGCCTGCATCTGGAACCTCAGCCATCCGGCGGTCGAGAGCGTCGTGCCCACGTTCATTCAGGAAGCGGGCGAAGGTGCGCGCCTGATCGAAGACAAGATCCGCGACTTCGCGAAGATGCCGGACGTGCGTTTCACCGCCGAGGAAGTTGATTTCATCAGGAAAATCGGCGACAACACTGGCTGCATGGCGCTCAAAGGCGCCAGCAAACGCCATCAAACCAGCGAGCGCCCCGACGAATGGCCGATGCGCGAGGATCTATTGGAACTTGCTGGCAGATACGGCTTGGGTGAGGAGTGGTGAAACTATTTTGAGGGAAGTTCGCTCACTTCCGCAGGCCGATGTAGTCGAAGACGAATCCGTGACTGAGGAAACCACCGTAGCCGGTGGAGCCGCTCAGGTTCTCGATGACGATCGTGTTTGTTCCCGTCTTGAAAGCGGATTTAGGAATGTGATAGGAAAATACGTGGTCGAAGCCGCGCCAGATGCCGAAGGTGATACTACGGCTCTGATAGTTCTGCGGTGCGCCGGGATCGCGGCTGTTCCACTGGCCGTTGACGCGGATGATCGGCCGCGAACCTGCGTGGGAAACGGTGACGCCGATTTCCAGATCGCGGTCCTTCACATTGTCCGCTGATAGATTGAAGACGATCTTGTTACCATTGTTGATGTCCTTCCACTGCGCAGCGGGGAAATCGTTGAGGTTGGTGGGCACGGGATCGCGCACGGTGAAGGTGAGGGGACCCCATGGCTCGTGCCGTTTGTCCGACGGATGCATGTCACCCATTTTTGCAGCGTTGCGGAATCCGAGCGGCGTGCCGTCCGGCAGTCCGAGCCGCCACAGGTAGTCGGGAAGTCCCGGGTCCGCCAGACTCGCGGAGATAGCGGCGGTGCTCACGGTGATGTCCATTTTTGCGATAGCGAGCTCGTTGCGCATCAACCGCATGGTGTAAGTGCCGGGCTTTATCGAGGTGGTGGCGAATTTTCCATCTGCTCCCACGCGGGTCCAGTATTGCGCGGCCTCGTTTGATAGATAGATGGTGTAGGGAATGCCCGGCATCAGTCCGGTGGCAGTGCCCGTGACGCGACCGCGCTGGGCGACCCAGCCTTTGAGATCGAGCGTGCCCATCCAGCCCATGGCGGGCATTTCGGGCTGGGTGCCGTTAGTGAAACAAAGCGCATAAGGACCGTGAAGTTGGTTGGCGCGGAATGGCTCGGTCTGTGCGTGGCCGGAGAACATGTAGAAATACATTTCCTCGGTATCGCCTGCGGTCTGGCTGTTGATATCGCGGAAAAACGGGCCGCCGGAACAGCTTTCATGCGAGCCGATGGCGAAATATGCACCGATGTTAGGCCCACGCGATCCGTGGATCTTGTCATCGATGAATTTCACACCGGAGTAAAACTTCGAGGTCGTGCGCCCGTCCGGCTGGATGAAGATGTCCTTGGCCTCGATGGCTTTCGCGGAAGTGTCGTCGGCGGGGCGTTCGGTGTTGCCCTTGTTGAGCGCTTTCTGATCGAGACGGGCGATGAAACGCATCTCACCGGGGGCCGGACAGGTGGCTGCCCAAGTGGCCATGAAGACGGCGGGCTCACCCTTTTTGAAAGCGTAATAATGCGTGACCATGGAATCCACGGTGATGAGGATGCGGTCGTCGCCGAGGGTCTTCGCGGTGACGGTTGAGTTTCCGAAGCCGGAATTGATATGAGAACCGCGCGGGTTTTTCTGAAGCTCGGTGCCGTTGACGAGGATGGACTGGAGGTTGCCATTCGACTTGTTCACCTGGATGACGACTGGCGGCTTTGACTCGCAGTCGATGGTGAAAAATTTGGCATCATCCTTGAGTGAAAATGCCGCATGGAGCGGGGCGATCAACAGGAGAAGGGCGGTCAGTAGTTTCATGGAAGTCACCGGCTTCAGCATGCCAGTCACCACCTCCTTTTCCCTATACACCCGATTGGGTTAATGTTTTTTGTCTGGAGCCGGAGTCGTCGGTGGATAGGTGATGATGCGGGCTTCTGGGGTGTTGACCAGATAGGCGTAGGCCCAGCCTAGCAGGACGGCGAGCTTGTTGCGGAAACCGACGAGGAAGGCGATGTGGATGAAGAGCCACATAAGCCAGGCGACAAAACCTTGCAGCCGCAGTTTGTCTGCTTTCACCACGGCATAGTTTTTCCCGATGATGGCCATCATGCCTTTATCGAAATAACGGAACGGCGGACGCGGGGGGTTGTGGCCGGATGCCTCGCTTTTTAAAATTCCTGCGATGTGTTTTCCCATCTGCGTGGCGGCAGGGGCGACTCCGGGAACTAACTTATCGTCGCAGTCTTTCATGCCCACGAGATCGCCAGCGACGAAGATCTCAGGGTGGCCGGGAACGGATAGATCGGGAAGGGGAGTGACGCGTCCGCCGCGATCGAGCGGGACGCCGAGTGAGGCGGTGAGCGGACTGGCGGCGACCCCTGCGGCCCAAATGATGGCGGCGGCTTCGAGGGTGGTGCCATCTTTGAAATCGAGTGCGCCGGGCCGGACGTCGGTGACGCGGGTGTTATTGCGCAGTTCCACGCCGAGTTTTTCCAGACGTTTGCGGGCGTAGAGGCTTTGTTCGGTGTCGTAGGCTTCAAGGATGTGCTCGGACCCCTCTATAAGAATGATGCGTAGTTTTGCGGTATCGATGTTGCGGAAATTCGATTTCAGCGAGCGATGCACGAGATCGGCGAAGGCACCGGCGAGTTCGACGCCGGTGGGGCCGCCGCCGACGATGGCGATGGTCATGAGGCGGTTGCGCTCGGCATCGTCGTGGGTGAGCTCGGCGCGTTCGAGATTGGAAAGGACGGTGCGGCGGATGTTCTGGGCGTCGGCGAGGGACTTGAGGCCCATGCTGTTTTTCGCCCATTCGTCGTGTCCGAAATAACCGGTGCGCGCGCCAGCGGCGAGGATGAGCGTATCATACGGATAGACTGCGCCGGAGCTACCGGTGGCCTGTTTCGCGGCAGTGTCGATGGAGGAAATCTCGTCCATCAGGACAGTGATATTTTTCGCATCGGCGAGGATCTGGCGGATCGAACGAGCGATGTCTGGCGCGGCGAGCGATGCGCTGGCGACTTGATAGAGAAGCGGCTGGAAGAGATGGTGGTTGGTGCGATCGACGAGGGTGATCTCGAAGTGTTCGTCGTTGGCGAGGCGGCTAGCGCACTCGAGCCCGGCGAATCCGCCGCCGATGATGAGGAGTTTGCGAGGGGTGGTCATGGGAGTGAGAATCCAGAATCCAGAAGCCAGAGTCCAGAGGAAGAAGTGCCGAGTGACCAGTGATCAGAGGAGGATGTGCTGCCACCCTGCCCCATGGGCATCTCCTCTGGATTCTGGTCTCTTGAATCTATCATCTCCGGCACTTCTCTAGCAGTCCCGCAAGGAACCAAGTGATCTGCGCCAGCGCATCCGAGTGCACGGATTTTCCGAGAGGTGCAAGATCCTCGCGGCTTTGGGCGAGGAGGTCGAGCGCGGTGTCCACTGCACTTTCGATGGCCCCCTCATATTCGGCGATGCCTAGCAGGACGGGAAGGTCGAGCGGCTCCTGATCGAGGATGCGCTTGTTGAGCTTCATGCGCTGGGCCTCGGAGGCGGTTTCTAGTAGATTGAGGATGGGCAGGGTAAGCTTGCCTTTGATGAGATCGGTCCGGAGTGTTTTTCCGACGACTTCTTCGGAACCAACCAGGTCGAGGCAATCGTCGTAAATCTGATAGGCAGTGCCGAGTTTCATGCCGTAGCTGTAGAGGCGGGCTTCGGTCTCGGCGTCGAGGCCGGATAGATTGGCGGAAAGTCCGGTGGCGGCGGCAAAGAGCGCGCCAGTTTTCATCTCGATGATGCGGAAATACTCGGCCTTGGTGAAGGTGAGATCGAAACGGCGCTGTGTCTGGATGATTTCTCCCTGGCAGACTTCGCGCGCGGCGTTGCCGACCTTGCGGCAGATGTCGATGCTATTGAAATCGGTGGCGAGCGTGAGAGCGTGCGAGAAAAGCGCGTCGCCTAGCAGAACGGAAAGCGCATTGCCCCATTTCGCGTTGGCGGTGGGGACCATACGGCGGGTATTCGCGCCATCCATGATATCGTCGTGGACGAGGGTGGCCATGTGGATGAGCTCGAGGATGACGCCGATTTTCAAATGATCATCGGTGAATCCCCCCGCTGCGCCGCCGACGAGAATCGCGAGAGCCGGGCGGATGCGCTTGCCCGAGGTATTGCAGATGTAGGAAACATAGGGCTCGACGGCCGGATCAAATCCGCGGACTTGCTCACGGATGGAAATTTCGACGCGCTCCAATTCAGGGCGGACGAGTTCGAAGGGAAAAAGATCGCTGCGGGGAGTCTGAGGAGTGGTGGCTGCCATGGTCGTGGGGCTGGGTTAAAGAGTCACAGACTGGGGGTTCCCGCAACCCGGATATGACAGATCTGTAAAGAAAGCGGGATGTGTGCCGATTTTGGGCATCGGGTGGCCCCGCGATTTTCAGGGAAATTCCGGCCAATCTGCTTGCTAGATCCCTTCCGGCGATTCTAGCTTCCGGCCTCTATGAAAAATCGAGCGAACTGGCTGATCATTCCTGCTGTGGCCCTCGGCCTCGGTGCTTGCAACAAAAAGGAAGAGGCGAAGGTGCCTGATGCCCCGGCTGCCGTCGCCGAGACGCCCGCGAAACCGACGCCCGCGCCCGCTCCGGTGGTGCCGAAAGTGCCGGCCGTCACGCCTGAGCAGCGGGCAGCCAAGCTCGGATTCGCGAAGCACCTGCCGCAGGACGCGGAGATGGTTCTCTCATTTTACAACGGCACGAAAACAGCCGATCGCGTGAAATCGACCAAGCTCTGGAAGCTCGTCCAGTCTCAGTTGGGCGGCGGCATGGTCGATCTCGATGAAGAGGAGAAAAAGCCGGACGCTGCTGCGGAAGAGCCGACCGGCCCCGCGATGCTTTTCGGCACGGAATTCACCATGGCATTCGGCAAGACCACCGGCGAACAAACTGGAAATCTGCTCACACTCAACCGCCGCATGAGCTATTTCCAATTCCGCGGAATCGCGAAGGCACTCGTCGCAGCCGCAAAAAAGGGTGATGTTTCCGACATCCAGAGCGCATTCACCAGCGGCTACAGTGAGGAGCTTTTCAGCAGCCTCCTCAAAGACCCGGAATCGGGCATTCCGTTGATCGAAAAATCGAAAATGCCGCCGATGTATTTTGCGTTCCGCACCGCAGAAGCGAAAAACGCAGAGGCGGGCCAACTTCTTGCTAGCACCGTCGCCAATCTTGGAATGATGGGTGAAATGGCAGAAGCTGTGGACGTCGAGAAGGCGGGCCAGAAGTTTGCCGGCTACAAGATTTCCGGCGCGAAAATTTCTGCCAACATGGCTGAGAGCCGTGAGGACATGGACAAGGAGATGGGCAAAGCCACGGTCGATCAACTGATGGCCGCAGTCGCCAAGAAAGACATCGTCGTTCTCAGCGGCACCATCGGTGAATATGCACTGCTGTTCATCGGCGGTTCGCTGGATGATTTGAATTTCGCTGCCGACACGGGCAGCTCGCTCGTCGGCTCCGAGGCACTCGCATTTTCGGATGCCTATCAGTCGAAGGATCTTGCCGCTCTCGTTTACGGTCAGAAAGCCGCATTAGACACACTGTATGCCTCCGTCGGCGGCCTAGCGGATATGACAAACGGACTGCGCGATGGTCTATCAGGAGCGGATGGCCTCGGTGAAACCCGCGATCTGGAGGCGCTGCTGCAGATCGTTGCAGAGCGGGAGCTGGCGTTGCGCAAGCTGGTCAGTAGCGAAGCACTCGGCACCATCGCTTTTTTCGAGGACGGCTTGAAAATCGAGTCCTACGGTGGAGCTGACAATGGTGCGATTGACTGGAAAGTCCCTAACAAACTTGCTCATCTCGGCAACTCGCCGGACGTCGTGCTCTTCGCCGACATGACGGTAGATGCCGCCTACGACGAAAAGGCTCACGCCTACTTCGAGTCTCTGCTGGAAACCGCCTACGCGATGGCCATGAAGGTCACCGAAATCCCTGCAGAAAACGACGACGTCACCAAGTTCAAGGAAATGGCGAAGATGTTCGACTCGAAATTCCGCCCGGACGCGATTGCGCTGTGGGACGCTTTTAACGGGGATTTCGGCGACAGCCTCGGCGGCGAAAGTGCCATGGTCGTCGATCTCAAGGGTTCCGCTCCCGCCATCCCGGGTGTTCCTCAGCCGGTTGTGGACAAGGCGAAAGTCCCACGGATCACCTTCATCTCCCCGGTCACCGACCGCGCGAAGCTTTCCGGTTCGTGGGACAAAATGAATTCCACCACCACCACCCTCCTCGGTAAGGTGAGCGAAATGGTCGGTCAGGAAATCCCGATGCAGAAGCCTATCAGCTCTGAGAAGAACGGCCTTACCACCTGGTTCTTCCCGCTGCCGTTTTTCAACGACGACTTCCTGCCGTCCGTCACCGTCGGCGACCAGTGGTTCGCCGCCTCCACCTCGAAAAACCAGGCTCTCGACCTCATCGCGCAGGCCACTGCCGGCGGCGAAACTCGCACCGGACTCTGGTTCAGCATGAATTTCCAGGCTCTGCAGATCTTCGCCGACGAGAGCTACAAGATCTTTGATGAAAACGCGGAAGCCGTCACGGGCGCTGCTCTAACGACCGCGCAGAAGAAGCACGCCAAGGACGCGATCGCCACCCTCAACGACCTCGACAAACTCACCATCCACTCCCGCCGCGAAGGATCGGTGCTGCGTTCCAGCATCCACTTCAAGACGCGGTGAGTGCCTCAGAGTTGCTCGGTTTTGAAAGGCGGCCAAAATGCAAGCATCCGATGGTGAAAAGCAGCCAACCCGTTATGGAATCACGCCCTTGGCGTTCATCGGGTGCGGGTGGCTGATCATTCCAGCACTGGTCGCCTTGTTAGTTCCTGCCATCCTGCGGTTGATGCAATGGTTGTTTGAATAGAAGCCATCAATCGGCTTGCAAAAGCCGCCGAGGGTATTACGGGTATTGCCCGTGAAGACCATCACCTTCAAAGTCAGTGACGAAGAGGCGCAGATGATCCGCGCTCTGGCGAAGTCGGAACGAACTAGCCTGTCGGAATACCTCCGCCGAAAGGCTACGGGGACTATGCCATCGACAGAAACTTTACGGCGTGTCCGTTGTGAATATACCGGAGCAATGATCTTCGATAGCTCACCCGGCCTCTCTCCGCTGACCACGCAGAATGTTAGTGAAATTCTCGCGGATTTCCCCTGATGAAATTCCTGCTTGATGTGAACGTTCTGGTCGCTTGGGGATGGTCGGATCATTCCGAGCACCGGCGTGCCGCCAAGTGGATCGGTGAGATGAAGGCGAAGCGGAATGTCAGCCTGTTCACTTCTGCGATTCCTGAACTGGGATTTGTCCGCGTGTCCGTGCGAAGAGCGGCTGGCCGATTGACCGTGGAAGAGGCGTCGGAGAGTTTGGCGGACATGCTCAAATCCCTTGGGCGTCGCCACTGGTTTCTGGCAGATGATTTGTCTTCCTTGGGCGAGTGGCCGGAATGGTGCCAATCCGCGGCAAAGACCACGGACGCCCACCTGCTTGCTCTTGCGGAAAGGCACCAGTTGCGCCTGGCCACTCTCGACCTTGGGATCCACGGAGCGTTTTTGGTTCCGGCGTAATTTATCCTCCTCGAAATGATCATCGAACCCATCGCCACCGTCCGTTCCTGCTTTGGCGGGAAATTCGGAGTGCCCCGGCAGCCGGGTTTGTGTCCCAGTGCGTGGGGCCGTCTGGTGTTTCATGAGGCCTACCGGAGTCCGGAGGCGGTGCGGGGGATCGAGGGGTTTTCGCATCTGTGGCTGGTATTCGGGTTTCACGAAACGCTGGAGCAGGGCTGGAAACCGACCGTGCGCCCGCCTCGGCTGGGTGGGAACCAGCGGGTGGGGGTTTTCGCGAGCCGCTCGACTTTCCGGCCAAACGGGCTGGGGCTTTCGTTGGTCAAATTGGAGGGAGTGGATATGTCGGCGCCTGATTCGCCGTTGCTTTTGCTAGGGGGACTGGACTTGCTCGATGGTACGCCGATTTACGATGTGAAGCCGTATCTGCCTTATGCGGAGTCGCTTCCAGATGCTGCGGCCGGTTTCGCCGGGGAGGAAATCCCACGGTTGCCGGTGGAGGTGGACATCGCTGCTGCGGAAAATTTCGCAAAACTCCCCGAACGTGCGCGGGCGGTGCTGAGCGAGGTGCTTTCGCTCGATCCACGGCCAGCGACGCAAGTGGCAGACGCCGGGCGCGAGTTCGGAGCTGCGCTCTGCGGCCACAACGTGCGGTTTGTGGTGAGCGGGGGGATTTGCCGGATTTTGCGAATCGATACAGCCGAAGGTTCAGGGTTGAATGCTTAAGGAAACCAAAGTAACGTGGCCCTTATGCAATGGTTTTCGAAACGCCCGGCAGCCCTCGTTTGGCTAGCCATTTCCTTGGTGGGCCTGCCCTCCTGCCGGAAACAGGGGGAAACCGTGAAATCGGATCTCAGCGATGCGGGCTACAAGCTCACGCCGGAAGATTGGTTTCGCGCCAGCCGCGAGAACGATGCGGCGGCTTTGAAAAAGTTCATTGCCGCAGGGTTCAAGCTGGATGTCCGCAATCCGGACGGGGATTCTGCGCTGCACATCGCGGCTTCGGCGGGTGCGGAGAATTCGGCGAAATTTCTGCTGGATCGCGGCCTGCCGGTGGATGTCCGCGGCAGTTCCGAGCGCACGCCGTTAATGGCGGCGGTGATGGCGGATCAAACGCCGATGGTGCGCTGGCTTCTGCGCCAAGGGGCAGATCCCAGGGCGAAGGACAAGGAGGGTTTCATGCCGCTCATGCTCGCTGTCCGCGAGGGCAGCGGCGGTTCAGTGGTCGAACTGGCATCGTATAACCGCGAGAATCTCGACGCTGCCCTGTTACTGGCAGCGTTGGTCGGGCGGGCGGATGTGATTGATTCGCTGACCAATTACGGTGCCTCCGTTTATGCCCGGATGGAGGATGGACGGACGCCCTTGATGATCGCGGCGGAAAATGGTAATACAGATGCCGTGAAGCTGCTTCTCGAACTGGGTGCCAGCCGCTACACCGCCGACCCCGATGGCCGGACGGCGGCGGATTTAGCGACCGCTGCGGGTCACCCGGAAATTTCCTCACTCATTCTGCGTGAGCCACTTCCCGAGGAACTTGCGCTCGAATCACCCGAGAAAATCGCGGAAAAAATGGACTCATTCGTCGATGCTGCCGTTGGCAAGGAGTCTGGCGGGAAACGGACGATTGCTCCGAAAAACCCACCGGTTTTTAATCCTACCAACCGCCCACTGGCGAAACGTGGACCTTCTCGGCCGATCAATGGAGAAATGCTCAGCACGCCGGTGGCAATCATCCAATCCGAATCCGGACAGCGCAGCGCAGCGGCTTCGGGAGCGGTGAAAAACCCGCCATTTGCCATGCCGCCTTTGGTCATGCGCCATTATAGCGAGCTTGAGCTACCGATCAATGTGCAGTCCGTGCAGGGCGATACCGCCACCGTCAGCGTTGCCGGAGCCAGTCCGAAGCAGATGAAAGTGCGGACCGGTGAGACGATTCCTGGCTCGCGGCTGTCCGTTGTCAGCGTCAAGCGCCGGATGGAGGACAGCAAGGTCAGCCAAGGCCGGAAGATGGAAATTTATGTCATGGACGTGCGCGACACCGCCACCGGCTCGACTCGTGAGTGGACGTCCGGAATTTCCGCCGAGGCGCACGATCCGGTGGCCTTGGTGGAAGATTCAGCGACGGGAAAGCGTTACATCGCCAGTCAAGGCCAACGGTTCAAGGCGGCCGACGGCACTGAATTTCGGATCTCCGACGTGAGGCCGAATCAACTGGTCATCGAAGAAGTCGCCACCGGTGCTGTACAAACCATCCCGCTTCGCGGGCCACGCGGATGATTGAAGATCAACTACATATGGAATCAGAAACGATGATTGACCACGGAGAACCCGTTCGCCAGTTTTCTGTCCTACTGCCAAACCGGGTGGGCGCACTGGCTGCCTTGGTAAAGCTGCTCCGGGCCTCTGGCATCGAAGTCGTCGGCTTGAGCGTGCAGGATTCGCGGGATGCGACGGTGGCGCGGCTGGTGGTCTCCGATCCAGATACGGCGGAGCATCTTTTCATGGAGAAGGGGATTCCGCACACGACTTGTGAATTGGTAGTCATTGCGATGCGCGAGTCCGGTCCTGGCCTGCTCCAGTCGCTCGATACCCTGATGATCGCTGAAACTAACATCGATTTCGCCTACGCTCTGATGCCCAGTCCGGAAGGTCAGTCGATGCTGGCGATGCATGTGGAAGACTATGAATTCGCCGTGGCGATTCTCCATCAGAGTGGCTTCAAGCTGATGTATCAGGCGGATCTGAGCCGCTAGGCCGGGTCTATCTGGAAATAAAATTTCACGGAAGTTTTCCATCGCCGCTAACGACTCCAAGCGATGTGATTTTCGGGTGTTAGCTATATTTGTCAAAGGCTGGATCGCATCTTGTTAAGGTTTCCTTATTTTTAGCGTCTCCGTAACATGCTAAAAAACAGATAGTTATGATACTGATTTGTTCACATTTTTTGAACGAATGCCTGCATGAAGGGTCCGATAGTAAGGAACCCTATGAAATTTTTAACAACTGATTATCCATCCGAGGGAACAGTAGGCCAATACCGGATTGACTCGGATCGCAGGATGCGGATCGAGGAATATCAGGGCAAGGTTGGGTTGTCGGATCTGAAGTCGATCATTCACTCGATGGCTTCCGATCCCTGCTGGTCGGCAGATTTCCATGGACTGATTGATTTCGGCGATGCGGAACTGGATCTGAGCGCGAACGACATTCTCCGTTTGGCGCTCATCCTCAAGCAGGAGGAAAACCGGACGCGTGGGTGGCTCGTGTATGTGGCGCAGAATTCCACCGTCTTCGGGATCGTGCGGATGCTGGGCTACTGGTCGCGCAACAACGATCGTATTCGGATTTTCGGCACTCGTGAGGAGGCTGAGGCGTGGTTGGAGCTGAATGTGGACCAGATTCCGCCGAACTGCCGCGAATTCGATCTATCCGAAGCGGCTGCGCTCCGCAACGTAATCTGATTTCTCCGGCAGCCACTTCGAATCCAGCGAATCCCGATCGACAGCGGCTCTGCCCATTGTTCCGTTGATCTGTCGGATGATTCGCTGGATTCATGGCGCCTGTCTGTTTTTTATCCGGAGTTGCTTCGATGGAAGGCAGAGCTTATCGCTGCGCGTGGGAGCAACTCATTTTGGAACCAATTTCTAACGCACCGGCTGGCATCCTGATCCGCATTTCTGAAGTCTTCGCGGATTTCTCCGGTGAGATCATCCGCGGGCTCGGCGGGACATCGTCGAAAAAACTCGGCAGCGAGTATTTCCTGATCCGCACGGGCGACCCTCAGGCGATGAGCGAGTCGGATGCTGCGAAGTTCGTCCGCTGGAATCTGCCCGTGCATCACAGTTGGCCGTGCAATCCAGAGGATATGGACGGCTTTGTGGAAAAGGCGGCGCAGGCCTTGTCGCGGAAATTTGGCGCTCTACGTCCGCAGGCGTTGTTCATCGGCCAACTCGATCCGGGAGTTTCCAACCGTTATTACAAGTCGCTCGCGTCTAATCTGCGGGGCCGGACACTCCAGCTTTTTCCGCCTGAGGTCGCGGAGTTCAAGGAGATCGAGGCACAGAAATGCGACGTGCCGACCTTGTTCTGCCTCGTCGGCAAGGAGGGGCTATTCTGCGGCATGCAGAGCCCGAAGGCATCGAACGGTTTCTATCCGGGAGGGACGAAATACATCAGCCAAGGCTCGCCCGATACGATCAGCCGTGCTGGTGCGAAAATCGCCGAGGCGCTGCATTATCTGCTTCTGCACCGCCCGGCACCGGAAAAGGGCGCGCACTGGCTGGAGCTTGGAGCCAGCCCCGGCGGCATGACTTCGGAGCTGCTAGGCCGGGGCTATCAGGTAACAGCTCTTGACCGTGCGCCTCTCGACAAGCGTCTGGACCACGAGCGCGGACTGCGGTTCATCCTCGCAGACGTGGCGACCTACGAGCCGAAACCCGGCGTGCTGTTCGACGCGATACTCTCAGATATGAACGGTGCGGCGGAGGAGGCAATTCGCCACGTCGCTCGCCTTTCGCAGCACCTTGCGCCCGGAGGGATGGTCATCTTCACCCTGAAAACTCCGGGGGCAGTTACATTCACGGAAATCAATGGTTTGTTTTCGGAAGTCGTGCGATCCGCAGACGAAGCGGGACTGGAATTATTTGCACGGACGCACCTGACTTACAACCGGCTGGAGTTCACGTTGTTTTTTAGAAAGCGTGAGGCGGGGCGGAGGTGAATTTATGGTTTTTGTAATCGCTTGTGTGTGAGTGAGTTCCGGGATTATCATTGACTTGGTAAGTATTTTTATTGTAGCTAACGGAGTCGCTGATGCGCCGCCACAATCGGTGTGTCTTTTGATATCATCCGATCTCCGGGTGCTAGTTTTATCCACAGGCGCGAGTCGCTGCATTTTCATTCAATGAGTTCCAACACACCGATCGAAGGCCACGAACGCATCACGAGGTTGCAGGTCATCACTTTGATTCTGTCGGTTTACGTGCTTGGTGCCCTTTTTGTGCAGCAGGTTTTCACGCTTTCCGATAAGGCGAACAATATCCTGCAATGGGTGGATTTCGGCGTGTGTCTGGTTTTCCTGACGGACTTTTTTATCCGCCTTTACCGCGCGCCCTCGAAGCGGGCATTCATGAAATGGGGGTGGATCGATTTCGTGACCTCGATGCCGATGATGGGTGCATGGCGCTTCGGGCGGGCTTTCAAAATCCTGCGGGCTGTGCGCTCGATCAAGCTTCTGCTCAAGTATGCGATCGAGTGCGGTAAAATTTCGCCGCTGGGGACCGTGGCGATCATTTCGGTGGGCTTGGTTTTCCTATCTGCTTTCGCGATTTTCCAGTTCGAGAATCCGGTGGACTCGCCGGATGGGAACATCAAGACAATCGGTGATGCCTTTTGGTGGGCGTATGTCACGATCACAACCGTCGGGTATGGGGATAAATTCCCAGTAACCATTGGCGGGCGAATCGTAGCGATGGTGCTGATGACAGCCGGTGTCGGGCTCTTTGGCGCCTTCACGGGTTTTGTCGCCAGCCTTTTCATCGGCACGGACATCAGGAAGGAAGATGACGACATCGTTCTGCTTACCCGCGAGGTTCAGGCGTTGAGAACTCATTTGCAAGCGATCGAGGCGAAGCTGGACGATAAGCATGGGGATTCTTGAACCTGTTCAGGGGCCTTGACTCCGCCCGGGCATTGGACATGCTCACGCGCGATGAAAAGAATTCTTCAACTGATCATGCTCGCGGGCATCGCCTTTTCCCTAAACTCCTGCGGCTTGCCTGGAGCCTTGGTGCGCTCGGCCGGTAGCTTGGTGAATGGTGCCAGCAATATGGTGGGTGGCTTGGCTGGAAGTTAAGCCCGCCCGCCTTGCCAGATCCTTCTACTGCCATCGCTTTCGATAGCGAAATGGAGCCACAACGTGTCAGCAGGCAGTAGTTCCGGGAATTTGTCGCCCCACTCGGCGATGACCACGCCTGCTGCTTCCACGTATTCGTCCCACCCTAGTGCGAGCAGTTCATCGGCGGAATTGAGCCGATAGAAATCGAAATGAAACGCCACGAGCCTGCCTCCTGAGTATTCGTGAACGAGACCGAAGGTGGGGCTGGTGACCTCTGCTGCTGACCCAAGTCCTGCGACAAATCCTTTGGTCCAGTGGGTTTTCCCAGCGCCCAGCCCACCGACGAGGGCGATCATGGATCCGCTGGCAACCTTCGCTGCTGCAGCTCGTCCCAGGGCTTCCATTTCTTCCGGTGATTTCGCAATTCCATCCATCCGCCACTCGGGAAAGCCGAAAGCGCCTGCGGAGTCGATGAAAAAACACGCTCCCGCAGGATCGTTTGCTTGTCATCCGCCGTCATAACGGATAGACGCAGTGGATGATAACGAGGATCGTAGTTGCCCTTGCCGTATCTTCCCTCGTTCACGCTGCCGAACCTCAAGCGCTTTTCAACGGCAAGGATCTCGCGGGGTGGACTTTCGATTCGATCGATCCGAAGATTGAGGCGAAATCCGTCTGGTCCGTTTCTGATGGAATCTTGATTTGCAAAGGACGTCCACCGGGGTTGATGCGGACTGAGAAGGAGTTTTCTAACTACGAGCTAACGGTCGAATGGCGCTGGGCTCCCGGCGGTAAACCAGGCAACAGCGGCGTGCTGATCCACGCGTCGAAGCCGAAAGAGCTTTTCGTCTGGCCGAAATCCATCGAGGTCCAGCTTGCCAGCGGTGACGCTGGCGATTTCTGGACCAACGGAGAAAAGCTCACCGTCGCAGGCAACGAGCCGCAGGAAAAGGGGCGCCGATGGGTGAAAAAAGCAGGCAGCACCGAGAAACCACCGGGAGAGTGGAACACCATTCGCATCCGCTGCAAAGGGGCGACGGTCACCGCATGGGTCAATGGCACACTCATGAATGACGCCACCGGCCTCAGCACCACCAAAGGGGCGATCTGCCTCCAGTGCGAGGACAAGGAAGTCCATTTTCGCAAAGTTGAGCTCACTCGCATTGAGTGATTTCTGACAAAGGACTCTCACCTCGCATGGGACGCTTCACCGCTGACGCCGCCAAACATGAGTTGGCATGACAACGGGAAGTGTCTCAGTGATCCCACTATTTCTCCTGCGGTAGTTTCTTCGCCATGGATCACTTTCAGAGGATTTCGGATTGCGCCCGGCGGCGTTGCGGAGACGATGGCGGCGCATGGCGTACACGGCGGACAAGGCATACGAACTCATTTCCTCGGCACACGGGCGTGGCCGATTGGCGCACGCTTTTCTCATCAGCGGGGCACATGGCAGCGGTAAGGAAAACCTCGCCGCGCGCTTGATCCAACTCGTGAACGGCGGTGCCGCATCCGGTGGATTCGATCTTTTTGGCGATCCTGTCGTCGTGGAAACCCCGCCGCTGGATGAACTCGAAAGCGGCTGGGTGCGCATCATCCGGCCACGCATGAAATCCCGCCGGATCGGCGTGGATGAAATCCGCGATCTGGAGCACACCCTCCATCTGGCCGCGCCGGGTGGAGCTTGCAAAGTCGGCGTCATCACCGAGGCGGACCGCATGAACGACCAATCTGCGAACGCCTTTTTAAAAACTCTCGAAGAACCGCCGCAAAACACCCTGCTGCTCCTTCTCACCGCGAACCCACAACGGCTGCTGCCCACCATTCTTTCCCGCTGCGTGCGGTTGCCGCTGCTCGGTGGCCAAGCGTTGTTGGCGGACGGCGGCGCAGAATTGGTCAGCGCGTTGAATATTGCCGCATCGAAGGGATTCGGCACACCGGTCGCCGCGCTGCATTTGAAAGCCGCGTTCGCCTCGTTCCTCTCACAGATTCGCGAGGAAGCGGATGCCGCCGCAAAGGCTGCCGAGAAAGAAGAAACTGCCGCCTACCGGGATTCCACCGATGGCAAGTGGCTGAAAGAGCGCGAGGACTTTCACAAGGCCTCTGCGGAAGCCGAATACCTCGACGCCCGGAACCGCCTCTTCGACGTGCTCATGGCGTGGATGGCGGATCTTCTTCGCCTGAAAGTGAAATCCGACGGCCTCGATTTCCCCGAATCTGCTCCCGCGCTCCAATCCATCGCCGATGCAGAATCGGAAACGAAGCTGCTGAAACGAATGGAAGCGCTCGATTCGCTGCGCCGCACGTTAGAGACGAATGCCTTCGAGCCGTTGGCCATCGAAGTAGGATTCCTGAAGGCGTTCGGTTGATCTGGGCATGATGCAGGCATTCCTGTCCGCTCTTTCACAAGCCACAGCCTCGCGAGGAGCCGACTGCAACTGTCTGTATCGCGACTCTTATCTCCTCTTCCATCCGCGTCTATTTGCGGTTTAAAATTCTTCATTCTTCAAACTCGCAGCCTCTTCCGGAATGGCGACGGATTCGAGCAGCCGGTCCAGTCCGTCGAGCACCCCGAGGAGTCCGTCCGCCCAGCGGGCGTTTTCCCACGCGGGCCCGGCGAGTTCCAACAAGTGATCGAGCGCTTCGGCCCTGAGGAAACTTTCCAATCCGTAGCCGGGGACGATCGCCGCCTCGCCGCGCGCCGGATCGAGCACGACGAGCAGAGCATGGTTGTCCTTGCCGCGACTGCTATCGCCCGCGAAATTTCCTGCATTGAAGAGCCAGAAAGCATGCATCGAAAACGGATGTTCCGCGGGGAAAACATGCACTACCACCTGCAAGACGAGCTGTGGGAAACTCCGCTGGATTTCCGCAATGCGCAGTTTCAGTTTCGCTTCTGCGGTGGCCCCCAACGAGCGTGTCGTGTCCGCCACTACCGGGGCCAGCCGAGGCAGCGCTCCGACGAGTGCGCTGGTGCGGGAGAACGTCAAGCGGCAGGCCGGACACTCGGAAGCGTCGGCCTGCTGGATGGTCTGGCAGTAAGGGCACTGCATGGGCGCAACCTAAGCACCCCAGCGGGCGATCACGAAGCGAAAACCTCCGCGCCTGTTAGCCACCTGTCACCACCCGCCAAGTCGCGAAGAGGGTGAGCAGCGCGCCGGCGATTTCCACCGGATGGAACGACTCGCCGAAGCAGAGAAATCCACCGACCGCAGTCACCAGTGGCAGCAACATCTGCAACGACGAACCACGGGAAACCGACATGAATTGATAGGCCCGCGTCATGATGAGTTGCGCAGCGGTGACAATCACCGCGCCACCGATGAGGCCCCACCAAGCGAAATGCGGCAGCTCGTGAATGTGCCCGGCCGTCGGCGCGGCGATGAGCAGGCTGAAGACTGCTTGCGATGCGTAGATCGTCGCCGGGTGTTCCTCATGCCGCAGCCGGCGGATGATCACCACCACCCAGCCCGCGCCGAGAGCGCCACCGAGGGCAATAAAATCATACATCGACGGGCGCAGCAGTTGGCCGTCATCGCTGAGGAAAACAACCAGTCCGAGAAAGCCGACAAACATCCAGATCATCGCCGCGCGCTTGATTTTCTCCTTCAGCCAGACTGCTGCGATGATGGTGGCGAAAATCGGATAGGTCAGATTGAGAATCACCGCGCGGGCGGCACCGAGCTTCACGATGGTCACATAAAACGCGATGGTTGCCAGAGCGCCGATGATGCCCCTCATCAGAACGAGCCGACTGCAAAACAGCCGCGATGGCACCAATCCACGGCCCCAACCGAACAACGCGAAAACCACGATCGTTCCGACGCCGCCGCGGAAAACGATAGCGACCCAGCCGTTCGCCGCCGGGGCGTGAATGGCCACCGCCCGGACCAGCAGGGTGTTCGTCGCGAATAGAAAGACCGAGGCCAGCATGAGCATCACGCTGCGGCGGTCGAAGGAGTCATCGTTTTTCAAGTGCATTTCGGTTTCGGTGAAACCGGAACGTCCGGGCGACGGGCGGGACCCACTTGTTGGAATCCCCAGAACCAGCCACCGTTGGCGCGTTCCGGAGTGTGGGGAAAATGTTTCCGCTCAGGCTCCGCACGCCAACTTGTGCCACCAAATAATGGCGGCAGAAAGTTTAACTCGGAAGACGGCGGCAGGAAACATCTCAGCGGTGGTGTGGCAGAGATTTTCACGGCGGTCAATCTCTACGGACCACGAGTCTCCAGACTCACGGTCCGATCTGCTCATGCGCATTTCGGACAAACGCCAAAAAACTCCAGCTCGTGATAGAGATTTCGGAAGCCGGTTTTTTCGCGGATCTCGTCCTCCAGATGATGGACAGGGCAGGGGGCTTGGATCGGCTCGATGCTGCCGCAACTCGTGCAGATCAGATAATCACTGTGGCGACCGGGGACTAACAAAGTGAAGTAGGCGGCCCGCTCGTGCAGGCCAAGACGGCGGACGATGCCATGCTCAGTGAGCCGCTGGAGCAGGCGGAAGACGGTCGATTGATCGGCCACTTGGTTCGAGGCGACGAGTTCTGAGAGTGTCATTGGCCGCTCGTTTTCGAGCAGGGTGGTGATCATTTCCTCCAGTGCTTTCGTCCGCCGCAGCCCCGCAGCACGGCAGCGGTCGATGGTTTCCTGGACGATGGGATTCATGGTGGAAGGCTAGAGGTTGGAGCGATTAAAATAAACTCGGTTGCGGATCGTCCGGCCTGCCTTGAGGCATGGGCGCGCCGATTTTCTCGTAAGCGGCGGGCATGGCGGTGCGGCCGCGGGGGGTGCGCATGAGGAAACCCTGCATGATGAGGAAAGGTTCGTGCACTTCCTCGATGGTGGCGGCGTCCTCACCCACGGCGACGGCGAGAGAGTTCAGCCCGACAGGGCCTCCGTTGAATTTGTAGATGAGGACTTCTAGCAGGCGCTTGTCCATTTCATCGAGGCCTTGGGAATCGATCTCGATCATGGCGAGTGCGGCATCGGCGATTTTTCCATCGATGTTTCCCGTGCCGCGGACTTGGGCGAAATCGCGGACCCAGCGGAGCAGGGCATTGGCGACACGCGGAGTGCCACGCGAGCGGGAGGCAATTTCGAGGGCTCCTTCGCGTTCGATCGGGACTTCTAGCAGGCCAGCGGAACGTTCGATGATTTGGGCGAGTTCGTCGTGGGTGTAATAATCGAGGCGGTTAGCGAGGCCGAATCGGGAGCGCAGCGGCGCGGTTAGCATGCCGGAGCGAGTGGTGGCGCCGACGAGGGTAAAGCGCGGTAGATTGATCTGGATCGAGCGAGCGGATGGGCCGGAGTCGATGATGATATCGAGGCGGAAATCCTCCATCGCCGGGTAGAGGTATTCCTCGATGGCGGGGTGGAGGCGGTGGATTTCGTCGATGAAAAGGATGTCGCCTTTTTGGATGTTAGTGAGGATGCCAGCGAGGTCGCCCGCTTTTTCGATCTGCGGTCCGGAGGTGGTGTGAAGCTGGGTGCCGGCGGCTTTGGCAATGAGGTTGGCGAGCGTGGTTTTTCCCAATCCGGGCGGGCCGGAGAGGAGCACGTGGTCGAGCACATCGCCCCGCTGCTTGGCGGCTTCGAGCATGAGCAGGATGCGGTCCTTCACCTTTTCCTGGCCGATGAATTCGGAAAACGCCGGCGGCCGCAGCGAGACATCGAACGGCGTGGGGGGAGCGGTGGTGGTGGATTGGTAGAAATTTTCGGACATCGGGCGGGCGGGGGAGTGGAACTCATGGCGGGGCCGCTGAGAAGCGCGGAGTTTCCGGAGGTGACAGGAAACGAGACTTGTCGGGGGGATTTCTGTTTGGGAGATTAGGAAACCATGCAGAACGATCCTTACGCCACTCCAGTTGCCGGAAACTATTCGAGCCCAAACGCGGGAAATTCGGCCATCAGCCAAGGAGTATTGCAGCAGCTCGCCGGGACCAAGCCGTGGGTGCGGTTCATTTCCGTGATGATGTTCATCGGCGCTGGATTTCTGTTACTGGGTGGGCTGGCGATGGGACTGATGGGAGGCGCGATTGCGAGTGCCAGCAAGAATCCGATGTTTTCCGGCGGAATGGGGATCGGGATCGCGGTAGTTTACGTTCTGTTGGCGCTGTTTTACCTCTACCCGGCCGTCAAGCTTTGGAAATACGCGACTTGCATCGGAAATCTGCTGAATTCAGGAACTTTGATCGATCTGGAAACTGCGCTCAGCCAACAGCGCTCGTTCTGGAAATTCGTCGGAGTGATCACGCTTGTCATTCTCAGTCTGTATGGAGTGATCTTCGCATTCTTTATGGTCGCAGGCGGTATTGCAGCGTTCAGTGGTCGCCATTGAGTGAGGAATTCAAAAGGTTTGATCAATGGCAAAGGGCAAGCAACGGCTGTCGATGGCGTTTCTGATCGCTGCGCTGGGGCTGTTTGTGGCGTTTCATTTCCTGCCGGATGTTACGGGGCGAGAGTGGGGATGGCGTTTCTGGCCGCGGGTGTGGAAAGATATCCAAAATCCGAAACACTTGGTTTCGGTAGACGCCATCTTCTCGGCTTGTTTTCTGAATTTATCATTGCTGATTTTTGTATCGCCGTTTTTGCGGGAGGTATTCCGCAAATCGCTGTGGGCATGGTGGAGTGCATTGATCATCAGTGGGTTAATAGCAGCCGCATGCTGGTTTGTAATTGCGATGAGATTGTGGGTTTATTTTGCAACAGATAGCTACTCTCCCTTTGCCGGTGGCTTAAATTGTCTGACAGTGGCACCGATCTTGAACTTTGTGGGGCTGCTCCTAGCACGCCCCAACGGCTTACACGGCAAATTCCGAATTCAGCGGTTTCGTCGGTGACGTTGCGGATTTCTGACTTTACCCGGATTTTGATGAAAATGGACGGCTTTGGCCTTGCCATAGCTGGTTCGGCCACTAGTTTCGGTGTCCGTTTTTCTTTTTGCTGGCAGACGGTTGGCGCCCCGGTGTCTGTCAGTATTTCCACTTTCCGGGGCAACTGCAGAAGGAAAACGAACCAACAACACAACCCCAAACCAAGTAAACATATGGCTTACGCATGCGCGGAACCCACCAACAAAGAACTGAACGACCTCATCGATTCCAAATTCCGCGAATTCAGCGCGGGATCAATCGTCAAGGGCACGATTCTCGAAATCCGCCCCCAAGTCGTTCTAGTTGATATCGGCTACAAATCCGAAGGAGCCATCCCATCGAACGAGTTCGAGGATGAAGAAATCGAAGTCGGCGACGAAATCGAAGTGCTTCTCGAAAAGCTTGAAAACGATGAGGGCATGGTCGTCCTCTCGAAGGAAAAAGCCGCCCACAAACAAAACTGGGAAAAAATCGTCAAAGTCTTCCAAGACGGCGGTCTCGTCCGCGGCAAGGTCAAGTCGGTCGTCAAAGGCGGACTTACCGTCAATGTCGGCGTCGAAGCCTTCCTTCCCGGTTCGCAAGTGGACATCATTCCACCGAAAGATCTCAACGAATACGTCGGCAACGTCTACGAATTCAAAATCGTCAAGGTCAACGACGAGCGCAAGAACATCGTTCTTTCCCGCCGCGAAGTCATCGAAGCCGAGCGCTCCGAGCAACGCCAGGTTTTCCTCGCTTCCGTCAAAATCGGCGACAAGGTCACCGGCGCGATCAAGAACATCACCGACTTCGGTGCCTTCGTCGATCTCCAAGGCATGGACGGCCTTCTCCACATCACCGACATGTCGTGGGGCCGCATCAACCATCCTTCCGAACTTCTTCACATTGGCCAAGCCGTGGACGTCATCATCCTCGACGTGGACAAGGAAAAAGAGCGCGTTTCCCTCGGTCTCAAGCAGATGTCCGACAATCCTTGGGAAGACATCGAGCGGAAATACCCGATCGGTGCCAACGTCAAGGGCCGCGTGACCAAGCTTCTCCCATATGGAGCATTCATCGAAATCGAGCGCGGCGTCGAAGGCCTCGTGCACGTTTCCGAGCTCAGCTGGGTCAAGCGCATCACCCGTCCATCCGATGTTCTCGAAATCGGTCAGGAAATCTCGGCCGTCGTCCTCGGCATCAGCATCGAAGAGCAGAAAATCTCGCTCGGTGTCCGTCAGCTCGATTCCAACCCATGGGACGAAATCGAACTCCGCTACCCAGTTGGCGCTACCATCAAGGGCCCGGTCCGCAACCTCACTGCTTACGGTGCGTTCGTGGAACTGGAAGAAGGCATCGACGGCATGATCCACGTCTCGGACATGTCCTGGACCCGCAAGATCAACCACCCATCCGAAGTTCTCAAAAAGAACGACGAAGTGGAAGCCATCGTGCTCGCCATCGACAAGGGCAACCAACGCGTCTCACTCGGCATCAAGCAAACCGAAGGCGACCCATGGTCCCTCATCGACAGCCGCTTCAAGGTCGGCGACCTCGTCAAGGGCACCGTTGCCAAGATCGCGTCCTTCGGCGCCTTCATCAGCCTCGACGGTGACATCGACGGCCTCATCCACATCTCGCAACTCAGCGAAGACCACGTGGAGAAGGTCAAGGACATCATCAAGGTCGGCGACGAAATCGAAGCCCGCGTCATCAAGGTCGACAAGGTCGAGCGCCGCATCGGTCTTTCCATCAAGGCCGTCGGTTACTCCGACGATCAGCTGAAGAAGGAAAGCGCCAGCTTCGAGAGCCTCCGCCCATCTTCCGAGATGGTCGGCCTCGAGCAAGCGTTCAACCTCGCCGCCGCCGCCTCCGAAGACTGGAGCCCAGGTCAGGAAGACTAACTCAAAACAGCGGCGGTCATCACGACCGCCGCTAGACATCAAAAGCCGGACGGGTTCGCCCCGTCCGGCTTTTTTGGTTTCGTGCCATTACCAGTCGCTACCCCATGATTCACGAATGGCTGGCTATCTAACGCCTTGTCCATGCCGCCCATGCACTTGCCGAGGAGGTTCCGCTTCTCGTTCTCGGATCCTCATCCCTTCTGGCGTCATTCCCGGGAAGGGGCGACTCGCAAAGCCCTCTGGCATCTACCTAAGATGCCGATCTCTGCCCCGATCCCTTTGACGAACTCGCCGCCGTAATGCTCGATGAGGCGTTGGGAGCAAACTGCGGCTACTTCCGCATTCACGGATACCAGAGAGATGCTGGAAATTACCGATGAAGTCGATCTTGGCATTTTCTGAGGGAGATCAGGACCGCTGAAAGCAAATGTGCCAGCTCCGACGTAGCTAGATTTACGTCATGAAAACCTTGTTCTTTTTCGCGCTCTTCACCCTTTCCCTAACTGCCGCCGATCTTCCCGGCTGGAAGCTCATCTGGTCTGATGAATTCGACAAGCCCGGCGAGCCCGATCCGACAAAGTGGGGGTATGAAACCGGAATAATTCGTAATAACGAAAAGCAGTTCTACACCAAGAATCCTGAAAATGCCCGTGTCGAGAACGGCCATCTGGTGATCGAGGCGAAAAAGGAAAAGCGCGAGAACGGGGACTTCACCTCCGCCAGCCTAATCACCAAGGGGCATGGCGATTGGACCTACGGCCGCGTCGAGGTGCGGGCGCAGATTCCAGCCGCGCGAGGGACTTGGCCGGCGATCTGGATGCTGCCTGACGATCACGGGAAAGTCCCATGGCCAAAGTGCGGAGAAATCGACATCATGGAGCACGTCGGCTACGACCCGGGAGTCATCCACGGCTCGCTTCATTCGGAGGCGTTCAACCACGTCAAGGGTACCCAGCGCACGGGAAAAATGAAGGTGGAGGATGCATCGCTTGGTTTCCATAACTACACGCTGGAATGGACTACTGATAGGATCGTATTCGGCATCGACGGCAAAGACTACGCGAATTTTGATAGGAAAACGGGTGACAAGGTGGCGGAGTGGCCGTTCGATAAGCCGTTCTATCTGATTCTCAATCTCGCTGTGGGTGGAAGCTGGGGAGCACAGAAGGGAATCGACGAAGCGGCGTTTCCACAGCGGATGGAAGTGGACTTTGTGAGAGTCTATCAAAAATCTCCTTAAAACAAAAAACCGGCCGGGAGTGATCCCGGCCGGTTTGGTTTCAGAAATCAGGGAATCAATCCTTGATGTCCAATGCGGCGTATTCGCCATCCTTCCTTCGATAGACAATGGTCAGGCAACCACGGCGGGCGCTCTTGTAGAGCACAAACGGGCGGTCTGAGAGTTCGAGCGTCATGATGGCATCTTCCTTGTACATCGTGCGCACCGGATAGTTTTCGGGGTGGACGATGAATGGCACCGGATCCTCGTCCGAATTCTCCGGGTGATCGAGGACATCTTCATTGAAGAAGCGCTCTTCCAAGTGGCGGATCGATTCGTTGCGATGCGGGCGATGTTTTTTCATCAGCCGTGTCTTGTGCTTGCGCATGCGGCGGGCGATTTTTTCAATCGTCTCATCAAGCGCGGCGTACATGTCTTTGCCCTCGGTGTGGGCTTCGATGGTGATGTGATTCGCGCAGAATAGAATGATTTCGGCAATGTGCCGGTTTTTTTGGACGTCCAATATGACTTTTGCCTCGATGATTCGCGGGTAGTCGAGGTGAAGTCCCTCGATTTTTTTGGTCGCGTGATCCCTGAGGGCATCTGTCACTTGTTCGTGCCTCACGGTGACGGTGATTGGCAGATTGACGTTTGCAGTTTGCATGGTTCTTGTTGGTTTATATTTGGGTGAGTGGATGGCAGTTCTAACTGCCCTATCCGTCATACACCATGAACCAAAAATACCGAGAGCGCCACGCTCAAGTTCAAAAAAATGCGGCAGATTTTGCCTTTTTGGATCGAAGGGCACGCAACCCCTACTTGGTAAGCTCCTCGAAGGTGGAACCCTTATGATCGGAGGTGTCGGCCTCACTCGTGGTGGGAGCGTCGGGGGCGAGGTAGAGATCCTTGAAGTTGTCGGTGGGGTTCGCTGAGCTGCCCCCGATTTTGAGAGTGACCCAGCGGTAGCCTTCCTTGGTCGGGCCGAAAAGGCTCTTGAGACGGGGAGTTTTGGCCGTGTTGATCATGGCTTCCGCCACGCCGACTTCGAGGTTACCGGACAGACTCTGGTTGGGAGCCATCGAAATGCGGCCGCGCAGGGCCATGCGGCCTTTGTTTTCAAAGTGGAGATCCTGAAGACTAACACTCGCCGAATCGCGCAGCAGGCTACCGGCGGCGTCCTCACCTTCGAAAACCGGACGCTGGAACCATCCATCTTCCAGCATTTGGGAAAGGGCGGCGAGGAAGGGAAACCCGGTGATCTCCATGTTGGAAGTGAGCGAGCTACGGAAGGCAATGGCGAGCTTGGTCGCCGGGGTCTCGCTGGGGAAAAAGGTCAGGTAATTGGATTTCGTGGTGGGAAGGGAATCGATCCGTCCTGAAAAAAGTTTTCCGAACGCTGTGTTGGTCAGCCCGCCAAGCGGAAATGACTCCAGTTCCACACTCAGGGTGGACAAGCGCTCCGGGGTGTAGGGAACCACTGTGCCTGTCAGTTCGAAAACGCCACGGTTGTCGGTTTCATCCATCATGCGCAGGCTGATCACGTCGATTTCTTTGCCGTGGAATTCAATGAATGCCCGGCTCATCCGCAGTTTTGGCCAGCCGGTGATGGTGAGATCCCCTTGGTTGAGGCTGAACTGGTTGCGGCCGTTGAGCGCGTTTGGTGAGAAGGAGGCTTCGGATTTGGCTAGGCCGACGGCTGGGTTGGTCGGGTCTCCGAGGGTGAGGTTGAAATTGGGAACGCGGTAGCGGTTGAACTGGATCGGCAGCACTCCTTCGGGGGCTGTTCCGATTCTCAACGGTTCGCCCGGTTTCGGTATTCTCAGGGCGAGGTTTCCGAAGTCGACGGTGATTTCTTCGCCGTTCATCGATTTACCGAGGAAACTGGAAGGGAAAATGTCAGCTACGACTCCGCGGACGAACAAGCTTTCCAATACATTTCCTGCCGGCCATTTGAGCTGGAGGGTGTTTGCGTTGGCGCTCTTCGGGTTCATCCGAAACATCTGGAGGTCCACGTCAGCGCCGGTGCTCTGGCCGATTTTCTGCACCAGTCCCTCGCGGAACGGTGGGCTGTTTGCGTAAATCACAGCGCCTCCGATCGTGAGGCCGGCGACGACGATCAGAGCCATCGCGGCGGAGACTTGCAGGAACCGGGAGCGGCGGGTGCGGACCTGCTCTTCTTTGACGGGTTGTGCGCTGCGGCGTTTCCGTTTCCGGACCCGAATGGCTTGCGTGCCGTCGGCGCGAACTACCAGTTCGCCCTCTTCATCAGAGTCGCCTGAAGAGGTGCTTTTGAGGCGATCCATCATTTCATCGATGGAATATTTTTCTGGCTCGCTAGGGGCGCCTGACATGAGTGATAGAATGGAGGAAAATCAGTTGGAATGAATCATTTGTTCCGGTAAGGACGTCCGGTCGGATCCAGCAGCTCCACGTTGACAAAGAAAAGAATGGCGGTGGAAACTGGCTGTCTCGCCTTTGTTTGGAATAAGCGGCCGATTATTGGAATACTGCCGAAAACCGGCACTTTGTCCTCCACGTCCTGGATCGCTTCCTTCATCAGACCACCGATGACGATAGTGGATCCGTCGGCGACGTGGACGTTGGTGGAAACGCTTTGTTTGCTGAAAACAGGCATCAGGATCGCGTTTTCGGTCACGACGACAGTCTGCGGGTTGCCGAGCACGTCTGTCGTGGTGGAGTTGATAGGGCTGCCGTAGTTCACAAAGCCGTCGAAGGTGCTGAAGATGGGGTTCACCGTCAGATCGATGTATTGCTTGTTCGCGTCGGCGACGGGAAGCACCTCGAGATGAATGCCGACGTCCTTCTTATCGAAGGCGGTGGGCGTGGCGGGGGTCACGGGCGTACTGCCTCCGCCGGAACCGACTGAATTGGGAAGTTCGGGGGGTTCGTATTCCGTTGGATAGATGAACTCGCGGATGGCGGTGAGCGAGGATGCCTGGCCACTGCGGGTGGTGATGGCCGGACGGGCCATGACGTCCACTCCCTTTTTCTGATCGAGGCCGCGCATCACCGTCTGCACCTGGCCGTCGTTGAAAAGTCCGGTTAGCGCGAGGATGCCAGGTGCCACCGAATCCTGCTGGGCGGAGCGGTTCGGGTTATTGATCAAATTGTCGATGCCGTTCTGGTTGATCGCGGTCGAGCCCGAGCGGTTGCCATTGGTCATGACTCCGGTGGTGACTTGGCCGTTGGGATTTGCCGGGATGCCATCGACCGACGTGCCGTTGACCGGATTGATAAAATCCGCACCGACCCGCCCCGGTGTATTCCCGACCGTTCCTCCGCTGCCGAAAACCGTATCAGATAGAGCCACAGGATTGAGTAGCCAGTCGAAGCCAAGTTCCTCAAGGCGTGTCTGTTGGACAGAAATCATCGTCACTTTCACAGAAACCATCACCGGCTCCGTCTGAGTGAGTGTATCGATGAGCTGGGCGATGTAATCCTGATTGAGCGGCGTATTGATGATACGCAGGATGCTGTTGGAAGGATTGTAATTGGCGTCAGCACCCTCGGGGAAAGGAACGCCTTGTTTCATGAGTGCTTCCTTTGCGCCCATGCGTTTGGCCAGGAGGCCGCCACCCTTATCGGCTTTTTCGGCAAACGGATCCGCCGCTGCCCCGCCACCAGCGGCATCGCCATTGGACAGATTGCCGATAAAATCCGGTGGCACCCGGTAGGTGCGAGAGACGAGCTCGTCCGAAACCGTGCCGACGGGGCTGATGAGCACCGCGAAATCATCCGTCCGGTAGGATGTCTGGGTCGCGTCGGTGATGTATTTCAGCACCTGCGAGACAGGGACTTGGGTCAGCCGGAGATCGAATCGCAAAGCGCGAATCTTTTTGGCAACTTCGGAATCTGGGGCTCCGAGATTGACGGTGAAATTGACGCCTTTTTTCGCAGGATCCGACTCAAGCGTGTCGTTTTCCTGCGTCCGGAGACGGAGGAAATCCAGCGCTTCCTCAAGAGAAACCTGATCCATCGCGAGCTTCGGAATGATGATCCGGTCGAGCTTCGTTTGAATGAGAATGGTCTCCCCGTTGAGCAGTGTGGCACCAGGGTCTGTTAGCGTGGGCGGCAGGTCGATCGAGGGGACTTGGGTCTCCCATGCTGCGTCCACTTGCCCGAGCATCGTCGCGCGCGATTCGTCTTGGGCGGCTTTGTAATATCCGGTCTTCGCGGAGGCCACTTGCTCCATCCCTCGGCGGGCGGCGGTGTTGGTGGGATCGATGTTGAGGACTTTTCCGTAGGTCGCCTTGGCCTCGTCGAACTTCCCGAGATTGTAGGCACCTTCCGCCGTGTAAAGCAGGCGGCGCACGGCATCCACATTTTGGGCATGCGCGGCGGTGAGTGCCGGATTCGTGCGGATCGGATCGTCGAGTTGGTTGCGAAACGCGAGGGCATAGGCGTTTTCCGGATCGATGCCGGGGCTGAGAACTTTGTCCACGACTGCTTTCGCCGCGGCCACATCGCCTTTCCTCGAAAGCACGCGCGCCTGCTCGACGGATGCCTGGGCATATCGCTCGGTCGCAGCAGCGCGAAGTTCGGCGGAAATTGGGGCGTTAGGGATCAGGTCGCGGGCGCCGGCGTAGGCTTCTACTGCCTCGGCATAACGTGCGCTTTTGTAAGCCTCGTCGCCTCTTTGAAGCAGTTCCTGAGCCTCCATGAGGTTAGCGCTGCGGCGTGAGTGCTCGATCTCTGCGAGGCCGGGGTCACCACTGATTTCTCCACCTAGCAAGGGGGAAATCAGGCAGGCTGTGGCCAGCAAGGCGGCGCGACCACGAGAAGGTTTGATGGGTTTGATTGTCTCCATGCGGATGGTTGCCGCGATGTATAGTGGGCTTAGATAGCAAGCGTAAGCGCAAAATCCGAAAAAATCATCTTTTCGGATGCCAGGGAAACTCAAGCTGCACTTCGATTCTCCGGCGCCGGACGGGTTGCGGGCGCAGGTGGGTGAGGAGTCTTTGTTCCAACAGCGAGCGAACCTTGCAGAAGAGGGGTAGTAGGGTGTTCATGAGGTAAGTGTTCTCATGAACAAAACTTTGTCAAGCTGGGGCTTCGATTGATTTCAAAATTGCTCGCGCATCCTCAGCATCTTGTTGGATTTGAGCGCGGAGGGCATCAAGCGAGGGAAATTTAATTTCAGGGCGCAGGTGGTTCTCAAACCGGACTTCGAGCTCCTGACCGTAGAGATCCTCGGAAAAATCGAAGAGATGCACTTCCAGCGATCGGCTGCTGCCGTCCACCGTCGGGCGTATTCCCAGATTGGCCACGCCGCCGGATGGGCTCCCATCCGCGAAAAGGATTTGCACCACCCACACGCCGTCGGGCGGGAGTTGGGCGTCGGCGGTGCTAATGTTCGCAGTGGGAAATCCGATCGTCCGGCCGAGTTTTTTCCCCTCCACCACGGTTCCGCTGACGGAATACGGCCGGCCGAGCATGCGTGCGGCGTCGGCCAGATTGCCATCGCGGATCGCTTGGCGGATGCGGGTGCTGCTGACTCGGTCGCCATCGAGCATCACCGGTGGCACCGCTTCGAGGTGGAAACCACGGAGTTCCGCCTCGCGTCTGAGAAACGGCACATCGCCGCTGCGGTTGTGGCCGAAGCGCCAATCCTCGCCAACCGCGATGGTGCGGACCGGTGCTGCACAGAGTTTTTCAAGAAATTCAGATGCCTCCATTTGCGCGAACGCCGCGTCGAAATGCAGTGGGACGAAAAGCCCCACGCCGAGGTCGCGCACGATGTCCGCCTTGTGGTTCAGGGTGGCGAGCAGGGAAGTGGGTGCCTTTCCCGGAGCCATGACGCGGATCGGATGTGGATCGAAAGTGAGCAACCCAGCCATTCCGCCATCGCTTGTGGCAGCTTTGACAGCGCGGGAAATGACTTCCTGATGGCCGATGTGCACACCGTCGAATACTCCCAAGGCGAGATGCAGTGGAACGCCGAGTTCCGGCAGTTCTTCAAGGCGTTTACGAGTCAGCACAGAGCTGAAATAGCGATCCCGGAGCGGTGATTCAAGCCGAAGGTGTGGTCAGCACTGTCCTCTTTATGGTTCCAAGCGCAAGCAGCCCGCGACGTGAGGAGGAGTGGAATGGGGAGGACTTCATGGGAGCTGGGAGAGGGGAGATTGAATAAATGATTTCTCAGGATTTGCGTGATTCAAACTCGATGCGGAAAAGTTCGAGCAGATGGAGGTCGAGGCGGTCCTTCATGCGGCCGCTGGATTTCTTGCTGGCGATGATGTCAAGCAGGTTGGCGACGGGAAAAATGTCTTCCTGAACGGCCCGGGCTTTGGCTGCGGCGAAGCTTTCGATGCCGTCGGGGGCGAAGACGAGATCGAGATCGAAAGGGCCATCTTTGAGTTGGATGAAATCCCTGCCGCGAATGATCTCGGCTTGGGTGTTGTCGTCGAGAAGGAACCCAAGTTCTAGAATTGCTGTCACCATGCGGCGCCCGTTCTCGGCTGATTTGGCGGGAAAGACATCCACATCCTGAGTGGTGCCGGGGTAGCCGAGAAGAATCGCGGCGCTCTTGCCAATGAAAAGATACTCGACGCCCGCAGCGTTGAAGGCGCGGGCGACTTCCTGCGCCTGGAGTGGGTTGAATGGCTGGCGGTCGTTCATTCGGCAGGAGCGGACTGGAAGCCGAGATACGCAGGCAGGTTAGCCGAGCACCATTCGCGGTAGGCTGCGGTACTGGAGAAAATGCGGGTGCCAGGGGTATCTAACACCGGGCGGTTCACGCGGCACCAGCCATATTTCATCCTGGCCTCCAGCGGGCGGGCCATCTGACGACGGCATTGCTCGCGGAAGGCTTGCGCTTCCATTTCTTCGCGGTCGGCGGGCTGTGCGTTCATGGTGGAAAGTGCGGGAGGGGGGAGGATTTCATGAGGAGCTGGGAGAGGGAGATTAACGCGATGGCTTCTACCCATCATTTGGCGCGGGCTTTGTCACTCTCCAAGATCCCATGACTGATAGGGATTTTGATTTTTTGATTTCCGATTGATGGGTGGATGGAAATGAATGGCTTTGTCACCCGCCCGCAAGGAACATCTTTGAACCTAAAAACCGCGAAAGGACGCGAATGGACACGAATAAGGTATTGGAAATTAGCCATTTTATACAGCAATCCCATTCACCCGCCGGGTGAACGGCCCGGTTTGTGTCACCTTTTCAAAATTAGCGTCCATTCGCGTCCATTCGCAGTTCTATACTGCCGCGCATCAGGATTTGTGGAAACAACAAGTGGCGGTGACGCGCAAAAGGGGAGCACACGCGCCACCGCGTGTGGTCCTCGGCGCCCTCGCCGAGGACCGTGTGGAAACTGGACAAGCGTTGTTCCACCCGAAACCTGAGTCCCAGGGACGCTCCGGCCCATTTCCGGCGAGGGCGCCAGAAATCGCAAGCGAGGGCGCTCACGCTCCCCAGCGCTTCGCGCTTCACTCACTCCATATCCACAAACCATGATGCGCGGCTGTCTATTTTCCTTTCATGGTTACAATCGTGATTTGGCTTCCACGATTGCAGAGTTGAACATAATTCTCATTGAAAATTGACTTGAAATATCCCAATCAGATTGGAGGATTTCAACCATGATTGCGCGATCAAGATATTTGGAGGAGATATGATCGGGTTTGAGGCGCGGGACGGTGGTTGCCCTGATCGGCCCGCGATAATGCGGGAAGACGACGCTGGCCCGTCAACTGATGGACAGCAAGGAAGCCGGATATTTTGATCTGGAGGATCCGGTGACAGCGATGGTTTTAGAGAACCCGATGAGCGCGCTTTCGGGGTTGAGTGGATTGGTGGTGATGGATGAGGCGCAGCGCTCGCCCGGCCTCTTTCCGGTGCTGCGGGTATTGGCGGACCGTGAGGGGCGGCCCACGACGTTTCTGACTGTCGGCAGCGCCTCACCGGAACTTTCGCGGCAGGCGGCGGAATCATTGGCCGGACGGGTGGAGATCATCGAACTTGGCGGTTTCCATAGTTCCGAGCTGCCTCTGGAGGATGCCGAGCGATTGTGGCTGCGCGGTGGGTTTCCGCGCTCGTTTCTGGCGGAGACGGATCGTGACAGCTTCGATTGGCGGCGGAATTTCACCCGCACATTCCTGGAACGCGACCTCGCAGGACTGGGGTTCGGGATGGCACCGCAAGCGATGGGCCGGTTTTGGACAATGCTCGCCCACTACCACGGGCAAATCTGGAATGGTAATGAGAACGCTGGCTCGATGGGGATTTCACCGACGACCGCACGCCACTATCTGGATGCGCTGGAGCAAACTTTCATGATCCGCCGACTGCTGCCCTGGCACACCAACGTCGGAAAACGCCTCGTGAAGACACCGAAGATCTATTTCCGCGACAGTGGCATTTTTCATTCGTTGCTGGGCATTGCGAGCCAAGCAGAACTTCTCACCCACCCGAAACTTGGAGCCTCTTGGGAGGGATTCGCGCTGGAGCAAATTCTGCGGACGCATCGTGGCGAGGACGCTTACTTTTACGCGATCCACAGTGGCTCGGAGCTGGATGTTTATTTCCCGAGCTTGCGGAAGGGGGTGGAAATCAAGTTCCAGGACGCTCCAAAAATCAGTCGCTCCATGCGGATCTCGATGGAGGATCTGGAGTTGGAAGAATTGCTCGTCGTCTATCCGGGCAGCCGGGAATACGAGATTGCGGATGGCGTCCGCGCGGTGCCGCTGGCGAAGGCGTGCGGAATGGAGTGAGCGCCGAAAGTCAGTCCATTTTGATGCCTGAGCGGGGATTCAAGTCGTGATACAGACATTCCTGTCTGTTCTTCAGGGGACGGTGGCTTGTGAAAGAACACGCATTCCGCACCCATTGAATGAAAATATTTTCTATTTGTAATCAATTAACTGTAAACGTGTTGCGAATAGAATAAGCGCACGAAAAAACTAACAGTCTGTACATTGTAAACGCTTTATTGCTCATTCCTTTTCATG
>JBBRYQ010000019.1:0-72027 GCA_038237425.1 Verrucomicrobiales bacterium
ACTGCTAGGAATTTGCTTTTTGCGGGAGGCTCCTGAAAAAGCCGTTGGGCTAGACCGGAGGGCGGGGAAAAGGGGGTTGCGGGGGAAAAGGGGGCGGATGAGGTGTTTCAGTGAGGCAGTGGGCGGTGTTTCGGTAAGAAAAATCCCCATTCGACGCCTAGTCTTGGCGGGACTCAGAGGTTTCACGGCAAAATTCATTTGTCGCGAACATAGCTTTCCAAACCGCTTTGCCAAGAAGTTTTTTGGCAGCGGTTGTTTTTTACTGCTAGGAATTTGCTTACTGCTAGGAATTTGACTGCTAGGAATTTGCTTTTTGCGGGAGGCTCCTGAAAAAGCCGTTGGGCTAGACCGGAGGGCGGGGAAAAGGGGGTTGTTGAGTCGCATTCACACGTCTGCGGAGATTGACAACTTCACCAACCCCGAAATCAATCACAGCCACCATAGACACGATGGCCACTTCAAGGACTGACTGCTAGGAATTTGCTTTTTGCGGGAGGCTCCTGAAAACCCCCATTTTCCCGCCCTCCGGTCCGATCCATCGGCCGTTTCAGGAGCCTCCCGCCAAAAGCAAATTCCTAGCAGCAAGCCCTGCAAACCCTGCCCTTCTTTGGCGGTGGCAAGGTGGTCTGGCTCAAGGCTGCCAACTTCCTGGGTGATACCCCCACCGGACGGTCAGAGACCACGGTGACTGCGTTTGAGAATCTGCTCGATGTGCTGGAGCAGGGACTGCCACTCGATGTGCATTTTATTCTCAGTGCCTCCAGCATCGACAAGCGCCGCACAGCCTACAAGCGCCTAACCAAACTGGCGAACACCCAGGTCTATGACCGGCCCGATACGACAAAAGCCGGCTGGGAGGGCCCCGTGCTTGCCCAAGCACAGGCGAAGGCTCGCGAACTGGGCCTCACCTTCGAGACAGGCGCGCTGGAGTTGCTGGTTCAAATGTCTGGCGACGACACACGGCAGTTGGAGAATGAGATTGAGAAAATCGATCTCTATCTCGGCGAACGCAGGCGCGCCGGGTTACAGACCGTCCGCAGTCTGGTCTCGGTGAGCCGCGCCGGCGTCATCTGGGAAGTCGGCAATGCCATCGGTGCGCGCGATTTGAAACGAGCGATGGAACTGATGAACCTGCTCCTCTTTCAGGGTCAGAACGCCATCGGCATTCTGCTCGGTGCCATCGTGCCGAAGGTGCGCAGCCTATTGCTGGTGAAGGATCTACTCTCGCGCCACAAGCTGAACACCGGCAGCTACAGCGGCTTCAGCGTCTCGCTGGAAGCCCTGCCCTCCAACGCCACCGCGCATCTACCGCGCAAGAAGGACGGCACGGGCTTCAATGTGTATCCGCTCTTCCTCTCCATCGGCGAGGCCACCCGCTTCAAGCTCGAAGAACTGCACACCGGGCTGAACGCTTGTCTGGATGCCAACTCAAAGCTGGTCACCACCCAGCTCGACGAGCGACTCGTCCTAGAGCGGCTGCTCGTCGGCATGCTCTCGCCTAACAGCGCCCGTCAGCCAGCTAGGCAGCCATGACGACCCCAACGATCATTTACTCGCTCTGCATCGGTGCCGTGAGCGGAGTGGTGGCCGCTCTCTGTGGTGTGGGTGGCGGTGTCATCATGGTGCCCTGCTTCGTATTTCTCCTTCACCTCGGCCAGAAGGACGCCGTCGCCACCTCCCTCATGGCCATGATCGGCGCGGCAGCCGTGGCCTCATCGCAGAATTTAAAGAATGGATTCGGCGACTGGAAGATTGCCGGAGTTACGATGATCGGCGCAATGATCACCGCCTATTTCGCCTCGGACTGGCTCAGGAAACTCAGCAGCGAACGCCTCACGCAGATCTTTGGGCTGATCCTCGTCGTCATGGGACTGCGCATGCTCCTGCTCGGCAAATCATAAGCCACCGGCCTTCGAAATCGTGAACACTGCGGACTACCTCGACCTCTCGCATACGGCACACGCCAGCGTCTTCATCGCAGATCAACCTGTCTGGTCGGCGTTGTCACGACTTGCCGACTACCTGCGAGGCGCTCTCAAGCCGCGCATCCTCGGCACCGTCGCCCCATCGGCCTTCATTGGGCCAGACGTCTTCATTGATGAAGGCACCGTCGTAGAACCCAATGCCGTCATCAAAGGCCCCGCCTGGATCGGCAAGAACTGCCAAGTCCGCGCAGGGTGCTACATCCGCGAAAATGTCATCGTGGGTGACGGAGTGGTGCTCGGCAATTCGTGCGAGTTCAAGAACTGTCTGATCTTTGACGGCTGCGAAGTGCCGCACTACAACTACGTAGGTGACTCCATCCTGGGCCACCGCGCGCACCTCGGTGCGGGGGTCATCCTTTCCAATGTCCGGCTCGATCGCAATGAAGTGCTCGTCCGTGATGGCGCTGCCATCATCGCGACCGGCCTGCGCAAGTTCGGAGCCGTGATTGGCGATTTCGCCGAGGTGGGCTGTAACAGTGTCGTGAACCCCGGCACTCTGATCGGAAGGCGGTCAGTCATTTATCCGCTGACCAATGTCTCCGGCATCGTTCCTCCGGACTCGATTTTGAAAAACCGGCAACAGCAGTCACTGATCGCTCGGGACTGAGGCAGGCAGGCGAAAGCCGCGAAAATTTGCGATAAATACCCAAATACTTCGGTTTTATTAAAAATTAACTTGCCCTGTTGACTATTTTTTGGTTCAAAAGAGAGAACTTCCGACCCCTCGACCTTCGTTTCCTTAGCTCACCGTGTTTCTTCAGCTCGTTTTCACTTTGTGGCAGACAAGTTGCTGAAAAAATGTGTAGAACATCGCAGTGAAACATGTAAACCAAGGTTCCCCAAGAGCAGCATTTTGTTGGCTTGAGGGACTTCACATCTGACTCATTCCCTCGTAACTAACTGATATGGCCAACATGGAACTCGACGGAGGCATCAAGATCTACCTCCGGGAGATCGGCAAAACCGATTTGCTGACCCCGGACCAGGAGGTCGAACTCGCCGAGCGCATCAAGAAAGGAGATCCGGAAGCCCGGTCCCACATGATCCGCGCGAATCTCCGGCTGGTCGTTAAGATCGCCCAGGACTATGCCAACTACGGCCTGCCCCTTCTCGACCTGATCTCTGAGGGCAACATTGGCCTGATGAAGGCCGTGGAGCGCTTTGATCCCAACAAGGGTGGCAAGCTATCGACCTATGCAGCCTGGTGGATCAAACAATCCATCAAGCGCGCCCTCGCCAACCAATCGAAGACCATCCTTCTGCCAGTCCACATGGTGGACAAGATCAGCAAGATGCGGCGCGTGGCCATGGCAATGTCCGAAGAACTAGGCCGCGAGCCCACGGACGATGAGTTGTCCGAAGAAATCGGCATCGACCGCGCCAAGCTTTCGCAGCTCAAGGTCGCATCCATGCGCCCCGCCTCGCTCGATGCGCCCATCAGCGAAGACGACAGCACGGAGTTCGGTGAAATCGTCGGCGATGAGACCGCTCAGACGCCATTCGAGATGCTCAGCCACAAGAACATGCATGGCCAGCTCGACGGCCTGCTCACCGTTCTCGATGAGCGCGAACGCAAGATCATTGATGCCCGCTTTGGACTCAACGGCCAGAAGGCACGCACGTTGGAAGAAGTCGGCCAGGAATTCGGTGTGACCCGCGAACGTATCCGCCAGCTTCAAAACATCGCCCTGCGCAAGCTGCGCCGTGCGCTTCAAAAGAACAACCCCCATTTTCCCGCCCTCCGGTCCGATCCATCGGCCGTTTCAGGAGCCTCCCGCCAAAAGCAAATTCCTAGCAGCAACATCCACCTTCGCCGAGGCTACGGTGGACAAGTCGAACGCCCAACATCCGTCTCCGCCAAGGCTTCGACGGACAAGTCGAACATCGAATGGAAGAGAATTTAGAGCTGCCGAAGATCAACCCCCATTTCCCCGCCCTCCGGGTCTCCCCGATGGCTGTTTCAGGCGCCTCCCGCAGAAAGCAATTTCCTAGCAGCTACGGCCGAGCGCCTGTCGGAGCAGGGTGTCGGCCACGACGGTCATCGGCTGACGGCGGCGGAGCCCTTCGCGGTAAAGCGCGCGGACCACGTCGTCGGAGAGTTTTGGAGTATACAGGTTTCGGGACATCGGATTGGCGGTTGAAAACCAGAGCAGCAATAGTGCTGCTATCAGAATCATATAACGCGGACCATGCGGTTGTTTCAGGATTCCGGGAAACCCGCCTACCTCTGGGGCAAGCGCTACCTCCTCAAAGTCTCCGAAGCCGACAGTCCGCCGGTCATCGAACTCAAGCACAGCCGCATGCACCTGCGTGTCAGACCCGGCACCCCTCAGGAAAAATGCCAAGCCATCGTGGACGAGTGGTATCGCGAGCAGATCAAACAAGCCGCCGCGCCCTTGATCGCTCATTGGGAGCCGCGCCTCGGCGTGCATGTGGAGCGGTTCTACGTCCAGCGCATGAAGACCAAGTGGGGCAGCTGCAACCACAACGCCCGCACCATCCGTCTCAACAGCGACCTCGCCAAAAAGCCCCCCGAGTGCCGGAGGCCTACCGATGCCACGAAAACTAAAAATTGATAACACCATGAAAAAGAAAGTGATCATCGCTACTGCCATAGCAGGATCTCCCAAGATTCCCCCGAATGACATTTTGGAAGCCATCCAATACCGCTCACTGGACCGGAATTTATTCTTGTGATTCCCGAAATCGGGAGAGAGCGTGTCGTAGTTTAAAATAGGTTTCACCACGGGTTACGAATCCACTGCTGTGTTTCATCAAAATGATCAACAAGTTGCTGGCTTGCGCTCCTCACGATTCTGCGTATTCCCTTGGCATGATTCTGAAGTTCCCGCCAGACGCCGCTTGTCCTTGCAGGCGCGGGCCGGAATGTTTCCGAACCTTTGCTACAGCGGCGTTCGCGCTATGGATGGGCTTGGCCGGCGCGACTTCAGGACAAAGCCTGCCGACGGGGTTCACGACAGCCGCAGCGATCCGCTCGGTGCCCGAGGAGAAGTTTGTCGAGCGGGAGGTCCATTTGCGCGGAACGGTGCTGCTGCCTCCGCGGCCAAAAGGCAAGAATTTCGTTCTATCCGATTCGACTGCGGCCATCTATGTTGAGGGTGTTTCTGGGCAGTGCGCCGCGATCGAACTTGGCAGCGTGGTCGAGTTGGTCGGACGGGCGGTCCGTGGGAAATTCGCGCCTTTGGTGGTCGCCAGCGAAATCCGGATCGAGGGCAAGGGAACCATCCCGCCGCCGGAGGAAGTCGGGTTCGACGACCTTCTGACCGGCCGCTACGACGCCCAGTGGGTGAGCGTTGCCGGCACGGTCCGGCGCATCGAGGTGAGTGAAGACCCGGGTGGCACGGCGCGGGCGGAAATCGCCAGTGGCGGCGGGCGGCTGAACATCGAGTGCACCACCAATGAAGCCCCGCCTGTCGCGGTCGATGCGGAGGTGCGCGTGACCGGTATCGTCTTCTATCAATTCAGCCGCTCCGGACAGATGATTCGCCCGTTGCTCACCGTGCCGGACAGCCGGGCGATGCAGGTTGTGGTGCCACCGCCCGCGGAGATTCCTCTCAAACGCATCGACCGACTGCTTGCTTTCTCGGCGGATGGAGCCTTCGGCCACCGGGTGCGGGTGCGTGGCCTGGTCACCCACCACCTGCCGGGCGAGGCGTTGTGGCTCGAACAAGACGGCCGGGCGGTGCGGGTGAATCTGGAGGAGACTGCCACCTACCTGCCGGGCGAGGCGGTGGAAATCGCGGGATTCGTCAGGCTGGGCGGCTATTCGCCGGAGTTGGAGGATGTCACCGTGAAACGCCTGGCCTTCACCGGCCCGGAGCCCGCCTGCAAGTTGTCATCCGCGATTGAAGCATCCGACCACGACGCGGGCCTCGTTTCGCTGCGGGCCCGATTGGTGGAGAAAATGCGGGTGCCGCAGGGGATGAGGTTGATCTTCCGCGATGGCGACCGGGATTTTCCTGCTGTCTTGCGCGATCCGGAAGGAAAATATCCACTCACTGGCTTGCAGGCCGGCTCGCAGATGCAGGTGACAGGCATCTGCAGGGTCTCGGCTTTGCCAATGACATCAAATCCGGGAACGCAGGAGCCTGCGGAGTTCGAGCTGATCGTGCGCTCGCCGCAGGACCTCGTCGTTGTCAATCCGGCACCGTGGTGGACTGAGGAGAGGCGAGCATGGGCACTGGCAGTTCTGGCCGCGGTGGCGGGCCTTGTCGCATTGGGGTTCGTCTGGCGCGCCCGTCGCAAACTACGGCAGTCGGCCGCCGCAAGACGCCAGTCGGAAGCGGAATTCGCCGCTATTCTCGGCGAGCGCAACCGCATTGCTCGCGAGATCCACGACACGCTCGCCCAAGGGCTCGGCGCAATCTCGATGCATCTTGAGGGCGTCAAGGGGCATCTGCCATCGGGCAGCCAACCCGCCGCCCACCTGGCGGATGCTAGCCAGGTGACTCGCGCGTGCCTGCGTGAGGCGCGTCACTCGATCTGGAACATGCGCTCGCAGGTCCTCGAACAACACGATCTCGCGGAAGCCGTTGCTGGCCTGCTCGACCGATTGACCGAAGGGCGTGAGGTTCACGGAAGCTTCGATGCCACCGGAGACCGCTTCCGCATGTCTCCGGTGATGGAGAACAACCTGCTCCGCATCGCTCAGGAAGCCATCGCAAACGCGGTGCGACATGCCAATGCCACGTGGATCGACGTCCTGCTCGAATACAAACCCAATCGCTTCACACTCCGCGTGAGGGACGATGGACGAGGTTTCGTTCCGGAAAACCAGCAGGAATCGAACAGTCACTTCGGCCTGGTTGGCCTGCGGGAACGTGCCGCCGAAATTGGTGCCACCCTGCGTTTGGAAAGCTCGCCAGGGCGTGGAACCGATGTCACGCTGGACTTGCCCCTTCCCGATGCCGCTTCCAGCGCACGCCGTCCATCCGCCGCGTGATTCGCAAATCAAAACCCTCCGTACTCATGACTGACTCCATCCGCATTCTCATCGTTGACGACCACCCACTCCTGCGGGCGGGACTGCGCGCCCTGATCGACGCGGAGCCGGACATGACCGTGGTTGCCGAGGCCGGCGATGGCATCGAGGCTCAGCGCTTGTTCGTGTCCTTTTTGCCGGACATCGTTCTAATGGATCTGCGCCTGCCAGGCATTGGCGGCGTCGAGGCCATTCTCGCGATTCGGAAGGATTTCCCCGCCGCGCGCATCATCGTCATCACCACTTATGACACGGACGAGGATGTTCACCGCGCGCTTCAGTCAGGCGCGCAGTCCTATCTGCTCAAGGACATGCCGAAGGAGCAGATCTTCAGTGTCATCCGCTCCGTGCATGCGGGTGAGCCGACGCTGCCCGGGCGGATCGAGGCGATGCTCCAGGAGCGCATGGCACGGCCGGAGCTTTCGCCGCGGGAAATCGAGGTCTTGCAGTCGCTCTCCAAGGGGCTCAGCAACAAGGAAATCGCCGAATCCCTGGCAATCAGCGAGGATACGGTGAAATTCCGGCTCAAGGGGCTGTTCGCGAAACTCGGGGTTCCCGATCGCACCGCGGCAGTGATGAGCGCGCTGCGCCACGGGATTCTCCATCTCGAATAGCGCAACTCCGGAATCGGCGAATTATACCCGAAAGATAGTCGGACAGCGAAGCGCCGGCCGTGTATTCGTGGTGGCCGCCAGCCAGCTCAATCCTCTCCATGATCGTCCGCCTCCTCTTACTTCTGCTTCTTGCCATGCCCACCCTGAGTCAGGCAGCACCGGTCACGTCCTATCGACTCGATCTCTCCGACGATCCGGAAAACGAATATTCGGAAGCTCCGAAACTCGATTGGGAATTGTTCGGAGGGCGCACCCGCATCCTGACCCGGTATCCCAACGAAATGCCGATCCACAGGGAGTTGCTGGGGGAAGGGTATGTCGTCGCCACTGCCAGCCTGCCGGACTTCAGTGTGCCACTGAAAAACCAGTGGGTCATGGGAGTCGTGACCGGCCAGCAACCCAAAGACGAATCTCTGTCCAAGCCCGCGCTGCCCGCCATCATCTGTTCGGAAATCGGCAAGGCGATCTATCCGCCCGGCGAGAGCGAGCAACCGCACCATTTTGAACTGGGTCAAATCAAGGAGTTTCAGAAACTCTATCCGAACGTGATCTACGCCGGCGGCCGGGTCGCGGAGATCGATGACATGATCGGCTGGACGCACAAGGGATTCTTCGAGCGCCCGCCGATCAGCCCGGCAGGGACGACCTTTCCCGCCGCCTTCCAGGATGCCATCGAGGCCGACAGCAAGCGCGGCGGTGTGCCCTATCTTTACTTCCAACACAACGCCATGTGGGCGCTGCCCTACACGGCCAGCGCCCGCATCACCAGCATGATCGACGCGCAGATCATGGCGCGCGACGGCCATGTGATCGTGCCGCAGTTCGCCGTGGTCCGCTCGGCCACGCGCCAACACCCGGGGCCGTTCGGGGTCCAGTTTTCCGGACAGGTCGGCATGCGTCTTCTCAACCCCAAGGAAGTGCTCAAACACGGCGCGGAACCGGTCTGGGAAGCGCCGAAAGACAGCAATTACTCCAAGAGCCATGCGCTCTCCCGGCAGATGTTATATTATTCATGGCTCAATGGCGCGCGCTTTTTCATGTATGAGACCGGCTATGGGTTCAATCACGACAACGTGCATTACACCCCGTCTCCGCTGGCGCATTTCACCGCTGGTGCCGACAAGGTGATGGAAAAGGTGGGATTCACCGGGCCGACACAGACTCCCATAGCGCTGATAAGCGAGTTTTCCCATGTGTGGGACAAGCCTTCGGTCCACCCTTCGCACCATATCTTTTTTAATAACGTCGGCGTTCCCTACGACCGGGGAGACTATCAAAGACACGGGCTGACGGACTTTTTCTACCCTTTCTACCTCCAGACGGGAATCGTGTATGACTCCGCCAAACGCGAGGATTACAGCATCACGCCGACCCCGTATGGCAGCAGCATGGACTTCATGCTCAGCGACGCGCGGCCTGAGGCGCTGAAACGCTACGGCCTGCTGGTCTGGGCCGGCGTGCCGCCCTCCGCTCCGGCGATGGTTCGCGACAAGTTGCTAGACTTCATTCGCGACGACCATGGCCGTGCAGTCGTCTTCGGCACGGCGGCCCGGGCGATGTTCCCGGAACACTTCGCCGGCACCCGGGAAATCGGCGAGGGAGCCAAGGTGGAATACAACGGTTCCTCCTTTACCGAAAAAGCGGGATTCGTCATCGAGGAACTGAAATCCACCGACGGGATGCAGGTGCTGGCGACAGTGAACGGCCTGCCGCTGGTGGTGGAATGCCATGGCGGGCTGGTGATTGTTTTAAGCGATTACGGCCTCAATCAAATCCCGTATGTGGATCCCAGCAAAGCGACTTGGAATGACAATGAAATCATCACGAACATTCCTTATCAATTGCTGGAACATGCCCGTCGCGTGTTGGCGATAGAGGCAAGCAAACAGTATTTATTTGATGTGGGCAATAATGCCCTGACCTACATAGTCACCCGGCCAGGTCGCGGCGAGTATTTGTTAGGCCTGTTCAACGACAGGAAAACCAGCGAGCCGTTCAAGATCACCTCCCGTATCGGCGGCGTTGCAAGCATGGAGGAGATCGAACTCAACGATGGCAAGGACCTGCTCAAGAGCGTGGTGAACGGGGCGGCGTATGTGGAGGCCGGGCTTCGCTCCTCGCCAAACCTGCCCCTCGATTATGGCCTGTCCGATGCCGCCCATATCGAAGGCCGAGACTTCAGATTGTTCCGCATCAAGGTCGCGGAAAACAATGTGCGCGAGATCGCACAATTCACATTTCCCCCACGTCCGGCGGGAAATGTCGTTTCCGTTCCCGGGCTGCTTGGCATCCGGCGTTACCTCCAGGGAATCCCGTCCTTCCTGCAATGGTTCGACGGCGTGGAAATCACCGCCCGCTCGTTGCTGGACATGGATCCCATCTGGCTTGCCGAGGAGAAATACTGGCTGGACCGGCGTGGCGTGCGCGTCGTCGTGGATGGACGGGGACTTTCGGACGCGGACGCGCTCGGCGTGATCGAAAAGCTCGGCCTCCTTGATAGAGCGCCCAAGGATCTCATCATCGAATCGCCGGGCGACCCGGTAAAAGCCGCCGCCTCCCGGCACAAGGTCCGCCTCGTCGCACCCGGCGCGGTGAACCGGCTCGCCGCTCCGGAGCATCGGTTCAAGCCGGAGGCGACGCTCAACGTGATGGATTTGTTCTACCGCGATGAGCAGGACTTGTATCTGGATCGCAAACATTTCCAAGGAGATCCCTCGTCCGCAGTCCTGATGGGCAGTCCGGATTTCGACAATCTCTTGCCCGCACCTCCGGTGACGAACCAGCCAGGCACGGAATACCTCAACGCCGGGACCGATGTGCATGATCTGAAATCCCTCGTCGAGCATCACGCTGCTGGACTCGCTCAATACAAGGGAATCAAAATTGACTCCACCTATCTTCTATCAAAAACCACCAAGGCCCTCACTGAGGATGCGGCCGTGTTGAAGAAGCATCGGCTCGACGTGGTGGTCGATCTGCGGCGCGACCAGTTTCATCCCGATCTCATCACGTTCTATCCGCATTTTCCGAACAGCGGGAAAGGCGTCGCCATGTTCCGGAACATCGTGGGCAAGATGCCGCTTCTCGGAGCGAAGGACCTCATCGTCGGGGTATCGGATATGTACGGCGACAAGCCCGTGATGATCGCGCAGCGTGACGGGGCATGGGTGGGATTTGCGAAGATCGCCTCGGAACAGGGCGTCAACCTCCACCTGGTTGGCAAGGATCCGAAGGCAAAGCTCAGCGGCAGCGCGGACCTCAGCCTTGCCAATGTCTTCGTGATCGACGGACTCCCCGGCGGCAAGCGCTCACCCTACGTGCTCATCGGCGGCGACGGCAAGGCAACCGGCACCGGGTCCACCCGCATTCTGGATGCCGACAGAGGTTTATATTTCAACGACCGTTAACCCAACGTCTCCCGTGGCTGGGTTTTCATTCACGGAATCTCCAATACTACCCGAAAGATAGAATGACACGGCAGTGTCTTTGCCGTTAAGTCAAGTAGTCGTTTTGATACCCACCACTAAAATCCAGCAAAAACCCACAGTTATGAAACCTCGCCGCATCCTCATTGCCTCCCTAACTAAACCACTCGGACTCCAAGCTATGAAACGAACCATGCTCCATCGCGTTTGCATATTTGTCACCGCCAGTTTCCTGAGCGCATCCGCCCAGTCGAACGCAGCCAGCTTCACATGGTCATCCACCACCGACTTCTCATTGGGAACAACGACGAACTGGACTCCCAATGGAAACGCGAGTGCCGGAAATGGCGACACCATGCTGTGGGATTCAACGGTGCCAGGGGATTTGGTCATCGTTTATGGGGCCACCGTTGCAAATTATGGCAGCTCCGGCATCGCGGCCAGCGGGCTTAACCTCAACGTCAATTCCGGCCACACTGGTTCGCTGGCCATCACCACGAACACAAATAATGTCAGTTTCCGCCTTAACGCGATCACCATCGATTCCGGGGCCGGAGCTTTCACCCTCGGGGGAGGAGGTGCGGGGACGCTTACCGCCGCTCTGGGGTTCAGCGGAAACCCGACCATCAATCTTGAGAACAATTCATCCAGCGCGGCAACGATTGCCTCAAACGTCGCCTTCGGTGTTGGCGGAGGGGTGGCGAAAACGATGGCCTTTCAAGGCACAGGCGACTGGCTGGTCAATGCCCCGGTCCCATTTAACAACCCGGCGATTTCCATCAGCAAGAGCGGATCCGGGAATTTGACGCTTGCCGGCAACAATGCCTACACCGGTGGGACGACGCTCACTGTGGGCACGCTGAACATCAACAGCGCCACGGCGCTGGGCGCGACGGCTTCCACTTTCACAATCGCCGGTGGCACAATCGACAACACCAGCGCGGCTGCGATCACGCTCACCAACAACAATGCCCAGAACTGGAATGGAGATTTCGCGTTCACCGGCACGAAGGATTTGAATCTGGGTACCGGCGCGGTGACGATGAACGCCTCCCGCACGGTTACGGTCAATGGAGGCAATCTCATGGTCGGGGGTGTCATCGGAGGAAGCGGATTTGAATTGACCAAGGCCGGGGCTGGAACACTAACCGTCTCGGGCAGCAACACTTACACCGGCACGACGACCGTGAGCGGCGGCACCTTGCTGCCCACCAAGGCGGCGGCCCTGCCAGGCTATGACTCCGCCGGGAAGGTCGTTTTCAACGGCGGGACGGTGGGCGTCCAGATCGGCGGGAGCGGTTGGACGACTGCAGAGGCGGACACCCTGCTTTCGAACGCGACCAAAACGAGTGGGGCGCTCGGCATCGACACAAGCAATGGCAGCCTCACCCAGTGGACCGCATTTTCGACGGCGAATCTCGGCAGCACCCTTGGTTTGACCAAGTCTGGCGCGAACACCCTGATCCTCGACCAAACCAACACCTACACCGGCACAACGACCATCAACGCCGGCTTGCTCTCGATCAACTCGACATCAGCACTCCCCGGTTGGAACACCGATGGCAAGCTGGCGGTCAATAGTGGCGGCGCGCTGACAGTGGGCAACGGCGTGAGCGAGTCGGATGTCGCGACCCTGTTGGCGACCGGCAGCAACTTCAAGGCTGGTTCTTCCATCGGATTCGATACCTCGGCAGGAAACCGAACCTACGGCACATCCTTGGCCGATCTCACCAACCCCGGACAAGGGGCGCTTGGCGTGAGCAAGATTGGAGCGAATATCCTGACGCTGAGTGTCTCGAATAGCTTCAGTGGCGGGATGTCCATCTACGCAGGCACCGTGAACTTCGGGAATGCGAATGCGCTCGGCACCGGCACCACGACTTTCCTTGGCGCCGCCACGCTGCAGGCGGGAGTCAGTGGAACCGTGTCCAACAACATCGCTGTCGGATCGGGCACGATTTTTGATTCGATCGGCAATACTGTAACATTGACGGGAACGATCAGCGGATCAGGCGGACTCACCAAATACGGTTCCGGGAGCCTCATCCTCTCCGGTACCAACACATTCACGGGTGACGTAGGCTTTAACGCTGCGGGCAGCGCCAACTCCGGTGCGATCCGCATCACCAACAGCAATGCCCTCGGCAGCGGGTCCAAGACCATCTACTTGAACTCCCAGAATGGGATCAAGGCGCTCGAATTGGACGGATCGGGCGGCAATATCAGCCTTCCGGCGAGCATGTCGTTCCAGACCAGCGGTATGTTCGGCGCAGGACCATCGTCAAACATCAATGGCCCCGTGCTCGTCAATCTCGCCGGAAACAACACGATCAATGGCACGATCACCATGACCTCCGGCAACGGCAGTTCACGGATCGGCAGCAATGGTGGCGCGCTGGAGCTTGCTGGCACCATCACATCCAACATCACGAATCGCGGTTTGTACCTCGGCGGAACGTCCACCGGCGCCAACCTCGTCAGCGGTACAATCAATAACGGCTCCGGTAACATCTCTGTAATCAAGGAAGATTCCGGCACTTGGACACTATCGGGCAACAACACCTACACCGGTGCGACAACGATCAATGGCGGAATCCTTGTCCTCGCCTCTACCGGTTCCATCGCTGGCAGCACTTCCATGAGCGTCGCCGCCGGGGCGAAACTCAATACCACCGCCAAGACCAGCTACACACTCCCCGCCGCGGTCTCCTTCAGTCTCGATGGAACCGCAGGCACCTGCGGCCTCATCGATGCCACGGGCAAGACCATCGCCATTTCCGGCGCCGCCGTCACCTTCAACGTCTCCGGCACGCTGAGTGCACCGGTTTACGTGCTGGCGAAATATGCCACCATCAGCGGCACCGCGGCGTTCGCATCCGCCACTGCCCCTGTCGGCTACACGCTCAACTACGCCTACAATGGCGGCACCCAGATCGCCCTGGTGCAGGCCTCGGCTAGCGACTACGACACGTGGAAAGCCCTCTATGGTGTGACCGGCCAACCCGGCGACGACGATGACGCCGACGGTCTATCCAATTTTAAGGAATACGCTTTCGGCCTCGACCCGGAGTCCGGCTCCTCCGTTTCGCCCGTGACCGTGATGCTCAACAAGACCAACGGCACCTTCACCTACACCCGCCGCAGCAGCTCGGGTCTCACCTATACGATCTACACCTCCACGGACCTGACCAGTTGGAATCCCGATCCCGCCGCCACCCAAGTCCCGGGTGCCGTCGGACCGAACAACGTGCAGCCGGTCGTGGTCACCCTGAGCGGGAGCAAGCCGCTTTCCGCCAGCAAGCTCTTCGTCAGAGTCCTGGCCAACTGAGCTGGAAAACCCTCTGAGGAAACCATTGCCACCGCATTCAACCCAACATCAACACCACTCGGACCTGTGAAAACCAACCCCAACAATCATTTCATTCTCCCGGGAAAAATGGGAATGCCCCCAGCGCGACGCATTCTAAATGCCGTCCTGGTCAGCATGACCGTTCCATTCCTCGGGGCATCATTTTCCTTCGGTGCGAGCCAAACATGGGACGGCGGTAGCGGCGGCACAGGGACAGACTTGGGAACCGCCGCGAACTGGACGAATGACACGCTTCCCAGCACCAACGTCGCCGCCGATTCTGCAATTTTCAACAACGTTGTGACCGGCGGTCTTTCGCTAATCTACACCGGTGGTTTGCCAGGTTCCGCAGGCGACAAGGGGGTGAACTTCCAGCTTACCGCCATTCAGACCGGAGGCGTGACCATTGATGGCACGACTAGTAACTCAATTCGGATGGGGAATATCGCCGTTGCCGGGAACGCGGGGGCGTTTTCTTTTGGTAACGGCAACAGCACGGGCGGCAACCTCATTCTTAATCTTGGTGCAGGCACTGGAGATGACAACAAATTAACTTGGACAAATGATTCCTCCAATGCGGTGACGATCAACAGCGATGTGGCGTTTACCGCGGGCTCTAATGTAAATAAACAGATCACTTTCACGGGCAACGGCGACTGGGTGGTGAATACCAACCTGAGAACGAGCAATGCCTTTGACATTGCAGTGATCAAGAACGGCAGTGGCGCATTAACTCTTGGAGCTGCGAACACCGCCACGGCGAATGGGTCCATCACGCTGAACCAGGGCACGCTGAACATCAACAATGCCACGGCACTGGGCACTTCCGCTTCCACACTCACGATTGCCGGGGGCACGATCGACAACACCAGCGCGGGTGCGATCACCTTGAGCAACAACAACGCCCAGAACTGGAATGGAGATTTTGCGTTCACCGGCACCAGGGATTTGAATCTGGGCACCGGCGCTGTGACGATGAACGCCTCACGCACAGTCACGGTCAATGGCGGCAATCTCACGGTCGGTGGGGCCATCGGGGGAGTCGGCTTCGGACTGACCAAGGCCGGTGCTGGCACACTGACCCTCTCCGGCAACAACACCTACTCCGGTGGGGCGACACTCAACTTGGGCACTCTGAACATCAACAATGCCGCGGCCCTTGGCGCTACAGCTTCCACCTTCACGATCACCGGGGGTATGATCGACAACACCAGTGCTGCGGCGATCACCTTGAGCAACAACAACGCCCAGAACTGGAATGGAGATTTTGCGTTCACCGGCACGAAGGATTTGAATCTGGGCACCGGCGCGGTGACGATGAACGCCTCCCGCACGGTTACGGTCAATGGACGCAATCTCACGGTCGGCGGGGTCATCGGGGGAAGCGGCTTTGGACTGACCAAGAAGGGCGCGGGCACCCTAACTCTCTCCGGCAATAACACCTACACCGGACTGACAACGGTCGATAATAGCACTACCGCATCCAATAACAGTGTGGTGACTGTCTCGAACAACCAGAGCGCGGCCACGGGGGGATGGTTGATCGGTAACTCGAATGTGGCGGATGTGAAAACCACGGTCAACTTTGATAGCACGTCAACCATTGTCACCGCCGCAAGCAATTTCATGAGGATCGGTGCTACTGCCAGCACAAACCAGGACCAGACCCTCAACGTCGCTGGTTCGGTCACCAACAACGGCACGCTCGACGTGCTGAGGACTGGCCTCGTCAACTTGAACAACGGGGGGGCTTGGACCCAGGCTGGTGCCATGAATCTCACCGCAGTCGGCGGTTTTCCCGCCAACCTGAAGGTGAACGCTGGAGGGGCGTTCACTTACACGGGTGCGAATGTGAGCGCCGCCACGATCAAAATGACCCTTGGTGCCGCGGGAGGTCAGTCCATTGTGACGATTAATGGCACCGGCGTCTTCACGACGGCGGCGGGGTTTGAGCAAACTAGCAACGTAGTTGCCGACAACGGTGTTCGCGTTGCCTTCACGAATGGCGGCACGCTCAAGCTGTCCCAAAACGTCACCGCTTTGTCCACTCAGGTGAATTTCAACCTCGGCACGGGCGGCGGGGTCATCGATACCAACGGCTTCAACACCACCCTCTCGGGCATCGTCACGTGGGGCACCAGCAGCGGCGCTAACCTCGCTCAGAGATCCGGCATCGACGGTGGCGGTGGTCTGACGAAAAAAGGCGACGGCACGCTGACATTGACCGGCAACAACACCTACACTGGCAGCACCACAGTCAACTCCGGCACTTTGAAGATCGACGGCGGATCCATTGGAACTTCGGATGTCACCGTGACCGGAGGCATTCTCGCCAGCGGCACCAGCGGGACCATCGGCAAAACCGTCACCGTGAACTCGGGCGCGAAGCTGGGGGCGGGCGGCGTCGGTGCCGTGGGCGCGGCAACCGTCGCCAGCAACCTGAACTTCAGTTCCGGCTCGATCTTCGATTGGGATCTGACCACCGGCACAGGCAACGGAACCTACGACTCGGTGAGTGTCACCGGGACCTTGAACATCACCAGCGGAGCCAAGTTCAATGTGGTCAGCAGCACGGCATTCTCCGACGTATTCTGGAACACCCCTCACACCTGGTCGGACATTTTCGGAGGAAAGGCGATCGACAATTTCATCGTCAGCAACTTCCTCTATTCCGGATCCGCCACGGCACCGGCAAGCGAAGGCTACTTCACCGTTGGCAGCAACAGCCTCACTTGGACCGCCGTGCCCGAGCCCACCAGCGCGCTGGCCGGCCTCCTCATCACCGCCGGTCTGCTGCGCCGGAGGAGGAAGTGATTTTGAATTTTGAATGGGAGAGAGAAAGGTCGGTGTCTTTAGCTCCAATCTTTCTCTCTTCCTGAAAACTTCAAACTGAACACTAGCAACTTCTTCATTCACATCCCACCCCGATGGGGACAAGTGGGCGCGCCCGGCGCTCACGCCCTACCGGATTTCCACTTTGCCTCTGGAGGGAGGCAATCCCAGGGTGGCGCGCGTTTATTGGGTTTCTCGCGCGCCGCCCGTCTTTTTTCCGGCACAGATGAGGAAACAAACCCGGCATTGCTTACACAACGTACTATGAAACGCATCCTCACATTCCTCACCGCCCTACAACTCGCGCCACTGGCCTCGCTTCATGCTGCGAGTTATCATGTTGATTCCATCGCGGGGAATGACTCCAACGCCGGCGCTAGTCCCGCCGAGGCGTGGCGGTCGCTGGAGAAAATCAACGCCACCCATTTCCAACCCGGCGACAAGTTGCTGCTCAAGGCGGGCTCGACATGGACTGGCCGCTTGCATCCTCAAGGTTCTGGAAATTCCACGAATTGGATTGGAATGGATCGCTATGGAGACGGACCAAATCCGATCATCCACGGCGGCGGCATTGCGAGCGGGGCCGTCTTTCTCGAAAATCAGCAGTATTGGAGTATTCGCAACCTCGAAGTCTCTAACCAAGGCTCACCGGCAGCCAAGAAGGTGGGCATTCTCGTCCGCAATGACTGCGTCGGCACCCTCTCCGGTTTCGAGGTGACGCACTGTTATATCCACGATGTGGTCGGCGATCTAACCGACTACAAGGACGGCAAAGAAAGCGGCGGCATCGTTTTTTATATCAACGCTGCGAATCTCTCGGTCCCGTCTCGCTGGGACGTCGTTCGTATTGAGAACAACACCATCCAAAATGTCACTCGCAACGGCATCCTCATGCAATCGCAGTGGATCAACAAGCCGAACGATCCTAACTCAAGCTGGAGCGGCCACGGTGCCTACACCGTTTCTACTAACATTCGCATTGCCGGCAACCATCTCGAACGCATCGGCGGCGATGGCATCATTCCGTGGTGCGTGAAAGGCGCGATCATCGAGCGCAATTTCGTCCGCCAATCGAACAACAATTCCGTCAAACAAGGCCATGCCGCCATCTGGCCGTATTTCTGCGAGGACGTGATTTTCCAATACAATGAGGTGTGCGAGACGAAGACCAAGTTCGACGGCATGGCCTTCGATTTCGACAACAGCAACCAGCGATGCATCTACCAATACAACTACAGCCACGACAACGAAGGCGGCTTCCTCAACATGTGCTGCGACGGCAACGCCAACGGCAACATTGCCCGCTACAACATCAGCCAGAACGACGGCTGCCTGGCTGGCAGTCGCGTCTTTCTCGTCCACGGCCACGGCAACCACGGCTACCAGGTTTACAACAACACGATCTACGTCGGTCTCGGTAACCCCAAGATGTTTGAGCAGGGTGCGGAGAGCGACAAGAGTTCGATTTTGTTTCAGAACAACATCTTCATCAACACTGGCACGGGAACATTCAAAGCCCCGCAAGGTTGCCAGTTCGAGCGCAACCTCTACTTCGGCAACGGCCACATCGCTGAAGACCCCAAGAAGATTCTCGCCGACCCGCTCTTGCTAACTCCCGGCAGCGGAAATCTCGGCCTCGACTCCGTCGCGGGATACAAACTACGCACCACTTCGCCCGCACTCAATGCCGCTGTGCTGATCCCCGACAACGGTGGCCGCGATTACTGGGGCAATGCGGTTTCTGACTCGCCAGCTCCACACCTTGGTGCTTACAATGGCAACCCGATCTTGCCGGGAATGAAACAACCATGAGAAACCCCCATTTCCCCGCCCTCCGGTCCGGTTCAACGGCTGTTTCAGGAGCCTCCCGCCATAAGCAAATCCCTAGCAATTACAAAACCAATCAACCCCCATTTCCCCGCCCTCCGGGTCTCCCCGATGGCTGTTTCAGGCGCCTCCCGCAGAAAGCAATTTCCTAGCAGCAGCGAAGCCAATCCGGGCGCGGGGCTCAGGGTGCCCGCAAACGACGGCATGGCGGAAACCTCCACCCCGGCAGGCAATCCTTCATGATTGCCCGCGAAGAGATTGTGTTCAAAGACATTGCCACTGCTCGGGCCGAACTTGTAGGTTGCCCTGCCGCCCGGCTCGACGATGAATAGGTTGTTGGTGAACCGCGAGTCCTTCGGCTTGCCGCCGTTCCACTCGCCGAAAAGCATCATCGGCAAATCCTGATGGGGGCCGATGACGATGGTGTTGTTATACACGTGCGTCCGTCTGGCCCCTCCTCCGAAATGGAAAACGCGTGCGGAGTTGATGCCATCGTGCAAGCTGATATTATAGCGGATGACGGTATCGTCATTGATGGCGTCGCCGGGCGAACAGATCAGCATGAACCCGCCTTCGTTCTGGAAGCTGTAGTTGTATTGGAAAACCGAGCGCCGACACCAGTAATCCGAGTCGAAGCTCTGGCCATCCAGCGTTCCCACGGTTCCGGAGACCTCATTGAACTGGATGATGGTGTCATCACAGGCAAACGGCCAGATGCCTGCGGCGGCCTCTTTTTCATTGCAACGCGCGCGGGCCTTGCGGACCACGTTCTTTTCAATCAGGCCGCCGTCCGTTCCCCATAACTTGATGCCATCACCGCCGATGTCTTCCAATCGATTCCCGCGGATGATCACATTGCGGCTGCGTAATTTTCCTGTTCCGCGCTGGCAGATGCCATTGCGGTCGGTTTTCACCAGATGGCAGTTTTCGATCAACAGGCCGTCGAAATGGGAATCGTTCCTGCCGGTGGCTTCGAAAAAGATACCGCATCCTTCATGGGATTTCCGCAGGTCGCCATTCACATCGCGCACGTGCAGACGCCGCAGGAAAACCCCCTGCATCCTGCCGATTCCATCGGCAAACACACGCACTCCGGTTCTCCACGGTGCCGGAGAGGATCCCTGATTCGTCACGTGCAAATCCGCCACTTCGATGAACGATTGGTTCTGGATCAATACCGCATCCCCCACCTTGCCCTCGCCATCGATGCGCGGCGCGTCCCCATCGCCGTATCGTCCGATTTGGATCAGTTTGCCCTCACTGCCGGATCCCTTCGGTTTCAATTGCCCGCTCCACCGTCCGCCCGCCTTGAAAAGCACTTTGTCTCCGGGTTGAAGCGGCGTGTTATTGACCTTCTCCAGGCTGCGCCATGGCTTCGCGGCTTCAGTGCCGGTTGCGGCATCATGTCCGGCGGCGGAATCCACATGATACACTGCGGACCAAGCCTGCGGTGCTATCAGGATGGAAATGAATAACAGCTTGGATTGCATGGAGGAAATCACTTGGGGCAGACTATCCGGGCATTCAACCCTTCCGTATCGCTTTGTTCGCCGATGCGGATCAGCAACCTGGCATCCTTTTCCGATTGCCATTTTCCGGAGGGGAGGCGCAAAGCCAGCGTGGTGTCTGCGAAGGGCTGCAAAGCGGGTATCACGCCTTCGAGATGGATGTCACTTGCTCCGTTCTGGCGGAAGCGCAGGTCGAGCGGGACGGGACCAGAGGCCACCGGGCCGAAGTTGCCGACATTGATGCGCATGGTTAGGGCTCCCCCCTCGTCACGGGCGCAAGCCACCCGTGCGTCAGCGCTCAGCAGCGGCAGTGTTCGAGATGCATCGGGAGGGAGTGCATAGCTATAAACCAGCCCTCCCTTTGCATCTTCCGCAAGAAGTTTCGCGGCGGCTTGAACATCAGTGATGCCGCAATCGGAGGTCTTGAAACTCATCACGAGTTCTCCTCCGGTGATGGTGGAGGAGAGAGGTTTAGCACCTTGACCGATGTCCACCTTGGATGGAGATCCGAAGCGGATGGAATCGGCCTTCACATCCTGTGGATTGAATCCGTTCTCCGGAGCGAGCGTCACGGCCAGTGTGTCGCCGGTGCCCGTGATCCGCATTGGACGGGGAATGGACAGCGGAATGCCGATGGCTTTGGAGCTGTGGTTATCCTTCGGCTTGTCCACCTCTTTCGCGTCGTCGATCACAGCGAAAAACATGTGGGTGGCCCGGCCCTTTTCATCCTGGAGAACTTTCGGCCGCTCGATCTTGTGCCAGTCCTCAAGCGTTCCGTCATCATGGCGGAAAATTCCGGGAGCGTAGGCTTTCCCCTGATCCCAATCCCACTTCACGCCATCGCGGGACCGCAGATAGAACGCGGTGCGGCCGAACCAGTCGTTCACGATCAGATGATACTGCACGTCATCCTTCCAGATCACCGGATCCTCGAAGTGGGCCTTCTCCACGGGAGGATAAGCACTTCTGTTGGAAACCATGCGGAACGGTTGGTGGCCGTCGCGGCTGACCCAAGTGAAACCCGTGCGCGAAACCATCAGGATACTGCCGTCCTCGCGACGAGCGAATGTGCAATTGCTGAGGTCCACGCTTTCCCTGCCGCGCGTGTCGAACTCCAGCTTGCCCCGCGTCCAAGGGCCGTTGATGGAAGGTGCGCGGTAGCAGGCGTCGATCACGTAGAGCACCCATGATCCATCCTTGAGCTGGAAAGCGTCCACGTTGTGGCCCTTGCCGATTTCCTCGGCCACCTTGTAAGGGCCGAGCGGATAATCGGCCACGCTGTGCACGACAATTGAGTTAGGCCACTCAAAGTGCCCCTTCGGTGAATCCTCGCGCCAGCGGCAAACGAAGTTGTGATATTTTCCGTCCGCGCCTTTCACCACCGAGGTACACCAGTAGGAAAACTCCGCGTCCTCGATGCCGTTGGCCACGTCCCGCGGTTTCACCGCATCGACACCCCAGACATCGGATCGCGGCTTGCCGACCCATGGCATGGGGAGGAAGCGATCGATGAAAGCACCTCCCCTAACGAGGCTGTCGGGTATCTGATAAGTTGATTCGCCGTATTGCGCGGCGGCAGGGTGGATGAGAAGGCAGAGTGTGGCGGCGATGCGGAGAAATATCATTGTCATGGGAAAAGGTGATTGGAATTCGGGATTTCGGTGGAATGGCTCGGGCGTGCGTCGCATTGCCAAGCCGGTAATTCGGGCGGACACTGAGATTCTTGTCGCGCGAACCTTCACCAAAAGGTCTCACAGAACTCTCGTGGTTATTTGGAAGAGGACTGGATATCGATGACGAGCACGGACGCAATCGGATCGGACGTCGCAGCGGGCAGGGCAATAGTCACGCCCTTGTCGGTTTGGTTAAACGCCAGCGTTTTGCGCTCGGGATCGGCGAGCAGATACGCCTTTGTGATTTTCTCCTTCACTGCGGGGAGTTCCAGCTTACCCGTCGGCCATTTAAAGACGTGAATGAAGAGCTTGCCTGGCTTGGTGGTGCAGCGCCAGTCCCACCGGGCGATGAACTTTGGAAACCCGCGCCGGTCCTTTTCTGTCTCGCTATAGGCACCGGCTTCCGCGCCGAAGCGGGTTGGCTTCGCCCCGTAGATCGCCTCGCCATTCACTTTGAGCCATGCGCCGATTTCCTCGAACCGCTTCACGATGGCGTCGGGAATGACTCCGTCGGGGCCGGGGGGGACATTCAGCAATGCGTTGCCACCTTTCGAGACCGCGTCAACCAACGAGCGAATATGGGCCTCCGCCGACTTCCATTTTGTGTGGTGCGTGCTGAATCCCCAAGTGTCGTATGTCATCAACGCCCCTTCCCAGTCCCTGTCGGAAAAGCCGCGGGGAGGAATGACTCCTTCCGCCACTCCGTAGTCGCCCGGTCCTCCTTTGCAGACGCGGTTGTTCAGGATGACCGTGGGATGCTCCCGCACCACTTTCAGCATGCGCTCGACACGGTCTGGATTCATGTTCTTGGCGTCCACATCAAACCAGATCACAGCGGGCACATCCGGGCCGTAGTTGGTGAGCAGCTCGCGCACTTGTGGGATCGCCACCTCGTCAAAATATTTGTCGAAGTCCCCATTTTGAGCGGGATCCCATGCGCCCCGCTCCGCCTTGCCGCCGCCGGGATACGTCCAATCCAGTGCTTGCGAGTAGTAGAAACCGAGTTTAATTCCCTCCTTGCGGCAGGCGGCTGCCAGTTCCGCCAGCGGATCTCCCTGATACCCGGCCGTGTCGCGGATGTTGAACCCGCCGAATTTCGATGGCCACATGGCAAACCCGTCATGATGCTTGGCGGTGATTACGATATACTTCTGTCCGGCCCGTTTGGCCAAAGCAACCCAGGCGTCCGCATCAAATTTCCGTGGTTTGAATCGAGCCGCCGTCGCTTTGTATTCCGCCACGGGAATCTTCAGGTTTTCATACATCCATTCGGAGTTTTTATGCGGCTTCCCATTGTAAACCGCTCCATAAACCGCATACGGCCCCCAGTGGATGAACATGCCAAACTTCGCATCACGCCACCATGCCATGCGGGTGTCTCGTTGCTCTTTGGTTTCGTTCAAGCGCCAGGGCGCAATGGGCGCGCTGCCTGTCATCGGATCTTTGTTGTTGGCGTAGTCAATTTCGCCATAGCAACTCAAGCATTGGAGAAAGACAGCCGCCACGATGCAACCGGATTTGGATTTCATGGATTGGGACAAAGAGTCACAGTTGATTGCCTGGCGGGGAAGGACGGTGCCCGATGATTCCCTTTCAGCGGACAGGCTGTCCGCCATTCGGAATCTCACGATCCAACATGAGTTCCACTACATCCGGAAGTCCATTGCCGGTCAGTTCGTTGGTGGTAGTCAAAGTGACGCCATTTGCGTCCTGATCGCAGGAGATTTTTCCGCCGCCAAGAATACTCGCTGATTGAATGACCTGCCCCAGGGCCGGGAGCTTGACCTTCTTCTCCGGTCCCCAATCCAGAACATGGACATACAAGCTTCGACCCTGATGGGTGGTGCAATAACGCCGATCAAGCGGCTGCAACGGACCGGGCCGGGTGCCATAAATACCCTTGCCATTGATAGCGAGCCAATCCCCGACCTGGCGCATGGTCTGCACATGGCTTGGTGGAATGACGCCGTCGCGATCCGGGCCGACGTTCAACAGCACATTGCCACCCCGCCCGACGACATTGACCAGCATGTGGACAATTTCCTGCGGAGTCATGAGCTTCTGTTTGGTGTTATAGCCCCAGCTCGGGGTGTTGAGATTGAGGCACTTTTCCCAAGGACCCTCGATGATCGGGCCGAAAATCTCATGGCCGCCCTCGTCGCACTGGAAATCGCCTTCCCATCCGGACCGCGGATTGATCACCGCCTTCGGTTGGAGTTCGCGAACCATTTTGTTGAGTTTGACCGGCTCCCAGAACCAGGCCGCCCCGGCATCGGTGCCTTTGTGGGCAAGCCAGCCGCCATCATACCAGACAACGTCGATGGGCCCGTAGTTCGACATCAGCTCTTTCATCTGTCCGTAACCCTGCGCCTTCATGAGGGCGGCATTGTCAGGAAGCCCCTTGGGGTCGAAGTAGCCGGGAAAACGCCAGTCCATCGGCGAGTAATACAAGCCAACCTTCAATCCGGCATTGCGGCAGCCATCGACGTATTCCTTCACGAGATCCCGCTTCGCCGCGCGATTCATGCTGCAGAATCCACCATAGCTGGCGGGACTGTCCCACAGCGCGAAGCCATCGTGGTGTCTTGCTGTTAGCACCATGTACTTCATCCCCGCATCTTTGGCGGCTTGGGCCCACGCGGCACCATCGAAGTGTTTGGGAACGAATTCGTCGGCGAGCTTCGCATACTCATCGGCAGGAATATTCTCGTTGTGCATCACCCATTCACCGCGGGCGGGAATGGCGTAGAGTCCCCAATGGATGAACATGCCGAACTTCGCGTCACTCCACCATTTCATGTCTTCGGCAGGCAACTTGATGCTGGAGTCCTTGAGCGAGTCCTGACTTTTGAAAACGACCGAGCTCTTTAACATTGACGCAAGTTCGTCGCCTTGCAGGGTCTCTTCCGCCAGGCTGATGCCCGCGAGCGCGATCATTGCAACGCAGATGCTGGCACGAATGCCATCCGCTGGGAGCCGGGATCGCCCCGCGGACTCTAGCAAGAATGATACTCCTCTCGTCCGTTTTCCGGGACAAGATTGCCCCCGCTCTTCATGCCCATCGGCGAGATTTGGTTTCTGCAATGGGACTTGGGATGATCGTTTATGGTGCATAATGATAGAGGTGGCGACGTCGCGGAACGGCGATCCAGATGAGCGAGGTGTCATTGTCGGAGTTGAAATCATTTGTGTTTGTTAGCACGAAAGTGATGCCGCTAAGGAGGAAACACGGCTTTCAGCGCTTCGAGGTATTCCATCTTCGTTTGCGAGTCAGGCTCAAGGTAGCTGCCCTCAGTCCATTCGTTCCATGAGTTGATCGTGAGGATGCGCTCGCCCGGCGGTTTCGCAGCGAGATATGCCTTGGCCATTTCGAGATACTTTCGGAATGCCGCGGGTGTGCCGCCCGTGATGACTGGCATGTGCGGGTATCCGGCGTTCGCGAAGTCCTGCGTCTGGTCGGTGCGCGGTGAGGAATCCCATCCGACGCTCACATTCGGGTGATAGGGCACCTTGAACTGGTTTTGAAAGCCCTGCCATTGGCTCGCGGCCTGGTCGCCCCACTTCTCGTACGGGTAGTTAGGGAACGACGGGATGCCGACATGATGAACCCAGACATAGGACGTGACGCTGTTGATCCCCAGTGCGGCGATGAGTCCGGACGCGTCTTTGACGATCACCGCTGGCTTGTCCATGCTGGAGATGTCGCGGATGGGTTCGTTCCCCACGTTGCCGAGCTGGATGCCCCACGCGACGGCATTGATATGCACGCCGGGCAGCCCGGCTGCTTTGCAGCGATTGCGAAAATCCTCGAATGCCTGCCGCGTCTGCTCCGCGCCACCAAGGCCTTTCATCAGGGTGTGCAGTTCGTAGATGGAGAAATACGGCAAACCGCCGATGGTCCAGTAGTTCGGCTGCGAGAAATAATTCTTGATGATCAGGTCCGTGGCTTTGGTGAAGGTTTCACGCGTTACGGCGCCGGCGTTCCAGAGTTCCTTGCGTTTCCCAATCCTGGCGGGAAAGATGTCAACATAGTTATGATTGGCCCACATGATGCCAAACTTCAGCCGGTTCCGATTCGGGGCTTTCAGGAAACCTTCGTGGAGACAACGCTGAAGGGCGATGCCTTCGTTGTAGTAGTACCAGTCGAAGATGAACGCGGTGAGTCCGTGGTCTGCGGCGGCATCAATCTTCCGCGCCATGACCTTTGGGTCGGCTTCGTCTTCGTAGCCCCACAATGGCACCCGCGGTTGCACGTGACCCGGGAACCGCGGCGTGGCTGCCTTGACCAGTTCCCATTCGGTCCAGCCCTTGCCCAGCTTTGCCTCGTTTCGGGCATCCACATGCCAGTTGGGCCAGTAGTATGCAGCCACCTCGCAGTCTGCGGCCGATGCCGGGAGCGGGGTCATCATGGCGGACAGGCCGAATGTGGCCACTGCGATTTGAAGCGCATGCCTGCCAGATTGTATTCGTAACGGGCCGTTGGCGCTGTCCCACGGGGTGCCGGAAGCACCGGACCAGTTAGCGGCGTTGGTATCCCATGTGCCGGTGGCAAGGCCGTTCCAAGTGAAGTCGGCGGCATGGGCACAGGGAATCAAGAGGATTCCTGCAACGGTGTGAATGAAGGCGTGAAATGGGGATTTCATGAGGTTTTCGGTTGGCTGTTGTGAATTGCCTATGGCTTTCCGTGATTGGTTTTTACTGCTCGGTCTTCACGCGGAGGAAGCCTTTGCCAATCAGGCCGGTGGAGGCATCAAGTCGGAATGTGTGATACTCGTAACCGCCGCCAGCGGGCCAGCCGGGGGGGACGATGGCCGGGGTGACCTTGGTGACGGGCGAGGCGAACGCATTGAAATCAAGCGAGCCTTGGACCGTGTAGCTCACGCCGTCTGCGGAGGCGGTGGGGCCGGTCCCGAAGTCGGCACCCGCGCGGGTGGCGAAGGTGAGGATGAGGGCATTGCCGACCGACGGCACGTTGGTCGTCTGGCCGAGGCGATAGCCATTGTCGGCACCATCCAGCGGATCCCCGTTGAAGGCGAATTCAGCGAGATTGTTCACGCCGTCGGCATCTGGATCGCCGGTGGGCGTGGCATTGGCCAGGGGATCGATGTCGGTGATCTTGCTCTGGGCCCAAGTGCTGAATGGATTGGCGGTAGGGGTGAATTCCAGGTTGTTGCCGTTGATGGCGAGATTTCCCGAAAGCCCGGTGACAGTCGGCAGGGGGCCGGTGATCCCACCGGTGGCGGTCAGCAGCACGTAGGTCTCCTCTGCGGGCAGAACTGCGGCGCTGAGGTCGAGGAAGGTTCCTGCCTCCAAAGTCAGCAATCCCTCGATTTGACGGGCCACTTGTTGGAATGCTGCGGGAGCCACGTTGAGAGCTTGGTGTCCGCCGGACTGGATGGTGAGGTTGCCGCCGATGCCGCCGTTGCCTGCCAGGGTCGCACCGCTGGCGACCGTCACGTCGTCCGAGGCAAGATACCAATAACTGGAGAGGGTTCCTCCACTCACAGTGGTGGTCCCGGTGTAGCTGCAATTGTTCTCAATCGACAAGGTTCCCGCGCCGGTCTTGACCAGATTTCCCGAAGGGTTTGCGGGATTGGTGGATTGTTTGATGCTGCCGGTGACGCGCAGATCGGCCGCCGCTGCGCCATCGGCCACGTTGATCGACAGGGTCGGGCCGTTGCCATAGTCCGCACGGATGTTCAAGGCGCTGGAAATCGTGGAAGTGGTGTCGCTGGCCAGCGAGTTGAGCGCGGTGTTGCGTAAGTTGATTTCTCCGCCGGAAATGGTTCCGCCGGTCAGGTTGAACGCCGCGTCCTTGGTCATCTTGTTGCCGACCACGACCACATTGCCACCGACCACATTGAGGGTGGCGATCTTGGTTCCGGTGTCGCCGAAGCCGCCGAAGGAAGCGCCGGAGACGGTGAGTGTGGCACCAGTGTTAACCGTGACGGTGCCGCGGATCGCCGAGTTCGTTGAAGTTTGATTCAAGAGGAGATTGCCGCCATTGACCGTGGTGCCGCCGGTGAACGAGCTGATTGCGGTGAGTTCGAGCGTGCCGTCACCCGTTTTGATGAGACCGGGGACGTTGGTGGCGATGGCCTGGCCGATCGCGCCGCTGACGAGCAGGTCGGTCGCTGCGGCTCCGTCGGCGGTGTCGATCGCAAGATTTGCAACCACGTAATCGTTGCGGATGGTGATTTTGGAGGAAACCGTTGCGGTATCCGTGCTGGCCAGCGAGTTCAGGGTGCTGTTTCTCCAGCCGATCTCACCGCCCGAGATCGCGCCGCCGGTCATTTTGACAGCGGCATCCTTGATGAAACTGAAGTTGAGCGTGTGATTGACCGTGCCGCCGACGACGTTGAGCGTGTCGATCTTCTTGCCGGTGTTGCCGCCGAAGCCGCCCCACGCGACACCGGCGATGCGCAGCGTGCCTCCGCTGTTCACCGTGACGATGCCGCGGATGGCGGTGTCGGAGGTCGTCGATTCGAGCGAAAGCGTGCCATTGTTGATGACGGTGCCGCCGCTGTAGGTGCTGACGCCGGTGAGCGAGAGCATGCCGGCTCCGGATTTCGTCATGCCGGTAGTGCCGGCAAGGACCGAGGAAATGATGGCATCCGCCGCGGTGGTGATCGTCGAGTTGGACAAGTTGAGCGTGTTCGCCGCGATGGTGTAGCCCGGATTGTTGAAGGTGACGTTGCCAGTTGTGATGGGCACGGTCAGGGTGACAGTTCCGATGCCGGCGGCATCGAAGATCGCGTTATCGGGCGTGGCGTTGTTCCAGGTTGAGCCGGTCCAGTTGGCATCGGTGGTGTTCCAGTTGCCGGTGGTGGTGCCGTTGTTCCAGGTGAGATCGGCGGCATAGGCGTAGGTGATGGTCAGGACGGCGGATGCGAAAAATGCGATGCGGCATTTCATGGGATTTGGTGGGTTGGAATTGATTCAGCACTTATTCAGACCTCGACGGGCCATCCTGTCATGCCGGGAAAACCTATCTTTCGGCCAGTACGAGCCAGTCACTCGTCGAGGTGAACGATCCCGTGGCGCAGGGCGGAGACGACGGCGGAGGTGCGGTCCACGGCGTCGATCTCACCGAGTTCTCCGGCACCGGCGACCTATACAAGCGTTTCCCAGACCTGAAGAACTTGTTTTGAAAATTGACAGCAACCCATATTACCAGTATTAAGAGTGTCGTGAAAACGACCATCGAATTGCCCGAAGAAGTCATCCAACGGGCCAAAATCACGGCGATTCAACGAAAGACAACACTCAAGGATCTCATCTGCCAGTCCTTGATTCGTGAGGTCGAATCGCCTCAGGCCAGTTCCACGGATGCCGAAAGCCAGCGAAAGAAGCGGGCCTCCGCTCTTCTGAATTCTCTCGATGCCATCGAGATCGTCGCCCCTATCGGCAGATTCGACCGGGAGCAAGCCCAACGCCATCCATCCCCGGCCATGGACTGATTCATGGTTTTTTTTCGATACCAATATCTTCGTGTATGCCGTCTCCGCCGCTGAGGAAGATCGGGAAAAGCGGCGGATCGCCCGCGTCTTGCTGGCGGATGAGGAATTCTCGCTCTCTCTTCAGGTAGTCCAGGAGTTCATCAACACCTGCTTGAACAAGATTCGCCTCGGGCAATCTCGCGAGGCTATCGCGGAGACCGTGGACTTGCTGCTTGCTTACCCCTGCCATCGCGCGTCGCCGACCCTCATCCGCCACGCCTTCGACCTCCAAGGCCGCTACAAAATCTCCTACTGGGATGCGGCCATCCTCGCCGCCTCCGCCGAACTCGGTTGCACCACTCTTTACACCGAAGACCTCAACCACGGCCAGACCTACGAATCCGTCCAAGTCATCAATCCCTTCGTCTGAAAAACCCTGATGACCTGTTTGTTTTTGGCCGAGCCCCGCTATTCCAGATGCACGATGCCGTGACGCAGGGCGGAGACGACGGCGGAGGTGCGGTCCACGGCGTCGAGTTTGGAGAGGATGCGCTGGATGCGGAACTTTACCGCAGGCTCGCTGATGCCGAGATGATCGGCGATTTCCTTGTTGTTGCGGCCTTTGACGAGCAGCTCCACCACGGCAACCTCGCGGCCGGTGAGGGCCGGGCGAGCCATGCGTTCCTTGAGCCGCTCCGTGACTTGGGAGGGAAGGACGGCATGGCCGGCGTGGACCGAGCGGATGACAGCGAGGATTTCCTCCTTGGGCATGTCCTTGAGGAGATAGGATTTCGCACCGGATTGAATCGCGCGGTGGATGTCCTCGTCGGCGTCGTAGGTGGTGTTGACGACAATCCTTGCGGCAGGATCATGATGGCGAATGGCGAGGATCGCCTCGACACCGCTCATGCCGGGCAGGCGGAGGTCCATCAGCACGACGTCCGGCTGGTGGTTTTGGTATAACTCCACAGACTCAGCACCGTCGCCGGTCTCCGCGACGACCGTCATGTCCGGTTCCTTGCCGATCATCGAGCACAGGCCGAAGCGCAGCGCGGGATGATCGTCAACGATGAGAATGCGGATGGGGGTGGCGGGCATGGCGGTATGGGTTAGAGATTAATGAGGAAGCTCATTTCCGGTCGCGGAGGGGCAGATCGAGGGTCAATCCGGTCCCCTTGTCGGGCGAGCTTTCGAGGCGCAGGTGGGCACCCAGTTCGTCGGCACGCTCGCGCATTCCAGCGAGGCCGAAGTGCCGGTCTTTGAGATCAACGGCTGCCGGATCGAAGCCGCGGCCGTCGTCCTGCACGCGAAGGGTCAAGCGGTCCGGAGAGTAGTCGAGCGAGACGTCGATGTGTTTCGCCGATGCGTGTTTCACGGCGTTGGTGATTGCCTCCTGTCCGATGCGCAGCAGGTTGTTCTCGACCATGGGCGGCAGCGGGAAAATCTCGCCGGAAATTTCGCAGGTTCCACGTATTCCGTTGTTATCCGTCAGTTGATCGAGGATTCCGGCGAGCGCGCCGCCAAGGCCGTTATCCTCGATGGCCTGGGAGCGCATGTTCCAGATTGACTCGCGGGCCTCGGCAAGGGCGCTGCGGGTGATTTCATTGGCCTCGATCAGATGTGTCTCCGCCTCCGAGCCGGCGGGGAGATGATCCTTGAGCATCTCGTGCTGGAGCAAAATCGCGCCAAGTCCCTGTGCGAGCGTGTCGTGGATTTCACGGGCGATGCGGTTGCGCTCGGCGAGGATGGCAGCGAACTCAGACTCGGACTGCCGACGTGCGGCGGCGGCTTGGCGGAGTCTCCGGCGCGTGGCCCATGCCGTGGCACTTGCGACCATCCCCAAGGTGAGCGCCAGTGCGGCCAAGGCCCATGCACGACGTTCCGCGTCCCACCATGGCGGGCTTTCCAAAACAACCATGTCAGCCGGGGAACGCATGATCAGTTCGAACTCGGTGGGTTCCACCGTGCCGGGGTAGAGTTTTTGACGAAGACGGGAGACGGCGCAGATGCCGGTGATTTCCATCTGGGAGCCGACCTCCCAGGCGTCGATGAATGCCCCCTTGGCATCAGCAGGGTTGAGAAGCGCGGGGAAGTCATGATCGTGTGAACTCAATATCAGTCTCGCTCCTTGTGGATCCCGTGTTTTTTCGATCAAGCGACCGCGCAGCGTGACCAATCCGGCGTCGTGATCCGGCGCGGCGGCCGGAGAATCCAGCAGGATCGGACTCGACGGAGCGCCAAAGGCCAACCGCGTCACCTGAACGTCCTCCATCTCGGGAGAATAGCCGCCCAACCTGACAAAACCTGCGACTTCCACCGCCTCACCCGGAACGTAGATCCGCGAATCGTCCAGTTTCACCCGCACCGCCTGCCCGTCATCTTCCAGCCACAATGCCTCGCCCGGAAGCTGATGAGTCACCACGCCACGGACTTTCACCCGGTGTCCGAAGGATCCATCGGCGGAAAACGACAGCAAGCGGTCGATCCGCTTGAGAGGAATTTCTAACGGCGGCGCGATTGTTATTTCGATGGCCTGCCCGTCAGGCACGGACAGCAAGGGCCGGATCATCTGGCCGGACCGGCTGAATTGATAGAAGACGATGCCGATCACACGAACCTCCGCATCCACGGGAATCCGAGCCGCTTCCGCCCTGCTGCACTGGACGAGGAGACGTCCGCCGTCGGCAGCCAGTTCCATCACCCCGCCCGCCTCCACGCGGCGGACCGTTCCTGAAATTCCGACCCACTGCGCATCGTGCCGACCGGTGAGCAGATCCTCGAAATCCACCTCCGCCGGTGGCGGGATCACGCCGGTGCCCTGGACGGAGACGGATTCGGCCATGACAAAGGGAGCGAATCCGCGCCGCACAACGCGACCACGGATCTCCGCCACGGCACCGCGCTCCAGTCCGGCGCAGAGGCTGGCATCGGCCTCGATATAGATGCCGGCCGTATCATCCGCGAGCACGAACGAATTGGCACCCGGGCCGGGCGGTAACAGGACGACACCCCGCAGCCGGACCGGGTGTTCCGTGAAATCCTCCGCTTCGCCGAGGGTGCGCACCGCCTCCGCGGTCGTTAGAAGTGCCAGGGCAGGAGCGTCCGCGACGGGACCTGCTGCCATGCACACGAACGAAAGAAGCCCGAACCACAGGGTTCCAACCGTCATGAGGTTGCCGGTTCTCATGCTGTTTACGGGCGGGTGACTTTCAGGCGGGCGAAGTGCTTCGGATCGGTGGCGATGGGAATGCTCACCGTGACGAGATCCGGCGCGATGTCGTTTTCCGTGATGGTGATCGTCGCGACGCCGACGACGCCGCTCGCAGCCGGGATCAGAACATCGGTCCACGCGCTTGGTTCGGTGCCGAGTTGGAAGATCTGCGTGGTGTCGTTCTCGGAATCGTCGCGGCGATGAAACGTGAAAACGAAGTGCGTGGGCGTGACCGTGGCGGTGGGCAGGATGCCGGTGTCGGAAATCTTCGGGTTTCCGTTGAGAACATATTCCAGCAGGCTGGCAATGCCATCTTGGTCGGGATCACCGCCGGGCGTGACGTCGATTAGACCGGGGAAACTGGAAACCCATGAATCGTAGCCCGCGGTGACGCTGAGCGAGAGGGTGCCGGTGGCTTCGCTGAAAGTCCATGTGCGCGGGCCGTCCACGCGGGTCCAGATGTTCGTGCTTTCGGTGAAACCGGGAAGGTTGAAGGTGGCGGCGTAGGTTTCTCCGAGCGTGGCGGCGTTCACCAGCGACCAAGAGTTTCCGTGGGCGAGCGCGGCGTTTGATAGATCGAGAATGAACGCGCCTTTGAAGTTAACAGTTCCTGTGCCGGTGACGCGGTTGCAGACGCCGTTGGCTCCGGGAGTGAAACGTAGTGATCCCGAGGTTGCTAGGTCGAGCGTGCCGAAGCTCACGGTGGTGTCGCCGGTGTGGGTATTTGCCCCGGAGAGCACGACGGTGCCGGCGGCGGAGTCCTCGCCGAGTTCGAGTGCGAAGGGGCCGCTGATGCCTCCGCTGAACGTGGCGGTGCCGGAGGACGCGCAGAGCCGCGCATTTGCGGCGAGCGTGAGCGGGCCGGAGATGGTCGCACCAGTGTTGATCCGCAAGGCTCCGAGGCGCCCGGAGGTTTCATTCCAGCCGAGGCCCGCGAGGGTGAAGGCGTTGGCCACGTTGATCGCCGCGTTCACATACACCTGCCCGCCACTGGCGATGGTCACGGCTCCGCTGCCGAGGCCGGTGGCTTGGCTGAGGTTCACGCGCGCGGTGCCGATGGCCGTGCCGCCGCTGTAGGTGCTCGCATCGTTCGCGAGGTAACGGCTTTCGTTGATGACGCCGCTGCCTTCGAAGACGACGTTGCCGCTGCCGCCGATGGATTTCATCAGGTCGAGGTCACTGCTGTTAGTCCGGCGGAAGACGAGCGTGCCGCTGTTCGTGATGGACGAGGAGGACGCGAGAGTCGCCGCAGTGGACGCGCCGCTGGCGGCTCCGATGCGCAAGGTGCCCGCATTGACGGTCGTGGGGCCGGTGAAGGTGCATGCGGCCGCGAGTTCGAGCGTGCCGTTGCCGGATTTGATGAGGCCGGGGGCGTTGGTGCCGCTGGCCTGGCCGATCGCGCCGCTGATGCGAAGATCCGTCGCGGCGGCTCCGTCGGCGGTGTTGATCGCAAGATTACCAAGCACGTAATCGTTCCGCACTGTGATCTTCGAGGAAACGGTCGCGGTGGTCGCGCTGGCCAACGAGTTCAGCGCGCTGTTTCGCCAATGGATTTCTCCGCCTGAGATGGTGCCTGCGGTCATGTTGACATTGGCGTCCTTGAGGAAGCTGGTCGTGAGCGTGTTGGTGACCGTACCGCCAGCGATGTTGAGCGAGTCGATTTTGTTGTCCGTGTTGCCGCCGAAGCCGCCCCACGCGACCCCGGCGATGCGCAGCGTGGCTCCGCTGTTTACCGTGACGGTGCCGCGGATGGCGGTATCGGAGGTTGTCGATTCGAGTGAAAGCGTGCCGTTGTTTATGCCGGTGCCGCCGCTGTAGGTGCTGACGCCGGTGAGCGTGAGCATGCCGGCTCCGGACTTCGTCATGCCGGTGGAGCCGGCGAGCACCGAGGCGATAGTGGCATCCGCCGCGGCGGTGATCGTCGAACTGGACAAGTTGAGCGAGTTCCCCGTGATGGTGTAGCCCGGGTTGTTGAACAGGATGTTGCCGGCGGTGACCGACTGCGTGAGTGTCACTGTGCCGATGCCCGTCGCGCCGAAGATCGCGTTGTCGAGCAGGGCGTTGTTCCAAGTCGCGCCGCTCCAGTTGGCGTCGCCGGTGTTCCAATTGCCGGTGGCGGCACCGTTGTCCCAGATGACGTCACGCGCCACCGCCGCCGCCACCGTCGTTTGAACAGACAGGGTTCGCGACGCTCCGGAGGTGTCCGTGATCGTCAGGTAAACCGCCTTTTCTCCGCTCGTGATGCCAGCGCCGACGGTGATCTGTCGCGAATAGTTGTTACCGGCTCCCGGCGTGAGGGTGAGTGTCGCGGAGCCGCCGAGCGCGCTGGCGTCGGCCACCACCGAGGCAATCGGGCTGGAGCCGGGAATGACGATTGCCTGGATGACTGCAACTTCACTCCTGCTAACAGGTGCCGGTGTCACCGAGCCATTCGCTTGGAATGTGGCCGTGGCTGGCAGTCTCGCGAGGTCGGCCTGGACCTGGGCGGCGTTCTGATAGTCGCCATCCAGCACCCACGGAACGTCGTCCGGCAGTCCGACAAGCGTCGTGGTGGAACTGATAGAGAGGGGCGCATACATCAGGACATCCACACCGGTGCTGGTGGTGACCGCATTGCGCTGTGCGAGTGCCTGGGTGCCGGCTCCGAGCACGACCATGCCCAGCTTGGGGCCGGCCCAGGTACGACCTGAGACAATGTTCGAGTTGGCATTGAGGTTGATGGCGGCTTTCATGCCGGGGATCTCATCGATCAACGCCCGTGTCTCCGACGACGTCAGATTGCGGTAGGGACGATGCCAGAGATGCACCGTCACTCCGCCGTCCCGGAGGCGTTGGCAGAAGCCGTCCAATACCGCCCGGTTCGTCGTGTTCTGCGGAGTGGCCATGCTCTCGACGATGAGCACGTCCCGCGAGTCCAACAGCGGCAACTTGGCGGCGATGTTGGCGAACACCCGCTCGCTGCGGGCGTGGGCACTGATTTCAGGGGTCAACAGATCGGCGTCGAGGTTCTGGAAAGTGACCCCGGTCCAGCCTTCCAGGTGATCGCTGTAATCCACGATGACTTTGAGCCCTCTTTGCTGCATCGCCTGTCCCAGCCTTGCGCAGGCACTCTCGCTCATGCGCCAGACGAGACTAGATTCAAGTTTCACGCCCGCGAAGTCTCTCCACACTGGATCGAACTTTTTCAACGCCCGCTCCACGCTTCCGGGATCACGCAGCGAGAGGAATAAATCGGGCCGCAGCGGGCTTGCCATTCCGGAAACCGTGGACCGATCCACCGGCATTCCTGCAACCGGCGAGGAGCTTCCATTGCCGAAAACCGCGCGCACGTTGGCATACACCGCTTCCCAATCGTCATGAACGAGGTCCAGAATTTCAATGCCGGGAAGATTCAAGGGATCGCGCAGAATTCCCGGCTGGATCGGGGGCAGCAGGTGAAATTGGAAACCGCTCATCGCCGGGTCCGCGGCCAGCGCGGCGATCCGCGCCTCCAGTGCCGCATCGCCTGAGGAAAAGAGCAGGTGGCGCGCCCCATCTAGCAGGAGCAGCTTGTCCTTCATGGCCGCCATCTCGTCGAGCGCGGCGGACGGTTCATGTCGGCAATCCATGACGAAGCGGAGCCGCTGGCGGTTCATCCAGCGGCAGAGGTCGTATTTCAAAGCATCATGGTCGATGTCGCGGATTTCGGTCCAATCGAGCATCACGCCGTCGAAGTGCTGGAAGAAGGTCGGCCAACGGATCAGGCTGCGATCCAGATCCGCAAGCGTCGGCATGCGCAGGAAACGTCCGCTCGGGACTGCGTTTGACACCGGGGCGGGGGCGACGCGCACCGTGGTCCCGGAATTCACGCCGACGCGGAAGAACCGCACATCGCCCGCGGCGATACGGGTGGAGTCTGCCGGCACGCCATCGCCGGTGTATCCCTGCGGCAGAAACGGATAGCTGGCTGCCAGATTGTCCAGCGGCAGCTCCACCAACGATTGAATCGAACCGATCCGGCTTTGGAGATCGAACGACTGCGCCGTCAGTTGGGAGTTGTAAATGCCGACGAGCCACGTCGTCGCATCCACGCGATTGGTGATGAAAGCAAGCTGGTCGTTGCCCACCGAGAATAGTTGTTGCGACTTCAGCGTCGCGTCGATGGTCCGGCGCACATGCTCGGGGAAGACGTAGGGCTGCACCTGCTCGGTGCTCGAATCCAGGGTCTGATTCCACAATGGATACGGCCGGGAAACCACCGGGCTCGGGTCGCGGTTCAAGCCATAGGCGGAGGTCAGCAGCGTCACCCTTCCCGTGCCGATCGGGACTTCGATGACGAGCGGAATGCCGCCGCTGGTCGCGCTCGGGACGGCACCCGCAATGCCGCCGGGATCGACAGGCATCACTTGGAACGCCAGCGGTTCCACATAGCTGGCCCCGGACGTGGGATTGATCTGGCTGTTAGCGGGTAAGGTGACCGGCTGGTTTCCGATCCCCCATTCAGGCCAGAGTCGCCGGGCGTTGGCGGCGGTGACCACGACATGACCGCCGCTCGTGGCGTATGACTCGAGTTTGTCGCGCAGCTCGCGCCCGGCGTCCGGCAGGTCGCTGCCAAGAATCACCGCGCCGTAGCCGGCCATGACCGGCTCCGGGCAATCGCTTGTGAGCACCTCGGCCAGGTCTCCGTAGGGTGTCGGGGCCATCGCCCGGCTTTCGTCCTTCCACATGCCGTTGTCCGCATAACGCGGATAGACCGTGTTGAGGAGCAGATGCGTGAGAAAATCTCCCGGCTGATAGGCCTGTGCGACATGTTTCTTGAACTGACTGGAAAGAGTCATCGCCGGCATCCAGCCCTGAAAAGGATCGGTCAGGATGGCGACCGGACAATGCACCGGGCCGGGCCGCGGATGTTGGTCGAGAAACCCGTTCATCGACGTATTGAAATCCGCGACAATCGGCGCGGGGCCATAGGCGTCCTCACAGCTCAGGATCGCGCAGTTCCATTGGTATTGGCTGTAGAGATAGCGCCGGCGCAAGGCGGTGCTGGTTGACTGTGTGTCCCATGAAGTGAACACCGCGAGATCGCCGGCCAAGCTGACGCCGAACTGGCGTGCCGCGCCGCGCAGGAAGGCATATTGGACTTGGGAATTGGTGACTCCTCCCTTGTTCTGGCACTCCGCCGCGGCGCTGACGACCAGTCCGTCCCGCAGCGTGCCGTGCCAGTTATACATCACGGTGAGGAGGGACGCCTTGTCGGCATGGTCTTCTGCGACACGAAGCTGGAAGCGGTGAAGTTTCAGGTATTCCTCAAAGGGATCGGAGGAAAGACGATTCAACGCATTGTAAACATTGTAGTAGCGGCCGTCCTGCTCGCCGATGTCACTGCCGAGGAAACGCTCTCCCAGCGTGTCGATCATCTGCTGGAGGTAGTCGTAATTGACATATCCGCCTGCTTGGGAATCGGGGATGTAGCCGCCCAGATTCCACACGAAGAGCGCGGGGTCCGCCACATTCAGCCCGCTCAGGAGTGAGGTGAAATCTCCAGCACTTGGAATTCTCACCAAATCGTAGTTGGGTCGATAGACCCTGCCGGTTCCACCGCCCTGCGCAAGGTTCGCGGAGTTCACATAGCGGTTACCGACGAGTTGTACTCGATCCCCGAAGGTGTGCCAGCCGGGCATGGCCCACGGCCGGCGGTTGTAATCAGGGTAAGTGCGGACGTCGATGAAGTGGTCGCGGATGACGGGCTGGTCGGGTGCGGCTGATGCTGACGAAAAAAACGCGGCTGTCAGAAGGGCTACTGAGGTCAGGAAGATGGGTTTTTCACGCATGTCGCAAGGAACGATGGCACGCCACGGCGGTTTGTTTCCGGAAATTTCCCAGATAGCCTGTCCATCCACCGGCTCCATCCGGCCACTTTCCCTCTCGCCCTGCGCCCGTCGCTCACTGCCCCCGAGGGCGGGATGCCCAAGCAAAGCCAATGGAGAGGCTTCGCGCGGTTTTCGGAAAGGTTTTCCGGCAGATGACAATATTCGCACCGGAAACCTGCGCGTAGCCGGACTTGGCTGCGCAAGCGGGGACTCATCAGCCGCGTTCAGAGGATTTTCCCGCCAGACTGCGGCGAGCCTTGGACTTGAGAAACTCCAATGCCGTGCCGACCGAGCGATAGCTCTCCAATTCCTCCGCCTCTTCTTCAGAAAGTTTGCCCTGTGCTGCCCGCATTGCCAAAGCATCGGCGCGGTCCAAATCGCGGTTGCTCAGCTTGATCTGCAAGAGTGCCCGTGCCGAGGCGATATCAAGCAACTCCTTACCCTCCTGCCGCTTGGGAGCGGTTCTCATATTGCGTCCTGTCCCAAGATGAAAATTGGGCTGGAAGCCCCTTCAGGTAATGTTACTTTGGCCGTATGAGTTCACTCGCATTGGAGGTGGAAGCCACCCTTAGCAGCCTGGATGCGCCGACAGCCGCCAAGTTCGAGCGCTTGATCCTAGACGCCGTGGAACTGGTGCGTCCGATTGGCAAGCCTGCGCAGGTTTTAGACGATTCGTACTTCGATTCCGTCATCGGTGCTTTTTTCGACATCGAATTCGAACGTCCGGCGCAAGGTGAACTTCCCTGTGCGAAATCGTGGTAATGATCTGGTTGCCCGATACCAATTTCTGGATCGAGATCCTCAGGCGCCCGGATGGGCCTGCCGCCGGGAGATTTCGCCGCTGCCAGAGCGGTGATCTAAAGACCTCCGTCATCGTCTGGGCTGAGTTGCTCCACGGTGCCCGCAAATACGGTCTTCCCGACAAGCGGCGGCTGATCATCCATCAGCTTCTCGGGCCATTCGAATGTCTGCGGGTCGATCTGACCGTGGCAGAGCACTATGCGCGGATTAGGGATGCTCTCGAAACCAACGGTGAAGTCATCGGCCCGTTTGATCTCCTGCTGGCCGCCACCGCCTTGGCCCATGACCTCACGCTTGTCACTCACAACACCGGCGAGTTCAAACGCGTGGCGGATTTGCGAGTGGAAGACTGGTCGGTGAACCCAGTCTAGCGTAAGTTCACCCCCGGCGAGTGGAACATGAACCGCACCTTCAGCGATCCCACCATGATCACCCAGGGTCTGGGGCGGGTTTCGGATGCGCGGGCTTTTGCCGCTGATAGACCCGGATGTAATCCACCAGGAATTTCTGCGGCATAGCGGCATCGTCGATCCGTCCGCCTGTGTAGCCTCCGAGCGCCAGGTTGACCAACAGGAAATGGGGTTTGCGAAAGGGATTGTCTGATCCGAGGCCCGCATCGTTCACGTTGAACTCATGATATTTCCGACCGTCGAAATAGAACTCGATTCGATCCGCGGTCCATTCCATCGCGTAAACGTGGAAGTCGGCATTGATTGCCGGCACATCGAAGTTCTTCGTGCTTTTGAGAGGGTTACTTTCGCTGCCGTAGTGGAGCGAGGCAAAGATGAATCCCGGCGTCTTGGACGTCCATTCGAGGATGTCGATCTCACCGCAAGCCGGCCATGAGCCCCAAATCCCTTTCGTCCAGACGGCCGGCCAGAGCCCCTTGCCCGCCGGAAGCTTGGCACGCGTCTCGATGCGGCCATATTGCCAACTCGCCTTGTTGCGCGTGATCAAACTCGCTGATGTGTAGTTGGCGGATTGCGGTGCGTTGGAACCGGGCTTGTAGTTCGGATTCTGGAAAATTTCCTTGTGCGCTTCGATCACTAGATTCCCATTTTCCACCCGTGCGTTTTTGAGCCGATCGCGGGTGTAAATCTGCTTCTCCTTGTTGCGGACAAATCCCTCTTCATAGCCCCACATTTTCGGATCGGGTGGACCAGTGTAGTTGAATTCCTCAGCCCAGACCAGTTTCCAGCCTGGCACTGCTTCGCTGGTTACGGCCTCCGAGCGTGCCGGTTGGGAAAGCGCGGCCACGATGCACGCGGAGGTGGCATATAGGTAGATTGATGCCTTGTAAGCGCGGAGTCTTGTTGCTTGTTTCATATTCATTCAAGGATCGTCTAAGGCTCCACTCGCCATTCTGCTTGATCCGTCAATGTCCCACCGGGGATGCTCGCGCGAACCTCGACCCGGTTTACGCCGGGCTTGAGCGTGACCGACTCCCAGCGAGCGATGTGGAGATCGTCAGTCTTCGCGGCACCTATCTTCATGCCATTGACCCAAAGCACGACTTCGGATGCGGTTGAATATACCTTGATAGGCGTAACTGCCTCTTTGCGCTCCGTGTGGCGTTTGGACGTGAGGTGGAGCACCGGCTCGCCGGACCAGTTGGCTTTGTAAAAATAGAAGGCGTCCTTGCGGGTCTTGCGGTCGTAGGTGACGAGGCCTTTGTCGTTCATGCCCGGAGCATCGCCCTCGTCACGCCATTCGCTGGCAAAGTCGAACATGTTCCAGATGAAGGATCCCCAGCAATACTCCGCCTCGCGGATGCAGCGCCAGTTTTCCTCGTGGACGATGGCTTGCCATTCCTCGGGATGCCACTTGCCACCGGGGGATGGTTGTTTGGCGCCCTGCTCGTGCTGCCTGATGGACGCTCCGGCACCGTATTCGGAAACTCCGATCCCACGGTCGCGACCGAGCTTCTGATAGTCCGCAAGCCATTTCTTCATCCCGGACGGGCCGCCGCCGTACCATCCCGGATAGCCGTTGAAGCCGACGAGGTCGGTGATGTTGCAAAGGTCCTCCCGCTGTTTGTTGACTGCGATGGTGGTCGGTCGCGTGGAGTCTTCCTGCTTGGCGAGTTGTTCGAGCACTTTGATCAGCGGAATGCCATCTGGCGTGGGCCGGTGAAAGAGTTCGTTGGACAGCCCCCATGCGAATATCGACGGATGATTGCCGAGTTGGCGGATCATTTCGGTCAACTGCTGTTTTGCGTTCGGTGCGAAACCGGGATCCTCGCTGATCTTGTCAACCACCGGAATCTCGGTCCACACCAGCAACCCAGCCTCGTCGCAAAGTCGATAGAACTCTTCGGCGTGGGGATAGTGGGCGAGGCGGACAGCGCGCGCGCCCATTTCCATAATCAGGTCGAGGTCCTCCTTGAGATCTGCCGCGGAGACCGCCCAGCCCTTGCCCGCGCGGTCCTGGTGGCGGCAGACGCCGCGCAGCATGTATGGCTCACCGTTTAGAAAAAATCCCCGCTCCGGATCTGTCTTATAAAACCGGAGACCGACCGGCTGTCGGCACTCATCGATGATTCTGCCTTGTTCAAGAACCCGCACTTCAAGCTGATAGAGGTGAGGATCCTTGCGTCCATTCCAGAGATGGGGTTTCAGCACCGTAAGTCGGGAGGAAACTTCCGACGAGCTCTGAGTCTTCAGTTTCACATTTCGGGAAACCGTGCCCGCCACGACCATGCCCTTGTCCAGAAGGTTGACCTCGACATCGACGCTGGTCTCACCTGCCGCGCCATGGTCGATAGCCGTGACGATCTCAATGGCGGCTTTGTCGCGGCTCACCTCGCGCTGGAACACCCTCACTCCGGAAGATGCGTGGTCGAGCGGGCTGATGCAGGTGGAGGGCTTTGTGATCACGGTCACGGGGCGATAGATGCCGCCGAAGACCGGAAAATCTCCGGATAGCGGTGGAATATCCGATCTGAGTGTGTTGTCAGCCAGCACGCGGAGGTCGTTCGGCGCACCCGATTTCAATCCCCCTGTGATCTCGAAGACAAACGCGGTGGCGGGTCCTTTGTGTTCGCCCAGGGTCTTGCCATTGAGGTAAACCTCGGCGCGAGAACTCACTCCTTCAAACCTCAGGAATACCCGTTGCCCCTGCCATGCCGGGCTGGTTATAAAGGATTTCGCATACCATGCAGGTCCCCGGTAGTATCCTGGGTCCCCCGGTGGTTCATGGCCGCCGCCATCCGCTGCGTCCACCGCATTCCATGTGTGGGGGATCTCCACCGTCTGCCATGTGGAGCAATCCGCCGAGATGGCTCCGGCGGGAGCGCCCTTAACAAAGCGCCACCCTGATAGAAACGAGTTTTCAACCGCGCCCACCGGTTGGCTCCATTCGGTCGAAAGGACGAGGACCCACGATACGAAACGGGAGCCGGGTCGAAGTAGTTTCGCAATTCCGGGGTTCATGGCAGATTAATCACCTTGAGACGTATGAAGCGCTTTTTGTCTGGTGGCGGACTGGGAGCGTGCCGGTTGGGAATGAGCTGTCTGGAAGCACGCGGTGATGAGAATGAAAAAGACCCAAGCAATGGAAACGACAGGTTTCTGTTTCTGATTTGCGGAGTGATGGGTCATGGCGTGACGACCGCTTTGATTCTGGCATAGCGGCTTGGGTCGCTACCGAGCGGAATGGCGACGCTGATGGTGTCAGCGTTTCCTTCGTTTTCAGTAACGGTGACTCCGCCGGAAGAAGCTGCGGTGGTCGCTCCGATCTGATAGATGAGCGGCCAGGTGCTCAGGTTGGTGCCGGACTCGACGACGAGGGAAATGTCCGGGGTTTCCGCGCTGTCGGCGCGAGGGAAGGTGATGATGAGTTGGTCACCGGCGTGCTGGCTGGTGACCGGCGAGGGGTTGGTGATTTTCGGGTCGGTGCCGAAGATGAATTCGATGACGTCGGGGGTGGAGTCGCGGTCGAAGTCCGCTGCCGGGTCTCCCGACAGGCCAAGACTGGAAGCCCACGAGGCGAAGCCGGGTGGGACAATGGCGGAGACGACAACGAGCTGACCGGTGCCTGTGAGGAAAGCGGGGTGGGTCGTCGCGCTGTAGGTGCCGGCGGCGAGAGGCACACCGCCAAGCGTGAGGCCGCCGATGGGGTCGGTGCCACTGAAGTTCAGGGCCAGGAAGGCACCGCTGGAGATGGAGACCGTGGCGAGGTCGTTCAAGCCGGCCGTGCCCAAGGCGAGGGTTCCGGCGGAGACCGTGGTGTCTCCTTGATAGGTGTTTGCGGCGGTGGTGGTGAGGGTGCCGGTGCCGGTTTTCCGGAGGCCGCCCGCGCCGCTGATGGGGATGTTCAGTGCGGTGGAGAAACCGTTGGTGTCAATCACGCCGCCGCCTGCGCCGAGGCGGAAGTTATCGCCATCGTTGCCGCCGGTGGTGAGCGCGGGGACGTTGCCCGAAAGCTGGAGCGTGCCGCCCGAGGACAGCTCGACGACGGCGGCACCGGAAGTGTTGACCGTGGCGGTGAGCTGGAAGGCGCGCGCGGTGACAAACTCGCCGCCCACGATGCTTACGCGCGAACTGCCGCTGTCATTGGCGGCGCTATTGAAGCCGAGGTCAATCGCGTTTGTGCCGGTGTAGGTGAAGCGGCCGCCGGCGTTCACGAGAAGGGTGGCGCTGTAGCCGCCGACGGCGCGGAAGGCGAGGTTGCCGGACTGCTGCCAGGTGGAACCCGCGCCGATGGTCACGGTGCTGGAGCGGTAGATGTTCAAGGGGCTGGCGTTTGTCACCGTGGTGCCGAAGAGGGGCGCGCCAGCGACGGTGATGCCTGCGGTGGCGGAGCCGGCGTAGCCATTTTGACCGAGCTGAATTGATTTGCCGCTGGTGAGGGCGAGGACCGTGGGGGTGGCCTGGGCGGCGTCGCCGAGGAGGAGGGCGGTGGTCGAGGCGTTGGTGATGCCAATTTGCAAGGTGCTGTTGACGGCGGATTGATCGCCGAGGAGGCGGAGCGTGCCTTGGGTGAGGACGGTGTTGCCGGTGTAGTTGCCGGGGGCGGTGAGCACAAGGGTGCCCGGGCCGGTTTTGGTGAGGCCGCCGGACCCGAGGGTGTGGGACAGGCCGACGGTGAACGTGTGGTTGGCGGTGGCGATGTTCCAGCCGAGCGGGCGGTTGGGGTTGAGCACGACGGTGCGTCCCAGCGCGTCCAAGCTGGTGAGGCTGGTGCCGTTGATGGCGAGGGTGCCGCCATCGAGGACCAGACGGGCGGCGGGGGCACCGAGGTTGGCGGCCTGGCCAATCATCAAGGTGCCGTTGGAGAGCAGGGTGTCGCCGCTGTAGGTGTTCTCGCCACCGAGCGTGACCTGGCCGGCTCCGGTTTTGGTGATGGCCATCGCGCCGGTGAGGCGGCCCGGGCCGGAGACGACGTAGTTTTGACCGGAGGAGTTGTTGAACGTGACGACGCCGCCGGGGGCGAGATCGCCGTTCATGGTGAGGGCCTTGGTGGTGCCGGCGTCGGTAAAGGAAACCGTATCGCCCTGATAGAAGACGTCGGCGTTGTTGTTCCAGTTGGCCGCGCCGCCGACGTTCCAAATGGAGCCTTGGCCGGACCAGAGCAACGCGCGCGAAGCCTGGGGGGCGAATACGACCTGAGTCTGGCCGTCCGCAGAGACGGAGAGGGAAGCGTTCCGGAGCGGGTTTGCATCGGTATCGAACACGACGCTAGAACCGGCATGAAGGCCGCCGGGCAAGGCGAAGCTGAAGGAGGGCGCGGTGGAGTTCCACACGCCGCCGGGCGCGAGCGGTTGGCGATCGACGTCCACGACGACGTTGGCGGCTTGGTTGAGCGGATTGGACACGGCGAGCAGGAGGCCGCCGCCGACTTTGTCGCGGGCCATCAGGATGCAGGGCGCACTCACGCGGAGGGAGAGGCCGGTGGGCGTGGTGATGGTGCCGGCGGTGCGGAAGACGGCTTGGAGGAGACGGTTGGTCGAGTCCCAGGCGAGGTGGCGGGCGGGCGTGGCTTCGAGGACGCTGACGGTGGGCGCGGCCACGAAGGCGTCAAGGCTGGTGGCGTTGCTGTTAACCAAGGTGGTGTAGCCGTACGAGCCGGCGGCGGCGGGGGCGAGCGCGGTGCCATGGTCGAGCCAGAGGAGGAAAACGTCGCCGCTAACCGGAGTGCTCGCCGTCTCAAGACTGATGGTATTCCAGTTACCGGATACAGGGCCGAGTTTCAGGCGGACAATGCTGCCGGGGGCGAAAACGTAGCCGATGCCATCGTGAAGCACCCAGCTCGCGGAGTTGAGCAGATGAGTGCCAGTGCCGAGTGTCCTCACGCCCGCACTGTCGCGGACGGTGACGGTGCCATTGAGGAAACGCTGTTCGATGGCGGTGGTGATTTTTCCGGGGTTGGAGACGTTGAGCAGAGGGTCGGTCGGAGTGCGCACGATGCCCTCGCCGACGCCGATGAATCCGGAGTCGAAGAGAAACCAGGATTTGCGCGAGGATAACATCGGCAGCTGCTGGTCCATCGTGCCAGCGGCGTTGCGGCCATCGGAGACACCGCCGACGAAACTGGTGGAGCCGAGCCAGCTATAGCTGTTACCGACCCGGCTTTTGACGTCGGAGCGGTTGAGGCTGTTTTCAAGCGCGGTGGTGCCGGGAATTTTTTCCCAGTTCCAGAGCGGGAAGATGTTCAGGTATTCGTTCCCCGTGCGCATGACCGCCGTCGAACCGCTGGATAAATAGTAGCCGAGGACGTTTTCCGAGTTGATCGACTCCATGGGTTTGAGGCGGGTGGAGAAGCCCTTCACGCCGATGAACACGCCCTGGGTGGTCTGGGTGGTGTAGTCGGAGTTCCAAAAATGGCGGGCGCGGGAGGGCGGGGCGGTGCCGTTGCGCTCGGCGAGCGCGGTGGTGAGTTCGTCGCGACGGAGCACGCCTGGATACGCCAGCAGGTTGTTAATCTGGCCGAGTTGTCCGCTGCGGCCGACATAGGAGTTGGTGCGGGCGATGTATCGGCCTGTGGAGTTGTAATCGAAGTTGGTGCCGATGCCCATGTGCAGCGGGCCGGCGAGGAGATAGTCGGCCAGCACGTTGAGCGCCCGGTCGGAAATCTGGAAACGTCCACCCTTGAGAAGGTCGATGAAACGGAAGCTGTTGTTAATGTAACTTTGTCCGTACCCGGCGGTGTAAAACATCGGGCCGTGCTGATGGAAAGAGCCGTCCGCCTGGATGCCCTCGCCGCGCCAGTCGGTGGTGTAGGTGCCTTGAGGCAGGACGGCGATCTCTTCCTCGATCAATTGCCGCAAGATCTCGATGCTCACGGTATCGCGCGCGCCGACAAAGGTTTTGAAGGAGGTCAGCGCGATGTCCATGAAGTTGGCTCCGGTCGAAGCCGGAGTGGTCGCGCGGCTCTTGGTGAGATCCAGCAGGCCCTCGCTTGCATAGCCGATGAGCGTGGCCAAATCCGCCGGAGCGAGGCAGTCGGGCCCGAGCAGAAGGATGTCGGCGAGCACGCCCGGCACGGCGATGGTGTGCCACCACCAGTTGTCCGAACGGTAGTTTTTCACCGCAAAATCGGTGAGGATGGAATTGATCTGGATGCGCAGCGTGGGGTCGAGGTAGGAGGGGTTGCCCACGCTGCGGTAGGCGCGGAGCCCGGTGAGGGCGCGGTTGAGTGCGGTTTGCGGATCGAACTGGGTGTCGCCGGTGATGACGTAGTTGAGATCGGAAAAGGTGCCGTCCGGCAGGAGGTTTTGCATGGACGACGCCGGGTTGAGCGAGGTGCTGTAGAGACCGGAGAGCAGCTGGGTGCGGAGGGTTAAAAAGTCCGGGTCATCGCTGATGATCAACTGCTGGATGGCGGGGATGAACTGCACCTGCGTGCCGCCGGAAAATAACGTGTAGCCGGTGGTGCTGGACGTCATGGCCGTGCCGTTTAGGACCACGCCTGCGAAGGTGCCCGAGGCACCGGAACCGGTGGCGATTGTGTAGGTGCCGTTGGTCAGGTTGGCGAGTTCGAGGCGGAGCGTGCTGCCATCGCGCAGCAGGCCGGAGCCGGCGGCGGCGGTGAAGGAAACCGGGGTGAAACCGTCCGACAGATCGCCGGTGAGAGTGACGGAAGAGGCGGGGGCAAAGGCGGCTCCCGCGGCGGAAGTGCGCAGTGAGGCTCCTTCGGCGAGGGTGAGGTTTTGAGTGAGAACGAGACTGGCGGAGTTGTCCATGGTGGCTCCACCGGAGACTGACAGCGCACTGGAGGAGGTGATTGAAGCTCCCGCGGTCAGCCGGAGCGTGCCGGACTCCACGGCGGTAGGCCCGGTATAGGTGTTCGCCCCGGCGAGGGTGAGGGTGCCGACGCCGAGTTTGGTGAGTCCGCCGCCGGTGGACGTGATATTGGTGGGCAAGCCGAGGTTTGCGGTGCCGCCGGCACCGGTTCCTCCGCCACCGATAGACGTGATGGACGGAGCAACGCTATAACCGGTGCCAGGGTCAGTCACGGTGATGCCCGTGACCACACCGGAGGAATTGGTGATGGCGTAGCCCTGGGCATTTCTGCCGGGGGACGTGCCCGGTGCGGAGAAGGTGACGGGCAGGTTCACGCGCGAGGCGGGATAGCCGGAACCACCGACGATGGAGGAAACGCTGGTGACGCCATTGGCGGACGTACCCTGAAGATTTTTCGACAGGGTGATGTCATTACCGTTGGTATCCACGCGGGCACCGTTTCCTCCATAGATATAGGCGGTTGTGATTCCGGAGATGAAGTCCGTGTTCGGGGCATTTGCGGCGAGAGTGCCTCCGGCGAAGTTGAGTAGGGCGGCGCTGTAGGCGTTTCCCGAGAAGGTGCCGGTGTTGACGCCGTTAACGTTGAGCTGTCCGCCTCGGAGCGTGCAAATGGCGAGGCGTCCGGTGGAATCGGACGGTGCCCCGGAAGTTAGATTGAGATTTCCCGCGATGGTGGCGGTGCCGCCGGATAGATCCATGCGGCCGAACGAATTGCCCCCGGTGGAAACGGGGGCGATGTTGAGGGAACTGGCGGTGACGACTCCGGTTCCGGTGAGGTTGAACACGCCATACCAGTTGTTGCCTGAGCGCGTCCCGATGCCGAGGGCACCAGTGAGGGCGAGCGTGCCGCCGCTGAGCGTGTAAGTGCCGCTGCTGTTCTGGGCGGTAGCCAGATTCAAGGCGCTCGCCTGGATGGTGCCGGCGGATTGGCTGAAGCTGGCGGTGCGGCTGCTCCCTGTTCCGAGCGTGATAATGCCCAGCGTACTGGTCGCGGAGCTGGTGTAAGTGAACGTGGGCGAGGCGGTGCTGGTGGACAAGGTGAGGTCGCCCCCGCCGGTGAGGGCTCCAGTGCCGATGATGGTGAGTCCGCCCGCGTTGAGCGTGGTGAGGCCGGTGTAGGAGGCGAGGCCGCTGAGGGTGAGGGTGGAACTCCCGGCCTTGGTCAGGCCGGAGCTGCCCGATAGACCGGAGGTAATGGTCGCGTTCGCGTTGGCCGTGACCGCCGTAGTTCCTGCCAGAGTGATGGTGCCGCCCGAAACCGTGGCAGTGTTAGAGAAGGTGATGCCGTTGGAAAACACCGTGCCGCTGACGACGGGAGTGGCTCCGACCGTGTCGAAAAGCGCGAGATTGGACGGGCCGTTGGCGGAATTCCACGGGATGCCCGTGACGCCCGAGAAGTTGGTGGCACTGGTCGTCCACGAGGCCCCGGCACCGCCGGTCCATGTGCCGGTGGCGGCAGATGCGAGGGTGGGAACGCAACATAGGAACGCCCAACCGACTGCTGCCAGGCGCGACTTTGGAGAAATTCGAATTGGCATTGGGTTTTTTCCGGAAACGATACTAGAGGTCAGAAACGAAATTGCGGAATCTCTCTCATCTTACAACTTTACCCGTTTCGGCGGTTTGGTGGAATTGTCGTAGGCCTCGTTGAAACCGGCGTTCTTGAGGTCCGCCCGGTTAAGAATGCGGCACGATCCATCGAGGAAAAACGCGTTGGTGCTTTGTTTCGTCCTCAGCGCGGGCAGATCAGTGGTGCCAACGTTCACCCGGAACGTTTCGGCCCCCGTGGAATTCGAGGCATCGAGGAGAAATGCATAGGCATTCGGCCTGCCGACGCTGGAAAGGTTGAGCCTGCGCACGTATTGGCTGGCATCGGAGACTAGTGAGTTTTCCCAGTTGACGCCAAACTCGGGGAGGCTGCTGAAGTTGATCGCCGCGCAGTTCCAGCGGGAGCCATTGCCTTTGGGGGCGGGAGGCAACAGTTTGATATCCCAATGCATCGGCTCGCAGATACCGTCAGTCCAGCCCAGGATGTCCCCGACAATGGAGTAATGCGAATACTTGAAGCCTCCGGTACCGGCAGCCCAATACTCCAGGCGTCCGTTGTTATCGTTGGCGTTGGACATCAGGGCCAGGCCACAGCTCTTGAGAGTGCTCGCCCGCTGGATGAGCTTGGCGCTGTCCTTCGCCCCACGAGTTAGGGTCAAAACCACAGCGGCAAGAGTCGCGACAATGGCGATCACAACGAGGAGCTCCACCAGCGTGAAGCCTGGACGATGACGATGGGTTTTCATAAAATGCGATAAGGTTGGGTCGGATGGCGGCATCCGGAATGAATGATCAAACCGGCTGTAGTATTAATGAATCGGGACGGCTGAATGTTTCCGAGGATTCCCTCACGCCCGGCGGCGGCGCAACAGCCCGGCGGTGATCAGGAGACCGGCCAGCGCGCTGGTCGGCTCAGGCACGGCGGTCCAGGTGAGCGAGGTGCCGGTGATGGTGAAGGAGCCTTTGGAACTCACATCGAAGACACCCGTGCTGTCATAGGTTTCCACCGAGGTGAATAGGCCGCTCGTGAAATTCTTGCCGAAAAGCGAGGTCATGCTCCACTCCTGCGTTCCATACGCCGTATTCCAGAAGGCATTTCCGGAATCATTGATACCGGCTTTGGCAATGGTGCCGAATATCACCCGGAAGATCGAAGTGTCGCCACCGGTGGAGCCGTTTAGATTTCCGGTCACTGTAACATTGTCGAAATCCGTGCCCGCTGTGCCAGTAGTACTATTTTTGTTGGCGTTGATGTCCCACTCGAAGATGGAGCCATTCGCATAGGTCAGGCTACTGGAAAATGCCTGCGATCCGACGCCTGCATTGGTGGCGGCATCCCCGGCATTATGCTTGCCGGAGATGGTGGTGGCTCCGGTGACTCCGCCGCTGCCGGTGAGTTTCTGGCTGGCTCCAACGGACCAGTTGCCACCAGTCACGCCGCTCACGTCCAGCGTGGCCCCGGATTTCACGCTGATCACGGGACTGGCGGAAATCGAGCCCGTGCCGGTGAGAGCCAGGCTGCCGCCGGTAATGGTGGTATTGCCGGTGTAGCTGCCACTACCTGAAAGGGTGAGCGTTCCGGAACCCTGTTTGGTGAGCGAGCCCGCGCCAGAAATGGGCACATTGAGGGTGGTGGAGAATTCGGCTGTGTCGATGATGCCGTCCCCTGAGTTCAGGACAAAACGGTTGGTCGCTCCTGCCGTTGTGAAAAGATCGCTTACATTGGCAGAGAGCTTCAACGTGCCGCCGTCGGCGAGGATAATGCCCGACGAGGAACCTGTTACGACACTGGTGGACGCATTGTGGAATTTCACCCCGGTCGTGAGGAGGCCCCCGTTGATCGTGAGGTTGGTGTTGGTGTTCGTGGACCCCGTGCTGTTGATCTGGAACTCGGTGCCCGACCCGTAGGTGAAGGAGCCGCTGTTCGTCACGCTCATGGCTGCCGTACCTCCACCTTGGGTGGCGACGGTGGCGGCACCGTTTTGGGTCCAGGCACCACCCACGTTGAACGAGCCGGAACGGCCAACGAAGAGCGTGCCGGCATTGGTCGCGGTGCCGTTCGCGTTGAGGGTCTGGAGCTGAAATCCGCCACTCGCCGCGTTGTTGCCGAGTTGGACAGTTTTCCCGGAGGCCACGGAGACGGTGGAGGTTGTTCCGAAGGTGGTGGTGGTGGCGACGGTGTTGAAGGTGCTGCCGGTGTCGCCGTAACCGCGGAGCATCCAGCTTCCGGTCGCCGCGCTTTGGTTGCCGCTGACGGTTAACGAGCCGTTGTTCACATTGGTGTCGCCCGTATAGGAGTTGGTGCCGGACAGGGTGAGGCTGCCGATGCCACGCTTGGTCAGGCCGCCGCCGGTGCTGGTGATGCCGGTGCCGCCGGAGAGGTTCGGGAGGCCGTAGGTAAGATTGGCAAAGGGTATTGTGGCGCTCCCCGCACCGGCTGTCACGTTGAGGGCACCCGAACCGGTATAGCCGGTTCCCTGATCCACCACGGAAACGATGCCGGTGATGTTGCCGGTGGCATTGGTACTGACCCAGGCGGTGGCGGGGCGGCCCCCGGCCGGAGTCTCGAAAGTGACGAGCAGCGTAGTGCTCGGAGTAAAGCCGGACCCGTAAGTGCCAGTTGTGATGGAGCGGACTCCCGTGCCGGAAGTACCGAGCAGGTTCTGGCCGATGGTGATAGTTTTGTCCGTCGTATCGATGGTTGCGCCTCCGCCGTAAACGTAGGCCCCGTTGAGGCCGGAGATGAAGTTTATGGAATCCGCCTGAGGGCGAAGAACGCCGCCATTGAAGTAAAGGAACTTATTGGTGTTAGCACCGTTGCCGCCGACAACCGAAGCGACGGTGGTAGTGCCTCCGGAGAGGGTGGCGTAGGCGCTGTGACGGCCGGTGTCGGTGCCGCCGAGAGTGAGGTTACCGGTCAAAGTGACCGAGCCGCCGGTGACCTGGAGATGGCCAGCGCTGTCGCCGTTGCTAAAGCTGTTCGGCGCTACGGTCATCGAAGCGGCGCTCAAACTGCCGGTGCTGCTGACGTTCATCTGACTCACCCAGTTTGTGGCGGCACGTTTGCCAACCTCAGCGGACGAGGACAGGATCATGGATCCACCCGAGAGATTGACAATGCCACCGCTGTTGGCTCCATTGCCCAGGCTGAGGGTGGTCGCGTTGATCGTGCCGTTGGACTGATTGAGCGTACCGGTGCGCGATCCGCCGTTACCGACGGTGACGGCGCTGAAGTTACTCGATCCGCCACTGGAATACGTGAACGTCGGAGAACTGCTGGTCACCGTATCAACCGTCAACTGGCCGCCGCTAGTAATGACGCCACTGCCGCTGACCGTCAGGGTTCCGTTAATGACCGAAGTGTTTCCGGTGTAGGAGTTCGCGCCGGAGAGGATGAGCGTGCCCACGCCCGCCTTGGTGAGGCCGACAGTGCCTTGGATTTCAGCGGAAATCGTGGCGGTCTTGCCGGTGCCGAGGGCGTTGACGGTGATGGTCGGCGTGGTGCCGGCGAGGATGAGGTTGTTGGTGGACGTCCCGTTGTTGTCGAGGATCCAGCTTCCGGCAGTGGCGGTGTCACTATCGCTGAAGACGACATTGGTTAGGGTGCGGTCGCCGTCGAGGTGGACGGTGCGGTCGGCGGTGATGTTATTGGTGAAATTCGCGGTCGAACCGGATCCATCGGCGATGCCGGGCGTCCAGTTTCCTGGAGTGATCCAGAGGCCATCGGCATTGACATTCCAGGTGCCGTCGGCGGCAAATGCAGCGGGAGCGAAGGCGAGCGTGAGAAATGCGGCGTGGAGTGGGAATTTTGGTTTCATGGGAGAGTTGGGGAGTTCAGACTGGAAGCTGGTTTTTTAGAGAACGGGTTGGGTTGTTGATGAAGAGGAGGATGGGCGGGGCTCGAGAAACCCATTAACGAGCCCCGCCGTTGTATTGCCTCCCTCCAGAGGCAAAAGTTTGTCAGATCAGGGTTTCACGACTTGCAAGCGTCCGAAGAGCTTGCCGGAGCCGCCGGCTTCCGTTTTCGGGATACGGACTTTCACGGTATCGGTGACGGCGTCGTTCGGCGTGCCGGGGCTGACGGTGATGGTGGCCGCTCCTACCGTTCCGCCGCCTGCGGGGATGACCGCGCTGCCAGGCCACGTGGCCAGAGTGGTTCCCCACTGGAATGTCTGGGTGGTTTGAGGGGAGACCGAGTCATCACGGCGCTGGTAGGTGAACTCGAAATCGGTGGCGGTGACGTTGAGGCCCGGCAGGATGGACGAGTCCGAAACGGACGGATTTCCGTTGAGAACGAACTCCAGCAGGTTGTTCATGCCGTCGTTGTCCGGATCGTCGGTGGGATCTTGATCGGCTAGGGCGAGACCGAAGTCGTCGATCCACGAGGCGTAGCCTGCGGCTACGGGGCCGGTGGTGACGGTGAGTGTTCCGGTGCCTGTGATCCGGCCACCGCTGTTTCCGCTGCCATAGACGCCGGCGTTCTGTTGGACGCCGTTGAGGAACAATTTGTCCACGGTGTCGGTACCGCCGAAGGTGAGGTTGAGAAATGCACCGGAGGCGATGGAGACGGTGGACGTCTCGTTGGAGACATTGACCTGGCTGAGCGAGAGCGTGCCGGCGGAGACGGTGGTGTCGCCGCTGTAGGTGTTCAGCTCCGCGAGAGTCAGGGTGCCACCTCCGGACTTGGTAATGCCTCCTGTGCCGGACACCGGCACGTTGAGGGTGGTGGAGAAGCTGTTGGTATTCACGACTCCGCCGCCGGTATCGACGAGGAACGTTCGGTTGGCTCCGTCGGTGGTGAAGAGGTCGGCGATGCCGGAGGAGAGCGTTAGCGTTCCTGCGTTTTTCAAGGTGATGCGCGACGAGCTGGTGGCCGTGAGGGTGACAGTATCGTTGTGAATCCGCGTGCCGGTGGTGAAGGTGCCGCCATCGACGACGACATCGCTGGTGGTGTTGCTCGAGCCGCTGGAGTGGAGGATAAAGTCGGAGGCTGAGGTGTAAGTGAACGAACCCGTTGGATTCACGGTGAAGACTGCGATGCCGCCACCCTGGGTAGCGACGGTGGTGCTGCCATTCTGGGTCCAGGTGCCGCCGACGTTGACGCGTCCGGAACGGCCGACGAAGAGCGTGCCATCGTTGGTCAGGGGGCCGTTGGCGTTGAGGGTCTGGAGTTGGAAGCCTCCGCCTGCACCCGTGTTGCCGGCTTGGATGGTTTTGGTGCTATCGACGGTAACCGATGAAGTTGTTTCCAAGTCGGCAGTGGAGGCGATGGTGTTATAGGTGGAGCCGGAGTCGCCGTAGCCGCGCAGGATGATGCCACCGGTAGCGGCGCTGTGGTTTCCGGAAACGGAGAGCGATCCGTTATCCAGATTGATGGGGCCGATGAAGGTGTTCGTGCCGGAGAGGGTTAGTTTACCCAGACCCTTTTTGCCGAGGCCGCCGCCGGTGGTGGTAATGTTGGTGGGAGGGCCGATGGTCGTGGTAGCGCCCGCGCCGGTTCCCCCGCCGAAGATGTACGTGATGGTCGGTGCGGCGCTGTAGCCGGTTCCGGGATCCGTGACGATGATGTTGGTGACCACGCCGGAAGCGTTGGTGATGGCGAAGCCCTGGGCCGCCTTGCCCGGTGACAAGTCGGGGGCGCTGAAGGTGACGGCCAAACTCGATGTGCTGATCGTGTAGCCGGAGCCGCCGGTGAGTGCTGTGACACCGGTGACACCATTTCCAGAGGTCCCTTGGAGATTTTTTGAAATGGTGATGTCATTGCCGTTGGTGTCGAAATTGGCCCCTGCTCCTCCATAAACATAAGGAACGGTGAGGCCTGAGATGAAGTTGGTATTCGCCGCATTCGCCACCAGCGTGCCGCCCGCGAAGTTGAGGACCGCCGCGCTGAAGGCATTACCCGAAAAGGTGCCGGTGTTGACGCCGTTGACGGCGAGTCGGCCGCCCCGGAGCGAAGCGATGGCCACGCGGCCTGTGGAATCACTGGGTGATCCGGTGGTGAGATTGAGATTGCTTGCAGAGGTGGCAGTGCCGCCGGAAATATCGAGGCGGCCAAAGGAATTTCCTCCGAGTGAAACCGGTGCGACGTTGATCGAACTTGCGGTGAGTGTGCCGGTGCCGGAGAGACTGAACACCCCATTCCAATTGACGCCGGAACGCGTGCCGATGCCGAGGGCGCCGGTGAGCGCGAGAGTCCCGGTGCCGCTGAGATTGTAGTTTCCATTGCCATTCTGACCGGTGGCCAGATTGACGACACTCGCATTGATGGTGCCGGCGGACTGGCTGAAGGTAGCGGTGGCACTGCTGCCCGTGCCAACTGTGACCGTTGCAAGCGTGCTGGTTGCAGAGCTGGAGTAAGTGGCAGATGCGGAAGGGGAGACGGTGAGATTCCCCGCGCTGGTGATCGCACCGGTCCCGGAGATCGTGAGGTTGCCGGCGTTAACCGCCGTGGCTCCCGTGTAGGTATTGGCTCCCGTGAGCGTGAGTTTGTTGGCTCCGGCTTTGGCGAGACCTAGAGTGCCGTCAATGATTGAGCCGATCGTGGCGTCGGTGGTGGTGGTGATGGCAGTGGCTCCGGCGAGATTGATGGTGCCGCCGGAGACGGTGGCGGTGTTGCTGAAGGAGATGCCGTTGGTGTAAACCGTGCCGCTGACCGCGGGGGTGGCTCCGAGGGTGTTGAACGTGGCGAGATTGCTGACGCCATTCGCCGCGTCCCAGGGGGTCCCGGCGACTCCGGACCAGTTGGTGGCGGTGGTGTCCCAGGTGGCGGCTGCGGCTCCGGTCCAAGTGCCGGTGGCGGCGTGGAGGGTCGTGGTGAATGCGGACGCAAGGGCGATCGCTGCGAAGGAATTGATGGGCTTTGGTTTCATGATTTTTGTTGGTTTGATGGGTTGTTTGGGAGATGGATTCGTGTGGGATTCAAAGGCCGGCGACGTCATCGGAGATGCGGATGGACACATCGTCCGCAAACTGGCCGGGGAACCATTTGGAAGCCCCCTGTTCTCCGAGGCGATAGGCTGCGATTCCCACGATGATGTAATCGGCATCCAGTGGCACCCCGATGGTCACCTCCGCTTCCTGCCATGTGGCTGGATCGGTGTCGGTAGTGGTCATCGTCCGGCCGAACGAGTGGACACCCGGATAGCCTTCGGCGCGATGTTGCCAGAGTTTTCCGGCGCTTTCGATCGGCCCGGAGCAGGCCAGGGCAGCCACGTGGAAGTCCGCATTTCGAGAGGTATCCGTATTGAAGTAGGCTCTGACGGTGGCGGTGCGCTTTCCTCCCGGCGGGAGTTTGATGACCTGCCACAGGTCGGAGCAGGCGTAAGGATTCTTATCGGTATCAGGAGGAAGACCGAGGCGGACGAAGCGGACCATCTTGTCACCGGAACGGGGACTCACCCTGCCCTTAGTGCCGGTAACTTCCGTGGGATCTCCGCGCCATTCCCCTTCGTGCAGCGGGAGTGCGCCCATCTCGGTGGGTGCTGCCTCGAATCCGCCGTTGAACAATGGAAGCTCGCGGAACACCCGCGCCAAGGGCACCGCATACGCCCAGACGGCACTGGCGGTGAGTCCGCCGAGTGCGGCTCCAAGTCCCAAGGGCCGCAGGGACGAAAACAGGCGCGACAAGAATCCTGAATTTTTGGGCTTCAATAGGTGGGGCGTACCCAGCCACTCGTGCTGCAACGCGTTTTCAAGCAGTCCGTGAATGGCGGCGATGCGCCAATATTTGTCGCGGGCTTCTTCTGATTGGACCAGAAGTTCGCTCAGGCGCGACGCTTCCTCTTCCGTGAGGACTCCGTCCAAATAGGCATGGATCAAGTTTTCCAGATCGTAATGGGATGGCATGTCAGTAAGAGTTCTTGAGTTGTTTCTGGACGCATTCGCGGAGCAGGGTGCGCGCTTTGGTGAGAGCCACGCGAACGGCGAGGGACGAGAGTCCGGTTTCCGCGGCCATCTGCTCGGAAGTCTGGTGGCCGGAGTAGCGGCGCCACATGAGATCGCGGGCCTTGGGAGCGAGCCGGTGGACGCACTTCCGGAGCGCGGAGAGCTGCAACTCCAGAAAGGAACCATCGGGAGGATTTTCGGCCAGTATCTCGATCGCCTCGATGCTCAGCGAGTTCGAGCGTTTGATGCGGCGGTAGTTCTCAAGCACCTTGAGCCGTGCGATGCGGAAGGCCCAGGCGAGGAAATTCGTGCCGGGCGTGAAGGTCTCGGCCTTGCGGGAAATGGTGAGGAATGTTTCCTGCAGGATGTCATCCGCGTCCGAGAACCCGGGTTGCAGGGAGAGTATGAAACCACGGAGCGCCCCCTCGTGGCGGACGAAGAGCATCTGCACCTGTTCGGTGACAGAGGGATCCTTTGGCGGTTCGGGGGACATTTCTCAGGGAGATGCTCGCACTCCGGTGATTGTTTCCAGATTTTTGGTGATACTGCGGAAAATTGTCGCAAGACGGTTCTCTTGGATAACATCCGCCACCTTCCGGCACCATTCTAACCCCAACTCCCGGCTCCGGGGCCAGGATCCACCCGGGAAAACGGACTACCCAGTCGTGACCGCCAGGGTGACTTGGCGATCAGAGATGCACCGCGAGACGAGTGACGGGGACTCGGGCAACAGGAAAGGCGTCCAGTCGGTTTCGCCGTCGGCTGGGGTCAGGGGGCGATACCCCGATGGATTTGCTTTTCGATGTTCCAGCCGTCGACGATCAATTGCGTTTTTGCCGGGTCCGCGAGCGTCTGTCCGCAGGCAATCCGGATCACGCGGGACTCACCGGGCAGCATGGAGAAAAAGTTATCGTCATAGAATGCGGGGCGGACGGGCTTGCCGGTATCGGCGTGTTGCAATCGCAGCCACACCATGAATGCCAGCGTCGCCGAGGTGTTTTTCACGGTCACTGTGGCGATAGTTTCCTGACCTTCCTGGCTCCAGATCACACTGCTATCGGGTTTGACCTTCGGAAGCTTGGCAAGGTCCTCGAAACCCTCCAGCTGCGGGCCGGTCCAAGTGCGGCCGGGCATGTAAGCCTTGTTGGAACGCCAGTAAAACGTGTCCGAAACCGGCTGTCCCGCCGCGTCTGCGAGTTCCAGCTTGATGAAATGCACCGGAGTGATGGTTTCAGGAAATTCCAGCGTCATCAATTTGTTAGCGACCGCCTCGGCTGCCACTTTTACCGGGAGGCTCTTGCGCAGGATTTCCTTCATCTTGAAATCGATCACCCGTGCGGTGAGCGTCCCGGTGAACTCGCGCGGATACTCGTTGTTCACCGCGACGGTGTTTTTGATGAAATCCATCTGCGCGTGCAGCGGCTCGTGCGCGTCCTGGGAGAAATACAGCGCGGCCGTGGGTTCCAACGACCAATCATACAAGCGTCCGCAGACCTGGCGGTTCGGGCTATTGTGATACCAAAACAGCAGTCCCGTGGAGAACCGGTCGCCGTAGTCGAACTTGTTGGCGTTCCAGCACTCCCAGATGGAGCGGAACGACAATCCTCCGAATGCCTGGGCCTTCATTGCGTATTCCTCGATGCCTGAACTCGGACCATAGTGCCGGACGCCCACGTCGAAGTTGCTGGTCATCTTGTGGAATCCACCGCCATCCAGGTAATCCCAGACCGTCTTGTTGATTGGCCAGAGGTCCTTTTCATCCATCATCTCCCGTAGGCAATCGACGGTCGGCAGGATGGGGCAGCCGTATTCCGGGCAGAGGCCGTTGATGCGGCTGCCGCGGATCGAGGCGCTGTCCTCGTAGTGAAACATCGGGTTCTCGGCAATATAGGGACTCCCGTCATGGATGCCGCCGATCTCCGAGGCTTCCAGGTAATCGCAGTCTCCATGCAGCTTCGTGACGATGTCCTTGATGGGCACGATGGTCTTTTCATCGCGCTCGTTGGCGGAGACGTAGAAACATTGGCTCGGATGATTGCGGATACGGCGAATGGTGTCGGCGACATTGTCGCGATGGAGCTCCTTGTCCGTGGGTAATTGGGTGTCACCGGTCTGCCAAAATTCCGTCCAAACCAGAATGCCATATTCGTCGCAAAGATCGTAGAACTCGTCGGATTCGGTAATGCCACCGCCCCACAAGCGGATGAAATTCACGCCGGACTGGCGCGTGTAGCGCAGCTCGGCCCGGGTGCGCTCGCTTGATCCGCGACACATCGCTTCGGGCACCCAGTTCGTGCCATGAAGGAAGAAGCGCTTTCCATTGACGATGAACTGGCGGCTCTTGTCTGGTGTATCGCGGTTGCTGCGCACATCGCGGATGCCGAAGCGCGTTTCCACCCTGTCGGAAACAGCACCGTCCTGCACGAATTCCATGGATAGATGGTGGAGGAACGCCTCGCCTTTGTTGACCGGCCACCACAAGCGTGGCTTGGCGATGACCAGTGCCTGGTATTCCTCGGGCGTGAACGTTACGGCAAGCGTTTCTCCGCGGCCCACCTTCACTTTTTTCTCCAACCTGATGTTGGCCTCTTTTACCGTGGCTATCAGAACGCCGTCCTGCGGTTCGTTCGTCGCATTGACCACATCCACGCTGATAGTCTCCTTCGCCGGAGCGAGCGCCGGGACCGGCAACTCGCTCTTCACGTAGGGATGGCGCAGTGTGACCGGGCCAGTGGCGAAGAGCTTCACATCCTTCCAGATGCCGGTGTTCCGGTCGCGAATGCCGTCGGTGAACGTGAAATCCCAACCCACGGTCATCAACATCGTCGTATTGCGGCCGATCTCGCCGTCGCCGCCGTTTTTATTCTCACCAGCCGCTCTAACGGTCTTTTCCTTTTGTTTGAATCCACCGGGGACCTCGACCGGATGAACGAGGACTGCAAGAGCGTTCGGCGCATCCTGCTTCACCAAGGCGGTGGCGTTGAAGGTGCCGCGCTGGAACATGCCCGCGAGTTCTCCCAGTCGTTTGCCGTTCAGCCAGATCTCCGCACGCTGGTTCACACCGCCGAATTCGAGCCAGATTTGTTTCCCTGAAAACTCTGTTGAAACGCGGAACTCGGTCCGGAACCAATACGTGTAGAATTCCCTTCCCACTTCAGAGAGATCGGGGATCAACTTGCGTTCGTGGGCGTTGTTCAATCCGAAATACGGTTCCGGATAAATGCCGTTCGCCACCAGGCTGTTCAGCACGGTGCCTGGGACGATGGCCTTGGTCCATGCAGTGGCGTCAGGCGATTGATAGCCGGACTGCGAGATCGCTTCGCCTTCCGCGCCCGCCTTCTGCAACTGGCACATCGTCCATGGATGGCAACCATGGTGAAATTCAGGTGATCGCAAGTCCACCACCGTTCCTGTTTGCGTTTGTGCGACGGCGACGCCGCATCCGATCATTGAGAGGACAAGGGCTTTCAGTAAGACATTTATCGAGCTGTTCATCGGGTGGGTGAGTGGTTCTCGGGCTTACGAATCAGCAAATCTGTTGATCCAGCATTTGCAGGGCGAATCCATAGGCTCCAAGCGCTACGGCCTCGCTGGTGCCGAGGCGGGACATGCCGACGCCGATGCGTTGCAAAGGATCATATTCCATGGTGCGAAGGGTGCCTGGCACTGGGATCGTGCGGGTTTGATCTGATAGGAAAGAATCGAGTTGTAGGGGGTCTTCCAGATTGAATGCGGTGGAAGCGAGGCGGCGGAACTCCTGACCGTCGGGTCTGATGTAATTGCCGTTCAATTCACCGATCAATGCGGGCATGAAAAAAGGCCATGCGCCCGAGACTCCGCCGCCGATCACCGCGAGTCCATCGATCAAGGTGAGCGCATTGGCCATGGCATCGCCAGCCACCTCGCCAAGGCGGCGGAAGGCTTCGAGAGCGGCGGCTTGGTGCCCGGTCCGGTCACCGTTGGCGATTTCAAAAAGCTCTCTGGGTTCCGGGACCTCAGCAAACGAAGTGCCGGATTGCTCGGCATACACACGGCGCACGGCTCGGATGCAGGCACCCTCCTCGGCATTCATGGTGGGTTGAAGTTTGTTGCGCAGCAGCCAAACTTCTCCGGCCATGGAGTTGTCGCCGCGGAAGATCCCGCCGTTTCGGACGATGCCGCCGCCGAACCCGGTGCCGAGGGTGATCCCGAGAAGATTTCGATAGCGCTTCGGGCTGCCCGCCTTTTCCAACAATGCGTTGATGTGGGGAAGGAGTCCTCCAATGGCTTCCCCATACGCGAAAAGATCGCCGTCATTGTTGATGAAAACGGGGATCTTGAAACGTTCTTCGAGCATCGGGCCGAGCGCGACTCCTCCGCGAAAGCCTGGCAGGTTGCCGAGATCACCGATGATGCCGTTCGGATAGTCCGCCGGACCGGGGAACGCGAAGCTGATCGCGGACGGAGCGTGTGGGCAGAGGCTTTTCACCTTGGCAAAGCCTTCGACGATATTGGCGAGGCACTTCATCAAGTCGTCGCCGTTGGTGGGGAGAAAGACGGTTTCGGCAACGGATTTTCCTCCGCGTATGGCTGAGAAGCGGAGGTTGGTCCCGCCCGCATCGAGCGTGAGGACGATTCTGGATTCACCGGACGGATTCATGATGTTCGCAATCGATTCTCCATTGGGGACCAATGGGAAAATCTTCAGTGACCCGCGCCGGCGGGAACGGTCTTGTCCTCGCTTGAGGCCATCACCGGGGCTCTGAAGAATCCGAAGTAAACCAGATAAGCATAGCCGATCAGGACGACGGAAAGTGAAGCCCGGACGCCGAAGGCATCCATGATCGCGCCCTGGATGAGCGGCATGACCGCCCCTCCGACAATCATCATTACGAGCAGCGAACTGCCCTGGCTGGTATCTTCTCCCAGACCGCAGATTGAGAGGCCGAAGATGTTGGACCACATGATGGAGTTGAATAGTCCGATGCCGATGATGGACCAGAGCGCGAACTCACCCTTCGTGCTCATCGAGAACGTCGTGAGCACCAAGGCCACAATGGCAAACAATCCGACCATTTTGCCGGGATCCGAGCGACCGAGAACGAAAAACAGGAAACTCAGCGCCACCATGCCCACATACGGAAGAATCGTTTGCGGCTCGATGTAGTGGCCGTGGGTGAGGTTTTCCTTGAACGTGGCGTTTGCGAAAATCACGGCTGTGGCCCCGACCGCTACCAGAATCATGAAGAGATATTGCCTGGATTGCCGGATGTGGCTCAATGAAATGGCACCCATTAAGCGTCCGATCATCAGCCCGCCCCAGTAGAAGGCTAGGAACTTGTCTGCATGCGCCTCGTGAAGGTTCATCACCTCGGGCGAACCAAGGTAGTTGATGAGGATGCTGCCGACGGTGACCTCGCTGCCGACATAGAAAAAGATAGCGAGCCAGCCCCACACGAAATGCTTATGGCGGAATGCGCGGATGCCGGCCTCCACCTTTCCCTCCTGTTTGTAGGCCGGCAGTGGAATGCACTTGAAGATGACGGCCATTGCGAAAAATGCGGCGGCGAGTCCGATATAAGGGATTTTTACCGAGTCCAATCCTCCGCTACTGCCATAAATGTTCGAGCCGAAAAGGAGGATGCCCCCGATCAGCGGGGCGATGACATAACCAAGTGAGTTGAGCCCCTGCGAAAGGTTGAGGCGGGACGGTGCTGTTTCCGCAGGCCCAAGGATGGTGACGTAGGGATTCGCCGCGATCTGGATGAGCGTCACACCGCTGCCAAGGATGAAAAGTGAACATAGAAACAAGGGGTAGGATTTGGTTTCAGCGGCCGGATAGAACAACAGGCAACCGGTGCCTGCGACGGCCAACCCCAGGACCAGCCCATTCTTGTAGCCGATCCTATTGATCGGATCACCCTTAGCGGCTGACACCGCGAAATACAGCAGAGAAACCAAAAAGTAGGCACCAAAGAACGCAGATTGTACGAGATTCGCCTGGAGTTGAGTGAGTGCAAAATCGCCTTTGAATTTGGGAATCAGCAGGTCATTCATGCAGGTGATGAATCCCCACATGAAAAATAAAACCGTTACGGATGCGAAAGCAGAGCGAGTGTTTGAATGAAGCGGGTTTTGCGTCATGAGCGGTTGCTGGCTACCGGGATAGATTTCCCTAGCAAATGGGTTCAAATTGAGAGTAATGAAAAGCCAACGACCACCCGCTTCAATGGAGGATTCCCTCTGCCAGCCGGCGGTCAGCCCTTATCAATGCCAAAAAACGTGCGTTTGTTTCCAATAATTTTCGAATTCTCTTCCGGCGATGATCCGGAGCCAAAGTGGCGCATTCTGCATCCCCATGACGCACCGACATGGATGTGAGAGCCTGAGTGGCCGATCCAGAACCTTTCGGTGTGCACGATCTATGAGGCAACAGGCAGCTCAATGTTTGTAGGTAAAAAAAATGGGAAATGTTCAATCAATACAATACCCTCCACGAATCTTTGGTGGATTCAAGGGGGCTGCATGTGGTTTTTGCTTTTAGGCTGCAATGCCCGATTCCGTCCTGCCGCTCTCTACATGTTCGGATACGGCTTCCTCAGTGAAACATAGGTTCATGTGCACGCAGAAGTTGCCGGAGGGGCTGGTGGTCATGCCGGGGTTGAGGAATCCACCAGGCGCAGAGTGGTTCCTATTTCGAGGGCGTCTGACAGATACTTCGGGTCAAAGGCGATCTCGGGTGGTTGGCCCTCGGTAATGACGGGCACCGCGATGGTCGCGCCCACAGTTTCGTAGTCGCGGTGGGTCAGGGTGAGGCGGTACGGTGTTTCCCATGTCAGGCGCACGGAGTTCGACTTTCCTTTCAACGATCGCAGCCACGCGATGAGTGCGGCCTTGTTGGTTTCAGGGATTGTAACGGATTCGGGGAGGCAACAGGGGATCACGTTTCGATAGTTTGGGTAGTGACCTTCGATGGTCTTGGCGATGATTGTGTGAAGACCGGAGCGGAACTGGATGTGGGTGCCTTTGTCCTCGTCGCCATCGTCCGTTTGCAGGACTGCTGCGTCGCGGGTGCTGAAGTCGGGGTGGACGAGCACATGTGCGGCGGGGCTGGCAGGAGTGAACGGCCGACCGGGAACACGGGCGGGTGCGCCGGCCAGTCTGCGTCCGTCCGTGGCGATCAGCATGCCGGCGTTCTCCGGTGTGAAATGCACGCCGTTGAGCACGTAGAGAGTGACATCGGTGGAGGCGCACCCGGCGACGATCGCGAGGGCGGCGAAGGTTTCCTTGGGCATGGCCATGATTCGTCCTTGGACGAAGGGGGGAGCAGGGAAGTCCTCCACTATCGTGACCAGATGATAGACAGACTTAACGGACGGTCCGCAGCATGACGTGGTGAGTGTCAGCGTGCTCCCATCCGCGGTTTCCGCGTAGGCGAAGTGCGCAGAGCTTCCTTTGTCACCACGGGCGGCAGCCTTGAGGGCATCGGCAGGGATGAGGAAACGTCCGGAGGCGAGCGGCCCGAGGATGGCCGTAACGCGGGTTTCCAACCAGTGGTTCAGATCGGTGACTGCCAGGGTGAGTCCGGCGGCATCGATGGTGGCGAGCACATGGGTGAGAACCGGCAGGGTGAAGCGCTCGAAGCGGAGTCGGGTGAGGAGCTTGCGGGCGGCGGAAATGTGGAAGATGGGGATGGTGAGGTTCATGGGATGAGGAGTTGGTTGGGGATGAGAGGTCAAAGGTCTGGATGTCGAAGGCCTAAAAGGCAGAAGAGCCAGAGGGCTGCGGATTGCGCTGTCCTCTGGCTCATTTCGGCTTCTCAGCTTTTACCGCTCGGGTTTGATGTAGGCGTTGATGCCGACGATGACGGGCGAGCCGTTGATTTTGACGTCGGTGATTTGGTTTCCGTCGCTGCTTGCGACCGTGAGCGTTTTGCCGGTGGAAGACGGACGCGGGGCGTGCAGCGGGATGAAGAGGATCACCTGCGTCCAATCCCTCATTCGGAGCGCGAGGACAAATCTCCCCCGGAAAGTGAAATTATTTTCCGGGATGCGTTTTCACGTAGTCCGCATAGCCAAGAAAGCTGGCTTCGATGGCTGCCCAGGCCTCTTGGATTTCAGTGCGTTGGCGGCTTTCGGAATAGCGATCGATCGACAGTTCCACGTTTTCGCCAGCGGGTGGCTCGGGCGGAACTCGGGATTCCGCAGTGTGACGGTCCGCCAATGCCCCGGCATAGTCACCGAGCGAAGAGCGGATTTCCGCACGGACGGCGAGCAATGGCATGGAGCTGGATCCATACTCGTCCTCCGTTGAGGGAACGGCCGCAATCATCTGCGAGAGAAGGGCCTCCGCATCACGGCCTTTTCCGAGGGCGATCAGAAACCGTGCGCGGACTGCGGCGTGTGTGGGATCCAAGACCGCATTGCAGGGACGTGAGAGTTCTTTGTTCGAATCGTCGTTGCGTAATAGACGCTGCAACAAAAGCGCTTTGAAAACCGAGTGCCGCGGGTCGTCAGCCAAGGCGGGGTGCTCCTGGTGAATTTGATCGAGTAGTGAAAGCGCCAGGTGGTCGTCGCCCCGTTGGAAAGCATTCCAGAGCGAGCGCGTGATCTCGTTCGTGGCATCGACCGCAGCCGGCGTAGTGGTCGCCACATCCGCACCGTAGTCTCGCAAAATATCATCCAGGGATTTCAACAGCGGGGAATCTTTGGCCAATGTCCGATCCATCGGTTCCGAAGATTTCTCGTCGGCGGCTGCTGTTTTCAAGTAGTCCGCATAGCCGGGATACTTGCTTTCCAAGGGGGCCCACATGGTGCTGACCAAGCGCTTCTGCTCGGATTCGTCCTTGGGATTGCACGCATAGGCGGTTTGTTTGTCGGCGAGCACTCCAGGGAAATCTCCCCGCTGCGCGCGCACGTCGGCCCGCAGAAACAGGACGAAGGTGTTTGGGCCGAACTTGTCGAGGACCCGGGTCAAATCCTGTTCGGCGGATGGCAGATCGCCGAATTCCTCCCACAAGCCTTTACGGGCGGCCATCGGGGGGATTTGAGGAGACAGATGCACCTCTTTCCGGAGTTCCTCCTTCGCCTCTTCGACACGGCCGAGCCCTCGGAGAGCCATCGCACGGGCGATGGAATAGGCGGGCTGGGTGCGGGATTGAGGGTAGGTGGCAAGCAGGGTTTCCACACTCGCAAGGGCGTTGGCGTATTGGCCATCGCCAATGTATCCTTGGATCATGCCCGCAAGCGCCTGATAGTCGGCGGTTTGCTCCTGGGTGAGTGTGGGTAGAGGATTGTGAGTGACGTCTTTTTTTCCTGTCGGATCTTGGACATCCGGTTGTTTGCTGCGGAATGCGGCCACCAACGTGCCTGCCGCCACCCCGGCTAATGCTAGACTGGTAGCGAGGATTCTCGGCAACTTCGGATGAGTGCGTCGATTTTTTTCAAGCGCATCTGCGATCATCCGAAAATCGAGAAAACGCTCGGAAACTTTCTCCTCGCAGGCCCGGCGGATCACGGCGTGAAGTCGCTTCCATTCGCCGCGTTCAACCTCATTCACGGAATGCTCACCCTGCGGTGGCCAGATGAAGGCAGCGCGCCCCATTTTATCCGGTGCGTTTCCGGTGAGCAGAGTGAACAACGTGGCGGCGATGCCATACATGTCCGGGTGCCCGCCGACATACCACGAGGGGGTGGCGTATCCCGGAGTGCCGCGCCGGGTGATCGCAGACGCATCCGCGCCGAGCAGGCTAATGTCGCCGAGGCAGGGCTGGCCGTTGAAAAAGAGGATGTTTTCCGGTTTCACGTCGCGGTGGACGAGCCCGGCGTCGCACAGAGTTTGCATCGCTTCGAGAATCGGTCGGATCAGAGCAACGATTTCCCGGCTGGAAAACCACGTCGGCATTGCAGCCCGTTCGTGGATCATCGCTGCCAGACTCGCAGGCACCCAGGCAGAATCTGAGGGATCATCGGCCGCCGCACCGCCGTCCGCCAGAGGCATCACGTAGTAGAGGCCGGCGTCATTGCGGTTCACATGCTCGATGGGAACCAAGTGGGGCGAGCGCAATTGGGCCGCCGCCCGACGGTAATGGAGCAGCGCATCGTATTCCTTTTCCAACAGATCCGCATGGGTGATCGGGATGAACTTGAGCGCCCGGTAGTCGCCCATGGACACGGACTGGCACAGCCAAACCTCACCGAATCCACCGCGACCGAGGAAACGGATCAAGCGGTAGCCGTCGAGGACCAGAGAGTTTGAAAGGTGGGAACTCATGGGACGGGGCTATCCTCTGCGGGGCTGCCGGGACTGACAACAAGGAACGTGTTGAGCCTAAGTTACTACCCTCGACAAGCTGCGTGCCTGCTACGGACGCAGCGCGGTGTATTTCGGCAGCGTGCAGGATAGCCGCGACGATGCACCGATGCGCATCAGTTTTACCCACATCCCGGATCTGGAGTTGAAGCAGGATTAAGCGATGCCAATCCATCTTGCTCGCATACAGGAGACGCTGCTAAAACGAATGCCCGCCTGAGCACCACCAAACGATTTTAACTTTTTACCGAAAAAAAATCCCTCTTCCCATGCTTCCTGCCAAACTCAAAAAACTGCTCATAAGCCTGCAAGAATGTGACGTAAGTTACTTGCTTGCCGACGGTTTTACGTTGAAAGAACGAGGTCGGCTAACATTCAGCACCGACATTGAATTTTGGATCAAGCCCACTTTGGATAATGGAAAACGACTGTTCCGTGCGCTTGAAATTTTTGGCACGCCAATGCATGGCATCAAACCAGAGCAACTAGCAGCTCCAGAAACCCAATTCGTCCTACCCTGCCGTCCGTATCGTCTGGAGTTTTACACCCACATTCCTGAACTCGATTTTGAGAAGGCCTGGCAAAACCGCGAAAGTCTTCAAGAAGGGCGCTTGCTTGTGCGACTGATTGGAAAAACCCAGCGTATGGTGGCAAGACAAAGCATCAAGCGATCGCCCGATGATACGGATGTTGATTGGCAAAAATAGATCTTGTTAAAACAGCCCTATCTTCGATTCAGCCTTCGCCGAACTCTACGTTTTCATTCCGCCGCGCGACCTGATTCAAATGCAAAAAACTTTCACCAGCCACGACCCGATGTTCCCTGACATAAATCAGAAAAATCAGATGACGAGCAAACCGTCGCTCGAGGAACGCTCGGCTCTGGAGGCAAGGTGGCTTGAACTCACTAAGCAAACGCTACCGGCCTTGGCCGTGAAACGAGAATGGCCAATACGCAATGATCACTGCTTCCAGCGTGTGATGCTGGATGCAGCGTGTGGCGGGTGTTGGTATGACCATATTTCCCTTCGGCCTGCATATCGTTGTGCTAGCGATGCAATTTTGCAGAGTGCTGTTAGCCTTGCTGAATCCGTAGCGAGCGAGGCTATTGACCTGAATCCACTCAATTTACAGTCGCTACGCTGGCGAGGAAAACGCCACGCATAGCAGACCTCGTTTGCTCGGCGACCCATCTGCAGCATCTTCCGTCATGACGATTTCGATTTTCACGGACATCCCGGTTTGGGTGCGGCCTCTGGTAAGGGCGTTGGAGGACGCCGGGGCACGTATCGTTGTTGCCGAAGAGCCGGATGCGGTGGCGGACACCGGCATGATCGTGAACCGCGTTTCCTCCGGCCTGATGGGCAAAATGCCTCAGCGTGCAATGGCGTTCCAAGATGCCTTCGCTGAGTGGGCGCGGATGGGACGAACCGTCATCAATGGTGCCGATTGCTACCGCATCGGCCACAGCAAGCTGGCCCAATGGGGTTTATTCCAGCAATGCGGTGTGAGGACACCGCAAACCCGCGCAGCGATTCCGGGTGGGCGCGCGTTGCCAGGGATCCCGGTGCTTCTCAAGCCGACCGCCGGAGGATTCGGCAAGGGCATCTTCGAACTGGGCGCGAATGAAAACGCCCCCGATTCCTTGTTCACATCAGCCGATGGATGGATCGAGCAAGAACACATCACCGCTGTGGATGGCTGTGTCCATCGCATCGAAATCCTTGGCGACCGGATCCTTTACGGTGCGCATACGCCGCTCATCCCGGGGGATTACAACTACTGCCTCGCCCATGCCGACTCCACAGTGATCCTCAGCTGTGAAAGGGATCTACCGGCCACCATCACACGCCCCAGCCTCCGGATCGCAAGCATCGCTGGGATGGAGCTGGGAGCGGTCGAGTATCTCTTGGACAGCGATGGAGAGCCTGTCTTCATCGACCTCAATCCTGTGTCCAGCTTGCACCCCCGGGCGTCTGATCTGCTGGGCGAAGATCCAGTCGTTATGACGGCGGATTATCTGATCCGCCGCATTCACGGGTAGCGGCTGGATTTTTACTTTGGGGGAATGGGGCGACAGAGCATGAATTTCCATCCGGTTTCAATTTCTAGTCTCGATCTTTTCCTCAACCAAAATTGAAGCTTACCCTACCAACCCGATCACGACCAAGACGCGCGCCGAGGATAAGGCAGTGCGCCATCGGTTCATTGAGACGAGTCGCTGGAGCAGGTGTTCATTCTTTCCGCTCGCGAGGCGGACATGCGCGGGCACAAACCAAAGAAAGGTGAGGGCGGAGTTGGCGGCAAAAAGGAGCACCGAAGCCCCCTGTCCCCAAAGTTGCGCTTTCCACCCGAGCCAAAATGAAGCAGCGGCGGAGAGGCCCTCAGCAAAAAACAAGGGACCGACCAGCCACATGATTGAGCGAGTGTGCCTTGCGTGGTATTCGCTGAAATCCTCTTCTCGGACACTCGCCATTTGCGGGTAAACGACTAGCTGCACCATCCACAACAGTGTACAAAACCCCACGGAGGACGTCAGGTGAATGAGATCGAGAGTAGTGATCATAGCACGGATTTGGAACTTGATTGGGCATATCGATGGTTCTGCCATACCTGCCGAAACAACAGAGATAAGGAACATCCACACGATGAGGTTGTTGGTGAGAATGGCAAAACCCGCGCGCAGCGTGAACGACCCTTCCGCCAGTGCGAAAGCAAAACCGACCAATCCCGCGAGTTTACCCAGCAATCCAACAAGCACAATAAGCCAACGTCGCACCGGATCCCAGGCCGCGAGGCCATTGCCGAGGCCCTAAACTCCAGCGATCATGCCGAGAGACAATCGGCAAGCCATTCCCAGAAACCCGGAAGTTGAAATCCGGTTCCACCGCAGAGTCCGTCAGTACACTCCTCGCCGCCATCCCGGTAGGGGCGTTAGCAGGCTCGCTCACCGTCCCGTGGATGTGACCCACGCTACAGATCCCGGAGATTGTCGCGATTCGCATTTTTGGGATTGGCGTTGGGGCGGGATGGCTTTTCTATCCGTCATGCCTGTCAACAGAACTCGCCACTGCTGGAGAAATGATCTTTCGAAGTTCCGTGGCCTCACGGAGGCTGAACGGACGTTGTTTCTGCTGGTTCTGGAGTGGTTTGAAAATTTCCGGTTGCGTTGCGGCCTTGAAGCGGGTCGTGATTCGACCGAGGCATTTTGGCGGAAAGAAGTGGTGCCGCAGGGTAGGCCAAGGAAGCCCAGGCAACTGGAGCAGTGGGAGGATGCCATCAAGTGGTATCTGAACTGGTTGGACGCCTGTGCGATCGAGAATACGGATCACCGGAGCCTGGCTGAATGGGCCAGAACGGCGGTCCGGTCGGCGGGAACGAGGCGCGGTTTGGCTCGGCGCACGATAGAATGTTACCTTGGATGGGCGGCGCGCTTTGCCACGTTCGCAGGCAGTGAAAGTGAAATGAGGCGGCTGGAGACGGCCAATCGTTTTCTGGCATCCGTGGTGGATGACAAGGGTTGCTCTTACTCGACTCAGAAGCAGGCTCTCAACGCGTTGACTTCATTTTTCAACCAGGTGTGGGGAGTGGAGGATCCGGTTTTCGATGTGAAGCTGAAAAGAGAGAATTGAGCGGAACCCTGTGTTCCTGCAGCAAGCCCCATGATGTGTCACGGAGGTGTTCGTGGGTTTCGGGTTCCTGCTACCCCGGCCATGGACCTTGGTTGTCGCAATCAACCGCCATTCACAAGCTCAATCTTCCCCTTCACTCCCATCCGCTTGATCCTCAGCTCTTCCTTGCTCGCCTCGGAGCGGCTGCCGATTTCCTTGCGATAGACAATCTCCAGCGGCAGCCGCCCGCGCAGATATTTTGCCGTCTTCGGCCCTTGCGAAACGTGCTCCCCGAAACGTCTATCCACATCGGTTGCGATCCCGGTGTAGAGCGAGCCGTCGCCACAGCGGAGGATATAGACCGACCAATTAGATTCACTCATCACGCGTGGGGCGTCCCTGGTTTCAAGCAACCTCGTCGCAACTCCCCTTCCTGATTTGCCTGCCAATAGATTCCGGTGCCGGTTTCCAGACAGGTGAGCCAACCGCCGCCACAAGCGTTAGTATCAATGCAGACCGCGTGGCCCAGATCCAGCGGTAGGCCCGATGTCTGCCGGGTGTGACCGCAGATCATCCGACGCCCGGAGACGTGTGGACTGACCGTTCCGTCGAGATGCTCCCAGAACAAGTTGAAATCGGGCTGGTCTTCAAGCGGCAGGTCGGGCTGGACGTTGTGCGCCGAGCCAAGCAAGGCGCTTCTTATCAGGTGAAAGACCTGTTGTTTCAAAACCTAGCCAGTAGAAACTACCGAGTGTTGCAGTTATGTTAGCTAACCCATTAGAAATTCGCGGAAGTCACCGCGTTAACAACATGAACCCGGAGGCTGACATAGAGGCCCGAGGATGGGGAAACAACATGATTGAAGCGTACACAGGGAATCACGCAGGCCACAGGGCGTTTCGCAAACGCTTGAAGGTTGATATAGCCCCGTAAAAG